>CATWBO010000014.1 GCA_958349055.1 uncultured bacterium
GGCCCTTGCGGCGTAGTCGCTATTTATTCAGTCCAAGTTTCGGGGTGCAGTTCACTGCCCCCTTTGTGGTGGTCCCAGTCTTTTTTAGCGTCCCTCAAGACCCAACGAGAACGCAGAAATGTAGTCCGGGGCTTACCCTTTCCCGAACGCGACCCTCGCGAAGCGCGTGAGCGGGCGGGAAAGGGTAAGCCCCGGGCGGACAATTAAGTGCGTTACTCGGCAGCGGTCTTGAACTTGTTGTAGTTGATGAGGCAGCCGGCCTTGACGATGGCGCGCTCCTCGGCCGTCATATCGGCAATGTAGAGCTCAATCTGCTCGACCGCACCATCGGCGCGCACCACGTAGGCGGCGATGTTCTTGAGGTCGCCATCGAGCGCGGCACGGATGCCCGGCACAAAGACGTAGTCGCCCACCTCAAAGTTGGGCTCGGCCTCCATCTGGAAGGGCACCATGCCCCAGTTCATGACGTTTGAGCGATAGCGCTTGGTGGCGTACTCGTGGACGATGTTGGCCAGGCCGCCAATTACGCGCTGGCAGCTCGCGGCCTGCTCGCGGGCGGAACCGTCACCGGGCTTCTTGGCATAGAGCATGGAGCCGTACTCGGTCGCCTTGGCATCGGCCGCGACACCCACGCCGGCCAGTGCCTCGAACACACCGGCAAGCTCGGCATCGAGTGCCGCCAGGTCGCCCGCGGCCTCGCCGGCCACGCGGCGCTTCTCCACGGCGTCGACCTCCTTGGAGCGACCCACGTATGCCGGATCGCGACGGCTCAGCGTAAACTCGGCCAGGCCCAGCGGGTTGGAGCGGAAGGAGCTCGTCTCGCCCGATGGGATCAGCTCGTCAGTCGTGGTGACCGGGTCCATGATCTTGGAGCACACCTTGAGAAGGATGTCGTCGCCGAGGGGCTCCATCGCGGGCCACGGCTTGATGTTGGGGCCCTCGACCAGCTCATCGGCCGGCTCCGCCTTGCCAAAGCCCCAGTACACGCGCTTTTTGTACGGCGCGTCGTCAAAGGTGTACTCGCAGGCCTCGTCCCAAGTCTCCTCGGGCAGGTCGGTCGCCGGCGTCAGGACGCCGCCGTTAGCAGCCGTCGCCGCAATGGAGCGGGCATCCATCAGGGCCACGGCGCTCAGCTGGCCATTGCCCGGCTTGGAACCCTCGCGGTTGGGGAAGTTGCGCGTGGTGTGGCGGATGGACAGGCCGTTGTTGGCAGGCGTGTCGCCGGCACCAAAGCACGGGCCGCAGAATGCCGTGCGCACGATCGCGCCGGCCTCCATAAGGTCGTAGATATAGCCACGGCGCGTAAGTTCGAGCGCCACGGGCTGGCTCGTGGGATAGACCGACAGCGAGAACTCGCCGCAGCCGGTGTTGGCGCCCTTGAGCACGCGGGCAGCCTGGACCACGGAGTCGTAGTTGCCGCCCGAGCAGCCGGCGATAACGCCCTGCTGCACGTGCAGCTTGCCGTCGACGACCTTGTCGAGCAGGCTAAAGTGCGTCTTGCCCTCGCCGATCTTGGCAGCCTCGAGCTCCACCTCGTGCAGGATGTCCTCGAGGTTCTCGTTGAGCTCATCGATCTCAAAGCCGTTGGAAGGATGGAACGGCAGGGCGATCATGGGCTTGATGCTCGACAGATCGACCTCGACGCAGCCGTCGTAGTAGGCGACATCGGCGGGCTTGAGCTCGCGGTAGTCGTCGCCGCGACCGTGCATGGTCAAAAACGCGTGCGTGTCCTCGTCGGTTGCCCAGATGGAGGAAAGGCAGGTGGTCTCGGTGGTCATGACGTCGACGCCGTTGCGGTAGTCGGTCGTCATGCTCGAGATGCCGGGGCCCACGAACTCCATGACCTTGTTCTTGACGTAGCCCTTGGCAAAGACGGCGCGGATGATGGCGAGCGCCACGTCGTGCGGACCAACGCCGGGGCGCGGGGAACCCGTGAGGTAGATGGCGACGACGCCGGGGTAGGCGACATCGTAGGTGTCGCGCAGCAGCTGCTTGGCCAGCTCGCCGCCGCCCTCGCCCACGGCCATGGTGCCCAGGGCGCCGTAGCGGGTGTGCGAGTCGGAGCCCAGGATCATCTTGCCGCAACCGGCAAAGTTCTCGCGCATAAAGGAGTGGATGACGGCGATGTGCGGCGGAACGAAGATGCCGCCGTACTTCTTGGCAGCCGAGAGGCCAAAGACGTGGTCGTCCTCGTTGATGGTACCGCCCACGGCGCACAGCGAGTTATGGCAGTTGGTGAGCACGTAGGGCAGCGGGAACTGCTCCATGCCCGAGGCGCGCGCCGTCTGGATGATGCCGACAAAGGTGATGTCATGGCTCGCCATGGCGTCGAAGCGAATCTTGAGCGCCTCGGGATCTCCGGACGTATTGTGTGCCTGGAGGATCGAATACGCGATAGTGCCACGCTTGGCATCCTCGGGCGTCTGCGTAATACCGCGCTCGGCAGCCTCGGCCGCAGGCACAACCTCGCTGCCGCCGCGCAGGTAGATGCCGTCCTCGTACAGCTTGACCATACTGTCTCCCACTCTGCCCAAAAGATTTGGGCGCATAGCATACATTCGTTCAATATCGTGCCATAGAACGGTTGCGCGTGGGTTACGAATCTGCACGTTCACTTTATCTAGGTAAAGTACAGGACGAACCCCTTGCATCGCTCTCTTGACAAGGAGTGTCCCAAAGTGCCGGCACAAAAGGAACGTCCCCAAGTGCCAACCAAAGCAACGCCGCAGGTAGAGGACGGACAGCGAGCGGGTCGCATTTGAGACAAGGTGACGTGAAACGAAAGGGCGCTGACCTTCTGGTCGCGCCCTTGAAGTTGAACGTCAGATTGTCCAAATGCGGCCCGCGCAGCGTCGAGCCGTTACGCGGTTTGGAAAAACCGCGTAACTATAAGTCTCCGCCGGCGCCCAGCAGCTTGCGCATGACTTGCTCGGGGTTAACCGAGCCGTCACGCGGGGCAAGGGCGGTGATCTTCTTCTGCATCTTGTACTCGTGCAGCTCATCCTCGAGTTGGCGTACGCGGGCGCGGAGCTTCTCGTTCTCGCGCTCGCGTTCCTCGGCGCGCTCCTTCATATCGAGGATACGCACCACACCGGCAAGGTTGATGCCCTCGTCGGTCAGTTGATTGATGAGTTCCAGACGCTCGATATCGGCACGCGAATACAGGCGCGTGTTACCGCCCGAGCGCTGAGGATTCACCAGGCCCTTGGACTCGTAGACGCGCAGGGTCTGCGGATGCATGCCGGTCAGCTCGGCCGCCACGCTGATCATGTACAGCGGTTTGTTCCTATTGTCCTCGGCCATGCTACCTGACCCCTTTCCGTCTCGTTATCGTCCATCATAAGCCCGCGGGCGCGGGCGTGCGCCACGACCGCCCTAGTACGTCGCCTTGTAACGGTTGACCTTCTCGCGATAGTCGCGCGTGTCGGCCTCGCGCAGCTTGGTCATGGCATCGCGCTCGTCATCGGATAGGTTCGTGGGGACCTGCACCTTGATCTCGACGAGCAACGCGCCCGTACGGCCACGGTGCTTAACGTCGGGCGCCCCCATTTCCTTAAAGCGGAACTTCTTGCCCGTCTGGGTACCCGCAGGCACCTTCAGACGAACCGTCGCACCGCCGGGCGTCGGCACGTCCACCGTGCAGCCGAGCGCCGCCTCGTAGACCGAGACCGGTACCTCCATGGTCACGTCGGCACCTTTACGCTTAAACAGCGGATGCTCCTCCACGTGCGTGGTCACGACCAGGTCGCCGCGCTCGCCGCCGGCAACGCCGTACTCGCCGCGACGCTTGTAACGCAGTTTGCCACCGTCGACCGCGCCCGCGGGCACCGAGACCGTAATGGTCTGCTGCTCGCCCGTCGAGGGAATGCGGTAGGTAACCTTGTGCGTCACACCGCGAAACGCGTCCTCAGCCGTCACATCGACGGTCAGCGACAGGTCGCCGCCCTTGCGAGCACGGCTGCGACCCGCGCCGGCATTACCCGCAGCCCCGGCAAAGCCCGAGCCCCAATCGCTGCCCCAGGCACCGTTGCCGCTAAAGATGCTGTCGAAGATATCGCCCCAGCCGCTGGCGCCCGCGCCGGCACCGTAGCCGCCGCCATACGCGCCGCCCGCGCCCGGCATGCCGCCAAACATGAGCATCTGGTCGTACTCTTTGCGCTTCTTCTCGTCCGAAAGCGTTTCGTACGCCTCGCTGATCTCCTTGAACTTGGCCTCGTCGCCGCCGGCATCGGGGTGATATTTTTGCGCGAGCTTGCGAAACGCGCTCTTGATCTCTTTGTCGGAGGCGCTCTTGGATACGCCCAGGATGTCATAGAAGGTTTTGCCTGCAGCCATCGTAGCTCCTCTCCTGTTACGTCCGCCGTCCATGCAGACGACGGCCCATGCTTTCATATGGCACTAGGCCAGAAAGGGCCCCGGGTGTTGCCCCGGGGCCCTTCTCAATTACTCCTCGGTGCTCTCGGCCGTATCGGCCGTAGCATCCTCGGGCGCCGCTTCGGGCTCCGGTGCGGGGCGCTTCTCGCCACCGTAGGTCACCGTCACCATCGCGGAACGCAGGATGCGATCCGCCATGCGGTAGCCCTTCTGGTACACATCGTTGACGGTCTCGTCGTACTGCGATGCGTCCTCGACGCGACCCACAGCCTGGTGCTCGAGCGGATCGAACGCCTCGCCCTTGGGGTCGATAGGCTCAACGCCCTCGTGCGCAAACACATCGAGCAGCTTGGCATGTACCGCATCGACGCCATCGACGAACTGCTTAAAGTCGTCGGAAAGCTCTTGGCTGCGGGCATGGTCGATCGCGCGCTCGATATCGTCGATCACCGGCAACAGCGCGGTGACAAGCTTCTCGGTCGCGCGGTCGCGCTCGGCGATGCGCTCGTTGGCGGTGCGGCGACGGAAGTTCTCCCAGTCGGCCTGCAGACGGGCGGTGCGCTCGGTAGCGTCCTTTGCCTTGTCCTCGGCGGCCTTCTGAGCCTCTGCCGCAGCATCGAGCTCATTGCGCACGTCGGCAAGCTCCTTTTGGGCCTGCTCGAACTTGAGCTTAAAGTCGTTGTCGGCGGCTTCCTCACCGGCGCGGATAGCGGCTTCCACCATCTCGTCCTCGGTCATCGTCGCCTCCTTGTTGGAATCCTCTACCTGGTTCTCGACAGCCTCGGCGGCCGGGGCCTCGTTGGCCTCGGTATCGTCGACGGCCTCTACGGGAATCTTCACGTCCTTCTCCTCAGAGTCAACGGGGGCGGCGCCAGCGGCGGCCGCCTCCGTGCGAGCTTTACGGGCGGACATGATTACTTGTCCTCGTCGTCCACAACCTCGTAGTCGGCGTCGACGACGTCATCGTCGGCAGGCTGGGCGCCGGCGGCACCGTCGGTCTGCTGCTGAGCGTCGGCGTAGACAACCTGGGCCAGCTCGTAGGCCACGGACTGCAGGGACTCGCCGGCGGCCTTGATAGCCTCGACGTCAGAGCCCTCGAGCGCCTTCTTGGCGTCGGCGATAGCGGCCTCGGCCTTGGACTTCACATCGGCGGAAACCTTGTCGCCCAGCTCGTTGAGGGTCTGCTCGGTGGAGTAGCACAGGCTGTCGGTCTGGTTGCGGACCTCGACCTCTTCCTTCTGCTTCTTGTCCTCCTCGGCATGAGCCTCGGCGTCCTTGACCATACGATCGACTTCGTCGTCGGACAGAGCGGTGGAGCCGGAAATGGTGATCTGCTGCTCCTTGCCGGTGCCCTTGTCCTTAGCGGAGACCTTGACGATGCCGTTGGCGTCGATGTCGAAGGTGACCTCGATCTGCGGCACGCCGCGGCGGGCAGCCGGGATACCGGTCAGCTGGAACTTACCGAGCGACTTGTTGTCGCGGGCAAGCTCGCGCTCGCCCTGGAGCACGTTGATCTCGACGCTGGTCTGGTTGTCGGCAGCGGTGGAGTAGACCTCGGTCTTGGAGGTCGGGATCGTGGTGTTGCGGTCGATCATCTTGGTCATGATGCCGCCCATGGTCTCGACGCCCAGCGACAGCGGGGTAACGTCGAGCAGCAGGATGCCCTCGACGTCGCCGGTGAGCACGCCGCCCTGGACGGCAGCGCCGTCGGCAACGACCTCGTCGGGGTTCACGGACATGTTGGGCTGCTTGCCGGTCATGGTCTTGACGAGCTCCTGGACGGCGGGCATACGGGTGGAGCCGCCGACGAGGATGACCTCGGTCAAATCGGAGAGCTTAAGCTTGGCGTCACGCAGGGCGTTGGTGACAGGCTGCTTGCAGCGCTCGAGCAGGTCGCGGGTGATCTTCTCGAACTCGGCGCGGGTCAGCGTGTAGTTGAGGTGCAGCGGGCCGGACTGGTTCATGGTAATGAACGGCAGGTTGATGGTGGTCTGCTGGGCGGCGGAGAGCTCCTTCTTGGCGTTCTCGGCGGCCTCCTTCAGACGCTGCAGGGCCATGGGGTCCTGACGCAGGTCGACACCGTTCTCCTGCTGGAACTTATCGGCCATCCAATCGATGACGCGCTGATCCCAGTCGTCGCCGCCCAGGTGGTTGTCGCCCGAGGTGGACAGAACCTCAAACACGCCGTCGGCGAGGTCGAGGATGGAGACGTCGAAGGTGCCGCCGCCCAGGTCGAAGACCAGGATGCGCTGGTCGGTGCCCTGCTTGTCCAGGCCATAGGCAAGAGCAGCAGCAGTCGGCTCGTTGACGATACGCTTGACGTTGAGGCCGGCGATCTTACCGGCGTCCTTGGTGGCCTGACGCTGGGCGTCGTTGAAGTAGGCCGGGACGGTGATGACGGCGTCGGTGACGGTCTCGCCCAGATACTTCTCGGCGTCGGCCTTCATCTTTGCGAGCGTCATGGCGCTCACCTGCTCGGCGGTGTAATCCTTGCCCTCGATGTCGACGACGGCACGGCCACCCTGGCCCTCCTTGACCTCATACGGCACGGTCTTGATCTCGGAGGTGCACTCGGAGTACTTGCGGCCCATGAAGCGCTTGATGGAGAACACGGTGTTCTTGGGGTTGGTGACAGCCTGGTTCTTAGCGGCCTTACCCACAACGCGGTCGCCGTCGGCACGGAAGCCCACGACGGACGGGGTGGTGCGGTCGCCCTCGGCGTTCACGATAATGGTCGGAGAACCGCCCTCGAGAACGGCCATGGCGGAGTTGGTAGTACCAAGGTCGATACCAAGAATCTTACTCATTAGAAATTCCCTCTCTCTTTTGCGTTCGCGTCGCCTCGACGGTCTGTCGCGCGGCGCTTCGGCTTGTCTTTCAGGATGTAGTGTATCCCCTTATGGGCTGGAATATACAAAATCTAAGTCAATTCATATAAGATTTCTTATTGCTGAGAGTTTAGGTTCTTAAATGCGCAGGTAGATGCGCTGATTGAGTTCTCGGCAAATCTATTGAGATCTATGTAGAGATGGCTGAGGTTTGGGTCCGAAGGTGCCTGGGGCTGCCTTGCGGAAAGGGTATCCCGGTCTGAGCGCGAATTCTGGGACACAGTTTCCGCCGGGCGGTCCAACCGGAAGCTGCGACCCGTTTTTCGGCCAAATAACGGGATGCCCTTTCCGCAGGCGCGCTTAATAGCTCAATATCTCAAGTCACCTTTAGCTAACATTTACGCAGCTCAGCGGCCCCACCTGCGTGTTTTTTAGTAAACCTTGGCATACTCGGCGAACGGTATGAAGATGCCGGCCAGAGGGTATTGCAAACGGTCGCTCCCGTGGTATGTTTTTGCCCGAATCAAACCGACGCGCATCGCCTGTAGCGTCGGTCAACAGAGAGGAAACTACCATGGCTCATCCCGTAATTGATGCCGACGAGTGCATCGCTTGTGGCGTTTGCGTCGACTCCTGCCCCGCTGGCGTTCTGGAGCTCCAGGACGTCGCTACCGTCGCTGACGAGGACTCCTGCGTCGCCTGTGGCGCTTGCCAGGACGCTTGCCCCGCCGGCGCGATCACCGAGATCGTCGAGGAGTAACAACTCCCCACTTGCACACTCAAAAGTACACCGTGCACAAAAAAAGGAGGCCTCCGCATCGCCGCGGAGGCCTCCTTTTTTTGTGCGGATAACTAATTTGGCACCGTCGCAGGTTGAACTCACGTCAGCGAAAACGCCCCTAAGCGAGCAAGGTGACGTGAAAGAGGAGGGAAGCGTACTTTGGGTACGCGACCGACGATTGAACGTCAAATTGCCGCTTGGGGGCGTTTGCAGCGTCGGCTAAGAGAGATCATCCTCGTAGGGCATTAGGTCCGCCAAGTAGCCCTTCTCCTTGAGTATGGCCTCGATCTCGTCGAGGGTCTGCTCGTCTTCCGCCGCAATGCGATGGAAGTGGTAGCCGCTGGTCACCGTCAGCAGCGGGAAGCTCTTGCCGCTGGCGATGCCCTCTAGGTAGCGCTCGACATCGCGGCGGTTGCGGATGTCCAGGTCGGCCGTGATCTTGCCGTACACACGATGGTTGACGATCACATTGAGCACGGCGCCACCTGCGTCGACGATACTCGTAAGCTCGTCGCCCGCCTGCTCCACGCTGTGGCGAACCTTGACCAAGCGCGTGGGCACGGCGGGGCTGCTGGGAGCCTCCTGCAGCACATAACCACGGTTGGTCGCCACGATATCGTGCCCATCGGCGCGCAGCAGGGCGATGTCCTGCACCACGACCTGGCGGCTCACACCCACCTCGCGGGCAAGCGCGCCGCCCGATACGGGCCCCTTGGCTCCCTCGAGCACGGCCATGATGGCACGGCGACGCTCGCGGGCGTTCATTATTTACCGTCCAGCAGACGCAGGTGCTTAAGCGAGAGGTCGAGGATCGGCGCGGAGTGCGTCAGGGCGCCCGAGCTAATGTAGTCGACGCCCAGATCAGCCAGGGCGCGAATGTTGTCGGCGTCCACATTGCCCGAACACTCGGTCTTGGCGCGACCGGCGATAAGCTCGATGGCGGCGGCCATGTCGTCATGGGTCATGTTGTCGAACATGATAATGTCGGCACCGGCCTCCACGGCTTCGCGTACCATGTCCAGGTTCTCGCACTCAATCTCGACCGTCGTGGTAAACGATGCATGGGCGCGCGCCATCTCAATCGCGCGCGCCACGCCACCGGCGGCGTCGATATGGTTGTCCTTGAGCATGACGGCCGTCGACAGGTTGTAACGGTGGTTGCTGCCACCGCCGATCTCAACCGCCGCCTTCTCAAACACGCGCATGCCCGGCGTGGTCTTGCGTGTGTCGACGAGCACGGTCTTGGTACCCTCGAGCGCCGCTGCCATTCTGTGCGTATAGGTAGCGATACCGCTCATGCGCTGCAGGTAGTTAAGCGCCACGCGCTCGCCCGAAAGCAGCACGCGCGCATCGCCGCGCACCTGGCCCACGTGGTCGCCGGCGTGCACCTCGTCACCGTCGGCAACATCAAACAGCACCGAGCTCTGCGGATCCAGCAGCTCAAAGGTGCGAGCGAACACATCCAAGCCGGCGATGATGCCGTCGGCCTTGGCGATAAGCTCCACGGTAGCGGGGCGCGCCGTGGGGCACACGCTCGCCGTGCTCACATCCTCAAACGTGATGTCCTCGCGCAGGGCCTGCAGAATCAGATCATCGACGACGAGCTTCATGGTAATGGGATTCATGGTCTACTCCTCCACGGCCTGCGTGCCGGCGGCACGGGCCAAATCATCGATCGCCAGGGTATCGGCGCTCAGGGCGCGATGGCGTCCATCGAGCGCGGGCTCGCCCGCCCGCTCCACGGCAAGCGACTCGCCGGTGCGCATACGCCAAGCAGCGCGGCGACCCCAGACTAGGGATTCGAGCAGGCTGTTGGAAGCCAGGCGATTCTTGCCGTGCACGCCGTTGCAGGCCGTCTCACCGGCTGCGTAGAGCTCGGGCATCGAGGTGCGGCCGTCCTTGTCGACCCACACGCCGCCCATAAAGTAGTGCTGCGTAGGCGTAACGGGGATGGGCTCGTCCAAGATGTCGCGGCCGTCCTCCAGGCAGCGTGCGCGAATGTTGGCAAAGTGCCCGGTCACTACATCGCGCTCGACGGGGGCAAAGCTCAGCCACTCGTGCTCGGTACCGTCCTGCTTCATCTGCTCGCGGATGGCGGCGGCGACCACATCGCGCGGCTGCAACTCGTCGGTAAAGCGCTCACCGGCGGCGTTGAGCAAAATCGCGCCCTCGCCGCGGCAGCTCTCGCTGATCAGGAAGGTGCGGCCTGGCTGCGGCGAGAACAGTCCCGTGGGGTGGATCTGCACGTAGTCCAGGTGCTCCATCTTAATGCCATGCTCCTGAGCGATGTAGCAGGCATCGCCCGTGAGCTGCGGATAGTTGGTCGAGTGGTCGTATACGCCGCCGATGCCGCCCGTTGCCCACAGCGTGTGGCGGGCATGGATCTTAAACGGCTCGCCGGCATGCGCGCCCTCGGCGGCATTTGCCAGCTCGTCGGCGGGACGAACCGAGTTGTCCTCGTCCACGGGAACGGCGACGACACCGGCACACACCGTGGCGCCGTCACGCTCGCCCGTCAGGATGTCGGTCATGGCCACGTGCTCCAAAATCTGCACGTTATCCAGCTTGCGAACGGCCTGGAGCAGCTTGGTCGTAATCTCCTTGCCCGTAATGTCGGCATGGAAGGCAATACGGGGGCGGCTGTGCGCGCCCTCGCGGGTAAAGTCGAGGCTGCCGTCGGCCTTGCGCTCAAAGTCCACGCCCATCGCCAGCAGGTCGTTGATGACCGAGCGGCTCGAGCGGATCATGATGTCGACGCTCTCGCGGCGGTTCTCGTAGTGGCCGGCGTGCATGGTGTCCTCAAAGAAGGCATCGTAGTCCGAGCCCTCGGGCAGCACGCAAATGCCGCCCTGCGCGAGCATCGAATCGCACTCGTCGACAGCGCCCTTGGAGAGCATGATCACGCGCATGCTCGTCGGCAGGTTGAGAGCCGCATACAGGCCCGCTACGCCGCAGCCGGCAATAACGACGTCGCACTCCATATCGGGGTATTGCTTGGTTTCCACAGGAATCCTCTCCCTTGAATGTGACATAAGGGACCGTCCCTCATGCCGCATTGTTCTAGCGCGCTGCGTACTCGAGCATGCGGTCGAGCGTGAGCTTGGCCTGATCGGCGGCCTCGTCCGACACGCCAATCTGCACCTCGCCCTCGCCCGTCTCCAGGCAGCGCACGAGCTTTTCGAGCGTGATGAGATCCATGTTGACGCAGGTGGGCTGCACCGCGGGGAAGTAGAACTTCTTGCCGGTGCCCTGGCAGCGGCGCTCGAGCTCGTAGAGCACGCCACGGACCGTCACGATAATGAACTCGCTCGCGTCCGACTCCTCGGCGTACTTGATGATGCCGGCGGTGGAGCCGATGTAGTCGGCCTCGGCAAGAACGTCGGCCTTGCACTCGGGATGCGCCAGCACGAGCGCGTCGGGGTGGGCCTCCGTCGCATCGACGATCTGCTCGACGGTGATGATGTGATGACGCGGGCAGTAGCCATTGTTGAGAATGACGTGCTTTTGCGGCACCTGCTCGGCTACGAAGCGACCCAGGTTTTGATCGGGGATGAACAGGACGTGCTGCTGCGGCAGCTCGGACACGATCTTGACGGCGTTGGAACTGGTGACGCACACGTCGCTCCAGCTCTTGATCTCGACCGTGGAGTTGACGTAGCAGACCACGGCAAGGTCATCGCCGTACTCGGCGCGCGCCGCATCGACTGTCTCGCGCTTGACCATATGAGCCATGGGGCAGTCCGCGCCCGGCTCGGGCAGCAGCACCGTCTTGGTGGGATTGAGCAGCTTGGCGCTCTCGCCCATAAACTCCACGCCGCACAGCACGATGGTCTGCTGCGGCAGGCTCTTGGCAAGCTTTGCCAGATAGAAGCTGTCACCGACGTAATCGGCCACAGCCTGGACCTCGGGCGCCACGTAATAGTGTGCCAGGATCACCGCGTCACGTTGGGTTTTAAGTTGCTGAATGGCCTCGACGAGCTCTGCGGGCACCAATGCCGCGCGCTCCGTTGCCGTCGTTGCCGATGCCAGGCCGGCCGCAATGTCGCGTGCAAGCTCCGATGCATCCATGTTCGCGCTCTGTGCCATCAAGGCCCCTCTCTTTTGGCGAATCTTGGGGCTTTAGTATGACACCTAGGTTTACAGCTGACAAGACAGCTGTAAACCTAGGTGTAAAGTTGAAATAAAGATTCGATCATGCGGCAGGTCCATTTTCGAACTGGCAAGCTGAGGATAGCCGAGCTCTCGATAGCGCAGGAGGCATCTTTCGCCACCGCAATACCGCTCGGCGCGAGTTGCGCACCATGAGGCACGAACGGGCGCTCCCCCGCGAGCGGCACGCGCCCAATGTGGCAAAATCGAATTACTAAGGGGGCCGAATGCTCAAGATTATTGCCTGCGACGACGACGTCGCTTTTCTAGATAGACTGCACCGGATGATCGACCGTTGGTCGACTGAGACGGGCACGGCGGTCGATGTTGCGCTCGTCACGCGCGGCGAGGACCTGCTGGCTCGCCATGCCGCATCGCGCGCCGACATCATCCTGCTCGACATGATCATGCCGCTCGTCAACGGCATGGACACCGCGCGCGAATTGCGCCAGGCCGATACCGCCGTGCGTCTGGTGTTTCTCACCTCGTCGCCCGAGTTTGCACTGGAGTCCTACGAGGTCCGCGCCTTCGACTATCTGCTCAAGCCCGTGACTTACGAGCGCCTGACGCAGTTACTCGACGAGCTTTCGAGCATGCGCCCGGCGGCAACCGACGAGCTCGTGATCAAAACGTCCTTTGGCTACCACGCCCTGCGCCTGTCCGACATCGAATATGCCGAGGCGCGCAACAAGCACGTGGTCTTCCACCTGCGCGACGGACGCGATATCGAGGCACTCGAGTCGTTCCGCAGCGTCGAGGACCGTTTGGCGCAAAATGCCACCTTCTTTAAATGCCACCGTAGCTACCAGGTCAACTTGCGCAACATCGACCACTTCGATCGCACGGACATCGTCATGCGCTCCGGCGCGTGCATTCCGCTGTCGCGCAGCAGCAAGCAGGGGTTCCAAGACGCCTACTTTGCGGTGCGCTTCGAGGGCGGGAGGCGCTGATGATCTCCTCGGTCGAAATGGTCCTTTGGGCAATCCACCACGCCACAACGCTACTATTTGGCGTCTTTGCCTCGGCGGCGCTGTGCGGTATCGAAATCAATCGACGCCATGCACTCGAGTTGGTGGGGGTCGGAGCCGCAACCGGCGCTGCCTTTTCGATCGCCAATGTCGTTGGCGGAGAGCTTTTTGCCCGTCAGGTCTATCCGCTCGTCGTGCACCTGCCGCTTACCGTCTACCTGTGTGCGCGCTACCGCCTGAGCCCGCTGCTCGCGGCATTGGGCGTCACCAGCGCCTATCTGAGCTGTCAGTTCAGCAACTGGATGGGCATCGCCGCCTTTGCCGCAACCGATTCTCAGATCGCGTACTATCTGGCACGCATCGCTACCACGCTCGCCGTCTTTGCCGTCCTGCTGCATTGGGCCGGCGACATTGGACCCCGCCTGGCGATTAAAAGCCCCACCGAGCTGGGCATCCTTTTAATCCTGCCGCTCGTCTATTACATCTTTGACTACGCCACCAACGTCTACACCACGCTGTTCCACTCGGGCTCGGTGGTGACAGTTGAGTTTTTGGCATTTGCGCTCTGTGCCTTCTATCTTATGTTTCTTGCCGTCTACCTGCGCGAATACGAAGAAAAGGAAACCGCCGAGCGAGAGCGTTGGATGCTCGAAACCCGCGACAGCGCCGCCATCAAAGAGCTCGAGGCTTGGCGTCAATCTGGGCGCGAGTTGTCGATTCTTCGCCACGATATGCGCCACTTCCTACGCGGCCTGGCAACTTTAATTGAGGAGGGCCACACCGACGAGGCGCTCAAACGCATCGATGAGCTCTGCGAAGCCGGCGACCGAACCGCCGTACGCCGCTTCTGTGCCAACGAGACCGTAAACATCGCGCTTTCGTCATTTAACTCGGATATCAATAGAAACGGCATTACCGCCAACCTGCGCGCCGCCATACCCGAAACCATCCACGTAGGTGACGCCGACCTGTTTAGCGTGCTCTCAAATGCCTTGGAAAACGCTATCACCGCCGCAAGCGCCGCACCCCAAGGAAAGCGATTCGTCGACCTTGACCTGCGACTTGAGGACGGCCAGCTGTTGCTGTTAGTCTCCAACACGTTTGGCCGCGCGCCGCGCATGGTCGACGGCATGCCCGTGACCGAGCATGCGGGCCACGGCTTTGGCACCAAGAGTATCAAACTTGCCGTCGAACGCATGAACGGTAACTGCCAGTTCCGCATTAACGGCGATCGGTTTGAGCTGCGCGCTGTGATGTAAGGGCTGCCGCCAGCCTCGCTACAGCGGCGCGGCCGCCGGGGTCAGCTGCTTGATGTAGGCCCACATGCGCTGCTTGGCCGCCTTGTCGGTCAGCGCCGCCTCAAAGCCGTCGAGCGCGAGCACGCGGCGGCCCTGCACATGGGCGACCAGGCCGGGCTTGAGCATGGCGGTGTCGAAGTCATCGATTGCCACGAGCATATCGGCGTAGGTCTCGCGCATGGCGTCAGCCGCGTTGTTGTCGAGCAGTAGCACCGCCTCGGGGTCCAAGGCCTCAAGCGCCTCGCGGAACAGTTCGCACGGCAGAGTCTCGCCCACCGCGACCGCTCCGTCGCCTGTGCCGGCGACGCTTGCCAGCACGCAAAAATCCTCGGGCGCGTAGCCGATGGCCCCAAGCGCCTTGCGCAACGCCGCACCATCCGGGCCGGCGGCAAGCTCGCCACCCGAACGCTCGGCCTCGTCCAAATCGCCTTTGACTAGAACGATCGGCGAGCACGCGTTGCCCACGATGCGCACGCCACGGACCGCAAGCGATGTGAGCTCCTGCTCGGCCGCCTGGGCGATGGCTTCTTTTTTCTGGCTTTGTGACGTGGACATGCGCTCTCCAATCGTTTGCGTGCCCACCATTATATAAAAGAGCCGCCTGCGAGTGGTTGCTTTGCGGGCGGCTGGGTATAAGCACGGTCGTACTGAGTTTTACGCGGCTGAGCCGCGTCACATTATGGAGGTCACCATGGCTGACATTAAGCAGATTACCCCCGAGAACTTCGATTCCATCGTTAACGGCAGCCTGCCCGTGCTGGTCGATTTTTGGGCACCGTGGTGCGGGCCCTGCCGATCGCTCTCGCCCATCGTTGACGAGGTTGCCGATGAGCTGGCGGGCAAGCTTGCCGTTGCCAAATGCAACGTCGACGACAACCAAGAGCTGACCATGAAGCATGGCGTCATGAGCATCCCCACGCTGATTGTGTTTAAGAACGGCGAAGAGATTGACCGCTCGGTTGGCGCTCTGCCCAAGGCGAGGCTGCAGGCGCTGCTGGAGAAGCATCTGTAATACGCTTGTTACTTACCCGCCGTCCATGAGCGGTTTTGCACCGCTCGCCGGACTGCCGGGTGCGGCGCGTGCGACCATGGATAGTATGGTAGTTACAAACAGCCCCCAGTGAACGGGTGCGAGTCGCACAGACTCGCACCCGTTTTCTTATGCAGCTGCGCACAGAGTGGGCGTAGTAAAATCTGAACCACTGAACTGCCCCATACAAAAGGAGATTTCCCATGCATGACGTTGGAATGAACATGAGCCAGCTTGCCATGAGCGTCAAGCAGATCGACGACACCATCGAGCTCGCTCACGAGTGGAGCCATCAGCTGCTGCATGCGACCGAGAATTTTGACATGGAGCGCATCGGCGCCAAGCTCGAGGCAGCCATGGCCGCGCTGCACGAGGCCCACGGCGCACTCGAGGACTACGAAGAGGCCATCGAGGCCGACCACAACTCCGTCGGCTCCGTGAAGCTGGTGTAACGTGGCCGAACACGAGCACGGCTGCGGGTACGAGCACGAGCATCCGCACGGGGCGGACGGTGACGCGGGCTGCCACTGTAGTGGTTCCGGCTCCGAGCTGGTCCGTTTTTCGGTTACCGCACCGGACGACCTGCTGCGCCGTTTTGACGAACAGATCGCGCGCCGCGGCGACGTGGCCAACCGCTCCGAGGCCGTGCGCGACCTGATTCGCGCCTCGATCGCCAAGGAGCAGATGCGCACGCCCGATGAGCAGGTCATCGGTTCGCTCACCATGATCTATGACCACCATACCGGCGATCTGACGCGCCGTCTGGACGAGGTGCAGCACGACTATACCGACGAGATTGTCTCGACCATGCACGTGCACCTGGACCACCACAACTGTCTGGAGATTCTGGCGCTCAAGGGTCGCGGCGAACGCGTCTACGAGCTGGCAGACCGATTGCTGGGCCTGCGCGGCGTTAAGCACGGTGAACTCACCTGCGCCGCCACCGGGCAAAGCCTGGGACTGTAGCGGGATTTTCCGCAACGCACCTGCCAAAAAGGGACAGGTTTGTTTTGGCAAGTTTAACGTTTTACCTACCAAAATAAACCTGTCCCTTTTTGGTCAGTTTTGATGAGGGAGAGTCGCATGCGGCATGTGCATATTCATGTGACGGGCATTGTGCAGGGCGTTGGCATGCGACCGTTTGTGTATCGCGAGGCCATGGCGCACGGCATCTGCGGTTGGGTGCTCAACGCGGGCGACGGCGTGCATATCGAGGCGCACGCTTGCGCCGAGGCGCTCGACGGCTTTGTTGCCGCGCTGTCGGACCACGCGCCTGCGGCAGCCCGCGTGGAGTGCGTTGTCGTTGCGGATTTGGAACCCGGCACTTGGGATGCCGCCGACGAGCAGGGCTTTCGCATCGTGGCGTCACAGGATCAGACTGCGCATACGACGCTCATCTCGCCCGATATCGCTACCTGCGACGACTGCTTGCGCGAGCTGTTCGACCCCGCCGACCGACGCTATCACTACCCCTTTATTAACTGCACCAACTGTGGGCCGCGCTTTACCATCATCCGATCGCTGCCTTACGACCGAGCGGCCACGTCCATGGACCACTTTCCCATGTGTCCTGAGTGCGCTGCGGAGTACGCCAACCCACTAGACCGGCGGTTCCATGCGCAGCCCGATGCCTGTTTTGACTGCGGGCCGCATATTACCTGGCGCGAGGCGGCGGGCGATATGGAGCTCGAAAACTCGGGGGTGATGCCGGCTGTCGGCGACACGCGCGAGGCCAGCGACGCCATTATCGAGCGCTGTGTTGAATTACTTGCGGCCGGTGGCATTGTTGTCATCAAGGGCCTGGGCGGATTCCATCTGGCTTGCGACGCCGCCAACGAACAGGCGGTGACCGAGCTGCGCCGTCGCAAGCGCCGCAGCAACAAACCGCTTGCTGTTATGGTGCGCGACCTTGGCGGCGCCGAGCGCCTGTGCCATGTCGATGATGCCGAGCGCGACTTGCTGGCCGGCAGCATCCGCCCCATCGTGCTGCTGCGCCGGCGTGGTGCTGGCGAGGGAGATTTCTCCGATGCTCTCGAACTCGCACCGTCCGTTGCGCACGATCTGCCCGAACTCGGCGTCATGCTCCCCTATACCCCGCTTCAGCATCTGTTGCTTGCCGCGGCAGAAACCCATGGCATGCACGCACTTGTCATGACCAGCGGTAACTTGAGCGAAGAGCCTATCGAGACCGACGACAATCTTGCTTGGGAGCACCTCGTTGCCGCCGGTATCGCCGATGCGCTGCTCGGCAATGACCGCGCGATCCTCTCGCGCTACGACGACTCCGTAGTACGTGTGGTCGACGGTGCCGTTATGCCCGTGCGCCGCGCTCGCGGGTACGCCCCGCAGCCGTTGCCGTTGCCGGCACTCGCCAGCGCCGCGCCTTGCGTACTCGCCTGCGGCCCGCAGCAAAAAGCCACGATTGCACTCACACGCGAGGACTCGGACGGTCCTGCGGCTTGTTTTGTGTCGCAGCATATTGGAGATGTCGAAAACGGCGCGACTTTCGATGCGTGGAACGCCGCGCGTACGCGCCTGGAAGACCTTTTTGACCTAGTGCCCGCCGCGCTGGCCTGCGACCTACACCCCAGTTACCTATCGAGCCAATGGGCGCGCGAGCAGGCGCGGGAACAGGGCCTGCCACTTATCGAAGTCCAGCACCATCACGCGCACATCGCGAGCGTGATGGCCGAGGCCATCGCTGCGGGCCAGCTTGCGCCCGATGCACGCGTTCTGGGTATCGCCTTCGATGGCACAGGCGCCGGCACCGACGGGACCATTTGGGGAGGCGAATTTCTTGTCGCCGGCCTTGCCGATTTTGAGCGCGCCGCACACCTGCGTACCTGGGCACTCCCCGGCGGGGCCGCATCCGTGCGCGACCCCCGACGCAACGCCTTTGCCCTGCTGAGCGAACTCGGCCTACTCGAACATCCGGGCGCCGCCCCACTTTTGGATAGCATTGACGAGCAAACACGTAGCGTGACGACCACGATGATCGAGCGGAACATCAACAGCCCGCGCACGAGCAGCATGGGCCGCTTGTTCGACGCTGCGGCCGCGATCCTGGGCATCTGCGGCGCTGCAACCTACGAGGGCGAACCCGCCATCGAGCTCGAGGCCGCCGCTTGGCGCACTTTTGACGACGAAAACAGCCATTCCACTGGCAATCAGGCGGGTGTATCCGCATCCGCTTCAATATCGCTGGACAGTTTGTTCAGATACGTATTATCTACAGACCCCCTATCCGGCATTTTTGGCCCCATTTGGACTAAAAAGAGCTCTCCAGACACCCCGTTAGCGGCGAATATGTCTGCCGAACACCCCAAATCGACCCATTTGGGGTGTTCAAAGACGGCTTTTGCCACCCAGAGCCCATCACAAAAATACGTATCTGAACTAACTGTCCAGGCGGCCTCGGATAGCTCCCTCGTTTTGGACCAAAGACCATTTTTTGAGACGCTTTTGGAGGGAATTGAGGCCGGCGCGCCGACCGACAAGCTCGCGCTCGACTTCCATATCGCCATTGCACGCGCATCGGCCCAAGTCGCAAGCGAAATCTGCGCCCGCGAAGGCATCGACACCGTCGCGCTCTCGGGCGGCGTGTTCATGAACCGACTTTTGCTTCAGCTCCTCACTCGTAAGCTTGAAGACGCAGGGCTTACTGTCTTGGTTCCCCGCACCGTGCCCGTCAACGATGGCTGCATCGCCTACGGCCAGGCGGCGGTCGCCCGCGCTCGGCTCGCGCAGGTCATACCGCAGTAGGCTGTTTGGCTAGCCCATGCGCCGCCGTCTCACAGGTGTAACGCGTTTGCCCGCAACCCCCGCGAGCGCTACCATCAACTGATAGATAATTAAGCGCCTATCCAGCGCTAAGCGTATAAAAGGGGAACATTATGTGCCTTGCCGTTCCCGGTAAAGTGGTCAAACGCGACGACGACCTTAAGGCGACCGTCGACATGATGGGCATCGAGCGCCCGGTGTCACTGCGACTCGTGCCGACGGCGCAGGTAGGCGACTATGTTCTCGTACATGCCGGCTTTGGTATCCAGATTGTCGACGAGCAGGAAGCTCAAGAGACGCTCGATCTCGTCAACACCATGACCGAGCTGGTCGAAGAGGATCAACTCGCCACCAACCCGGCCGAGGCATACTAGTGACGGCGGCGCAGCCGGCTCGCCCCGGTATCGATTTTTCGGCATTCCGAGATCCCAAGCTCGCTCGCGAGCTCATCGACCGCATTCATGAGCTTGTCGGCGACCGCACCATCAACCTGATGGAAGTCTGCGGTACGCATACCGTGAGCATTGGTCGCTATGGCTTTCGCTCCATTATGCCGACGGGGCTCAAGCTGCTGAGCGGTCCGGGCTGCCCCGTCTGCGTTACCGCGAACCGCGACATCGACCACGCAATCGCACTCGCCAAGATGGACGGCGCCATCATCACCACCTTTGGCGACATGATGCGCGTGCCCGGGTCGTCTACCTCGCTCGCCGCGCAAAAGGCGGCGGGGCGTGACATCCGCATCGTCTACTCGCCGCTCGACGCGCTCGATATTGCCGAACACAACCCCGACCGCCCGGTCATCTTTATGGGTGTGGGCTTTGAGACCACGACGCCCACCATCGCCGCCGCCATTTTGGAGGCCGACGCGCGCGGGCTCCAGAACTTCTCGGTCTATTGCGCCCACAAGACCACGCCACCGGCGCTGCGTGCGATTGCCAACGACCCCGAGACGACCATCGACGGCTTTATCCTGCCGGGCCATGTCGCCACCATCACAGGCCTGGCGCCCTTTGGCTTTTTGGTCGACGAGTTTAAGACCCCGGGCGTGGTTACCGGATTTGAGCCGGTCGATATTCTGCAGGGCATCTGCATGCTGGTGCAGATGGTTGTTGAGGGACGACCCGCAATCGACAACGCGTACCGCCGCAGCGTCAATGCGGACGGCAATCCCGTGGCGCGCCAGCTGGTCGAGCAGGTGTTTGAGCCGTGCGATACCACGTGGCGCGGGCTGGGACCGATTGCCGCCTCGGGCCTCTCCATCCGCCCCGAGTTCTCGCGCTTTGATGCCGGCGCCCGCTATGACGTGCCGATCGAACCGACAGTCGAGCCGCGCGGATGCCGTTGCGGCGACGTACTGCGTGGGGCCATCACACCGAGCGACTGCCCGTTGTTCGGCCACGCCTGCACGCCCGAGCATCCTGTTGGCCCGTGCATGGTGAGCTCGGAGGGCAGCTGCGCGGCGTACTACCGTTACCAAGGCTAGCCCGAACATCCCCGATTGGAGTTTTCGATATGTCCCATACTGCCACCGATAGCACTGTCCTGCTGGGCCATGGCTCCGGCGGGCAGATGATGAAACGCATCATCGACGAGGTCTTTCTGGATGCCTTTGGGTCGCCCGAGCTGCTCGAAGGCAACGATGCCGGCGTCGCCGCCCTGCCCGGCAGCGGGCGCATCGCCATGTCGACCGACAGCTTTGTGGTGACGCCGCAGTTCTTCCCCGGTGGCAATATCGGCAGGCTCGCCGTGTGCGGAACCGTCAACGATGTCGCGACCTCGGGCGCCAACGTGCGCTATCTGTCGTGCGGCTTTATCCTCGAAGAGGGCTATCCCATGGATAAGCTGCGCCAGATTGTGCAGACCATGGCCGAGACGGCACGCGAAGCAGGCGTCAAAATCATCACCGGCGATACCAAGGTGGTCGAGCGCGGCGGGGCCGACGGCGTCTACATCAACACCGCCGGCGTGGGCGAGGTTCCCGCGGGCGTGACGCTCAGCGGCGCCAACTGCCAGCCCGGCGATGTCATTCTGGTCTCGGGCACATTGGGCGACCACGGCATCGCCATCATGAGCCAGCGCGAGGGCCTGGCGTTCTCGAGCAGCATCGAGAGCGACGCCGCGCCCCTCAACCACCTGATTGCCGACGTGCTGGCCGCCGCCCCCGACACACGCTGCTTCCGCGACCCCACGCGCGGCGGCCTGGCGTCCACGCTCAACGAGTTTGCGCAGGCCAGCAACGTTGCCATGGAAATCGATGAGGACGCCGTGCCCGTGCGCACCGACGTGCAGGCCGCCTGCGAGATGCTCGGCTACGACGTGCTGCAGGTGGCAAACGAAGGCAAGATGGTCGCCGTGGCACCAGCCGAACAGGCCGACGCGGCGCTAGCAGCCATGCGTGCCGCCCGCTACGGCGAGAACGCCGCCATCATCGGTCGCGTGCTGCCGGTCGCCGAAGGCGCTCGACCCGCCGTGCGCGTGCGCACCGGCTGGGGCTCCACCCGCATCCTCGACATGCTCGTGGGCGAGCAGCTGCCCAGGATCTGCTAGCGGCAAAGACTTGCGGCTGGCGCAGTGCAACTCGAGGCTGCTACAGATATTCAGATTCCAAACGCGTCCGACACGCAAGCCCAGTATCATGGGGTGCGCTTTACAACTCAAACGGCAGGAGCACCCATGGCAGCAGCCTTTTCCCATGTGATCTTTGATCTGGACGGCACCATCCTCAATACGCTCGAGGACCTGGCGGCCGCCGGCAACCATACCTGTGAGATGCACGGCTGGCCCACGTTTGCCGTGGACGAGTACCGCTACAAGGTGGGAAACGGCATGCTTAAGCTGGTCGAGCGCTTTATGCCCGCCGAGTATGCGGGCGACGGGCGCGCCTTTGAGCAGACGCTTGCCGAGTTTAGGGCTTACTACGGCGAGCACAAGGAGGACCACACCGCCCCCTATGCCGGCAGGTGCGTTTGTCTCAAATCTTAAGGCATGGCCCATAACATGCTGCATAATTTGCCGACGGCCATCGATGCCAGCCGAGCGCAGCCGCAGCCAACGCGGCATGGATACGCTTCCGTGCGCCGTCCGAGAGCTTGGATTATGCGTGATGTTTGGGGCCATGTCTTAAGAATCTGTCCCTTGCATATATCCGAGGAGTCGATATGTCATCCAAGCAGCTGACCGACAAGACCGTGCTTTTGGGCCACGGCTCCAGCGGACAGATGATGAAGCGCATCATCGACGAGGTCTTTTTGGCCCCCTCAGCCCCACGGGGGCTTTTTGGCCCGCTCATTTTGCTTTAGCTCAAGCAAACGGTCCCGCACGATTACTCATACGGGACCGTTTTTAGTTAGGGCTGTCGTCTATGACCCGCTCCGGTTAATTCGCACGCTTGCGGATAAGCACGGCCCCCATAACGGCCAGAACTCCAGCCACCGTCAGAAGCGCCACGGTCACCACAGACGAATCACCGGTCTTGGCAAGCCCTCCCTTGGTCGCCTTCTTGGCGGTATCGGTCTTGACGTCCGTCTTCACATCCGTCTTCTGACCGGGCTTCTGCCCAGGCTCCTCCTGCGCAGCCTGCGTCACGGTCACCGTCGCTTCATCGGACGTGGAAACCAGCCCGGCAGCACTCGTCACCTCAACGCGATACACCTTTGAACCGACCTCGGTCGTCGCGGCGACGTACTCAGCCGCCGTCGCCCCGTCGATGGCAGAGAAGTTACCGTCCTCGCCCTTGACGAACCACTGGTAGGCAAGCTGGGCATCCGAGCCATCCACGCTGTCATCAACCGTCGCGGCAACGCTCAGCTTGGCCTCAGCGCCCTGAGCACACGTTACCGACTGCGGCTGAGCCGTGATGCTGGGAGCAACAAAAGCGGACGCGTACATAATCGGGGTCCGGGAGGTTCCATTCTCGGCGTCATAGTCGCTCGGCATAAACGCACTCGAGGTATCTCCCGCATTCACATAGGCGCGCATCTCATCGAGAAGCTTGGCCGCCTTGTTGTAGACCTGTTCGCTCACTGCGGCAAACGCCTTGTTGGCAAGGTCCGTGCGCTGATCGGCAGGGGTTGCCTGCATCAACCCGTCAACAACGTCCTGCTGGGCGATAACCTGCTTCTGAAGGACATCGAGGTAGGCGCGCACGTTCTCACCCATCGAGGCACGGTTGTTGTAGGCGAGCGTGTTGATGTCCATGAAGACGTAGTCGAGGTTCTTGCCGTCCTTTTCGACCAAAGCCTGCGCAACGTCGTCCGTGCGTCCTGTATAAGTGCCGTCCACCGTGTTCCACGCCGGGAAGTAGTCAGCCGGAACTTCCGTCAACAGCGCAGAGTAGCTGGGCAGGAACACGCTGAACTCGCAACGCGAAAGCGCTTCCCACTGAATCGTGGCGATATCACTGGAAAGGCCGGACCGAACCTGGAAGATATTGCCCTCGGTCGTCCTGTTGTTGCCGATGGCATACAGGGCACTGTTGAGATTGGCGTTGAGGCTGTCATCCTGCTCACCGCGGGCAGCGAGGGAACGCAACGCCGTGAACGTATCGGATTTGATGCCCGGTGTAAACGTCAGCTGCGGGTCGATGAGCGAGGTGACGCGACCCTGTTCATCAACGGTATAGTCCGTTTGAGGCGCAAGGGCAGCACCGAAGTAAGCACGTCCCTGGGCCAGGCGCGTATTCTGCGACGAACCCGAATTCTCCTTGCCATACGTCTTGAAGATGTTCGGCGTGCCGTCGTCATAGGTTACGAGAACGCCGTTGGACTCGGGCAGCGTCACGACATCGGCCGAGTGCAGGCACTGACTCGCATCGTCAAGATCGACCTTATACTGCAGGCCGCCGATGTTGGGATTAACGGACGCCACGTCGTCGCCCATCTTGACGGCAATCCACTGATGGCCCGAAAGCTGAGCGAAAATCCAGGTCTCGGTATTGTCGGCAATGACGATCTGGTTGCAGTCCTGAGAGCCATACTGATCGATGATGGCGCCGAGCTTCTCCACGCCGTCGCGCGCCGTGGACGAAACGCTCAACAGGTAGTCGGCCAGGTTATACTCGCCGATGCCCGTGTCGACACAAGGGTCGATAGCATCGATTCCGTCGTTGTAATCCGTTGTGAGCGTCGCGGAAACGGAGACGCCGCGCTCGTTGGTGCCGGCCTCGGAATACACGCGGGACGCTGCCTCGTCGTCCTGGGCATCCCACTCATCGGGATTGTCACGAACATAGGTGTAACGATACGAGCGACCCTGATAGGTGTACTCAAAGCCGGTCCCCGGCACAGAATCGTTCTCGAAAGAACGGAAGACAGGGTTGTCGATCGGCTGCTGCACGCCAAAGGTCTTGCAGTAGCGAGGTGAATAGTCCTCGGCGCGGCCGACATAGGTATCGCCCGTCGTTGTCTGGTTCTTACCGATGTAAACCTGCGTGCAGGCGAGCGCGGGCGCGGGCATGGCAAGCACAAGCGCCGCGACTATGCCCCCCCTAAACGCCTTCTTAGCAAAAGCCGGTAACCTCATACGTTCTCCCCTCCACACGGAGCCCGAACTACCCACCAACAATATGCGTAATGAGAACACTTTAGCTGGGTAAATCGGATTGAATATGCAGTTATCAGCTTATCTTATGTGTTAAGGAAGTATGGACACGGCACTCGTAACAACCCGTGACCGGTCGTTTGCATCTGGCAGGCGGCATTCCCCGCAGGGTTGAACAGGCCGATAAGCCCCGTGCGCAAGATTGAGCGGGCCGAGTGTCCCCCGTGGGATTGAGGGGGCCAAATGTACCTGTTAGAGGCCATTTAAGCGTTTAAACGGGGGCTTTTGGCCCCCTCAGTCCCACGAGGGACATTTGGCCCGCTCATGCCCGACTGGAACGGCACGCGCTATCATGGGTGCCGTTTTGATGAGTCATCTTGATGGGAGCGTACCTATGGCAGCTTTTTCCACCGTGATCTTTGACCTTGACGGCACCATCCTCAACACGCTCGAGGACCTGGCGGCCGCCGGCAACCACATCTGCGAGATACACGGCTGGCCCACGTTTGCCGTGGACGAGTACCGCTACAAGGTGGGAAACGGCATGCTTAAGCTGGTTGAGCGCTTTATGCCCGCCGAGTACGCGGGCGACGGCCGTATGTTTGAGCAGACGCTTGCCGAGTTTAGGGCCTATTACGGCGAGCACAAGGAGGACCATACCTCACCCTACGCCGGCACGATTGAGATGCTCGACCGCCTACGCGCAGCGGGCGTTCAGCTTGCCGTGCTCACCAACAAGGACCATATTTCGGCAGCCCCGCTTATCGAGAAATACTTTGGTTCCGAGCGCTTTGCGCTGGTGCAGGGCCGTGTCGATGCGTTTCCGCCTAAGCCCGAAGCACCCGTCACGCTGCATGTGATGGAGGAGCTGGGTGCCGATCCGGCAACCACGCTCTATGTGGGCGATTCCAATGTCGATGTTCTGACCGGCCACAACGCCGGCCTTAAGAGCGCCGGCGTCAGCTGGGGCTTCCGCGGCCGTGCAGAGCTCGAAGCAGCCGGCGCCGACTACGTGGTGGACACCCAGGAAGAGCTCGCGACGCTGATCTTGGGCGAGTAACGAAGCCGACGCGCTACGCAGTCGCGGCGATTGTGCCGTGCGGAAACTGCGTCCCGTTTTGACGCCTCAAACTGGGACGCACTTTCCAGTTGAGCCCCGTTGGGGAAACGGCATCCCGTTTCAAAGCAATATTCCGGGTCGCGGTTTCCGCAACCCACCCCATCCGGAAACCGCGACCCACTATTCAGCCAAAAACCGGGTCGCATTTTCCCGAGCGTTCGCGATGCAACGCTGGTGCAAGGAGTGTCCCCAACTGCCGGCAGAAAAGGAACGTCCAACTGCCACCTTCGGCAGCGATGGCAACGCCGTTGTTCAAAGAGTGTCCCCAACGACAAGTCGTTTAAGAACGTCCCCAATGACTACGTCGCGGGCAGAGGACGGACAGCGAAAACGCCCCTAAGCGAGCAAGGTGACGTGAAATGAAAGGGCGCTGACCTTCTGGTCGCGCCCTTGAAATTGAACGTCAGATTGCCGCTTAGGGGCGTTTGCAGCGTCGAGCAGTTACGCGGTTTGGCAAAACCGCGTAACCCCCTCCCTAGCTCAGCATCGCATCCATCATCTCGGAGTTGACGGAGTCGTCAGCAGACCACTCGCCGTCGTCGTTGCAGGTGTACTTGAAGATAACCGTGGTCTTCCTGGGCTCGGTGGCCTTGGTCACATCGACCATCACCTGGCCGGCCATCTTGTACAGCTCATCATCGGAAGGCATCGTATCAAGCGCAGCGACCTTCTCCTGATACTGGGTGGAGAAGTCCTCGACGATCTTGTTCATAGACTTGCAGGTGATGGAGACCTCGGCGGTTGCAACGCCCTTGTCCTCGTCGACCGTCACGTCGCCGATCTCGTAATCAAAACCCTCGAGATAGGTCTTGGCATACTCCTTGGGATCGATGCCCAGCTGCTCGAATTCGTCGCCCGAAGCCTCTTCCAGACCAGAGAGGAAATCGTCGCCACCGTTTTTGACCTCATCGAACTGAGTCGTAAGGTCCTCGGTGATGAGTTCTTCGATCGAGGGGCCTCCGCAACCGGAAAGCACGACCACGCATGCAACCAAGACGGCCATGAGGGGCGCAAGCAGCAGCTTCTTTTTCATGTTGTCCTCCCAATAAGCGGCACCGTGCCTCCCAACACGGCGCACGTTGTAATAAGTAAGCTCATACTATCCACTTATGAACACCCCCGACAGCACGAAAGCGCGGTCGGTTCGTTTTAGCGTCCGAACGGTCTGCGAGTCCGCTCAGCGTGCAATAAAGCGCATCGGTACCGTGCAATAAAAAAGGGTGGCCGGACAATCCGACCACCCCAAAACATCCTGTGAATGCCGCGATTTACTTGCGGACAACCTTGACGATAGCATCGCCGGCGGCGACAGCGGAGTCGGCCTCGACGGCGAGCTCGACATCGGCGAACTCGGCGGTGTTGGACACGGCCACGACGACGCAGTCCTTGTAGCCGGCAGCGGCGATCTTGGCGCGGTCGATCTTGAGCATGGGCTGGCCGGCCTTCACGACATCGTCAGCCTTGACGAAGCCCTCGAAGCCGTCGCCGTTCATGTTGACGGTATCGACGCCAACGTGCACCAGGACCTCGATGCCGCTATCGGACTGCAGGCCCACAGCGTGACCCATGGTGACGGTAACCTTGCCGTCGCAGGGGGCATAGACCAGATCGTCCTCGGGCCACACGGCGCAGCCCTTGCCCAGGACCTCGCCACCAAAGACGGGATCAGGCACATCGGCCATCTTGATGACCTTGCCCTTGACGGGCGAGCACAGCACGTCGGCGCCGGCAGAAGCAGAGATGGAGGCCGGAGCAGCGGCAGCCGCGGGCTCAGCCTTCTTCTTGAACATGTCAAACAGACCCATACGTTTTCTCCTCTTGATTAAGCGCAACGTAGTGCGCATGCCTACGGTAATTATAGTGCCAAATGGACCAAAAACTAAGGTGGGGAGTCGAATCGAAAACCCCGCCGATGTCTTTGTCCCATCGATAGCCGTTTTGTTGATTAGCCCTCGATGAGCCCCAAGTGCACAAAGGCGTTCCAGATGCCATCGTCGTCAACGCCGGTGGCCGCGTAGTCGGCGGCCGGTCCGGCGTTCGGTAGAACGCCGGAACCTAAATCCCCTATTCCAGGCCTTCCACGCCGTTGGACTTGATGATCTTCTGGTATGCGAAGAAGCTGTCCTTGCGGCGGCGCTCGTAGGTGCCGGTGCCGTCGTCGTACTTATCGACGTGGATGAAGCCGTAGCGCTTGCGCATCTCGCCGGTGCCGGCGGACACCAGGTCGATGGGGCCCCACCAGGTGTAGGCGATCAGGTCGACGCCATCGGCGACGGCCTCGCCCATGGCCTTGATGTGGCTCTGCAGATAGGCGATGCGGTACGGATCGTGGATGGAGCCGTCCTCCTCGACCTCATCGTAGGCGCCCATACCGTTCTCGACCACCATCAGCGGAATCTCGTAGCGGGCGTAGATCTCGTTGAGGGCGATGCGCAGACCCAGCGGGTCGATCTGCCAGCCCCAATCGGTGGACTCCAGATAGGGGTTCTTGCCGCCAAAGGTCATGTTGCCCTCAGTCATCTCGTGATCCTTGTGGGTGCCCACAGTGCCGGACATGTAGTAGCTAAAGGTGTAGAAATCGACCTTGCCGTCGGCGATATCCTGCAGGTCGCCGTCCTCCATCACGAGCTCGACATCGTTTTCGGCCCAGAAGCGCTTGGCATAGAACGGGTACTTGCCGCGCACCTGTACGTCGGAGCAGTACCAGTTCATGGTATTCATCTCCTGCTGCGTGGCGAACACGTCGGCCGGATCGCACGTGGCGGCATAGGAGAGGATGAAGCAGTCCATGTTGCCCATCTTAAACTGCGGATAGTGCTCGTGGGCATAGCGCACGACGCGGCCGCTGGCGACAAACTGGTGATGCAGGGCCTGCATACGGGCCTGCGGCGTGGTGTGGACCGCCGAAGCCGGGCCCTCAAAGCCCTGGATCATGCTGGTCCCAAAGAGGTTACCCATGTCCATGGTGCCGCAGTTGATCTCGTTGAAGGTGAGCCAGAACTTGACCTTGTCCTGGTAGCGGTCAAAGACGGTCTGGCAGTACTTCTCAAAGAAGCCGATGAGCTCGCGGCTTGCCCAGCCGTTGTACTTCTCGACCAGGTGATAGGGCATCTCGTAGTGTGAGAGGGTCACGAGCGGCTCGATGTTGTGAGCGCGCAGGCAGTCGAAAACGCGGTCGTAGAAGGCGAGGCCGGCCTCGTTGGGCTCGGCGTCGTCGCCGTTGGGGAAGATACGGCTCCAGGAGATGGACATGCGGAACATGTTGAAGCCCATCTCGGCGAACAGCGCGATATCCTCCTCGTAGTGATGGTAGAAATCGATGCCATCATGGTTGGGATAGAAGCGGTTGGGGTCGATATCGATCGTGATCTGGCGCGGCTCCTTATAGCTGCCGCCCAGGAAGTGGTCGTCGACGGAAGCACCGCGGCCGTCCACGTTCCAAGCGCCCTCAAACTGGTTGGCGGCGGTGGCGCCACCCCAATAGAAACCCTCGGGGAACTTGATGTTTGCCATGAGCATCTCCTTTGCATCGTGGGTCGATAAGCCGAGTATCGCCCACGCGGGAGACATGCGGGGGCGGGCGCGCCAAACCCGACACTTCTTTTCGCGCCCGCCGCCTGCCGTCGCCCCGCCCCTGACACTTCCTGATACCTGCCAAAAAGGGACAGGTTTATTTTGGTCGGTTTTATCTGGGCAAACGCTGACGATAGGCAGCCGGCGTGCAACCATAGCGCTCGGCAAACTTTTTGTAGAAGAAGCTCATGTTGGCATAGCCCGCCTCGCGCGCCGCGGCTTCTGCGGTGGCACCGGCGTCGAGCAGTGCCGCCGCGCGCGCCAGGCGGCTCTCCTGCACCAGCTGCATAAACGTGCGACCTGTCTGCCGTTTGAGCAGCGCGCTTGCGTAGTTGGGACTCAGGTGTAGATGGCGGGCCACGTCGTCGAGCGTGCAGTCGCGGGCATGGCGCTCAATGTAGCCCATCGCCGCCGCAACTTGCGCCGATGGCAGCGCGGGTGCATCCGTTTGCAGCAGGCCGACTTCGTAGCTTTGCATGAGCTCAACCAGCAGCAGCTCGAACAGCCTCGAGACAATCTGGGGGCTCGCCGGCGTGGGGTCCAGGCGCTCGCACAGCATCTCCTGCATATAGCGGCGCACACGGCGGCTGCTGCCCGTATGGAAATGCACGTGGCCGCGATGGTCGGTTTCATCGTTGAGGGCGTTGAGCAGGAACCGCGAGACCGCGCTTGCGGGCGAAAGGCTTTGCTCCAGGCTGCGGCTGAGCATTGGCCGCGAAATGATGACGCTCAACATAATGTCGTGCTCGCCGAGCTCGCCTACGGCATGCGGGCAGGCGGCATCGAGCAGGAGCACCTCGTTTTGAGCAAGCGTGAGCGCCGCACCGTTAACGATTTGCGGCGCTCGTCCTCGATAGACATAGCTGATTTCGACATAATCATGCACGTGTTCCGGCACAGGATTGAAGCGCGAGTTGCGCACAATCGATAGGCCCTCGGGCATGCCTTCTTGTCGTAGGGCAAGCGTTGGGTTGCCGATTTTACGGATATGTCGACCATCGACATCTCCTCGATTACCTTGACCGAGTACATCGTTCCAGTCATAGCGGGCGCCCGCGCGATAGGCGCGCTCACTGTCGGTCAGCTTGAGCAGAAGGCTGTCCAAACATGCGATATCCATAGCACCACCATCGTTGATTCGGTCATATTCTGCCGTGGTTTTGATATTAGCAGGACGACGCGCTCGACGTACTCTGACTTCAATGGATTTGAAAGGTTGGTTTTGGAGGAGTGGGTATGGCGGCGTATTTTGAGCAGGTGCTTGGCGGCACCTACGACAACCATGTGCTTCCGTTCTTGTGGCTCAAGGGCGAGGCGCGCGAGACGATTACCGAGTATTTGGAGCAGATTGCCGGCGCGGATATCCGCGAAGTCTGCCTCGAGTCGCGCACGCATCCCGATTTCTGTCACGACGACTGGTGGTCCGACCTGTGGTTTATTATCGACGAGTGCAAGCGTCTGGGATTGAAGATCTGGCTGCTCGACGACGCGCACTTCCCCACGGGCTATGCCAATGGCGCGCTCGAAGGCGAGGGCGTCGACCCCGCGCTCAAGAAGACCGTGCTCAAGCATCGCACGATAACGGTTGTCGGTCCTCAGCCGTCCACGACTATCAAGCTCGGCAATCTCATGGATCCCACGGAGCGCTTTGTGGGCGCAGCGGCTTTTGACGCCGCCGGTATGCCACTCGATCTTGCGCTTGCTGTTGAGCATGCCGACGACGGCACCCCTACCCGCCTGCGTTTTGACGCTCCCGCCGGCATTACCACGATTGAGCTCTACGTCACCAGCCAAAAGACCGGCTTTCGCGATGAGTACATCAACATGGTCGACGCCGCCTCGTGCCGCGTGCTGATCGATGCCGTCTACGAGCCCACATTTGAGCATCTGGGCGACGAGTTCGGCAAGACCATCCTGGGCTTCTTTACCGATGAGCCCGGCTTTATGAACGAGAAGGGCACCACGCTTGACGATGCTTCTACCAGCAGCTTTATCGGGCGAGGCGACCTAGCGCTGCCGTGGTCGGACGAGCTTGCCCGCCGCCTGCACGATGCGCTTGGCGAGGGCTGGCCCACCAAACTGCACGGCCTTTGGGCACGTGAGGCAAACGGCGCCCAAGTTCGCCACGCCTATATGGGCCTTGCCACGCAGCTCTACCGCAGCTGCTTTGACGAGCAGATCGGCGATTGGTGCCGCGCGCACGGCGTTATGCACATTGGCCACGTGATCGAGGACAAGAGTTGCCACACACGTCTGGGCCAGGGCGCGGGACACTACTTCCGCGCGGTCGCGGGGCAGGACATGGCGGGCATCGATGTTGTCATCAATCAGCTCGTCCCCGGCGTCGACCGTGAGCACTACAGCTATTTCCACGGCGCGTGGAACATGGAGTTCTTTACGTACGCGCTTGCCAAGCTGGGCTCTTCGGCCGCGCGCCTCGACCCCAAAAAGCAGGGGCGTTGCATGGCCGAGGTCTTTGGCGCCTTTGGCTGGCACGAGGGCCTGCGCGAGATGAAATGGATTGCCGACCATATGCTCGTCCGCGGTATTAACTGGTTTACGCCACACGCGTTTAGCATGGCGCCCTTCCCCGATTGGGACTGCCCACCGCATTTTTACGCGCACGGCAACAACCCGCAATGGCCGCACTTTGGCCAGCTCATGCGCTATATGAATCGCACGGCGACGCTGCTTTCGGGAGGTCATGCCGCGCATCCCGTCGCCATCCTGTACCATGCCGATGCCGAGTGGGCCGGCAGCGCCATGCCTATCGAGCGCGTGGCTGCCGAGCTCACGCGTGTGCAGATCGACTTTGATTTTGTGCCCGCCGAGGCTTTTGAGGATGAGGACCGTTACGAGGTTTCGATTGCCGATGGAATGCTTACCGTAAACGATTGTCGTTACCAGGCGTTTGTTATGCCAGGAGCTTCATTTATTGGCTCGGCGACGGCGCAGGCCGTAAGGCGCATGCTGGCGGCGGGCGTTATGGTCCTCGCCGTCGACGAGGTGCCGAGCACGCTTTACGACGTCGATGGCGTGGCTGAACTGGGTGAACTTGCAGCGACTCCGTTTGCTGATATGGCGGGCGTGCTGGCGAGCGTTGGGCTGCAGACGGTTGTCACCGACACGCCCCAGCCCTGGCTGCGCGCACTACGCTATGAGCGCGCGGGCGAGACCTATGTGATGCTAGTCAACGAGCATCCGCGTGAGAGCATTCGCTGCACGGTTGCACTTGCTCGAGGCGAGCGCCTGCGCGGCACGCGCCTCGACCTGCTGAACGGTACCGAACCCGTTGCGTTTGACGGCGTGCTGGAGCTGGAGCCCTTCGAGAGCTGCGTTGTCGTTTTGGAGGCAAACGGCGAAGTCGAGTCCGATAGCTTCGCGGACACGAGCGCGGGCGCGGATAGTGCGCCCGTCCTCGATATCGACGGTCCCTGGACCGTCGCCCTCTCCCCCGCCGGCGGCGATGGAGCCTTTGGCGAGCCGCAAAAGCTCGAGCAGCTGTGCGACCTCACGGCCGAGCAGTTCGCCGGCACCTGCGGCACATACCGCTACCGCACGTCGTTCGAGCTGGCCGATGACCTCGCCGACACCGCCATTGACCTGGGTGATGTCTACGAAGTCGCGACGCTCACGCTCGACGGGCACTCGCTCGGCACACGAATCTGCCCGCCCTATCGATTCGCCACCGGCCCGCTTGCCGCCGGTACGCACGAGCTCACGATCGATGTCATCAACACACTCGACCACGCGGTTCCCGACATTTTCGCCCTCACCGAGCCCGTCGCGCCCAGCGGCGTCCTCGGCCCCGTTACCCTTTGTGGGCAAAACCTGCCAAAATAACCCTGTCCCTTTTTGGTCGGTTTAGTGAGTGCGGGAGTTCGCATGGATATCAAACGCAAGATTACCGAGGCGCAGGGCCTTACCCCCACCGAACAGCAGCTCGGCATCTCGGCCCTTGCCATGGGCGAGGACATCCGTGGACTGTCCATTAAGGAATTCGCCGCACGCACCAACGTTTCGGTCGCGAGCGTACACCGTTTTTGCAAAAAGCTCGGCCTCGAGGGCTTTAAGGACCTCAAGGTCGAGCTCATCCGCCTGGCGACCGAGGCGGGAAACCGCCGCGACGTGGACATCAACTTTCCCTTCGATGCCACGTCCACGCCCGCACAGGTTATGGAACGCATGGAAGGGCTCTACCAGACCACGCTGGCCGAGACACAGGAGATGCTCGACCCCGCGCAGCTCGACCACGCCGCCAAACTGATCGCGAAGGCGCGGCAGGTCGATATCTACACGGGCTCGCACAACCTCTATCCAGCGGGGATGTTCCGCGACCGCTTGCTTTCGGCCGGCAAGAGTGCCACATGCTACGGCAGCGGCGAGGCCCAGGTGCGCACAGCGCTCGCCTCAGATTCCGGCCATGCGGCCATCGTCATCTCCTACAGCGGTCTCGCACCCAACCTCAAGGAGATCTTGCCGATCCTCAACAGCCGACATGTTCCCGTCATTGTCATCGGCACGCCCTATTGCGCGCGCCTGCACCCCGGATTTTCCGCCTACCTCACGGTGAGCGATCACGAGAGCATGACGCACCGCATCACACAGTTCGCCAGCCACATCGCCGTGCAATACGTGCTCGATTCGCTCTACAGCAGCTACTTCGCCAAAGACTACGCCCGCTGCGCCGAGTTCCTAGAGCGCTCATTCCCCTACACCCGCCTACCCGGACTCAAGTAGCAACGAGCGAGGATTTTCGGACACTTATCTAACGAGAGTGGATAATCTCCCACTTTGAGCCCGCATGGGGGCCAAAAACGGGAGATTATCCACGCTCATTTCCGAGTAGTCGTTGGACGTTCTTAAACGACTAGTCAAACAAGAACGTCCCCAATGACCACTCTGGCAACGCCGATGTCTTGGTACCGACAGCGAAAGCCCGCCAGAGCGAGCAAGGTGCCTTGAAACAAGGCGGCATTGACCTTCTGGTCATGCCGCCGAAGTTGAAAGGCAGATTGCCGCTCTGGCGGGCTTGCAGCGTCAAGCCGTTACGCGGTTTGTAAAACCGCGTAACTTAACGGGCTCCGTACTGCTCGTAGTAAGCGTCGATGGCGGTCTTGAGCTCGTCGTCGATGACGACCTTGCCGTCGATCTCGTGGTTGTAGAGGGTCTCGACGACCTCGGCCATGGAAACGATGCTCGCGACGGGGAAGCCGTACTTGGCCTCGATCTCCTTCTGCGCGGTGGTCACGCCACCCTTGCCGACCTCCATGCGGTTGAGGGATACGATCAGACCCTTGATCTCGACATCGGCAGCAGCCTTGACCTTGGGATAGGTCTCGTCGATAGACTTACCGCTGGTAGTGACGTCCTCGACCATGATCACGCGGTCGCCGTCCTGGGGCTCGTAGCCCAGCAGGTTGCCCTTGTCGGCACCGTGGTCCTTGGCCTCCTTGCGGTCGCAGCAGTACTTGACCTCCTTGCCGTACAGCTCGTGGTAGGCAATCGCGGTCACGACGGCCAGGGGAATACCCTTGTAGGCCGGCCCGAACAGCACGTCAAAGTCGTCACCAAAGTTATCGTGGATGGCCTGGGCATAATACTCGCCCAGCTTCTTGAGCTGATAGCCCGTCACGTAGGCACCGGCGTTCATAAAGAACGGGGACTGACGGCCGCTCTTGAGCGTAAAGCTGCCGAACTTAAGCACGTCGGACTCGACCATAAACTTGATGAACTCTTGCTTGTAAGCCTCCATGCGGGCTCCTCTCGATTAGGCGTTCGTGCTTCACAGTTTAGCGCAGGCAGAGCGTCGATGCGGGCGCGCTTTACCGAGTCTGCAGCCGGCAAAAACCACCACAAAGGTGCCTGTCACCTTTGTGGTGGTTTTGATGCGCTATGAGGCGTTGGCCAGGCGGCTCCAGAGCTCATCGATATCGATCTGGTCGCCGCCGCTCAGGTAGCCGGTGCGAATAAAAGCCTCGTTGTAGATATAGATGTCATGAGCGCTGTCGCCATCGTCTTCGGTGTCGTCGGCCATAATCACGTAACGGTGGCCGTCAAGCGCTTTGACCAGCCAATACAAGGCATCGTCAATCGTGCATTTCTCCTGTACCATCGCTGCGTCGCCAATCGCACCGATGAGTGCCCGTTCGCCCTTCGTATAGCCGCCTACCGAGAGTAGAATCGCCACGCTATCGTCTCCGCCGCCCGGTTCAAGCTCCTCGTACTCGGACTCCGAAAGCGGTATCGCGCTATTTGCAAGTTCGTCCACATCGTCCGAAACCTTGGAAAAGGTAAAGGCGAAAAATCCCGCGTCATCGACGGCGCCGTAGCCCACGTTCTCGCCTTGCCACTCATAATTTTGATGTTTGAGCAGGCGCACCAGATCGGCACCACCCAGGTTGATTGCGGCATAGACCGTCACGTTGGCATTGTCGTCCACGCAGGCGGCGTCCGCCGTGCTCGCCGCCTTGACGCCGCCCGTAGTGCCCGAGCAGCCAGCCAGCGCGCAAGCCGCCGCGCCCGCGCCCGCCACAAAGGCCGCGCGGCTCATCGTCATCTCGTTCATCATGTTCGTCCCTCGCTATGATATTGGCCGCATCGCACTTAGCCGAGCGCGCGTCCGGTCTTTTCCTGCCAAAATTCGTCAATCGTGGGGGCACCGCCGCCCTGGGTAAACGTACCGGTCTTGATAGCCTCCTCGGTAATGAGGTCCAGGCGATAGTCGCCATTTTCCATCGGGCTCACCATGGCAACGTGACGCGCCATGTTGGAACCGTAAACGCACGCGATCCACGAGCCCGAGGTGATCTGTGCCCGATCCTCGACCGGCACCGAAAAGCCCGCGATAACGTCCTCGCAGCTCGAATAGCTCGCAAGTTGCAGCGTAAACATCACGGTGCTCCCGGTTCCGCCCTTGTCGAGTTTTCCGATTTCGTCCTCACCGAGCCATTCGGTTGCGCCGTCCTTGCTGATATTGCAGACGCTGAGTACGCGGCCTGCCTCGTTCTCGTACATCTCGAGCGCATCTTGCCAGGTATAGCCCTGTTGCGACGCAAATTCCTGCAACTGCCAGCCCTTAAGCTCGAGCAATGCCGCGATGCTGATGTTGCGGTGCGCATCCCAGCAGTCGTCCGACCACGTATCAAACGCATCCGTCGAGCCGCCGTCCGCATTCGAGCTGCCGCCCGCATCACCGGAATCGCCCGATGACGAGCCCGCGTCCATCTTGTCCTTTACCGGGCGGTCGTCGTTAAAACTCGTCGTATCCTGCGCCTGCTGTCCACCGCACCCCGCAAGCGTCAGCAGCGCCGTTCCCGCCGCCACGACAAACGCCGTGCGCGAAATAACCGTCTCCCTCATCGTTGTTCCTTTCCCGTTCTTTATCACGGTGCCGAGAAACACGCCCGGCATCGATTCAGACATAGCCCGCTCACGCTATTGACGAGGCAGTTCCGTCCAGCCAAAACCGGGCTCAAAGCCATCGCGCGTGCCGATCACATCGCCCGAGCCGTTCACCCAAGCTTGGTCCGCCATCACCGAAACCTCGACATCGGTGCCGTCGGGCCTGGTGTAATGATTGACTCCGCGAATGGCATCGGAATACGAGGCTGCGCCCGTTCCCACACCCGCGCTGGAGAAATTGGCTGCGCTGGCGGCCATGTTCGCGGCGTGCTGACGATCGCTGCGGTCGAACCATGCCTGTTGGTAACTGTCGAACGCCGCTTGCTGCGAAGCATGCATCTGCTGCCAGGCTGCAAACTGCTGTTGCTGCTGAGCAATGTTCATCTGCGTACGTTGGCGCTGCTCAAGCACCATCTGCTGCTTTTGAGCGCATGCCTCGCGCGCAAGCTCCGGGTTGAGCCGCAGGGTCGATGCCATTGAGGCGAGCGCCGTAGAGGCCGCCTCGTCCAGACGGCCCTCTGGCGCAACCAAGCAGAAGCTGTCCCTGATACGCCACTGCAACAGGTCGGCCGCTCCCAGCTTGAACGGCGCCTCGTCTGGGCAATCGCCCTGATCCGAGGCCCGCTCTTGCGCGACACCCTGCCCCGCCGCCGCAGCCGCCTGGCGCTCGCGCAGGCGCTTGCCCAGAACGCCGCCGATGAGCCCGCTCGAAAGGCCCGCGCCCAGCAGCGCCTCGGCCCCGGCGGCGATGCCTTTACCCATAGAGCCCGCGATTCCGCCAATCGAGGCCACATAGCCCTCGACTTTGGCAGCCACCGCAAGCTCGGTGGGTACTGGGGCGCCCGCAAGCTGATATCGGCGCATGCCGCACTCATAGATCACATCGCTCGGTTCCATCGAAAAGCCCTGAATCGCAAAGTCGTTTGCCGCCTCGCGCTTTACGCGGGCACGCTCGTGCTCGATATCGACCGCCGCGCTCGATGGGTACGGCCGCTCGGCCACAACCTCCGCCTGCGCGCCCAGCTGTGCCGCACAGGCCTGGGCCAACTCGTCGCACGCTGTCTCCACGTGCACAAACGCCTTGCGCTCGGTTTGCGTGGGAATGCGCTTGGCAACGGCGCCCGCATCCACGTAGCAGAGCTCGGAGCGGTACACAATCCGCTCGCCCGCGGGACCCGCCGCCGTCACGCCAACCGAAATCGGGCAGTCGAAGCTACCGCTACGCTCAAGATGTGCCTCTTCGATACGCCAATCCCGCGGCAATGCCACCTGCGCGAGTGCCTGACCGCCAGAAACATCGCATGCGGTATGGAGCTCGAGGTCGCCGACGCGGGGAGCACCCGCCGAGGCTGTGCCGCCAGACGGTGACGCGGCCTCGACACTCCGCTTTGGCGCATCTGCCGGCACGGCCACGCTCGGCTCGCAACCTTCACCCGCGCTATCATCGTCAGCCGCATCATCCACAGACCCCGTGGCATCCGGGCCGCATGCAACGCCCTCGAGCCGGACGCCGCAACCCGGGCAAAACCGCACCGGCACACCGGCAACCCGAGGCAGTTGCGCCCCGCATGCCGGGCAGAATCTCAAGTCACTCATCCCGTACATCCCTCATTTCATTGGCTGTTCTTGATGGCGGCAAGCTGTCGCCACAGTTCCTCGGCACCGTCGAGGCGATATGCCGTCTTGTCGAGCACGATATTCTTGCCCTCGAGCTCCACCGATCGCTCCGAGCCGTCCGCATAGACAAAAACGAGCGTGCAACCGGCGTCGCTCATCCGCTCATCCACCTCATCTCCCACGATGCAGCCGTCGAGCGCGGCAAAGGTCGATGCGACCAGCTCGGCATCGTCGGTCTCATAGACCGTCCGTGCCTCTCCGTCCTCGATAAGCTTGACCGCCACCGGAGCGGCGGCACAATCATTGAGCGATGCTTGTGCGGCAGTCTTTCCCTGAGCGCCATGGGCGCCGGCGCCGTAAGCTCGCATGAGTGTCACTGCCGCGGCAACAACAACCACGGCGATAAGCGCGCCCGCAATTTTATTAGACGCGCAACCCCGAGACGCCATAGACGCACTCCTTCCGTTCTGCTTCGCTCAACATCACATTCATATGCCTTTGAGCGCCAAAACGGCAGGTGACAAATGTCTCATATTCACATTTTCGCAGGTAAAAACCACCACAAAGGTGCCTGTCCCCTTTGTGGTGGTTGACTAGTCTTGGGGCGTCCAGGACCAGAAGAAGTTGATGAGGGCTACGCGCGAGGCGGCACCGGTCTTTTTGTTGATCGAGGCGATGTGGCGGTAGAGCGTAGAACGCGAGAGGAAGAGCGCCGCCGCCACGTCCTGCACGCTGTCGTCCGAAACGACCAACGCCTCCAGCACATCGCGCTCGCGCTTCGTAAGCCCAAAGGCGGTAACGAAGCCATCGAGCCGATCGTCAAACGAAAGCTCCGGCGCCTCCAGGGGCACCGCGTCGGTCTGATCGAGCGCACGGCCCACGCCAAGATCGTCGGTGACAAACGCCAGGCCTCCGTGATCCGCTTCGTCCTCAACGCCTTGTCCAAACTGCCCCAGCAGCGAAATCGCAATGCCAACGAACAGCACGAGCACGACGCCCACCGCCATCAGCACGTTTTGACTCGAGATGATCGCCACCGCCGGAGCCGTCACAAGCATTGAGCAAATGTTGTTGATGGCGCGGCCCATGCACGGCCACAAATACGACCAGCGCGCATACATCGAAATCGCGGCGAACTTCGCGGTGAAGAACACCACGAAAAAGCCCGTACCCAGGTAAAAGATAATCGTGGCGGCGAGCGCATTGCCACCGTTACCATCGGTGATAAGCACGAAGAACGAGAGCGTGGACAGCATGGCGGCGCACGTCATGATGATATTCATATACGAGCGTCCTCGCAGGTCATACAGGGCGCCGGCGGCAAGCGCGCTCACAACCAACAGCAAGCGCGGCCAGTCGCCCAAATCGATGGCGCCGGCGGCATGCGAGGTCGTAAGACCGGCGTTGAGAGCCGCGAATACGCCGGTAAGACAGGCGGTCGCCACCGTCAAGCGCACTACGGCACCTTGGAAGGCCGCCTTTGCCTCGGGATTATCGCGCCACTTGGCGCCATGCTCCGACGCATCGACCGATAGCTCGGCAATCTCGGCTTCGAACTCGGGCGCAGACTCATCACGCAATTTAGCTCGGCGGGTACCGTGAAGCAGCCCAACCAGCGCAATCGCACAGGCGACCAGAACAAACTGTTGAGGAATGCCCGCAGGCATCACCATATGGTTGAGCACCTGTACCAAAATGCCCGCAGCATAAGAAACCGCCACGGCACGTGCCAGACAAGGCGTCTGCGCAAAACGCCGCGCCAGATTGGCATGGGCGGTCGATCCGCAGTAGCCCAGAGCGCAGCACGCCACCAGACCGCCCGCAATCACGACCTGAAACTGCGCCGCCATAATCAGCAGCAGCAATGCCGACACCAGCAGCACGCCCGTCATATCGCTCGTTGCATCGATTGCCTGGGGACGACGATAGTACAGGAGAGGACGCACAAAATAGCCAATCACGCTCGCGCCGACGACGATGCTCTCGTAGATAACAACCTCGTTCGCTGGCACAAACTCGGCCACGCGTACGTCAAAGAAGTACTCGCCGGCCAAAAACGTGAAAAAGAAAAGCGCCAGGCACAGAATCTCCCGTATGCCCCGGCGCAAATATGCGGTTGTGTCTCCCAGGTCCCTCATGGTAACCCCCACCCGCTTAGATGTCCGGAGAACCATTTTAGTAGAGAACGGGTCTTACTACACACGCAATAGCCAAAGTGTTACGCAATTGCCCTCAGCCACCCTCAACACAAGTTGCGGTGGAATACGGACTGTTTTGCAACCAAATGGCTGAATTTAGACCGTATTTCACCGCAACTGAAGGATTCCCTTCTCCGATCGCACGCTCAGTTGCGATGGAGAAGGGGATGGAGGGATCGGAAGTGTTGGAGCTCTGGTGTTAGTGCTCGGGAGTCAGGATCACCAGGACATCGTGCTCAAAGGGATGCTGAGCTACGCGCACGGTGCCGTCGCCGTTATCGCGAACGGGCAGCTTGGCAATGCGCTTGGCCTCCATGTCGAGGGCCGTCGCCGACCAGCCGCGCGCACTATCGAGCTTAAACGTAAGCGCCGTGGTGCGCGGCAGATAGGTAACGACACGCTCGCCGATGCGTGCCACGCGGATTGCCTCGCGCGCGTCGTCGAGCAGCTCCTGTGCCGGGATAACGGCGAGGGCGTCATCGCACGCCGTGGCACCCAGGCCGGCAAGCACATGCTCGATGGCGGCAAAGTCCCACACGCCCGCAAACTGCAGGCACTCCTGCCAGCGGAACGGCATGTCGAAGCCCTCGCCCAGCACCGAGCCCTGGCTCTTGCTGGTCTGCCAGTTCCACACGCCATGCGCGCCGTAGGTCACGCCGGCGCTGGCGCCGGCAAGGATCGACGACCACACGCTCGCACGGCAGTCCTGCGCGGTAAAACGCCAGTACACATTGCGCGATGCACCCATCTGCTCGTAGCAGGGCTCGGAATTGACCATCGGCTTTTTGGGATAGTTGGCGATAAAGTCCTGCGGCAGGCGCCAAGCCTCGGGCTGGCCCTCGTAGTTGTGGCCGGGCTGGAACATGTAGAAGTCCAGACGGTCCAGATACTGCGCGGGAATCGTGCGGTTTCCGCGGTTGATGTGCATGGTACGCAGAGCCTCGGGCGCGCGCTTTGCAACCTCGTCGAGCGCATCCTCGTAATAGGCAATCGCCTCGTCGCCGGCAAAGTCGGTATCACCCGTCACCACATAGACGGGATCGAACTCGCCCAGGTTCTCGACGACGCGGGCAACATGGGCACGGACCTCATCGCGCGGCATAACCTCGGCACCGCAACGCTCGGCAATCTTGGCGCCCCAGGTACCGGGCACGTAGTTGCACCACATGAGCACGAGCGCCGGGCGGATGCCGTGCTCGACGGCAGCGCGGCACATGGCAGCGGCGCGGTCCCAATAGGCCTGGTTGGGCCGGGACCAATCAAAGTGCACGCCATCCTCGCTGGCATAGGGCCAAATACCCAGATCGGGGCAGCATCGATCCCACTGCGGCAGCGTGTTGATCTGCAGCACGTTTATGCCCTGCTCGGCGCGACGGGTCAGATAGTAATCCCAGTCGGCCTCGGAGATGCTGGTAAACGCACTCCAGCACGTATCGGCAAACCAAAAGAACGGCTTGCCCTCGCACAAAAAACCGTCCTGACGACCGTTGACGGTCAGCTTTCCCAAACTCATCTGCATGTCCTTTCGCTCGATAAAGGAATTGCGAACCGGCAGAAGCTTTCGCGGAAACCCCTGGTGCAAAAGCCCCTGTCGCTTAGCAAGCCCTTGTGGGCGGGCATCTCCCGTCCCAATCAGTCTACCTTGCAAGAAGGACCCCGCCGGGCTTGCGCCTGACGGGGCCCTCTCGTGTAGGTAAGGTCGTAGTCGACCGAATGGCTTGGCCTTAGGCCTCCATCTCGGCGAGCTCCTCCTTGGAGAAGCCGGCGACGAAGACGACGGCAGCGGCGATGACAAAGGAGATTGCCATACCGACGATAGCCCAGACGGTGTTCATCTGGCCACCCTGCAGGTAGTTGGTGAAGACCAGGAAGTTGGAGGCACCGCCGGCGAGGTAGTAGGTAACACCCATGAGGCCGGAGAACACAGCGCCGATAGCACCGCCGATGAACATACCGAACATGGTGCGACGGAAGCGCATGAGGATACCGAAGAGCGCGGGCTCGGTGACGCCGCCGGCGATGGCGGAGATGACGTAGCCCAGAGCGAGACCCTTCTCGTCGGGGTTCTTCATCTTGAGGAAGGCACCGAAGGCGCAGCCCCAGACAGCGGCCATAGCGCAGTTGGTGGAGACGAAGACGAAGGGATCGTAGCCGGCGGCGATGATCTGAACCTGAGCGAGCAGGATGACGGGCATGTGCATGCCGCAGACCACGAAGAGCTGCCAGAAGGCGCCGAGGACGGCCATGACGAGCAGGATGCCGATGCCACCCATGTCAGCGAGACCGAAGAGGGCGTTAGCGATGAGGCTACCGATCTCGTTGCCGAGCGGGGCGAGGACGATGAAGGCGATGGGGATGGTGACGATCATGGTGCAGAACGGCGTGAAGACCGTGGAGAGCACGTCGGGCATGACCTTCTTAAAGAACTTCTCGACGAAGTAGAGGACCGGCACCGAAAGGATGATCGGCAGGACGGACTGCTGATAGTTTGCAGCGGCGATCTGGATGCCGTAGACGGAGATGATTCCGCCGCCATCCTGGGTCGCGACGCTCACGACGGACGGGGCCATGAGGGCGCCGCCGAGGAGCATGCCCAGAACCGGGGAGGCGCCGAGCTTCTTAGCAGCGGCATAGCCCAGGTAGATGGGGATAAAGGTAAACGTGGCCTCGTACAGGGTGGTGTAGAGGAACGTGTAGGTCGGGTCGGTATCGGAAAGGACGCCGAGCATGGTGGGGCCGAGGACCGCAGCGATGGTGCGGAACAGACCGCCGGCCATGAGCAGCGGGATCAGCTGGGTCATGGAGCCCGACAGATAGTCGAGGATGATGTTGGGCAGGTTCTTGAGCTCGAACTTCTCCTTGGGAGCATCGAGGTTCTCGTCGACTGCGGCACCCTGCTTGACGCCGGAGATGGCGACGAACTCGGCGAGCACCTTGGGCACGTTCTGGCCGATGATGACCTGGAGCTGGCTGCCGGCGAACTGGCAACCCAGAACACCCTTGACCTTCTTGATCTTCTCCACGTCGGCCTTGTTGTTGTCCTTGAGCGTCAGACGCAGGCGCGTCATGCAGTTGGTGGCGACGGTGACGTTCCCCGCACCGCCCACGAGCTCGAGGACATCGGTGGCAATCTGCTTGTTATCTACTGCCATGGGACCCCTCCCCATATCATCGTGTGCCTACTCGTTTGGGCGTAGGCACGCCTTTGGCTCGGCGACTATAACCCCTTACGGCTGCCGAACCCTTGGATACGCTGTCGTAAACAAAGTGTTTACTGAACGTTTACGGGCTTTAGTTTACACGGAATGCCTAATTTGTGGCAATTTTGCCGTATGCCGTCCGGTGAACGGTAGGAAATCGGGGGTGAACGTATTTGAGTGGCAGGGGATTGTCTATTTACCGCATTATTGCTATATGCCTATTTACGTGGTCTTTTACTTTGGCTGACGCCTCTGTATTTTGTTCACTCGTCAACAAAAGCCCTGATAGATGGTGATAAACGACTGTTTAGTAGTTTGTTGAGTGTTCATTTAGACCGTTTACCGAGTTCATCTGCCTGTTCTGTAATTCTGCATTACACTAAACATGTTTAGATTGTATTGCCGCAGATGTTTACCGCCTGCGGCGCAAGGGAGGCAGCTTATGGAACTCAAATCGTGTACCTATGCAACCGTCACCACCTTGGGCGACTTTGGACCCTGGATCAGCAAGGTCGTGCTCGATTTGCCGTGCACCGTGCGCACCAATGACGTCGACGCGAACTCCTTCCATATATATGTAGAGCGCCACGAGCGCACGGGCGAGGTCCTGATGCGCAAAGAGCGCGGCGCCGGCCATGCCGCGCCTTCCGTGGGCTACGTCGACGTGCTCGCCGCCTATCCGTGCGATGAAACCGGCCGTAAGCTCGCCCTTGGCACCCATGTGGCACTCGAGGTCGCCGAGCAGCGCCTGACCAAGACCATCGAGGGCGGCGTGATGGGCTCGCGCATGCTCGATGACCAGCTGCGCGTCACGCAGCTTGCAGCCCTTCCCGGCAACGACGGCGACGACCCCACCTGCGGCCTGGTCTTCGACACCTGCCGTGGCGACATCTGCCCCGCGCTCAAGGGCTGGAGCAATGCCGCGCAAAAGACCGCCGTCAACGGCATCGCGCTCGAGTACGGCTTCTTTGAACCGAGCTTTAAGGCCGAGGACTCGGCATGCTTCAATCCCTTCGCGCCCGAGGCCACAGTCGTGCCCCAAAAGGCTCCGCTCGTGGTGTACCTGCACGGCGCCGGCGAGGGCAAGGGCGCCACGCAGGGCGAGGGTGCCACGCGCGCCTATATCGGCAACCGCGTGACGGCCATCAGCCAGGCGCAGATCCAGCGCTACTTTGGCGGCTTTGCCTGGGTGCTCGTGCCGCAGTCGCCCACGTTTTGGATGGACAACGGCGTCGAGCAGCTCGGCCACTCCAACCAGAGTATCTACTCCCCCGTCATTAAGGCGCTCATCGACGAGTTTGTTGCCGAGCATGCCGACCGCATCGACACCGACCGCATCGTGGTCGCCGGCCTTTCCAACGGCGGCTTTATGACGCTGCGCCTGTGCGCCGACTACCCCGATTTCTTCGCCGCAGGCCTTCCCTGCTGCGCGCCGTGGTACAACGCCACGGACGAGGACGTCGCCGCCCTTGCAAAGACGCCGCTGTGGTTTACTCACTCCAAGGGCGACGAGCTCGTGGCCCCGCAGGAGACCGTGCTGCCGCTCACGACTCGCCTGCGCGCTGCCGGCGCCAACGTGCACCTCACGTACTTTAGCCATGTCGAGGACCTGACCGGGCGCTACCGCGAGGCCGACGGCTCGCCCAAGAAGACGTTCAACCATGGCGTGTGGATCCACCAATTCAACGACCTGTGTTATCAAGACTTCGACGGGGGCAACGTACTCATCGACGGCGAACCGGTGGGCTGCTGGGAGTGGTCGGCCAGGGTCGATAAGTAATCCGCCCCATCGCGGGGCCGAGGGCTTACCTCTGAAAATGTCCTCGGGCATGCGGCCCGGTTGCACTACGCGCTTCGCGCTGTGCAACCGGGCCGCCCCCTGCGGAATATTTTCAGAGGTAAGCCCTCGGCCCCGCTGCGTTGACGTTGTTGTAGACCCTGGACGAGCGCTTCCGGCGGGCCGCCGGGTTGACGGCGATGGGGGCGTGGGTCCCGTCTTGCCTTGCGCGTAACTGGCTGAGATTTATTTGGTTGGAGCTGTTCTTATGTCCCAAAAGTTGACTCGGGTGATTGTTACTACTGATATGGAAGTCGATGATATGAACTCGCTCGTTCATTTGGCTCTGTATCTTAACTTGCTTGACGTGCAGGCTGTGGTGTATACGGCTTCGCAGTATCACTTTCTTGGGGATGGGGTCCATACGCTTGGTGAGGTGAATCCGCATTGGCGGACTAAAGGGCGTCGCTCTTATGAGTGGGATGTTGTGCCCCATGAGCCTGATCCGCTGGCTGGGGAGCTTCTTGAGTATCGGCCGTTTCCTGAGCATTGGATTGAGAGTCTCTGGAGCAATGAGTATGCTCAAGCTTGGCCGCAGCTGCAGGCGAATGCGGACGCTGCCGGTGAGCCGGCGTTTCCCACGCCGGCTCAGATGATTGAGCGTACGTTTGTAGGCAACGTTGCCTTTGAGGGTGATGTGCGCGCGGAGACTGAAGGTTCGCGCGTGATTGCTCAAGCGATTTTGGATGATGATCCGCGCACGCTTTGGCTGCTCAGTTGGGGCGGCATGAACACGATCGTTCGCGCCCTGATGAGTATTGCTGAGCGATATCGCGATACGCCTGAGTGGCCTTCTGTGCAGGAGCGCGTCTATCAGAAGGTGCGCGTGATGGGCGTTGCCGATGGTGTGGGGCAGGACAATTCTTGGCTCGACCATGGGCGCGAGCTTTTTCCCGAGCTCATCTTTTGGTGCGTGCCCTATATGTACGGCGGCTACGTTGATGCCAAGATGGCTCAGCCCGATACGCTGCCGCTGTTTCAGGCTCCCTGGCCTGCACAGAATCTCACCCAAGGCAACGGCCCCCTTATGACGCGCTACATGCTCTATGGCGATGGCAAGGTGTACGAAAACGAGCCCGAGCGATTCCAGTTTGGCAAGCATGCCCGCTTGGATTGGGGCTTGGAAGGCATGCCCGCAATGCAGTTTGAGCGCGGCGATTTTATGGCCGAGGGCGATAGCATGACCTATATTCCGCTGCTGCCCTTTGGCCTGCGCGGTATTGATAATCGTGACTTTGATACGCTGCTCGGCCGCATGTTTCTGGACGGACATCCCGATTCGGATGCGCCTGCCGGTTTTGCCGCTATGGGCGCGTCGGTGGAGGGCAACCCCAATCCCTACCTGCGGAGCTATCAAGAGGACTTCGCCGCCCGTGCGCAGTGGTGTGCCCACGAGCCCGCGGCCTGCTCGCATCCGGCGTATGTTGCCGAGGTCATGGACGACCGCAGCGCCACAGCCGGCGAGCGCGTTGCCCTTGCGGCGACCGTCATCGACCCCGATGGCAGGGGCTTCGACGCGCATTGGGATGTCGCCATAGGGCCATCGAACTATGCAGGCGCCCAAGACCTGCCGCTGTGGCAGGAATGCGCGGCGGACGCCACGTTCACCGTACCCGCCGACGCGCAACTCGGCGACCGCTTCGTGCTCACCCTCAGCGTGCAGACGCATGCCGAGCGCCCCTGCACCCGCTACGCCCAGGTCGCTATTACTGTCGCGTAGCAGGCGACAGGCCCACATTCGGCAAAGACTGTCTCCAACGACTAGTCGTTTAAGAACGTCCCCGATGACTACCCAGAAGTTGCGGTGGAATAGTTCCTGTTTGGGCCTCTAAGGCCGCCATTTAGGAACTATTTCACCGCAAGTTATTTGGGGATGAAAAATGGGCCATGTGTCCCAGTTGTGGAGACCTCTTGAGCCGTCTGGGTATCGTGAAAGATCGCGCGCTCCCCCATCATCAAAAGTGACACACGCTACCTGTTGATGGGAGGCAACCATGGGCTTCTTTGACAAGATGTTCGAGAAGAAAGAGTGCGCGATTTGCGGTACTGAGCTGGGACTTCTAGGTAAGACCAAGATCAACGAAGGCTACCTGTGCAAAGAATGCGTCGGCAAGCTCTCCCCCTTCTTTGGCGGTTATCGCTCTAGCACCGCGGACGACATTCGCGAGCAGCTCGCCTATCGCGAGGCCAATGCCGAGCGCCTGGCATCGTTCAATCCTACGCGCACGCTCTCGGCCGGACGCACCAATATTATGCTCGACGAGGACGCGGGCCTGCTGATCATTACCTCGCAGACGCGCTGGCGTGACGCCAACCCCGACATCATCGAGTTTTCGCAGGTACTCGGCTGCGATATGGATATCGACGAGCATCGCACCGAGATCTATCGTGAGACCAAGGACGGCGAGCGCGAGAGTTATGACCCGCCGCGCTACGACCTGGATTACGACTTCAATCTGACCATCCACGTCAACACGCCGTACTTTACCGAGATCGACCTGCGCGTGAACGACTCCACCATTGAGCAGCGCGGGTCCATCGAGTACCGCGAGGCCAAACGTCAGGCAACCGAAGTCCGCGACGCGCTGGTGCAGCTGCGTCAGGAGACGCGCGACAGCGTCGTTGCCGCCAAGGCCCCCAAGACCGCGGTCACTTGCCCCTTCTGCGGTGCCACCACCATTCCCGATGCCAGTGGGCGCTGCGAATACTGCGGCGGCGCCATCGGCGCATAGCCCCCGGCACGGAAAGGACCGATCATGGCCTTCGAAAGCGTTAACTATCAGTGCCCTGCCTGCGGCGGCCCGCTGCATTTTGCAAGCGCCGAGCAAAAGCTCGTCTGCGACTACTGCGACTCGCGTTTTGAAGTCGAAGAAGTCGAGGCTCTCTATCGCGAGCGCCAGGACAAGGCAGATGCCAAAGCCGATGCGGCGGCCGCAACATCCAAGCCTGCATCCGACGATGCGGTGCAGGAGCTTGCCGAAAACGCCGGCTATATCTGCTCGTCGTGTGGCGCCGAGCTGATTTCGGACGGCACCGTCGCCGTCACCACCTGCCCGTACTGCGGCAATCCCGCCGTGGCACCCGGTCAGCTCTCGGGCGACTTCTCGCCTGACCTGGTGATCCCGTTTAAGCTCGGGCGCGACGATGTCTTGGCCGCGCTCAAGGAGCACTACAAGGGCAAGATCTTGCTGCCCAAGAGCTTTGTCACCGGCAACCATATCGACGAGGTCCAAGGCGTCTACGTGCCGTTTTGGCTCTACGGCGCCCGCGTGGACGGCGAAGTGTACTTTGACGCAACCAACGAGACCGTGACCGAGGAATCCGACCGCACCGTCACGACCACCGACCACTACGATGCCTACCGTAAGGGCAATATCTCGTTTGAGCGCGTGCCCGTCGACGGATCGTCCAAGATGCCCGACGGCCACATGGACGCCATCGAGCCGTTTGACTACGAGGCGCTGCGCCCGTTCTCGGTCGCGTATATGCCCGGCTACATCGCCAACCGCTACGACGAAGACTGCGAAACCTGCAAGGCGCGTGCCGAGCGCCGCATGGAGGAGAGCACGATCTCGGCCCTGCGCGAGACCGTTGTCGACGAATACGACGACGCCACGGTCGAAAGCAAGCAGCTCGACTACACCTGGGAAGACAGCGACTACGCCCTGTTCCCCGTCTGGATGCTCTCCACCTCGTGGAACGGCAAGAGCTACCTGTTTGCCATGAACGGCCAGACCGGCCGTATGGTCGGCGAGCTCCCCTGCTCCAAGCCCAAGCTCATCATCGCCTCGGTGCTGTTCTTTGTGATCGGATTTATCCTCTCCCAGATTCTCTTTATGGGCGAATACGCCTTCGATCCGGATTACCTCACCTTTGATATCGAGGGTATCCTCATCAACATCGTGGCACCGCTGATCATCGTGATTATCGGAGACGTGCTGCTGGTAAGCCAGCTCAAGACGGCCAACGAGGCGACCCACGCCGACGAGTACTGCGGCGAGCTCGACCTGGTCGAAAAGCACGACACCTTCAGCCACACCGAGACCACCGTCGTCATGAAGGACGACAAGGACGACTAACCAACCCGATCAACACCACCCGGACTTTAACGAGAAAGGAAGATCACCATGGGACTCTTGAAAGCTGGATTGGGAGCTGCCGGCGGCGTCATGGCCGACCAGTGGAAGGAATTTATCTATTGCGAATCGATGCCCGCTGACGTCTTGGCCTGCAAGGGCGTCAAGCGCACCGGCGGCCGCAGCTCCAACACGCACGGCGAGGACAACGTCATCTCCAACGGTTCCGTCATCGCCGTCAACGACGGCCAGGGCATGCTCGTGGTGCAAAACGGCAAGATCATCGAGGTCGCGCTTGAACCCGGCGAGTTCGTCTTCGATACCGGCAGCGAGCCGAGCGTCTTTAGCGGCAACCTGGGCGACTCCATCAAGGAGACCTTCGCCAATATCGGCAGCCGCTTTACCTTCGGCGGCGACGCGGGCAAGGACCAGCGCGTCTACTTCATCAACACCAAGGAGATCATCGGCAACAAGTACGGCACCGCCTCGCCCGTGCCTTTCCGCGTGGTCGACAACAACATCGGCCTGGACGTCGACATCTCCGTGCGCTGCAACGGCGAGTATTCGTACCGCATCACCAACCCGCTGCTGTTCTACACCAATGTGTGCGGCAACGTGACCGATAGCTACACGCGCGACAAGATCGACAGCCAGCTTAAGTCCGAACTGCTCACCGCCCTGCAGCCCGCCTTTGCCAAGATCTCGGAGATGGGCATCCGCTACAGCGCCATCCCCGGCCACACCACCGAGCTCGCCCGCGCGCTCAACGAAGTCCTCTCCGCCGACTGGCGCGACCTGCGCGGCGTCGAGATCGTGAGCTTTGGCGTTAACTCCATCGCCGCCTCGCAAGAAGACGAGCAGATGATCAAGGACCTGCAGAAGGCAGCAGTCATGCGCGATCCCACCATGGCGGCAGCCAATATCGCCAGCGCCCAGAGCGACGCGATGCGCGCCGCGGCGGCCAACCCCAACGGCGCGATGGCCGGCTTTATGGGCATGGGCATGGCAGGCGGCATGGGCGGCATGAACGCCAGCCAGCTGTTTGCCGCCGGCCAGGCACAGCAGCAGGCCGCCCCGCAGCCGGCACC
>CATWBO010000015.1 GCA_958349055.1 uncultured bacterium
CCTATGACGTTCTGATTCGTAGTCAGACCCTCTATCCAGCTGAGGTAACGCCGCAGCGCAAGACATATAAAACCACTTTAGCTTATTGGAGTCAAGCACAATCTCAAACTTTTTTGTGGAACGCAGTTTTGTCATGCTGCTCCGCATATACCGTCGTTCCCCGTACGATCGATTGGCTTTTCGATCACGTCAAACTTAGCATCAAGTTCCCTCAGGAGCGATCTCACCCGCTGGGCGCAATCATAATCGGCAAACGAGATACTCAACATGCGAGCAACCTGGTTAGATGTCCGGACCCCATAGAAATGCTCCAGGGCCACAAGCCCCTCGTGCGCCACAAACGTCTCAACCACATGCGGCGACTCCTCAAAGCACCATTGGGTCAACGGACCCTCGCTCGTCTGTCGAACCACCAGGCCACCCATGCCAGACGGCTCACACGTTACAAGCAGGTACTCCCCGCCCTCGTCGCTCTCAAACAAAACCACCCGATCATCAAACAGCTCCATCGCATCCCCTTTCTCTCGCTCTTATCTAGTAAAAGCATAGCAGGTAGATGACTGTATACAGAACATTTGTTCGTGTATTATCTATTGAGCTGTCCGCACGGCATGGTATGGACCTGCGCACGAAATAGGGCGCCCCCGAAGGAGCGCCCTTGCATATCGCCTATGCAGCCAAGTTACGCGACCGGCTCGATCTTCTCGAGGCCGCCCATGTAGGGACGCAGGACCTCGGGGATCGTGATGGTGCCGTCGGCGTTCTGGTAGTTCTCCAGAATGGCAGCCATGGTACGACCAGCCGGCAGGCCGGAACCGTTAAGGGTGTGCAGGTAGCGCGAACCCTTGAAGTTCTCGGGGTCGCGATACTTGATGTTGGCGCGACGGGCCTGGAAGTCACCGCAGTTGGAGCAGGAGCTGATCTCCTTGTAGGCGTTGTAGCTCGGCAGCCAGACCTCGATGTCGTAGGTCTGACGGGCAGAGAAGCCCAAGTCGCCGGTGCACAGGCTAATCACGCGATACGGAAGGCCCAGCTGCTGCAGCAGGTACTCGGCCTCGGCGGTCATGCTCTCGAGCTCCTCGTCGGACTCCTCCGGCTTAGCGAACTTGACCATCTCGACCTTGTCGAACTCGTGCTGACGGATGATGCCACGGGTATCGCGACCGGCGGAACCGGCCTCCTCGCGGAAGCAGGGGGTGAAGGCGGTGTAGCGGCGCGGCAGGGTGTCGGCGTCGAGGACCTCACCGGCGTGCAGGTTGGTGAGCACGACCTCGGCGGTAGGGATCAGGAAGTTATCGCCCGAGACGTGATAGGCGTCGTCCTCAAACTTGGGCAGCTGGCCCGTACCGAACATGGTCTGACGCTTGACGACGATGGGCGGCCACCACTCCTTAAAGCCACGGCTCGTGTGCGTGTCAAGGAAGAAGTTGATGAGGGCGCGCTCAAGACGGGCGCCGGCGCCACCCAGAACGGTGAAGCGGCTGCCGGAGAGCTTGTTGCCGCGCTCGAAGTCGAGGATGTCCAGATCGGTGCCCAGATCCCAGTGCGGCTTAAAGTCGAAGTCGAACTCGCGCGGGGTGCCCCAGCGGCGACGCTCGATGTTCTCGTCCTCGTCCTTACCGTACGGGGTGGCATCGCACGGAATGTTGGGCAGGTGAGCCATGAAGTCGTACTGCTCCTGCTCGAGAGCAGTGCGGCGCTCGGCCAGACCGTCAATCTTCTCGTTGACGGCGCGCACGGCCTCCTTGGCGGCCTCGGCCTCGTCCTTCTTGCCCTCCTTCATCAGGGCGCCGATCTTCTTGGACTCGGCGTTGCGCGTGGCTTGAAGTTCCTCGACCTCGGTGATGACGGCACGACGCTCGTCGTCGAGCTCAAAGAACTTCTCGCGATCCCAAGACGTCTGGCGGTTAGCCATGGCGACATCGATGGCATCGGGGTTCTCGCGAACAAACTTGATATCAAGCATTAGATCCTCCGGCGATATACATTCCATTTAGGTTGCAACCTTGTACATGTATGGGCAAGTATATACTTATGAGCGTTTACGACCCAACTCAACTACGCAAGAAGGCACCCAATGGACGCAGTTTTTTCCTTTTTGTTTGGCACCCGCACCGGTTTTGCCATCCTTTTCGCCGGCGGCATCCTGCTGTTTGCGATTATTGCCTTTGTAATGGAGAAGCGCACCCATAAGATGTATGTCGACCGCGGCCCCAAGTCCGAGGACGAAGAAGACAGCTTCTGGGACTAACCTGCCAAAAAGGGACAGGTTTACTTTGGTCGGTTTTATCTGGGCAAACGCAAGTGCCCCGCAACTGGAATTGAGCCAGTTGCGGGGCGCTTTTCGCTAAAAGGACAAAACCGCAGGAAAAACCTGCCAACATAAACCTGTCCCTTTTTGGTCGGTTTTACTGGAGGGTTGCGTCGATTGCCTTGACTAGGGCGCTGCGCATGCCGGCGTCCTCGAGCGCAACGACGCCCTTGATGGTGGCACCGCCGGGCGAGCACACGGCATCCTTCATCGCCGCAGGATGCTGGCCAGTTGCAAGCTGCAGCTTTGCCGTACCCAGCACCATCTGGCTCACAATGCGATAGGCATCGGCGCGCGGGATACCGTGCTTGACCGCCGCATCGCCCAGGGCCTCGATCGCCATGGCGACGAATGCCGGAGCGCAACCACCCACCGTGCCGCCCACAAACAGCAGGCTCGTATCGAGCTCGACGACAGCGCCAAGCTTACCGAGCAGGTCGAGCACAACAGCACGCTGCTCGCCGTTGAGCGTAGAGGACTTTTCGCAGGCGATGACACCCTCGCCCACCGAAACCGGCGTGTTGGGCACCGTCGAGATATGCGCGACGCCCGGCAGGACCTGCTCCCACTTGGCACTGTCCCAGGTCCAGGCAACCGACAGAACGACCTTTTTGGCAAGAGCATCCTTGAGCGGGGCGAATACCTTCTCAATCATGTACGGCTTGACCGCAGCGACCACGATATCGGATGCGGCGACAACCTCGGCGGCATCGTGGCAAGCGGCCATCCCGCGCGCCTCACAGCGCTCAACCAGTGCGTCGTAGCGACCCGCACAGGCGCACATGTCGCTCGCAGCTACACCGGCAGCGATCCAGCCATCAGCCATAGCGCTCGCCATATTGCCAAAACCGACAAATCCAATCTTCATATCACATAGTCCTTTCAGACACATTCCTCAGAACGAAAGGTATTGTCCCACGCTATTGTTTCGTATTGCCGACCTATTTGTGATACGGCTCGCCACGGCTGATCTTGCAGGCACGGTAAATCTGCTCTAGCAGCACCACACGCGCCAGGTTATGCGGCAAGGTAATGCGTCCAAAGCTGAGCATCTCGTCGGCGCGGGCGCGCACCTCATCACTCACGCCGTCCGAACCGCCGATTACAAAGGCAATGTCGCTGCTGCCTCGCAGCATAAGATCGTCGAGCCTCGCCGAGAGCTCCTCGCTCGAACGCTCCTTGCCCTCAATGGCCAGCAAGATCACATGCGCTCGAGACGGCAAGGCAGCAAGAATCGCCGCCCCCTCCTTGTCACGCGCAGCATCCACACCGCCCGCCTTAGCCGGGTCGATATCGGCCACCTCGCGGATATCCACCTTGGCATAGGCACCCAGGCGCTTGGTGTACTCAGCGCACGCGTCCTTCCAAAAGCGCTCCTTGAGCTTACCAACACAAACGACGGTGTATTTCACGCGCGCCTACTCCTTCGAATCGTTTTGAACTTTGCCGGCGGCCAGCATCTGCTCGAACATCGAGGCCGACTGCGAAAAGTCGCTCGGCAACACGACCGTCGAGTTTTTGCCCGTACGTGCGAACTCCGTCATCATCTCGGTCCACTGCGTAAACATGAACAGCTGGTTGGCCTCATCGTTGCCAACGCCCGTCTCCTGGATAATCTCGAGCGAATCCTTGATGCCCAGCGCGATGGCCTTGCGCTGGTTGGCGATGCCTTCGCCTGCCTTTTCCATCGCCTCGGCCTCGGCGGTCGCCTCGGTGACGCGCTTGATGCGGTCGGCCTCGGCGAGCTCCTGCGCGGCAGCGCGCTTGCGCTGGGCAGCGTTGATGTCGTTCATGGAGTTCTCAACCTCGGTCGGCAGTGCGATTTTGGTGATGAGCGTCGACACAAGGGTGAAGCCGTAGGCGGCCATCTGCTCGGAAACGGTAGCGTTGACATCCTTGGCGATGTCATCCTTCTTGGCAAAGACCTCATCGAGTGTGTAGACGGGGATGGAGGAGCGCAGGGCATCGGTGATGAAGTCGCGCATCTGGTCGACGGGCTCCTGCAGCATGTAGTAGCTCTTGTAGATGCCCGAATCTGCCGGGCCGGCGCCCATGTCGTAGCTCACGTGGTACTGAGCGGAGACCTCAAGGCCGATAGTCACGTTGTCCTGGGTCTTAACGTCGATGCCAAAACCGTTTTTCATGGTGCGCAGGCTCACCGTGGCGGCCTTGCGGTCGATCACGGGCACCTTCACGTGGAAGCCCGCGTTGACGATACGATTGAACTTACCCAAGCGCTCGATGATCACAGCGTGCTGCTGCTCAACGACGTAGCAGGCGTTGGGGACCAGCAGCAACAGGATGATGATGGGAATCAAAAGGCTGGTAAGGGCGGCGATGATACCGGAAAACAGCATGGTCTCTCCTCTGATAGGAACACGTTGGCATTAGGATACCCGTCCAAGGAGATCGTGCATAACAAAAAAGCTCCCATTGCTGGGAGCTCTTTCAATCAATGGTGCGGGCGAAAGGACGTCCGCGTATCCGCTTCGCGGATCCGCACCGGCATCGGCCGCCTGCCGGCGTCCTCGCCAGCTCGCTAAAAACGCTCCGCGTTTTCTTGACGCTCGCTCCTTCGCAGGTTCAAGTCCCTGCGATGGGCACATAACAAAAAAGCTCCCATTGCTGGGAGCTCTTTCATTTAATGGTGCGGGCGAAAGGACTTGAACCTTCATGGGGTTGCCCCCATACGGACCTGAACCGTACGCGTCTGCCAATTCCGCCACGCCCGCGTGCAGGAATTAGAATAACGGAGCGCCACCGCGAACGCAAGAACTATTTTTGAAAAAGTTTGCAGGCATTTTCCCAAGCGGCATGCGCGATTGTTTCGGCGTCCTCACCAGTGCGATCGACACGGTCGTTAACCAGCGCGTTTGCCGTAATGGAGATCATTGCGGGCTCGCATTCAAGACCGCGGATGGGCTCCGGAGCCATATACGGGCAATCCGTCTCGAACAAAATGCGATCGAGTGGGGTTGCCGCAAATGCCTCGCGCACGTCGTCGTTGCGCTTAAAGGTGGCCGCACCACCATAGGCGATATAGCAGCCCAGCTCCACAAAGCGCCCCATCGTGGCGCGGTCCTCGCCAAAACAGTGCAGCACACAACCGGCCTGGGGCACGCCCACCTCACGAAGCACGTTGTACGCATCCATATGCGAGGTGCGCTCCCCATCCGAGTCCTCGTGCCGCAGGTGCAACTCCACCGGCACATTGCGGCGCACGGCGACTTCGAGCTGACGTGCCATGCAATCAATCTGCACGCTGTGGGGCGCCGGCGTGATGTCGTCGTCGTAATCCATGTGGTAGTCCAGACCGATTTCGCCAATACCGGCGCACAAAGGGTCATCAAGCGCAGCAACAACCTGCGCGTGAACGTCGTCGGTATAGTCCGGCGCGCCATACGGATGCACGCCGGCAAGATACTTGATCTGCGGGATATCCTGCATCGGCAGAATCTCGCGCGTCAGCCAGTCGCTATAGTCCGTCACGCCGCGCTTATCGGCAATGGGATCGAAGACCGTCACCAACAGGTCGATGCCCGCCGCCTTGGCACGCACGAGTGTCTCGGGCACATCCTTGCCCCAGAACGAAAGCAGATGCGCATGTGTGTCGGCAAGCGGTGCCAAGGGCACGGGACAAGCAACCGTCTTCTTTTTCTTGGTAAACGTCACGCGGTCGGTATTAAGCGTCATGGGAAAGCTCCCGAGCCAGGCGCACAAAGGCGGCGACGTCGAGCGTCTCGGCGCGCGTGGTGGGTGCGATACCGCAAGCCTCAAAGGCGGCATCGAGCACGTCCTTGGCAAAGCCGTTGGCGCTCATGGAATTGCGGATGGTCTTGCGGCGCTGGGCAAATGCAGCATCAATCACGCGGGCCACAAATTCGCGATCGAGCCCTTCGGGTACCACACCGTCAACACGGTCGATACGCACGACGGCCGAGTCCACGTGCGGCGCCGGCATAAAGCAACGCGGCGGCACCTCAAAGCGACCCGTCACCTGCGCATACAGGCCGAGCTTTGCCGTATAGCCGCCATAGGTCTTGTTGCCCGGCACTGCGGCAATGCGATCGGCAACCTCCTTTTGCACCATGACGACAGCGCGCTTAAGCGCGGGCATCGTCTGGAAGAACTGAAGGATGATCGTCGCCGCCACGTTATAGGGCAGATTCGCGACAAACACCGTGGGTTCACCACCGGCGGCCTGCTCAATCTGCTCCGGCGTCACCTTGAGCGCATCGCCCATGATAAAGCGGAAGTTGGCATAGTCGGCGGCGTGGGCATCGAGCACCGGCTCAAGCTCAGGATCGGCCTCAATCGACGTAACGCACGCCGCCTCCTGCAGCAGGGCCAACGTCAGCGTGCCGCAACCCGGGCCGACCTCGAGCACGCGCTCATCGCCCGCAAGCTCAGCGAGCTCACAGATACGTTCGATCACATGGTTGTCGATCAGGAAGTTTTGGCCCAGGCGATGCTTGGTCGCAAGGCCAAACTCCTCTAGCAGCTCCCTAGTTGCCGTGGGGTTTGCCAAAGGCGAAGTTGTCATGGTTGCCTCCTTAACATGGTGGCTGCATCGTAAAGTAAAAGGGCATGGACCGTTGCGGCCATGCCCTTACCGTTACACAGCAAATTGCCGATATGGCACTCGCGCGACGTCTTAGCCCAGGCGCGGGAACAGCGGGTCGCCCTTCTCGACGGGCTGACCGCCGGCAAGCAAGCCCCAGGCGCAGATGCCCTTGAGGTCGTCGCTCGCGGCCTCGTCCTCGCAAGACAGGCGACGCAGAGCCTCGGCAGAAGTCTGGGGCATGAGCGGCATCAGCAGGTGGGCGGCGATGCGGATGGCCTCGAGCAGGTTGTAGATCACAAATGCCAGCTCGTCAGCCTTGGCCTCGTCCTTGGCAAGCGCCCAGGGCTCGGAGTCCTCGATGTAGTGGTTGGCGGCATGGATGAGCTCCATGACCTCATCCTTGGCTCCACCGTAATCGAGCACGTCCATCTTGGCCATGTAGCGCTCGACCAAACCGTCGGCAATCTTTGCCAGCGGGTTATCGAACGCATCGAACGATGCGGGCTTGGCAGGCGCGCAACCATCAAAGTACTTGCCGCTCATGTTGAGCGAACGCGAGATGAGGTTGCCCCAGCTGTTGGCCAGGTCGGCGTTGTAGACCTGCTCCATGCGATCGAAGCTGATGGCACCGTCGGTGCCTGGCACCACGTCGGTCATGAAGTAGTAGCGATAGCCCTCGACGCCCAGCATGTCGATGACGTCCTGCGGAGCGATGGCATTGCCGCGGCTCTTGGACATCTTCTCGGCCTTGCCGGTCTCGGCGTTGCGCACGGTCAGGAAACCGTGGGCAAAGACGTGCTCGGGCAGGGCCTCGCCGATGGCCATGAGCATGGCAGGCCAAATGACACAGTGGAAGCGAATGATGTCCTTGCCCACGATGTGGAACTGCGCGGGCCAGCGATAGGCCAGCTCGGCACGGGCCTCGTCGGTGTCGACACCGTAGCCGACAGCCGTCATGTAGTTGAGCAGCGCGTCGAACCACACGTAGGTCACGTGGCCCTCATCGAACGGAACCTGAATGCCCCAGTCAAAGCTCGTACGGCTCACGGAGAGGTCGTTGAGGCCGCCCTCGACAAAGCTGCGCACCTCGTTCATGCGAAACGCGGGCTCGACAAAGTCGGGGTGCTCGTCATAGAGCTTAAGCAGCTTGTCCTGGAAGGCGGAAAGCTTAAAGAAGTAGGACTCCTCCTGCACGCGCTCGAGCGGACGATGGCAGTCGGGGCACAGGTGCTGGCCGACGCTGCCGTACTCCTCGTCACCCTTCTGGACCTGCGTATCGGTGAAGTAGGTCTCGTCGGGCACGCAGTACCAGCCGTCGTAGCTGCCCTTATACAGGTAGCCGGACTCCTTCATGCGCTCCCACAGATACTGCACGGCATGATGCTGACGCGGCTCGGTGGTGCGGATGAAGTCGTCGTTGGAGATCTCGAGCTTGCTCCAAAGCTCCTTGAAGTGCGGGGCCTGGCTGTCGGTCCACTCCTGCGGCGTCATGTCGTGCTTGGCTGCGGCCTCGGCGACCTTCTCGCCGTGCTCGTCCATGCCAGTCAGGAACTTGACGTTATAGCCGGCAGAGCGGCGATAGCGAGCCTGAACGTCGGCGATGATGGTGGAATAAGCCGTGCCCAGGTGCGGATCGGCGTTGACGTAGTAGATGGGCGTCGTGATAAAGAACGAAGGCTTGGTTTGATCCATGGGGTCTGTCCTCCAGAAAAACGTTGCATACAGGGGATGATTCTAACGCAAGGGCTGGATATCCTCCATCTATTGCATATCGAGCACCATGGCATAGACATCGCGCTTGCGGCGCGAATACTTCTGCGACAGGCGCTTTGCCACCGCGGAGGCGGGCTCGCCCTCCTCGAGCGCGGCGCGGATATCATCGCGCAGGGCCTCGTCGGGGTCTACGGCAGTGGCGCCAACCGGCGCTATGCCGGCCTCCTCGTCTTCACTCGGCGGCGCGATGACCAGCGCAATCTCGCCTTTTACCTCGCCACGGGCACGCAGCTCCTCGGCAAGCTGGGCGGCAGACCCGCGCAAGACTTCCTCGTGCAGCTTGGTGAGCTCGCGGCAGACGGCAACCTCGCGCTGGGGAAAGACCTCGGCCACGGCCTCGAGCGTCGCCACAATGCGATGTGGAGACTCGTAGAAGATGAGTGCGCCGGGCACCACGGCAAGACGTTGCAGGCGACGCACGCGGTCGCCGTGTTTGCGGCCCAAAAAGCCCTCGAAGAAAAAATGCTCGCAGGGAATACCGGACGACACGAGCGCCGTGACGCATGCGGAAGGTCCGGGGATGACCTCGACGGGCACATCGGCCTCGCGCGCCGCCTCGACCAGAGCCTGGCCGGGGTCGGACACGCTCGGCATGCCGGCATCCGAGGCAAAGGCAAGGGTCTCCCCCGCCAGCAGGCGGTCGACCAGGCCGGCCGCGCGACTTGCGATCACGTTCTCGTCGCAACGGACGAGCGGCTTGGAGATACCCAGGTGCATCAGCAGCTTTGAGGTCACGCGCGTGTCCTCGCAGCAGATGGCATCGGCGGCGGCAAATGCCTCGCCGACGCGCGGGGACAAGTCACCCAGGTTACCGATGGGCGTACCGACCACATAGAGTTTGCCCGTGCGGGCGCTGTTTTGCGTCATATCAACCTATTCAATCATGCCGCGCTCGAGCGTGCCGAGCGCCGCGCGGGCATCCCATGCCGCGATGCGCTTCTCGGTCTTCCACGTTTGGAAGAACCAGCCAGCCGCCGGCGCAAACGAGGCCAGCTGGTTGGCGATGAACACGCGCTCGTAGGCATTGCGGCCCTCGGGCGTAACCGACGAGTTGGCAAAAATCGCCGCACCCGACCATTCGCCCACCAAGACGGGGAACCCAGCAGAAATTGCCTCTTTGAGCTCGCGCTTATTACGCGAAATCGCCGTCGTCAGCCCGCGGGGGCTCGTGATGTCGAGCGCATGCTCGTCGCGATAATGGTACAGGTGAAGGTCCATGTAGACGTTCTTGTACTTGGCACCGCGCATAAAGTGCTTCCACTCGCCGGGATGTCCCGAGGAGGAAAAGACGACGATCTTGTCCTCGGGCATATACGAGCGGACGAGCTCGTAGGCATCGCGATAGAAGTTACGCAGGTAATGCGCCGGAATACCATCCGTCATGGTAAAGAGACTCTTGCGGACGCTCATCTGCGGCGTATCCAGCAGCTCGATACCCAGCAGGCTCTCGGCTTCACCGTAGCGATCGGCCAGGCGCTCAAGCACGTCGAGTGCGACATGACGGCCGTTGGTGGACGAATGCCACTCGGCAACGACCTCCGGCGTAGTGGGCGAATCGTTGGAGTCGCCCTGGCCGCCGGGCACAGTCGCCAGATCGAGCAGCACGCGGATATTGTATTTGGCAGCCCACTCGATCGCACGGTCGATATAGTCGACGACCGAGATATAGGAAGCTTCGGACTCCTGCGAGCCAAAGGCATACCAGGGCACCGGCAGGCGCACGGCGTTGAGGCCGATCTGCGCCATGCGGCGAAAATCGTCCTCGCTCACAAACGTCTCGTAGTGACGGCGCATACGCTCGTTATAGGCAGCGGTACCCATGGCCTCCTGTAGCTCGGCAGCATTGGATGCACCGGTCGCCGCGTACAGCGACGGGGTCACCCAAGGCTCGGGAATAAACCAGCCAGAGAGATTAACGCCGAGTATCCTCTCCATCACGGCCCCCTTCGGATCGCGCAGGTCGAACCTGCATCGTATTGCATAGGAAAAGTATCGTTTTGAGTATACCCGCGCGTGCGGACAGGCGATCGAACGGTCTACAAAGTGGCGCAAAAGTGGGAGGAATGTCCGGGGCAGGCGGCTCGAGCTGGGGCGCCGAGATGCGCACGGGCGCCGAAGGTTGGCGCCGGAAAGTGTGTCCCGTTTTTCCGCTCAAGAATGGGATGCGCTTTCCGTTAGCAGGCCCAACCGGAAAGTGCATCCCGCAATTTCGCGTTATTCCGGGTCGGGCTTTCCCAAACAGCCTCAAAGCGGAAAGCGCGACCCACTCTGGACCAAAATTCCAGGATGCAGTTTCCGCGAGGCCCACATAAAAGAAAAGGACCCCTTTGCAGAGATCCTAGTCAATTCAAGGTGGCGGGGAAGGGAATCGAACCCCTGACACGAGGATTTTCAGTCCTCTGCTCTACCAACTGAGCTACCCAGCCATTTGAGGTGTGCCTTGTTTCAAGGCTTGATTAGTATAACCAAGGACGCGCTCCGGTCAACCGAGAATTTGAAAAAAGTTTTGAACGCGACATTGGCCACGACCTCGATCCTATAGAACGGCACGTCAGAAGCATCATCCAGCCGCAAGAAGTTTTTCGCTCAGGGCCACACGAGCAAACTCACTTGGCGTCATTCCCTCGGCTGCCGCCCTTCGGCGAATCGCTTCCTTCATTCCCAGGGGAATCTTGACCGATAGCGTTGCCGTCCCCTCACTTGAGAGCGGGGGGCGCCCGTGCACGATCCCCCCAACGGTGTGTTCGCCATCCGGAAACTCGCCACACTCGTACGACTCGCACCACGTGTTAATCATTTCATCCGTTACAACCTGACCATTAGCAGCCGTATACGTCTTGCCCATCATCGACCCCTTTGCCGAGCTCGCTCAATCTCTTGCCAGAATTTCTTCTGAACCGGAGACAATGCATGAATGATGAGCCATCCACGAATTAGTTCGACCGCAACGAGCTCCACACTCCGACCGTCCGGAAGCCATCCAATCGCAAGCCATCTCGGCGGCTCGTCCTCCGACTCGCGGCGAACACACTCAGTAACCGCGAGCCAGGCACCAAGCACCTGCGTTTCCGTCAGGTGCTTTTTGGCGTTGGGATGAATCTCCACGTCCATGCATCTCCTCCTCCATCTTACCCAATTTCGTATGACGAAAGTCCGCTGTCGCCAATTCTTAAGCCGGCACGCGTTGGAGAGCAGGGGTCGAAACAATGATTGAAGGGCGCTCTAGTGCGGCCCAGGCGCCGGGGCAGGAGCACATACGCCAGGGACGTACGTTTTCGTAGCGCGCGAGGATATTGCCGTCGCGATCGATGAAGGCGATGTCGATGGGATAGGCCATAAAACACGTATGGACCGAAGAGCAGCGTGGAAATGCCATGACGAGCGGCAGACCGTTGGCGGCAACCGGACACCGTCCCAGCATGCCGCGCAGGCGCACGGTAAACGACTCCGCCACCACAAACTCGGCCGGCGTCCAGCCCAGTCTGTTGAGCGCCCGCGCGTAGGCGATATAGGACGAGACCGCGGTCACATGACCACCCCCGGACGCCAGGGGTCGATCGTTACCGTGCGCTCGTGCGACAACTGTGCCGGCGCACCCAAAGAAAGACCGGCAATGCTCAGCGAGCTCGGCCACGGCTCGTAGTGCATGGTGCAGGTATAGGTCCTAAACGTACCGGATAGGGAGAGCAGGCCACCATCCGATACCGCCGCGCCTTGTTCACTCGACACTTCGATCTGCAAGTCATAGCCTTCCATGACATTCAGAATTTGAGTCTGAACCGTCGCCGAGGCATCAATGGAACTTTCGTCGCCCTCCCCTTCCGGCGCCACGGCATGCGCCAGCACGATGTCGGGCACCACGCGGTCGAAACGCGCAACCGCGCTGGCAAAGACCATGACGTTGTACACGATGAGCGCCAGTACCAGCAAGACGGGCGTGACCACGGCCATCTCGACCGTTGCCTGAGCACGTTCCTCGCGCATGATTGCACGAGCGCTCATTACGACCCACCGCCCAAGGCGCCCACCAGTGTGGCGACATCGACGGTAAGCGGGATGGAACCACCGCCGGGCAGCGGAATCTCTGCAAGCGTAAATACTGTGCCGCTAATCGTGCGCTCGACTTGATACTCCAAGGCTTCGCAAAGCGCCTTGGGGTCGGTCACGCCCAGCGGGATACTTCGCAGCTTGTCCTGCGCTTTGGAAAGACCCGTGATGTCAGACCCCGGACTTTTAATGACGTTGGCGGAATCGGTCAGCACGGGCTTTCGTAGACGCAGGTCGCACGGCTCAAGCCCGAGAGCCGCCATGGAAGCCGAAACGGTATCGCCGAGCCACGACGCGATAGAACCCAACGCGCCACTGCCCCCTCCCAGGCCTTTGATCATCTCGTCCATAAGTTCATCGGCGGAGCCTTGGATATCACCGTATCCCACGAGCAGCCGTCCCCAAACATCCATGACGCCATCGAGTACGCCGGCAACGCCGCCCGAGCGCTCTTCCAGCGTCGAGAAAAACCGCGAGAGGACGTTGTTCTGTGCCGTGGCGTCATCGGGCGCCAGCACTGCCGCCGAGATCGCCCCACGGCTGCCGAGCTTGGCTGCCGTGTTAAACGAGGAATTGAGCTCGTCAGGGCTGGAGATGGCACCCGAGACCGCAAAAGTGACCACGCCGTTGCGACCGGGCGGAGCAATACGCGGGCGCTCGCCCGAAAGCTCTTTGATGGCGGTATCGAACGCATTGCCCGCACGGTCGGCTTCGTCCTCGGTCTGACGCTCAAGCTCAAGCTCCTTGTTGCGACAGTCGACGTAGTCCTCCAGGGCATCTTTGAACTTATCAAAGTGATACTCGAAGCCGTTTTCGATAGAGGTTGAAGGCGCCGCAACAGCACCAAGCGACGAAACGCCAAAATGGCATTTGCTGCATTTATCCTGTCCATCGTAATCGGCAACCGAAGCAAATCCGCTCGGCTTTCCTTTCTTATAGTTAGGGCAGGTCGTCCCGTAATGCAGATACGCCTTGTCATCGTTCACGCTAGTCGGCCACACCGCATCGGTATAGAGTTCCGTCGCCCGCACCTCGTCAGAATTGCGCGGCAACAGCGGAATATAGGAGGAAACCTTATCCCCACTCTCGGTTATAAATGCCCGATCTACCTCTGCGCTCGCATAGGCGTAAAACGCCTTACGCGCAGCCGACTCCGCCCTCATCTCGACGCTCGAGCCCTGAGGCGCCTCACTTGCGAGACGCGAGCGATAATATGCCCTCGCACGATCGAGGGCAACTTGGGGTTCCCATGTGACGCTCGAAGCATAATGCGGATTTTGAGTACCCGATAGATCCGTTAGGCTTTTCGCGCGTTCCCACATGCACGAGCAGCTGCCGACCGTACCTTTATCCGACCCGCCGCAATCCGCCAGCCAGGCGCGCTCTTTGGCCTTCGCCGTCTCCTCGGAAGCCTTCTGCAGCTCCTCGGCCGCGTACTCCAAATCTTCCGATGTGTCTTTAATCGCATCGGTCGAGATCTCGGAACCCTTGAGCGCAACGAAATCCGACTCGGATGTCCGAGGCACGGCAAGCGCCGTTCCGGTATACGTCACGCTATCGGTATCCTGCGCCGACACCGCCTGCGTAGCTCGCGCGGCGACCAGATACGGTAAAGCCGTCTCGATTTTCTGTAAGCCTTCCGATGCGCTTTTGGCAAACTTGTTGCGCGTTTTAATAATCTCAATTCCCGTGTCGACCATATTGCCGGCAACCGGCTCGGCACCCGGAATGAGGATGGCGACCAAGCCGGTGCCAATCGTGGCAAACCCCGCTAGTCCCAAGCTCAAGATGCTCGCATCCACCACCGTGGCTGCCGTGTGATAGGACGACACCACGTTGGCGCCCGCCAGAGCACCACTATCGGCAGCCACCTGGGTGTCCCCCGCACGTGACATGCTCCATATCGCCGCGGTCGAGGAAAACAACAGCGTGAGCACCACCAAGATGACCACCGCAGAGGAGAGCGTGGTGTAGGCACCGTCTTCGATAAACAGGTCGACGCCGGCGCGGCCCATAAAGCCGCCCCACTTGCGGTGAGCGCCCGGCCGACAACGGTCTGCAAGCCCTCGCGTCACCCGCAGCAGGCAGCGTTTAATCCCACGCAGCAATCCACGAATCATAATCTCCCTCCAGCCATTCGGGACGCGATTGATACGAAACATCGACTTTGAGCTCGATATAGCCGCCCTCGCCCACACTGCCCATGGCCTGAGCAAATGCACCAATCACAGGCAAAGGCTTGACCTCGCCGACAACGGACACAGACGAAACGCCACCCGCGCCGGCCCGACCAAGCTCGATATCCCACGACAGCGGCCCGCCGGCATGGAAGATCGAGACATTGGGCACCGCGGCAAGTCGACGACGGGCAAACTCCTTAAGGTCGTCGTCTTCCGCCGTCGTCGTGATCATGAGCCGCGCGGTCTCGGCGGCGGCAGACTCCATAACCGCGCGCGTATAGAGCAGGCACACCGGTTGTAGCACGAGAAGGATGAGCGTCAGAAACGTCGGCAGCAAAAAGGCAGCCTCGACCGTAGACTGTGCCCGGTCCTCGCGCGCAATGTCAATACAACGCGATGTCCTTAGCGCCCGCAGCGGCGTCGATAACCGATGTCGAGGTAACGCCATGAGACGCCGCCCGCTCGACCAGTGCTGCCAGGCGCCCATCGGTGCCGGCGCGCCAAAGTCCCGCGATTGCCAGCACGATAGAAAGCAGCGCCACCGTGACGATGGCGTATTCGACCGTCGATTGGGCAGATTCCTCACGCAGAACGTCATGCATTTCACAACCCCTCCTTTGAGTTCGTTATTTGCGGGGTAAGACGAATCACGCGCAAACGGCACGATGCATCGCCGGCATCTGCGGCAACCGTCACCATGTCGACCCAGCCGCATCCGTCGCGCACGACGGCGCCCCACACGTTGCCCTTGATGTCGAGATAGCCGCTCAGGGCCAGCTGCGCCGTGGGCACCTCGCGGTAGGCGCGCAGCAGATCTGCCGCCACCTCGGTCATCGGACGGTCCTCGGCCCATGCAAGCCGAACTGCAATCGCGTTGTCTGCAGACCGCTCCGTTGCGCCGACCGCCCGCTCATCGAGCTTCTGTAAGAAGGTTTGTGCTGTGACGGCGGCACCCGGATCATCCGAGGGTTGTGTCCCATCCTTTTGAGACGCCGCAGTAGACCCCGAATCCGTATCGGCGGCGGCCCCGAAGCGCTGCTGCCGCGCGGCGTTAAGCCCCCAGAGCACCGCCGCTATCGCTACGACCAGGCAAGCAAGCACCAGTAGCGTGCCGACGGGCCGCCCGTCATCTACAGGCTGTTGATGCCCTCGCTGATAGCGTTCCATAGATCTTGGACCTTGCCCTTAAACGCAACGATGGCGATAATCGCGATCACCACGAGCACGCCGACCAAGATGGCGTACTCGGTGGTGCCCTGCGCACTCTCCTCCTGCAAAAGCGTTTTGGCGTATTGGCGAGCACGCGCTACCCGGCAAAACGCCCAGTTCCAAGCCCTGCCAACAACGTCGATCATCGTGTTCATGTATTCCTCCCTACATCATCCCGCCTGCTCCCAGCAGCGGGCCCAATATGGACAGAAGCAACGCTGGCAAGATGAGCGTGCCGGTGGGAATCAGCAACTTGACCGGCGCCCGCTCGATCTCGCGCTCGACAGTGGCGCGATGAGCGGCACGGATCTCGCGACTTTGAGCCGCCAAGGTCTCGGCAAGCGGGGCGCCGAGGGCGAGTGCCTGCCCCACCGTGATGGCAAAGGTCTCGAGCGCCCGCACATCCAGGTCGCGCGCGGCGGCCAGAAGCTCGTCCTCGCGCGTCCCCACGCCCACCTGCCACGCTATGCAGGCTCGCTCAAGGCGAAGAGCCAGCGTCGAGCGGCAATTGGCGCAAAAGACCTCAAGCGCAGCATCGAACGAAAGACCAGCCGAAAGCCCCAGGCGCACCACGTCGATCATCTCGGACACTTCGCTGAGCGACACCTGCGTCGGGCTGCCCGCGCCGAGCGCGCCCTTCAATCGCACTGTCAGGACGTCGACCACCGAGCGGGCGGCCGCGATGGCCAGCAGCGCTTTGCGTTTGCAGGCCTCCGTGATCTCGCGCGCATCCGCGCGTTCCATGCCCGTCGCGACAAACACGCTAAGGGCACACAGGCCAGAAGCAGCAACAACCAGGACACTCATAGTTCCACCCGCATGATGCGCCGGATGACCACCAGGGCAACGGCGTTAAGGGCAAGGCCCAGCACCACGGCACCGGCACCCGCCGGCGTTGCAAGGCCGCGACGAAAGTCAGCCGAAAGCAGGGCCAGCACCGCGCACATACCCGCCGGCATCGCCGAGACCATATGCGCCGACATGCGCGCCTGCGACGTCTTGACGTCTAGGTGTCGCTTGAGCTCAATGCGCTCCCCCACCATACTCGATGCCTCGGACAGCAGATTGGCAAGCGGAGCACCGGTTCGTTGCGATACCTTGAGCGCCAAGGTAACGAGCGAAAGGCCGGGGGCATCGATGCGAACGAGCAGGTCATCGAGCGCGTCGGTCGCCGAGATGCCGCAATCGATTGCCGCCGCCACCCGCAAAAACTCGGTATGCACCGGCTCTTGCGCATGGGCGCCCACAAAGCGCATGCCTTGTGCCAGCGAATGCCCCGAAGCAAGCGACATGGATAGCGCCGTGAATGCCTCGGGCATGGCCTCTTCCACATCGCGTTGTTCGCGTCGGCGGTCGAAGGTGTCACGCGCGGCGCCCACGCCAAACGGCGCTACCAGCCCCAAGACAAAACCGATGGGCGACAACGACACAACGGCCAGCAAAACGCTGCAGACACCGCTCGACAACAGCAGAAATGCCAGACGAGCCGTATTATCCTCGACAGCGAGGCCAAGTCGATCTACGGGGACCAGCGACGCCCACGAACGGGCAATTTTTGCCAGCAGATCGTTTTCCACCAGCTCACGCGGCAGCTTCTCCGCCGTCGATTCGAGCGTCTGGCGCGCCAGCTCCGCCGGCGGCACCCGCGGCACACAAGGTTCCGCCCCGCACGCCGTCGCGACCGAAAGCCCCGCCAAACCCCCTACGACGAGGGGCACAGCGATCTCCATTCGTCCACCTCCTCTTGTGTGAGCGTTCCCGACCGCAAGCCCTCCGCAATAAACGGCGGCTCGCGGTCGAGCGTCCAGGTGCGTTCGGCGGCATCGAAGGTCACGTAGCGCTCGAGCTCCACACCGCCCGACGCGCCGCGGTGAACCCCCGAATATGAAGACACAAAACGCCTGCCATCTGCATGACGCTCGGACATCACGATGCCGTCGAGCGCCATGGCGATCTGCTCTTCGATAAGCTCACTCGGCAAATCGATGCCGTAGCGCGCAAGCAGCGTCAGACGAACCACGGTCTCCTGCTCGGTGCCCGCATGGAGCGTGGTGAGCGACCCATCGTGGCCGGTGTTCATGGCCTGCAGCATGTCGCAGCACTCGGCGCCGCGCACCTCGCCCACGACAATGCGGTCGGGGCGCATGCGCAGGGCATTAGTCACCAGGTCACGGATCGTCACCGCGCCCTCGCCCTCGATTGACGCCTCACGCGCCTCCAGACGGACAACGTGCGGATGATGCGCAAACTTGAGCTCGGCGGAATCCTCGATCGTCACGATGCGCTCGCCGGTGGAAATCTCGCACGACAGTGCGTTGAGCAGGGTGGTCTTACCAGATCCCGTGCCTCCCGCAACCGCCAGGTCCTGTCGCAGCGACACCGCACACGACAGCAGCTGCGCATACCAAAGCGGCAGCGATCCCAACCCCACGAGCTCGTCCAGCGAGCAGATACGGTCCGAGATCTTTCGGATGGTGAGAATCGGTCCGTCAATCGCCACAGGCGGAATCACCGCGTTGACGCGATAGCCCGTTTTGAGGCGGGCGTTGACGATGGGGCTGCGCTCGTCGATGCGGCGGCCAAGTGGCGAGATAATGCGATCGATAAGCACACGGATCTGCTCATCATCCTCAAACGCATGCTCGATGGGGTACAAGACGCCGCCGCGTTCAAAGAAAGCCGAGCGGCAGCCGTTGATCATGATCTCGGTAACGGTGTCGTCCTCGATAAGCGGCTGCAACGGCCCCAAGCCCACCACGTCATCCAAAATCTCGTCGATGATGGTCTCGCGCTCGGGCGTCGCGAGATCGGTCGGCTCCTCAACATTGAGCGCCGCCTCCACCGCAGGACGCAATTCCGAGCGGGCAAGTGCCGGGTCGATATAGGCGCTGATACGCGCCACTTCGTCGTAACCCATGCGGTCCATCACGGCGCGCTTGGTGCGTCGTTTCACGGCGCGGCGACGCCCCGCATCTACAGGCGCTGCCGCCGCCGCAGCGCCGGCAGCCTTAATCCTCGTTTGCAGGCTCATCGCCGATCACCCTCGCGCGACCAGGGAAGGCGGATACGCGGGCGTTCGGTGCGCGTTGCACGGTCGGCGACCATATCGCTCCAAGGGCCGACGGCGCACCCCAGTTCCACGAGCATCTCGCGCGTGGCCTCGCGCACGCTAGTCGCAAAAGCGCTGGTCTGCCCCACTGCCTCGTCAGCGCGGCCAAACGCCATGAGCGCGGCCAAGTCCTGACCGCCATCGGCAATGCGGATCTTGGAACTCAGCGCGCAGGCGATCTCAAAGCGCATGGCAACGTCCTCGTCGGCGCCGCGCGCACCAAACCGGTTGAACACGGCGCTCATGCGCGTGCGTGGCACGCCCACACGGCTCGCCAGTTCAATGACACGCGAAGCGGATGTCGCGGACGATACCGCCGCATCGCCTACGACCAGGCAACGGTCGCTCGCCGCCACCGCGGCGGCCACGGCATCGCCCCAAAAGACCGAGGTGTCGGCAAAGACCACGTCGGATTCGCGGCGCAAAACGTCGAGCAGCAGCTCCACCGGGCGCGCCATGAGCTCGGCCTTCTCGGGGGCCGCGACAGGTCCCCAGAGTGTGACGCCCGGCGCCACGCGCATCGACGCGGCCACGATATCCGACTCGGCAAGCACACCCGCCGCCGACGGCTCGATAAGCGTCGCCATATCGTGCGGGGCATCGGCGCCCAACAGGTCGTAAAGGTTTCCAAACATCAGGTCCAAGTCGAGCACGGCGGCACGCAGGCCCAGCAGCGACGCCGCATGCGCCATGGCGGCAACGATCGTCGACTTGCCGCAGCCACCCGAACCCGAGACGGCGCAGATGACCGGCGCCCGATGCGACGGACCCAAAGCATCCGCCGCCGGCGCGGGGGCTGACGGCGCAGGAACCGGCGACGCGGGCGCGGACGACAACATCCCCGTCTCCCCCGCCGCGGTCACGCTCTGAGCCCAAGCCGGCATGACAGGCTGCCCGGGCTGCGGTTCCGCGGCCGAAGACGCAGCGGCACATGCCTCGTCGCACCCGGCAAAGCCCTCGACCTCGTCGAGCTCATCGGCCAGATTCACGCCGTGAACGTATCCCATATCTTCAGCCGGAACGTCCTCGCCATACGGCACCGGCTCTCCGGCATCATCGTATGCAAGGGGGTCCCGGGGACGCCGACCATGCTCGGCTTCCGCTTTTCCATAATCATCAACACGCGGGCCTCTTGTAGCGCGAGGCGCCCCGGGTTCCCTATCAACAAAAGCATCGGGCTCAATCGCCATGCACCGGTTAGAATCAACCGTTCCCTCGCCCGCGCACCCGTTGCCGCATATGCTGCGCGCAGCGATAACCTCGGTCGCCCCCGCGCGAAACAGCCCCTCGATATCCGCAGGGTCGAGCGCCTCTATCAGTACGACCACGCGGCTCACACGGCCCTCGGCCGTCAGGCGCGCAACGGTCTTTCGCACGTCTTCGGCATCGAACAGCGATGCCGCGATGATAGCCGCCCCGCGACGCGAAGGAAACGCTCGCGCCATGGATACCAGCCCGTCCAGGTCGCCTACGCGAAGCACCTGCGCGCCCGCATCGCGGCCCTCGACTTCCTGCTGCAGCAGCCTGTAATCGCCGCACGCGCAGCACGCAAGCCAGATCGCCTTCATCACTCGTCGCCTCCGCTCCTTTTGCCGCGTGCCGTGGCGGGAATCGTCAAACTGACCGTCCCCTTGCCCGAGGCTCCCAGCAATTCCTTGACATCTTCGGGGTCGGCTGCCAGCGTCACCCACTCGATCTTGCCTTCGCGCGTGGCGCCGGCCTCTTCGCTGGTATCGATCACACGCGCACCGCACAGCCGGTCGGTCACGCCATCTTTTTGCACGTACACGTCCACATAGCTGCCCACGCCCGTGGCGCCGCCGACCGAGTGCTCGGCATCGACCGCCACCGAAACGGCAACCTTGCCCTTAGGCACCTCGAGCTTGTGGCTCTCGGCCTTGGTGTAGACATCGCAAATCACGGCGTTTTTGGGAATGCGCGAGGTCGTCACGTCGCCGCGCACCTGACGCAGCTCGGTCACCGCATCACGCGGCAACAAGCTCGCCAGCCATTCCTGGGTTATGACATTGGTTTCGTCGAGGGTCTCGCCCTCGTCGATATCGCGCGCCGCGACACACACTTCGACGCGGTCGCCGCCATATTTTGCCAAGGTCTCGGCCTGGGCTTGCTCGGCTTGCGAGCGGATCGACGAGCCGTAGACCATGCAGAGCGCCGCGGCAAGCACGCCCGCGACCAGACTGATGGCGATGCGCTTGCTCTTGTTCACGGCCGCTCCTTTCATGGCGGTGCCGGGCAAATGCCCGTACCACCATTGTCTGGGCGGTCAGAGTGCAAAGCGGCGCAATCGCGATCTTGGTTTTCGATGTCAAACCAATCGCTGACCAAAAGCTGACCAGCCCGTCAAGCTCGTGGCAAGGTTTTGGTCGGCACGTCAGCAAACTGCATGTTTCGAGGCTTTTCCGCAGCAAAAAAGCCGTCTCCCGAACAGTTGGGAGACGGCTGTCATAGGAAAAATCAATTACAGATGGACATCGGGATCGAGCATTTGAGCACTCACGCGCATGGATGACGCCAGGTTTTGGAACGTTTCCAGACGCAGGCTATCGATCTGCCCGGCGTCCTCGGCCTTGCGAACGGCGCAACCCGGCTCATGGGTATGCGTGCAATCGCCAAACCGGCACGCGCGCGATGCCTCGACAATCTCGGGGAAGGCGCGGGCCAGTCCCCGCTCGTGACCCACGAGCGGTAGGCTGCGCAGGCCCGGGGCATCGGCGATCACGCCGGCGTCGCCCGGCAGCGTCACCATCACGCGCGCGACGGTAGTGTGACGGCCCTGGTCGTCGCGTTCGCGCACACCGCCGGTCGCCAACGTATCGTGGCCCAGCAGTGCATTGAGCAGCGTCGACTTGCCGGCACCCGACTCGCCCAGAATCATGGCGCAGCTCCCGGCGGGCACGCAGGCACGGACCTCGTCCAGGCCGCGGCCCTCGGCAGAGGACGTCACGATCACGCGCACGTCCGGACCCACCAGGCGGCGCACGCGGTCCAGATCGCGCTCGAGCTCCTCGGCATCGCAGCGGTCAGCTTTGGTGAGTACCACCACCGGTTCGGCATCGCAGTCGAGCGCCAACACCAGCGAGCGCGCCACGCGGTCGAGCAGCACCTCGCCGGCACCGAGCGCCTGCACGATCAGCACGCTATCTACGTTGGAGCAGAGCACCTGACGCTCGCCACGGGCACGGCCACGCCAACGCTCAAAGCTCGTACGGCGCGGCAGCACACACTCGATCACGCCCATGTCGTGCCCGGGCGCACGGCGCACCGCCACGCGGTCGCCCACGGCCGGCAACAGGACCTCGTCCTCACCGCGCGACTTGGCAAATCCTACGGCGTGCTCGGCGCGGAACGTATCAGTGACAGTCGCCACCAGCGGAAACCCGCGGTCCAGGCGCACCACGGCGCCCAACTGCATCTGCTCGGGTTCCTCGGCTTGCGCGCAAAAATCGGCAAATGCTGTCTGCTGAGCCGCATCGACCGGCAGATCGTCGAACGCCGGAACGTCCTGCAGCGCGTCGAGTCCCGGCACGCTTGCCAGCAGTTCCTCGGCAGACGCGGGAGCTTCGGTCGCAAGCTTCCGACGACGATCGCGTTTGGCACGTGCCCCCGTCGTCTTTTTCTTCGCTTTTGCCTTAGCCTTGCCCACAAGCGCCTCCCAGCACCCAACCACACAACTGAGCAGGTATTTTAAATCAAAAAGAGCTGGCCGGGCAAAGCCCGACCAGCTCACATACTTTCCCTCAGCCCTTTTCATCCGCGCGAGAGAAGTCAGCAACGTTACCGCAGGGCCCGCCTGCCGGGAGGGGTTTCCAAAGGGCACATCCCGCAGCCGCAAAGCGGCGAGGACGTGCCCGTGGAAACCCCGCAGGCGGTCGGGCCCGGACAGGTACGTTACTCTTTCTCGACCGCGCGCATGATCGCCTTGTAGATCTCCATCAGCGGGATGATCAGGAAGGCCAGGCCCAGCGCGGCGATAACGCCCTTAAGCTCAAGCGTCACAGGGCCAAAGAACATCTCGGCAAGCGTCGGCTGCACGGTCACGATCACCGTCAGCACCAGCGCCAGCGCGGCCGAAGCCCACAGCCATTTGTTCTGCTTCTTCATGGTGAACAGCGACGCGCGGCGGCTGCGCATGTTGAAGCAGTGGAAGATCTCGACCATGTTGAGCGTGATGAAAGCCATCATCACGCCTTCCTCGTCGGCGTTGCCGGCGATCATATCGGAGATGTGGATGTAGCCCATGTCAAAGTACACGCCCACAAAGAAGCTCGCCAGCACCAGCACGGTGATGATCAAGCCCTGGACCACGCAGTCCAGGCCCATATGTCCGGCAAAGACGCCGTCCTTGGCGTTGCGCGGCTTGCGCTTCATGATGTCGCCTTCGGCGTCCTCCATCCCTAACGCGAGCGCGGGGAAGCAGTCGGTGACCAGGTTCACCCACAGCAGCTGCACCGGCTGGAAGATGGTAAAGCCGATGAGCGTGGCGATGAACACCGAGAAGACCTCGGCAAGGTTGGCCGAAAGCAGGAACTGAATGACCTTGCGGATGTTGTCGTAGATGCGACGGCCCTCTTCGCAGGCACCGATGATGGTGGCGAAGTTGTCGTCGGCAAGCACCATGTCGGCGACGTTCTTGGTGACGTCGGTGCCGGTGATGCCCATACCGACGCCGATGTCGGCGCGCTTGATGGACGGGGCGTCGTTGACGCCGTCGCCCGTCATGGCCACGATCTGGTCACGCGACTTCCAGGCCTCGACGATGCGGGTCTTGTGCTCGGGCTGGACGCGGGCGTACACGCCGTAATCCTCGATGTGCGCGTCGAGCTCCTCGTCGCTCATACGATCGAGGTCGGCACCGGTGATGGCCTGGCTGCGATCGGCGACGATGCCCAGCTGCTTGGCGATGGCCACGGCGGTGTCGATGTGGTCGCCCGTGATCATGACGGTGCGGATACCGGCGTCGTGCGCCTCGCGGATGGCGTCGGCGACCTCGGGGCGGACCGGGTCAATCATGCCGGACAGGCCGCAAAAGACCAGGTCGTGCTCGAGCGCGGCGGGACTGCAGTCGGCCGGGACCTCGGTGTAGGTGCGGCTCGCCAGCGCCAGCACGCGCAGGGCCTCGTCGGCCATGGCCTTGTTGGCGGCCACGAGCTCGGCACGACGCTCCTCGGTCAGCGGGACGACCTTATCGCCCTCGTAGATGTGGGTGCACAGGCCGATCACCACGTCGGGCGCGCCCTTGGTGTACTGCTCGTACTCGCCGTCCAGGGTCTCGACGACCACGGACATCATCTTGCGGCCCGAGTCGAACGGGGCCTCGCCCACGCGCGGGTGCTCGGCGGTCAGGCCGGTGAGGCCCGCCTTGCCGGCGTCGTTGACGAGCGCGCACTCAGTCGGCTCGCCCACGGCCTCGCCCAGCTCCTCGTCCCACTGGGCGTCGGAGCACAGGGCCATGCCGGCCAGGAACTTCTCCTTAGGTGCGGCAAGCTCGTGCTTGACGACGGTCATCTTGTTCTGGGTAAGGGTGCCGGTCTTGTCAGAGCAGATGGTCTGCGTGCAGCCAAGGGTCTCGACGGCGGAAAGCTTGCGGATGATCGCCTGGCGCTTGGCCATCTTGGTCACGCCGAGCGAAAGCACGATGGTCACGACGGCGACCAGGCCCTCAGGGATGGCGGCGACGGCAAGCGAAACGGCGACCATAAAGGTGTCGAGCAGGGCGGTCGGGTCGGAGAGGACATTGCCCACGCCGTGGCGGAGAATGTCGACGCCAAAGATCACGACGCAGATGACGATCACCATGATGGTGAGGATGCGGCTGAGCTCGGCAAGCTTCACCTGCAGCGGCGTGAGCTCTTCCTTGGCCTCGGCCAGGGCGCCGGCGATCTTACCCATCTCGGTGTTCATGCCGGTGCCGACCACGACGGCGCGGCCGCGGCCGTATACCACGGTGGAACCCATGTAGCACATGTTCTTGCGGTCGCCGAGCGGCACGTCATCGGTGCCCGCGGCAAGCTCAATCACATCGGCGTGCTTCTCTACGGGCACCGACTCGCCGGTGAGTGCGGCCTCTTCGATCTTCATCGTGGCGCTCTCGAGCACACGGCAGTCGGCCGGGACGGAATCGCCCGCCTCGAGCATGATAACGTCGCCGGGCACGAGCTCAGCGCTCGGTAGGTGCACGAGCTTGCCGTCGCGCAAAACCTTGGACTGCGCCGCGCTCATCTCCTGCAGGGCCTCGAGGGCCTCCTCGCTCTTGGCCTCCTGGACCACGCCCAGCACCGAGTTGACGATAACGACGAACATGATGATGGCGACATCGGCAAAGTCGGGCTCGCCCTTGACCATGCCTGTAAGCGCGCTGATGACGGCAGCCACGATCAGCATGATGACCATGGGGTCGGCCATCTGCTCAAAGAAGCGCTTCCACAACGGCGTCTTCTCGGCTTCCTCAAGCTTGTTAGGGCCTGTCTTGGCAAGGCGCGACGACGCCTCGTCGTTGCTCAGGCCGAGGTTCTCATCGACACCCTGGTCGCTGAGCACCTCCGCCGCGGCGGACAGGTATTCCTTTTGCATATAGAGTCCCCTCCTGGGATTCGGGCCACTCAGCAGATTGATGCCCGATCATAATTCCCAGGAGAAGGGCAAGGGCTCATCAAGGCTGCCGTGCTGAGCGGCAGTTGATAGTGGAGCTATGGTACCCCAAGGCGGTGCTTTTAGCCAAAACATTCCAATTGGAAACACGGTCCGGGTACAACGATGCAGACGGTGTGATGCTCAAAGTTGGTAAAACGTTTTTTCTACGGCTCATCGCCTAACTGAAATATCTCCCAGATAGCAGCGGTAAGACCGCTTGGTAAAACTTTTTCGTTTAGCCTTTTTGGAGTAAAAAATGAACTTATCAATCGGCGTACGGTCGATTTTTAGGGGTATTCGGTCGGCAATTCGTTATAATCTTCTCGGTTTTATTTCTTATGGTTTATCTATCAGCGCAAGACGATGTCAGATGGAGGTCTGAATGTACAAGCGCACCAAGATTGTATGCACCATGGGTCCCGCCTGCGATAGCGACGAGACCATCCGCGAGATGATCAAGGCGGGCATGAACGTCGCCCGTTTTAACTTCTCGCACGGCTCCTACGACGAGCACCACGGTCGCATCGAGCGCGTCCGTCGTATTTCCAAGGAGCTCGGTCTGCCCGTCGGCATCCTGCTCGACACCAAGGGCCCCGAGGTCCGCACCGGCCTTCTGGTCGATGGCAAGAAGGTTGCCGTCAAGACCGGCGATAAGATCGTCGTCACTGCTCAGCCCACGTCCGAGGATTTCCACGGCACCGCTGAGCACATCTCCCTCGACTACCTGGCTCTGCCCTCCGAGGTCGAGAAGGGCTCCCTTATCCTGATCGATGACGGCCTGGTTGCCCTCGAGGTCGAGTCCGTCAGCGGCCAGGACATGACCTGCGTCGTTAAGAACGACGGCCTGATCGGCGAGCGCAAGGGCGTCAACATGCCCAACGTCAACATCTCGCTGCCCGCCATCACCGAGCGCGATCGTCAGGACATCCTCTTTGGCCTGACCGAGAACATCGACTACATCGCCGCTTCCTTCATCCGTGACGGCGAGTCCGTCCGCGGCATCCGCGAGCTTTGCCGCGAGAACGGTGGCGAGCACGTGACGATCTTCCCGAAGATCGAGTGCGCCCTGGGCGTCGAGAACTTTGACGAGATCCTCGAGGCTTCCGACGGCATCATGGTCGCCCGTGGCGACCTGGGCATCGAGATCAAGCCCGAGCTCGTTCCCCACATCCAGAAGGAGATCATCGCCAAGTGCAACGCGGCTTACAAGCCCGTCATCACCGCTACGCAGATGCTCGACTCCATGCAGCAGAACCCGCGCCCGACGCGCGCCGAGGTTGCCGACGTTGCTAACGCCATCTACGACGGCACCGACGCCGTTATGCTCTCTGGCGAGTCCGCTGCCGGTAAGTACCCGGTCGAGGCCGTCAAGATGCAGGCCAGCATCGCTCTCGAGACCGAGAAGTACCTCCCGGCCCACGCTCCGCTCGAGGTTCCGGCCGATGCTCACGGCACCCGCGTCGTCAACAACGTTGTGGGTATGTCCGCTGTGAACATGGCCACCACCGTTGGCGCCAAGTGCATCACCGTGCCGACGACCACCGGTCGTACCGCTCGCCTGATCTCGCACTTCCGTCCCAACATGCCGATCTGCGCGTTCTCCCGCCACGAGTGGGCCGTCCAGCAGATGATCATGTACTGGGGCGTTATCCCGCATCAGGCCGAGATTACCCAGGGCACCGTCAACGGCACGATTGTCAAGGCGATCGAGACCGCTAAGGAGCTCGGCTACGTCGAGGCCGGCGATCTGACCGTCGCCACCGCCGGCGATCCCCGCATGAGCGTCCAGCTCGAGGACAAGGTCTCCTCGACCAACGTCGCTTACGTCGCTCAGGTGCGCTAAATCACACTTTCAAGCACACTTGCATTGCAAAGGGCCCGGAAGGCTTTGCCTTCCGGGCCCTTTTTCTGTATGCCGATGCCGGGGCACGGCAAAACACGCGCCCATTTCTTTACCAAAAGCACGAAATCCGCCCTTTAAGGCCCAGAACTAGGACTCCTGGCTCCAAAAGTGTTCGCCCGGCGGCAAGCCCACACCCCAGCAGAACTGCTAAATCGTTTTAGCAAGGTCAAAATCAGCCACGTTTTCGGAAGTATGCGGCAAATTCTGGGACCTCCGAGCACTCCCCGTTTTTCCGCAACAAAATGCCTGATAAACTAGCCTCAAAAGCCAGGTCTGCTCACAGGGTTCAGATTTTGCCGCATACTTCCGAATTGACACTGGCACTCCTTAATCCATAGGCACGTTTTTCAGCTAGGAGGGCATCGTGGACCTGACACTATGCGGCCAAACTGCTTTTTACTATCACCGCATTCCGCCGCAAATACTGGGTCTTTACCCTGCCATTAGCCTTGGCACTATGGATCGCAGATGTTGCGGCCTCGGAAGCCATGCGGTTATAAAAGACCTGCTTCACGCCCCGCTTCACAGGCTTGTATTCACCCGGGCACAATCCGGGTCGCGAAGCCTGTTCAAATCGCACCTCCTGACTCAAGAGCCACCTCCCGGCTCGTTTAGGCAGACTGAGCATGGGTTTGATGTCACGTCACCGGAGTTTACGCTGCTCAACCTTGCTACGCAGGTCTCACGTAACCAATTACTCATGGCATGTTACGAGATGTGCGGCTCCTTTGCAGTGTTTAAACCCTGCGAGCGAACGCAGCAACAACTCGATGAAGCTATCTCGCTTAAGCTCATTCCGCCTAACTGTGGTTGGGAACGAGTTAACGACGTCAATGGCAACGACACCAACCTGTGGAAGCGCACACCGCTCCTGAACGCGGCGGATATCGCCGCGTTCGCCAAGCAGGCCGCAGGCCTGCGCGGCGTCAAGCAGCTTCGTTGGGCGGCCGAGCGCATGACGGGACAGACCACCTCGCCCTTCGAGGTGCAAACCTCCATGCTCGTCTCACTTCCCCGCGATGAAGGCGGCTTAGGCATTAGCATTAGCAATAACGTCCGCATCCCACTCAGCGACGCCGCGCGCTCACTGTATGACAAAACCTGTTGCTATGCCGATATCCTCATCGAGAGCGCCACCGACAGCATGGGCGTCATCCTGGAATGCCAGGGCCGTTCCGCTCATGACGGCGAGGCCGCAAGTCTCTCCGATGCCGAGCGCACCACTGCCCTTACAAGCATGGGCTACGACGTTATCCAGATCACCTACGACCAGATCAAAGACACGAAGAGCTTTAGCAGCGTCGCCGGGCTCATCCATAAAAAGGTGGGACTCCCCTACGCCCCAAAGACTAAACAGGAGCGCACCATCGAAGATGCCCTTCGACGGGAACTGTTGGTCAATTGGAATGAACTGTTCACCGTCAAGTCGTCGGCTAGCAGCTAGCGATCAGGGGGACTGCGGGAACGTCAGAAGCAGCAACGCGAGCCGCAAATCCCGCCTCGGTTAGCTCGATGACCTCGGTAAATGTTGCATCGAAGAACTCCTCGGTTAGCAGGCGATACGGCGGATGATCGGGCTCACCGGGGTTTTCGCGCACAATCTCGTGCATAACGCCAATGGTCTTGAGCACATACTCCTTATGGATGGGATACTGCCCAAAACGCGTCGCCGCAGTATACAGGCGATCGGTCGCGCGCGGAATCGAAACAATGCCGAGCGTCTTACCAAACCAGTCAAAGTCACCTTGCTTTTTAATGCGGAATTCCTCGCACGGCTTGCCGCCGTGCGCCTCCAGGTACTGATTCACGCGCGTATTCCATACGGTATCGGCCACCAGATGCGACCAGACGCCCAGCGTTAAATCGAGCAACGACTGCGCCACATCTTCGGACGCAAGCGAGAACTCACAGGCGCCGGGACCGACAACCGGCTCGGCATCCCTGTAGCGCTGGGGATAGTGCACACGATTCAGTCGCTCGCGTTCCTCGATAATCGAGGTCGCCGCGGCCGGCGCACCGGTGGGGGAACTTTTAAGCAGCGGTGCCACATAGGTATCCCAGAACTCATGCTCACGAGGCTTAGGGATAGGCTCGGGCTTTGCAAAGTGCGTAATGCGATACGGAATGGGATCGGCGATACCGGGAACCATATAGCCCACAAAAATGTCCGGAACCACGCAGCCAAACAAAAAGGCATTGCGGTCACGCACGCTATCGGCAAGCGCACTGGTGCGCTCCAGCAAACGCTCCGTCTGAGCGATATGAATGTTCCAGCTTGGCATAGCCACCCCCATAAAAAACCTGGATAACTATACCATCACGGCAAAGCCGCGCGGGCGGCTACGCATCCTCTACGCAGCAACTAGTCCGTAGCACCGTTTTCGGTTCCATACGACGGCACGGGCGCCTCGACCACATGGTGATATCGATCGATATAGATTGCACGGGCACCCAGGCGTCGCACCAAATCTTGATGGTGCGTACTCATCAAAACCGTCTTACCGGCAGCAACGTAGGCCAGCAAAAAGTTGACTACGATGTCGCACGAGTCCTCATCGAGACCGTTGGTGGGCTCGTCGAGCACCAAGATATCGGGGTTCATCGATACCACCGCAGCCAGCGCAACGCGCTTCTTTTGCCCGCCCGAAAGCTGATAGGGCGAGGCATCGACCAGATCGGCAACCTGGAATAGCTCCATGGCATCGCGGACGCGGCGCTCGAGCTCGTCTGTCGGCAGCCCCATCTGCGCGGGACCAAAAGCAACTTCCTCGCCCACCGTAGCGCAGAACAGCTGGGCGTCGGCATTCTGGAACACAAAGCCCACGCGCTGATGGAACCGCTGAGCGGCCGCGGAATCCCTTAGAAACGCCGCATCGATCACGTGCCCGTCAAACAGGTATATCCCTGCGTCCGCGAGTTCAAGGCCGTTAATAAGGCGCATAATCGTCGTCTTACCGCAGCCGTTGGGACCGAGTAGGGCAACGAGTTCACCACGATCGACCTGCAGCGAAACGCCGTCGACCACCGTATGCCCCGCATAGGAGAACACCACGTCGCGCAGCTCGATGAGCGGCGCGACCTCGGCGCCCGCACCGTTCGTGCCCGCCGCACTATTCATATCGATCGTCAAAACGTCGCCCTTCCCTATTCGCATCGAAGCCAAAACCTGCACTACAGCACGGCGCACAACACTGCCAGCAGCGCCACGCCGGCCGCATAGACCGCATCGCGCCAGCCAAACCCAGCGCGCGCGGGCGCCGGATACACACCGGCAAAACCGCGGCAGGCCATGGCCTCGTCCATCGCGCGGCTGCATTCCATCGCCTTGATAAAGGTCATGCCCATGATACCCGCGACCGAGTCGGTACGCGAAAACCCCGCAGGCGCGCGGCCGACACTGCGCAGCATGACCGATTCGGTGAGGTCGTGCGCCGTACGGCCCAGCACCTCGATGTGCTTGAGCGCCATATCAAACGTAAAGATAACCTCGTCGGGCAGGTGCAACATCTTGAGCGCTGCCGACATGCGACTCCAGGTAAGCGTCCACGAAACGCCCAGCACCAGCGACACGTTAATAAAGGTCTTGAGCGCGATCTTGAGCATGGCGCCCGCAGCCGATGCGCCCAACAGCAGGGCCGGCAGCGCCAGAACCACCGCAAGCCCCGCAGCGCTAAGCGCCGGCACAAAGGTCGACCGCAGCCCGCGCACGGGGCGCACGGCAACCAGCACCAGCGCGATCGCCGCCATCAGCATGAGGTACAGCGGGCTTTGTGTTAGGCACACGCACAGGACGCAGGCAAACATGCCGAGCAGGCGCACCGGAGCCGAAACGCAAGAAAGGGCGCGGTCGACAACCGACCCGCCCTTATGCGCGCCGCCGCCCAGGCGAACCCGCTCAAGCAGGCTCGCCAGGTGCAGGACGTTCTTTTGCATCACGCGATGCCGAGCCCCCGTGGGCTCGTAACGCTGCTCGGCCGCAAGCCAGCTAGGCAGCTCGGCTATTGCCATGAGCACCGCTTTCCTTAACCGTCAGCGAGACCAGGCGGAATACGATGGTGAGCACCGCCACGCCAATCACGCCCGAAAGGATATACATCGCGGCCTGGCCGGCAAAGCCAAGACCCTGCTCCTCGGAAAAAGACTGCAGGTAATCGCCCGTGGGCAGGGCGTCGGCAAAGGTCGGAGCGTCGAGGCCGACCGAAGCCTTCAGGCTGTCGTCGCCAGCCTCCTGAACGGCGGTTGCGGCGCCCTCGGCGTCCCACTCGCCCCAGGCGTCACCGGTGGCAAGCAGACCCAGCGGCGTCGCCACGACAAGCACGGCGACCAGGATGAGCGTGGGGACCAGCGAGGTCTTCTTGGCGGCAGCGCCATCGGCGGCGAGCTGGCCGTCAACGGCCTCGGGCCCGACAATGATGCTCGGCGCCGTCTTCTTAATGAATGCGTAGATCGCAGCCGTCGCCACGCCCTCGACCACACCGGCCACCAGCATATGCGGGATCATCATGGCGGGAATGGCAATAGACAGCGGGAAGGGGCAGTACAGCGGAGCGCCCGAGGCATTGGTGAAGAGCATGGGCTGAATGCCAAACTCGATGGCCGCGCACAGGGCCGCCAGGCACAGGCCGACCCAGCCGCTCACGATGGCCGAAACCGAAGTACCCCAGCTCTTGTCGTGCAGGCGGCTGTTGAGCGCGCGAAACACGATAGCGGCGGTAAACGGCAGCACAAAGGCCATGTTAAAGCAGTTGGCGCCAAAGGACAGAATGCCGCCGTCGCCAAACAGCAGCGCCTGAAGCGCCAGCGCGACCGAAACGGCAATGGCCGCAGCCTCGGGGCCCAGCAGCAGCGCGATCAGCGCGCCGCCGACAGCGTGACCCGTGGTGCCGCCAGGCAGCGGCACGTTGAACATCATGAGCAGGAAGGAGAACGCGGCGCAAATACCCAGGAAAGCCATGTGCTCGCGATCGAGCGTGGCACGCACCTTCTTGATGCAATGGACCCACACGGGCACCATCGCCACCGCCATGACGGCATCGGTCTGCGGGGACAGGTAATTATCTGGAATATGCATAGCGCCTCCCGGTTGTCGGCATGCGGAATCGCAGAGCCGTTTGAACCATATTGTTCAGTGTTACGTATCGTCTAATTCGTAACACGCCGCCGGCTATCATAGCAAAACGGCGCGCCGCCCACAAAGCAGCACGCCGTTTTGCAATACATACGTCATAGATGCGAGACATCAGCGGGCAGCAGCCCAGTCATGCCGCCGCCCGACGGCCCACGCCTCAGTCGCAAGCCCTAGCCGCGGACCTCGCCGTTTACGCCCTTGCACACCTTGGTGACGATCTTCTGGTGCGCCTTCTCGACCTCTTCGCTGGTGAGCGTGTGGTCGTCAGAGCGATACGTAAGCGCGAAGGCCATGGACTTCTTGCCCGCTCCGATACGAACCGGATCGCGGTAGACGTCGAACAGGCGCACGCCCTCGAGCAGCTTGCCGCCGGCGCTGGTAATGCGACGCTCAAGATCCTCGCAGGTCACAGTGTTGTCGACCACGATAGCAAGGTCGTGCTCAACGGCCGGGTACTGCGAGAACTCGCGATAGTTCTCCTGGTTGCGAGCGCCCTTGATCAGCTTGTCCAGGTCGAGCTCAAAGGCAACGACGACCTCGTCAATACCCATAGCCTCGCGCGCCTCGGGATGAATCTCGCCGACCCAGCCCAGCACGGTACCGCCGGACAGGACCTCGGCCGCACGACCCGGCTGCAGGAAGGCGTAGCCCTCGCCCTCGACGGGACGGAAGCGGACCTTCTCGATGCGCAGCTGGGCGAGCAGCTCCTCGACGATGCCCTTGCCAGAGAAGAAACGCAGCTTACGGTACTTCATGTTCCAGGACTGCTCGCTCCACTGACCCGAGAGCACGCCCGCCACGGACTTGGTCTCCTTGGGCAGGCTGGCGTTCTCGCGGCCGTGGAACAGGCTGCCGACCTCGTACAGGTGCACGTTGGGCGTGCCGTGGGCCTCGTTATAGGCCACGGACTGCAGCAGGCCCGGCAGCAGCGAGCGGCGCATCTCGGTCTGCTCGGCCACCAGCGGGTTCATGAGCACGACGGGGCAACCGCGGCCTTCGGTGGACATGCCGATCTTCTCCAGGTCGCCCGGGGCAGCAAAGCCAAAGGTCGTGGTCTCGTTGAGGCCGCAGGCGCGCAGGATCTCGCCGACCTTACGGGTGAGCTTCTGCTCGCGGGTCAGGCCGCCGATGTGGTTCTTGGCAGCCGGAATGGTCGCCGTCACGCGGCCCATGCCCCACAGGCGCAGGACCTCCTCGATCAGGTCAATCTCGCGCGGCAGGTCGGGACGGAAGCTCGGCGGGGTGACGATAAAGTCCTCGCCGTCGCGCTCGACGGTGCAGCCCAGGCGGGTAAGCGAGCGCTCGATAAAGTCGGGCTCAATATCGGCGCCGCAGATGGCGTGCACGCGGGCCAGGCGCAGCTTAATGCTGTCGATGGTCTTGGGCGCGGGGAACACGTCAACGTAGCCGGGAGCGACCTCGCCGCCGGCGATCTCCTCGATCAGCGCGCAGGTGACGTTGGCGACATCCACGCAGCCGGTCTCGTCGACCTGGCGCTCAAAGCGGATGGAGGCATCGGAGATCAGCGACAGGTCGCGACTGGTGTGCGAGGTGCGGCCGGCGTTGAAGCAGGCGCTCTCGACCATCACGTCGACGGTATCGTCCTCGATCTCGGAATCCATGCCGCCCATAACGCCGGCCAGCGCCACGGGACGCTCGCCGTCGGTGATCAGACCCATGCCGGCGTCGAGCACGCGCTCCTCGCCATCGAGGGTCGTGAACTTCTCGTCCTGCTGGGCAGCGCGGACCACCACGCGACGACGGCCCTCGCGCTCGGCAAAGGTATCCAGATCAAAGGCGTGCAGGGGCTGACCGGTGAGCATCATCACGTAGTTGGTGATGTCGACGATGTTGTTGTGCGGGCGCACGCCCAGGGCGTTGAGGCGCTTGACCATCCAGTCGGGCGACGGGCCGACCTTCACGTTGCGCACGATGCGGGCAACGTAGCGGTCGCACAGGCCCTCGTCGGCAATCTCGACGGAAAGCTCGTCGTCGGTCGCGCGGCCGGACTCGGCCTTGATAGCGGGCAGCTCAACGTGGAAATCGCGGTCGAAGATGGCGCCGGTCTCGCGGGCCATGCCGATCATGGACAGGCAGTCGGGGCGGTTGGGCGTGATCTCGCAGTCGAGCACGGTGTCGCTCGATCCCACGTACTCGGCAAACGGCATGCCGCAGGGCGTGTCCTCGGGCAGGATCATGATGCCGGAGTGGTCGCCGCCCAGGCCGAGCTCGCGCGCGGAGCAGTTCATGCCCATGGACACGACGCCGCGAAGCTTGCTCTTCTTGATCTTGACGTCGCCGGGCAGGACAGCGCCGATCATGGCCGTAACGATATGGTCGCCGGCCTCGAAGTTCTGCGCGCCGCAGACGATCTGCAGCGGAGCGGGGTTGCCGTCGGCGTCGAGGTTCTTGTCGCCCACGTCGACCGAGCACACATACATGTGGTCGCTATCGGGGTGCGGGGTCTTGGTGAGCACCTTGGCAGTCACCACGTGGTCGAAGGACTCGCCCACGGTGTCGATCGCCTCGACCTCGGTGCCGGTACGGATATATTCGTCCGAAAGGGTCTTGGGATCCTCCGGAATATCGATCATGGTCTTGAGCCAGTCGTAAGAGACACGCATCTAACTGGTCTCCTTTCATCTGTAACGCCTGCAATAAGCAGACGGAAAACTCCAGCTACGGAGACGGGTTTCCGAGGTGCCGCAGATTGCCTTGAAAGAGGAGGGCCGCGTACTTAGGTACGCAACCGACGATTGAAAGGCAAGGTGCGGTGGCTCGGGAAGCCGCCGGGACAGGTCAACTTAAAATTGGTTCAGGAATCTCATATCGCCCGTCATGAGCGTTCTGAGGTCCGGCAGGTCGTAGCGCAGGGCCGCGACGCGTTCGGCGCCAATGCCAAAGGCGAAGCCGGTGTACTTCTCGGGATCGATGCCGCAGTTGATCAGGACGTTGGGGTCGACCATGCCGCAGCCCAAGATCTCGATCCAGCCGCTGTGCTTGCAGAAGTTGCAGCCCTTGCCGCCGCACACGTGGCAGCTCACGTCCACCTCGCAGCTGGGCTCGGTGAAGGGGAAGAAGTGCGGGCGGTAACGCGTCTTGCGATCCTCGCCAAACATGCACTTAACAAAGTAGTCGAGCGTGCCCTTCAGGTCGCCAAAGGTGATGCCCTCGTCGACGACCAGGCCCTCGATCTGGTTGAACTGCGGCAGGTGGCAGGCATCGGCCGTGTCGGGACGGTAGACGGTGCCCGGGCAGATCATGTAGATGGGCGGCTTCTGCGACTCCATAGTGTGGATCTGCACGCCCGAAGTCTGGGTGCGCAGCAGCACGTCGGACTCGCCGTGGGCGTGAGCCTCGGGGTGCGCGACGCTGCCGGGGTTGTTGTCGACCACGTAGAAGGTATCGCGGGCCGAGCGGCTCGGGTGATCCATGGGAGCGTTGAGCGCGGTGAAGTTGTAGTAAGAGGTGTCGACCATGGGGCCGGACTCGACGGTGTAGCCGATGCCGCAGAAGATGTCCTCGGCCTCCTCGATGATTTGCTTGATCAGGTGCTGGTGGCCGATCTGCGGACGGATGCCCGGCAGCGTGATGTCGACGGCGTCGTGCTCGAGTGCGCGCTTGAGGGCGGCGGCCTTCATCTCGGTGTTTCGCTCGTCGAGCATGCCCTCGATCAGCTGGCGCATCTCGTTGGCGCGCTTGCCCATCACGGGACGATCCTCGGGGGCGAGCTTGCCCATCATGCGCATCAAGCCGGTGATACGACCCTTGCGACCGAGCAGCTCAACACGCGCAGCCTCGAGCTTGGCGGCGTCATCGGCGCCTGCGACGAGCTCCTTGGCCTCTTCCTCGAGTTTGACCAGATCATCAATCAGACTCATGTCTTCCCTTTCGTCTCTCGCGCATCCACTTGCCGCGGCGGCTGGAGCCACCCGGAGCTGCGGATGTGCGGCCCGGTTCGGTAACAAAAAAACCGCCCTCGGGCATGTGCATTGCCCAAGGACGGTTGAATTCCGCGGTACCACCTTGTTTGACCCGGCGGATGTCTGGCCCGCCGCGCCCACTCTGTGCCCCTTGTCGCGAGGCTCACGGCTTCCCTACTGGGGCTTCGCCGCCGCTGGCCGCGTGCCCGTTGAGGTCGCTGCTCGGGAGTGAACGCTTGGCCCTTGTCACCGCAGGAAGGCTCGCAGCCCATGACCTTCCCTCTCTTGCCGGCGACGCGGCGGGCAAAACCCTCTCCGTCAACGCATTGGGCTATAGGATAACACATTCTGCGTGTGCATCGCCGCGTTCCGTTTTGTTCGCACTGGGTACAAGGCAGGTAGCTGTGCAAACTGGCCGCGCGCCCACCCGAAGCGCTCGGCTCACGAGATCAAGGATATGGTATGGGAAAGAAACTCGATAAGAAGGCCGAGCCTGCAGCGGGCAAGACATCCAAAGGCATGAAGGTCGATAAGGCCGTCAAAAAATTCCGCAAGCTCGAAGGCAAGCTGTGGACTCGTGAGTACCTGCTCAAGATTGCCGAGTTTGACGGCGCGACCATTGCCCCCGCCAACGGCGCAGCAGCGCGTGCCGACGCCATGGGCACGCTTGCCGGCGAGCATCACAAGCTGCTGACCAGCGAGAAGTCCGTTGAGCTCGTACGCTCGTTAGCGCGCGAGACCGTCGCCGGCGGCAAAATCGACGACCCTCAGCTGCTCGACGAGATCCGTGTGCTCGGCCGCGATCAACGTGAGGCCAGTGCCATCCCCACCGAAGAAGCCGAGGCCTGGACCAGGCTCACCTGCGAGGCGGACGCCGTGTGGCGCAAGGCCAAGGCAGCCAACGACTGGGCGAGCTTTGAGACCTATGTGGATAGAATCGTCGCCCAACTTAAGCATCAGGCCGAGCTCATGGACCCCAAGCGCGATCCATACGACGTTTGGCTCGACCAGTACGAGCGCGGCCTTTCCGCCAAGAGCTTCGACGCGTTTTGCGACGAGGTCAAGGCCACGGTCGTGCCGCTCGTGCACGCCATCGGCGAGCGCGGCCAGCAGCCGGCTGCCGACTTTTTGCACGCCCACGTGCCCGAGGCTGCCCAGCGCGCCATGAGCTTCGACCTTATGAAGCTTGTCGGCCTGGACCTGGACGACACCACGCTTGCCTTTACCGAGCATCCGTTTAGCGAGGGCTTTGCCGTGGGTGATGCGCGCATCGCGACGCACATCTACGAGGACGACTGCATCTCCAACGTCTACAGCATCATCCACGAGGCGGGGCACACCATGTACGAGCTGGGCGTCAATCCCGCCTACGCGCGCACCTGCCTGGAGGGCGGCACCTCCATGGGCATCCACGAGAGCCAGAGCCGCTTTTTCGAGAACACCGTGGGTCGCAGCCGCGCCTTTATGGGCCCGCTGCTCGAGGTGCTGCGTCGTCACGCGCCCGAGGTCTACGGCGACGTCGACGAAGACACGCTCTACCGCGCCGTGAACATCGCGCAGCCGTCGTTGATCCGCACCGAGGCCGACGAGCTCACCTATCCGCTGCATATTATGGTGCGCTACCAGATCGAGCGCATGCTGTTTGCCGGCGAGGCCACGGCTAAGGATATCCCCGCGCTCTGGAACCGCTTTATGAACGAGTACCTGGGCATTCCGGTTCCCGACGACACGCGCGGCTGCCTACAGGACACGCACTGGAGCGGCGGCTCGTTTGGCTACTTCCCCACCTATGCACTGGGCAGCGCCTACGACGCCATGTTCGTGCCAGCCATGTGCCGCGACGGCGTCGACCTTACCGGCGCCTGCGCGAGCGGCGACCTGGCACCCGTCCGCGCGTGGCTGGGCGAGCACATTTGGCAGTGGGGCCGCGCCAAGGACGCGCCGGAGCTCATCAAGGGTGCCTGTGGCATGGCATTCGACGCCCGCTACTACTGCAGCTACCTCCAGGACAAGTTCACCACACTCTACGAGCTGTAAGACTTAAGACAGCACGCCAACGCAAAAGGGGGCGCCGCGGAACCAATCCCGCGGCGCCCCCTTTTGCACCTAGTCATTGGGGACGTTCTTAAACGACTAGTCATTAAAGAACGTCCCCAACGACTAGGTTGACGCCGATGTTTTGGCAGCGTCAGCGAAAACGACCCTAAGCGAGCAAGGTGACGCGAAATGAAAGGGCGCTGACCTTCTGGTCGCGCCCTTGAAATTGAACGTCAGATTGCCGCTTAGGGTCGTTTGCAGCGTCGAGCAGTTACGCGGTTTGGCAAAACCGCGTAACTACAGAGCTTCCAACGCGTTGGCGATGCGCTTCATGGCGGCGTCGGCGGATGCTTGGTCGGGCGCCTCGGCCAGCACGCGGATAACCGACTCGGTTCCGCTCTTGCGCACCAGCACGCGGCCCTCGCCTGCCAGCGCAGCCTCGGCCTCGGCGATGGCGTTCTGCACGCCCATGTTCTCGAGCGCGGCGTCCTTGTCGGCCACGCGCACGGCAACCTGCGCCTGCGGCAGCAGCTTGCACGGAGCCGTAAGCTGCGAGAGCGTCTCGCGCTCGGCACGAATCACTTCCATCACGCGCAGCGAGGTCATAATGCCGTCGCCCGTGCGCTCGATATCGCCAAAGATCGTATGGCCCGTCTGCTCGCCGCCCAGGCTGTAGCCGCCCTCGCGCATCTTGGCATACACGTGACGGTCGCCCACGCCGCTGGTCACGGCGCTCAGGCCGGCAAGCTCCAGCGACTTGACCAGGCCAAAGTTGCTGGCAATCGTCGGCACCACGGTACCGCCCGAAAGACGACCGTGCTTGTTCAGGTACACGCCGCACACGTACAGAATCTGGTCGCCGTCGACCACGCGGCCGCGCTCGTCCACGGCCAAGCAGCGGTCGGCATCGCCGTCGTAGGCAAAGCCCACGTCCAGACCCTGCTCCACCACGTGGCGCTGTAGGCGCTCCATATGCGTGGAGCCACAATCGACGTTGATGTTAAAGCCATCGGGCGCGGCGTTGATCACGCGCACATCGGCGCCCAGCGCGTCGAATACCGGCTTGGCCACCGAGGACGCCGAGCCGTTGGCGCAGTCGAGACCAATCTTGACGCCCTGCAGCGAAAAGTTCGCGCTTGCGATGAGCGAGGCGATATAGCGGTTGCGACCCTGCATGTAGTCCACCGTGGCGCCGATGTGGTTGCCCGTGGCCAGCGGCACCTCGCTCTTCTCATCGATGTAATCCTCGATGAGCTCCAGCACGTCCTCGTCCATCTTAAAACCGTCGCTATTGACGAGCTTAATGCCGTTATCGCAAAACGGGTTGTGGCTCGCGCTGATCATGATGCCGCAATCGAAGCAGCCTTCCACGGTCTGATGTGCTACGCCCGGCGTGGGGATCACGTGCAGCATATAGGCGTCCGCACCGCTCGCGACCAGGCCACTCACCAGCGCCGCCTCGAACATATAACTCGAGCGACGCGTGTCCTTACCCACGATGACGCGCGCCTTGCGCTCGCGGTTGGCGCCGTAATACCAGCCCACAAAACGGCCAATCTTATAAGCGTGCTCTACCGTCAGCCCAACGTTGGCCTCACCGCGAAAGCCGTCGGTGCCAAAGTACTTCATGCGCTCTCCTTACAAAATAGGGGCGAACAGATTGCCTGTCCGCCCCAAAATGGTACTCGATTATCTGCGCTACCAGAAAAACCCTACGCCGACGCGCTGTCGCGAGCCGCCTGGCATGTAGGAGTCTGACGCAGCGTAAGCGGCTTGTCCCCCGCCTCGGCCGACGTGGTCAGCGTATACGTGATCGTCGTCGTCTCGCCAGCATGCAGGTCAACGGTGCCCGAATAGAAGGGAATTCCATGCCACGTAGCGGCGCCAAGACCAAACTGGGTGCCCTCAACCGTAAGGTCACTGATGTTGCCGCCCGTCGGGGCAAACAACGAGACATTCAGGCGCTCGTCGTCGCGCGCGGCATCGGGCGCGCTCGCCGCGACGTAATCGGGCAGCTTGCCTGCCTCCTCCTGCGTCATGATGTTCGTCAGGGTAACGGTGATGCGATACGAGCACGTGCCGTCGCCGTTCTTGACGCCCTGGCCAATCTGCGTATCAGCGTTCAGGTACCAGTCGAGCTTGGAGAAGCTCAGGTTGTTAAAGTAAACGCCGGCAACGGGATCGGCACTCGGATCATCCGGATCGGGTAGCGAAGCGTCAATGCCCGTCTCTTTGATGGCATTCTGCTCATCATCGTTTCTCATCCAAGCAATCAGACGGCCCTCTTCGGCACCGCGCTCGAATGCACCGACAAGCTTTGTAACGTCGACGTCACCGATGCCACCGAGAATCTTGTCGAAGGCGGCGCTGGCAACAGCTGCAAAGATGCCGTCCGATTCCTCGACCGGATAGTTCCAATACACATCGTGCATGAGGATCTTTGCGGCGTTGGTGCCGTCGACAACTGTTCCGTCGGGCAGCGAGACATTACCGACGAGGCCCAGCAGATACTGCAGGAACACCGGGTCGATACCCACGACGCCGTCAACGTCCTGCCCATACTGGGACTTCCACAGCGCGGCGACACGCTGCGAGTTGCGGGGCCAATCAGGCGAATACGCGTTACCAGAGTTGTACAGGTTACTGTGGTCACCAAACAGTGCCTCGTCCTCTTCGTCGACGCTCTCAACCGCCTCGTCTTTGCCAAGCGCAATACATGGAACAAACTCGCCAATCGACATCTGGCCGTCGGTGACCGAAATCAGGCCCTGCGAACCGCCAAAGCCGCCGCAGGCACGAATCTCGACGTTGTTCATGGCATACACAAGGTAGTTGCGCGTCTGGCCGTTGGCGCCGAGCATCTGGGGAAGGACGGGGGCGACTTTCTCCGCCGCGTCAACCGCGCCGTTGAGGGTGGCAAAGCCGTCCTTGGCCTTATCGACCAGCTCGGTCACCTGGGAAATATGAGTATCGCCAATGCCCTGGATCTTCTCGTTGGCGCTCTTGAACACCTTCGAGCTGCTGGAAAGCGAATCGGCGACCGCCTGCAGCGCGGACACGTTAATCATGCCGTCCTGGAACAGCTTGCCGGGCGTGGCCTGCGAAAGGTTATCGGCCATGGGAACCAGCGCATTGCTCGAGACATCGGACAGGGCGTCGATCATGGTGCGGGCCGCATTGATGTCGCTGCCATACACCGGGATAAACGAAGCCGCCGTCCACAGCGGGCTCGAGGTCTCCGCCTTCATGCTGTCGCAAAGCTCATCAATCTTCTTCGCGTCGTCAGGCAGCGTCGAAAAATCGCCCGACGTGACCTTGTCCTTAAGGCCACCGACAATCTCGACAGCTTCCTTCGCTTCGCTCTTTACGGTCTTTGCCGAGTTAAGCAGCATAAAGCCGCTTGCGCCAAGCACAACGAGAAGCACCGCGACTACAGCGGCAATAATGGCGCCAGTGTGACGTTTTTTGCGCTCGCCCTTGCGATGGCGATGACGGACCAGGCCGTCAGAGGTCGAACTCGACGAAGTGTCGCTACCGTAGTTCAAGCCAAAATCGTAATAATCTTCCTTGGAACCCGAGCCCGCAAACTCGGCACCGCTATCATCCAGGCGGGCGAACGTGCCAGTCTCGGAGGCGCCGGTGTAAATCGTGCCAAGGTTACCCGTAAGCCCCGCGCCACCGGCAGAGGGAGTATTGTTGGCGGCCTTGCCGGCATTAACGTTGCCGGCGGCATTCGCGGCGTTGGTAGCACCTGCGTTGTTCGCGGGTACCGAAGGAGCCCCGCTCGGCTGCGACGTGGAGGTTGCACCACCCGCAAAGACATTCCCTCTTGCACGGCCGGTCTTTTTTGCCTTTTGTGACTGCTCGTACAGAGCGGTAAACATCGCCGTCTCGCCCGGGGACACGCGCTTACCGGAACCGCCCTGTCCAGCGCCGCCCGGCGTGCCGGCCTTACCAGCCCCGTTCGGACGCGGCGGAACTGCAGGACGGCCGCTATCGCTGCCCTTAAAGTGATTACCAGCCATAAAGAAATCCTCGCAATTGAGTCGCAATGAAAAAGTCCATAACGTTACTAGTTTATGGCATTTTGAGCATCGACAGCTAAACTCCAGACACGGACATCAATTGGCGAAAATGCGGCACAACACCTTTTCTGTCTTGGCGGCGGCGCCAGCTACACCGTGAGGAACATCATCACGATGATCATGGCAAAGCCGATAAGGTCGGTCGGCAAAAACACCGTGCCCAGCATAACGGCACTGGTGATGGTCGCCGAAACCGGCTCCACAGTTCCGATGAGGCTCGCACGCACCGAGCCGATGTCCTTAACGCCCTGCATATAGAGCATGTAAGCAAAAAACGAGCCGATAACCACGAACACCGCGAGCGCCTCGACGCCGGCAGCGTCGAGTGCCGGCATATGCGCCCAAGGCTGCACGAAGACGCACGAGACCACGCCCGCCGCGAGCATTGCCGAGCCCGTGACGATGGGGCTGCCGTATTCGGGCAGGATCTTGGCGGGAATCACCGCCATACACGTGGCGCTGACCGCACACATAAGACCTGCTGCCAGGCCAAGTGGCGAGATATTCAGGCTGGTGGGGTCGCCGCCGGTGGCGATTAAAAAGGTTCCACCCAGAGCCAGGCCAATGCCGATGACTTCGCGAGTACGCGGCATGCGGCGATCGGTCACACAGGTGTAGCCCATGATGATAACGAGCTGCAGACACTGGAGCACCGTCGCGGTTCCGGCGTTCGTCAGGCGCACGGCCGAAAGATAGCAAAACTGGTTGAACAGCAGACCAAAGGCGGTAAAGAGCAGCAGCTGCTTGCGATCGGCGGGTGTGGTCCAGAGCTTAATCAGGCGCTCGCGGTCGCGCGTAACAACCACGGCCATAAAGAGTAGACCGGCGAGAATCTGACGCACGCTCATAAGCCACAAGGTGTCGACGTGGTAGGTATCGAACAGAAAGCTCGCGCTGGTGCCCGAGAAGCCCCAAAACGAACCGCCCACCAGCGTAGCCAAGACACCCGTGATCATCTTGCGCGTCGAAGCGCTGTTCAGGCGCTTGCGCCAGGCGCGGCGGGTGCTACGGCTGAGCTCGTCGGTGCCCTCGGGCACATCAATGTTCGAAATATCGGTCATCGGCACCGAAGCCCCTGCGCCTTCGACCTGCTCGACACGCTCTTTGCTCATTCCACTCCCCCGAAACAGCCTGGAAACAATTCGGCTTACCTTACCACGGCGAAGGCACCAGCTAGAGGCTTGTCCGCTTATCGGTAGGACAATTCCGCAGGCGTCTTTCCATAGCTCGATACCGCAATGGCCTTGCATTATGCGACAGCAAAATCGCGGCAGCAGGCTCTTGTGAAATGGATGCGACAAAGCCCCCGAATTCCACAATGTAAGCGATTTTTAAAAATGTTCTTGCCACCGAGTTCAGGCTCCGTTATATTATCCCTTGCGCGCTTGCGCACCCTTGATCGGGCGTTTAGCTCAGGGGGAGAGCGCTTCCCTGACACGGAAGAGGTCAGAAGTTCAAATCTTCTAACGCCCACCAAATGTTCGCAGCCCAGAGGCTATGTCCTCTGGGCTGTTTTGTTTTATGTCGCTAAATCCGCTGGCAGTTCCAACCGTCATCGCAACGCAACATCAATTCACCTGACGAATGGCAGCCAAACATATTCAATACCCCAACATCAACAATAGCCAGGCACAAAACTGCGCCGCAAGCTGCTCCAACCGCCCAACTGGCCAAAAGCCGACCATCTACTTGCCGATCTATCCATCGGCATAACCAATCAGTCCGCACCGCAACTTCTCAGCAAAACGCCACGATGTCTGCGCCCTGCGGTATCCTTGAGCCACTTGCACCTGCAGCACCAAGGAGCCGCCATGCGCACCGAGCTCAATGTCCCCTTTTCGCACAAAGAAGAAGCCAAGGCGCTGGGCGCCAAATGGGACCGGACCAAGAAGATCTGGTATGTACCCAGCGGCGTCAACCCCGAGCCCTTTGCCGAGTGGCTGCCCGGTGTTGACCGATCCGACCCCTCTGGGCCGTATATATATCTAGTACTGGGCAAGCGCGAGTGCTGGAAATGCCGCAAAGAGACCTCGGTCGCGGCCTTCGGCATTCCCTATCGAGCCGATGACGGCGAGGACATCGCCATCGCGCACGCGCCCAACAAGGCCGGGCACATTGCCATCGACACGGCCAATGCCAACGCGCTCGCCATTGTTCCCGCTCTTGGCTGCGTGCCGGGCGAGATCCGCGACTATCTTTCTAAGCGCTGTGGCTACAAGCCCGTAGGCGCGCGAGCCTCCAAAGCCCCATCGCTCGGCAACACGTGCACCAGTTGCGGCGCGCTGCAAGGCAGCCGCTATCTGTTCGAAGAACCCACGTCCCCGTTTGCCCTCACTGCCATCAACAAGCTACCGGCACTGGAGTTTGTGCGTGCCGAAGTTGCCGGCGTCTTTGGCATCCCAGCCACGCGTACCAATTTTGACCAGGCGCTCTTTACCTGGGCACGCGACCATCACGCCGAGTTCCACAAGCAGCTCGGTGAGGGGATTTATTTGTAGGAACGGAGATGCCTTCACAGCCAGCTCCTCCGCATCACCTATCCCTCGTCGCCGGCGTCGTACACGATATCGAGGCCACAAACAGGGCATTTCTCCTGATACACCGGCATATGAACGCCTATCCGTTTTCTCACTTCGTCGCTAAGTCTGTCGCGCGCATCGATGAACCAAATGTCGAGGCACGGTATTTGCGAGCCGCAGCAAGGACAGGAGACGACAAACGACCCGCAATCAACTTCTACGCTCGGAAACATTTTGTTGTCTATAAGGGCACACGGCAGTTTTCCGTACTTCCCCATCGCAATATCGCCTCGCCAGCTCACGCTCGCTCCCCTCTCGCTATACAAATCAGGAAGAGCATGCACCAGCAGGCGTGCGCGAGATTGCATCGCCGCGCGATCCGATCAAACAACACGATCGTAAAAGACCGCCAAAGCCAAATACGCTAATACGGCAGAGGCCCCGCCTTTTCACGCTTCTTTTCCGAGTGATCGAACTCAATGCGATGGGCCTCAAGAAACACCGTATTGGGTCCAAACCATCCGTTTTCGGGCTCGAACCGTTCAACAAACGCAAGGCCGAGCACCTTGTAGCCCACCTCGGTTGCAAATATGACTCCGACTGGAATGCCACATTCCGTGCAGTTGAGCATTTTACGGTTGTAATTCTGGTCTCGAAAACCAACGGTACCCGGCGCTTGAACCGAATACTTAATGACCCACGTACCATCGTCCAAATAGAGCGGAGGCACATTGTTGATGCTCTCGGTTTGCCGCTGGCGCACTTGTACCCCGCTACCCCACTCCCCTGTATACTGATGTAGCACGTGTTTCATCCGGGCTTGTTGGGCCGGATTGTTCATGGGAGGTTCTTGTGGCTGTTTCGAATCCGCCTAAGGGGAGCGTTTCTTCTTCGTCCATCAAGCCGGTTACGCGCAAGGCCGTGCGCTGCCAGCGCGAGGTCGCTTGGCTCGTCACGCAGGCGGCGGGCAGACTCGTGGCGAGCACGGAGGACGTCAATGCTCCCACACCGAGCTTTGTGCTGGCAGCGGCGCTGGATCGAGTACGCCAGCTGGAACTCGCCGCACAAGAAGACGGCAGCCATCTTGGCTACCAAGACGCTATGGCGCCCGACCTGTTGACCTTTTGTCGCATGACCAAGTTGCCCGCCGCACCCAATGCGCTTTCGGACGCAGGCTACATGTTTACGCTTTCGGGCGCGGACCTTATCCGCGACATCTATGCATACTGCAGCGAGCTCGCCGAGCGCCACGTCTTTGACGCGGCAGAAGTCAAACCGGGATATGTCATCAAGCTGGTTCTTAGGCTGTTCTTAATGGACGGGTTCGGGGCCATGCCGGCGTAAGCCGAGTCTTTAGCATCACCGTCGACTGAGCAACAACCGCTTTACCTTAGTGGGCGCCAATTGAGGGTCGATTATTGGTTCGCCTCGTCCACTAACGCAAGATGCCTTGGACGGTCGAGGTACGGCGCAGGTTTTTGGCGACAGCCGCGACAGTATCCGAAATCATCTCGTCCAACTATCCCTCACAGATTGTGCGGTCCATGAACCTCAGCGACTCCGCCGTGCCTTTCCGGGTCCCCGCATAGACAGCCATGTCGATAAAGAGCTTGGGATAAAACTGCTGAGGGCAGGTGCCCGCAACTTGGAGTCCAGCCTTGGTGACATTGCCCTGGGAATCAAGGAAATCCGCGGATAGATTTCCCTCGTCTCTCAGTTATCTCTCGTAATTATCTCTCATCTATCTCTCTATCTCTCGGCTTAGAGATAGAGAGATAGATGAGAGATGGAATGTCTACCATTTGCTTCATTTATACATGTTTTTGCTGGTAGAGCAATCGGCATTGAGACAATACCATGATTGCCTGTCTCTTTGCTGATCAGTTATCTCTCATAATTTATCTCTCGTCTTTCTGCTTTCTCTCGTATTAGTGACGAATGAGAGACGAGAGATACGTGAGTGATGGACGAGCGTGGATTTTTGGACGGTCGGAAAATCCCTCAAACAAAAAACGGGGCCGGCCTTACGCCGAGCCCCGTTTTCAAACGGTCAGTTAGTTATCCAACGCGCGAGCATAGCAGTCAACATTACGCCGCCGCGAACACTCCCAAGCCCGTTCCGATGATGCAGATCGCAAAGATGCCCAAGATGATCCAAATGGTCTTGACGCCCTTTTTGTACAGGGCGACGCAGGCAAAGGTTGCCAGCAAGGGCAGCAGACCGGGGAAGATCGAATCGAACAGATCCTGCAGGACAATCTCCGAACCACCCACGTCAAAGGTCAAAGCAGTGGACAGTGAGACCTGTGCCGCAATCATGGCGCCGATAACGGTCATTCCGAGGACACCGGCAGCATGCGTCATGCGAGACATAAGGTTGTTCTCTTCGGACTGCTGCAGGAACTTGGTTCCCAGGTCGTAACCCAGATGGGCTGCGACGATACGCGTTGCAAAGTTAATCACGGAGTAGATGAGCGCGTACACGATGGGGCCAAGCGGGTTGCCCGTCGAAGCGATACCAATACCAATGCCGGCGGCGACCACGCGGAACGTACCCCAGTAGAACGAATCGCCAATGCCGGAAAGCGGTCCCATGAGGCCGACCTTCATGGCGTTAATCGAGGACGTGTCGAAGTTCTTATCGGCAGCCGCCTGCTCTTCCATCGAAACCGTTAGGCCGGCTACAAACGGAAGCACATGAGGCGTGATGTTAAAGAACTCGGTATGGCGATCGAGCGCCGCATAGTAATCGTCGTCGTTGGGATAGATCTTTCGCAGGGGCTTCTGAATGGTGTACATGAAGCCCATTGCCATCATCTTGTCGTACGACTGCGAGCACTGGCTCGTAAACTGGCGAAGGAACATGCTCCGATACATATCGGGGGTCATAACCGCGTCCTTCTTGGCCTCCTTGAGGTCGGTGTTCTGGGTAGCCATTAGAAGTCCTCCTCTTCATCTGCAGCAACCGCCTGCGGACCGGACGAGCCCTCGCGGAAGGCCAGGAGCAGCGCGACGCAAATAGCAGCTGCGGCGACGCCGACCACGTCCATCTTGAGGTAGATGACCATAATGAAGCCGATGAACAGCCAAGGAAGCAGCTTGTTGTCGCCCATGGTCCTAATAAGAAGAGCGAAGCCGATGCAGACCATGACGCCGGACGCAACGTTGAGGCCGTCCATCACAAACTGCGGAATCGCGTTGAGCGCATTGTTGATGAGGTCGGCACCAAAGAACAGCGAGCCAAACACCAGCAGTGCAGACGGAATGCCAATCGACAGCGGCACGATGGTCAGATGGTACAGATTCGCCTTGGCAAGATCGCGATTTGCCAGAGCGGTCTCAATCTTCTTGCAGGCAAAGGCACCCGGAACGGCGTAGCAGAAGTTACGCCACACCTGAAGGAAGACGGAGACGGGAAGGGCGAGCGCGACGGCAGTTGCCGTGCCCGTACCCGTAATGACGGCAAACGCGCAGCCAAGCACGCCGGAGGCATAGACCTCGGGAGGAACCGCCGCGCCGACCATGATGGCGCCCATGAACATGGACTCCAAAGCAGCGCCGACGATAACGCCCTGCTGGACATCGCCTAGGATCAAGCCGACAAACAGACTTGTAAACAGCGGACGACCAAGCATCGTAATGCCAAATAATTGCTCGTCCATGGACGCAATAAATGCGACCAGTGCAACTAGAAGATACTGGACAACCATTTCGATCAACCCCAGAAATAGGTCTGCAGGCGAGGCATTCTGCGCAGCTCGCCTGCAGACAACCGCAGCAATTTGAGAGGATTAGTAGTTCATCTGGTGATAGTAACGACGCGTGGTGAGCGGGTGGTTACGGACGTGCTCGAGATGGCAGCTCAGACGCTCGGTGATGGTGTAGGTGACCATCGGGGAGACAATCTTGCGGAACTCGGGGTCGCTGAACGGCAGCTCGACCTCGGCGGTGTCAAACTTGTTCACGCGGACGTTGACGCCCTTCTCGTCGGCGAGCATGTGAGTGAAGTTGTCCACGCGGTCCATGAGCTTACGGGTGTCGTCCTCGCCGTAGAGCATGATGAGGCTCGTGCCCTCCTCGCACAGCTCGATGGTGCCGTGGAAGAACTCGGCGGCGTGGATGGACTTGGTCTTGATCCACTGCATCTCCTCGAGAATGCACATGGCGTAGTCGTAGGCCTCACCCCAGAGCATGCCGGAGCCAATCACCATGTGGTAATCGGTGTCCTTGAAGTCCTCGGCCATGGCGGCGCAGCGCTCGTCCTGAGCGTCCTTGGCCTTGATGAGGTACGGAGCGATGTTGCCGAACTCCTCCATGAAGGTGTCGTACTTGGGGAAGGCGCCGGCGTTCTTGAGGAAGCGGGCGACCAGCGTGATCTGGTAGGTGTAGATGGCCTCGCACAGGACGTCGTCCTCGGCGAAGCTGAAGAACTTGTAATCGGCGTACTCGGTGGCCGGGGTGTTGTCGTTGGAGACATACATCAGCGTGCGGGCGCCCTGCTCCTGGCAGAACTTGGCGGCCTCGATGATCTCGGGGGTGGTGCCGGTACGGGTGGAGAAGACGCAGACCGAGTCCTTGTTGAAGGTCTTGGGCGGGCATGCGAGGAACTCAGCGGCAATCTCGCAGTGGACGTCGACGTCGGCCGTGGTGGTCTCGACCCAATACTTCATCGGGAGCGTGTGGGCCCAGGTGCCGCCGCAGCCGATGAAGAAGATGTTGGAATAACCCTGCTCGCAGACCTTGTCCACGGCAGCCTCAATCTGAGGACGGAGAGCGAGGGCATCGCTCACAACCTTCTCGTAACGAGGCTCATCGAAATTGAACATCCCTTACTCCTAACTCACTTGGATGAACCCTTCATTCATCCCATGACGTTATAATACTTTATTTAACTAACTATGC
>CATWBO010000016.1 GCA_958349055.1 uncultured bacterium
CGGCACGCGTCGTGTCTTTGATGAGCTTGCTTTTTGCCATGACGTTCCTCGATTCGCTTGTTGCCGCCTGTCGCGCATGTCTTGTAGATACCGACGGGCTCTGCCCATCATAGGCTTTTGCGCGGGTAGAATGCATGGATAACTTGAGGCTCACGCGCGACGGAAAGGAATCGTTGCATGGATCAGGACAAGACAACCGTGATGGGCGGCTACGGTTCCGCGCAGGCTGGCGATAGCGCCGATGCGACCCGCGTTGTTCCCAACCCCGGATATACCGACCCCGCCGCGATGCAGCCTTCTGCCGAGCCCACCCGGGTTATGGGCTATGGCGACACGGCGCAGGATTCTTGCGCTGCATCTTCGCAAGGCCCCTATGGCAACGCAGCTCCGGACCCGTTTGATTATGCGTCGCAGGATTCTTATGCCGCTTCGACACCGAATCCCTATGATGACCTGCCACAAAATCCCATTCCGCAGCCTCAGCAGACGACGTATATGCCTCGCACGGCGCAGCCTCGCTACGAGTCGCGCGAGCCGTATCGCGAGTACCCCAAGTCGATTCCGCAATATGGCGAGGACGAGGAGAAGAAGCCGTCGCGTTCGTCGAGCGTGATCAAGAAGATCCTCATCGTGCTGGCGATCTTCTTTGCGCTGTCGGTTGTGTTTGCCATCGTGTCGGGCATGCTCAACAAGCGAGGGAGTTCAACGGCCGATACCGCTGCCGAGCAAACCGAGTCCGCCTCGTCTAGCACCGTCGATCTGAGCGATATCCCGGGGCAGTACTGGTCCAACGCCAAGAAGCTTCTCAAGTCGCGCGGCGCCGATCTTTCGAATGCCGTGGTCCTGACTGATGATGGCTCAACGCCCGTTGTCGATGCCAACTGGGTTGTTACTTCTGCTTACTATAACGACAACGGCAACCTCGAAATTCAACTCACGCACAAGAACAGCTCGGGCAACTCGTCCGACGGCCAAAGCAGTACCGACAGCTCGAGCTCCAATACGCTGGAGGACTTGAGCAACAAGGCACAGGAATTGGGAGACAAGGCGCAAGAGCTGGGCGACAATGCCCAGAACCTAGGCGACACCGCTCAGAACCTGGGTGATATGGCAACGAACGCCTGGGATGCCCTGCAAAACGGCATTTCGGGCGCGCAGGGAAACTAGCGGCCGAGCGGAGCGGGGCTACAGCTGCTCGGCCGGACGCTCGGGCGAGCTAAAGCCCGAGTCAAACGTAACGACGCACGAGGCATCGGGCCTGCGCTCGTGCACGATGCGCGTGACGAGCTCCAGCAGCTCCTCGTCGGATATGTCAAAGCCGTCGGGACGCACCAGGTCAAATGACACAAAGCCGTCGTGCTCGTGCAGGTCGTGGATGGAGAGCGCGGGGTCGATCTGCATGACGCCGCGCTTGACCCAGCCGCGCAGGTCGTCGCCGGTGGTGGCGATGGGGTCGCAGTGCAGCGTGATACCGATGCCCATCTGGCGCTTGATGTCGTGCTCGATGGTGTCCAGGATCTCGTGGTGTTCAAACGCGTCGCCCTCGCCGGGCATCTCCACGTGGGCGCTGGCAAACTGACGACCGGGGCCGTAGTCGTGCACCATCAGGTCGTGTGTGCCCAAGACCTGCGGATAGGACATGATCTTGTCGCGGATTGCCTGGACGAGCTTGGGGTCGGGCGCTTGTCCCAGCAACGGGCTGATGGCGTCGCGCACTAGGCCCATGCCGCTGATGCAGATGAAGATGCCCACGCCCAAGCCCGCCCAGCCGTCGAGGTCAAAGCCGGTCGTTTGCGAAATAAGCGCCGCCGCTAAGACCGAGCCCGAGGTGATGACGTCGTTTTTGGAGTCCTGCGCCGTGGCAATGAGTGTTTCGGAATCGATACGGTTGCCCAGCGCGCGGTTGAATGCGGCCATCCAGAATTTGACGAGCATGGACAAGACGAGAGCGGCTAGGGAGACCAGCGTGTAGGCGGTGGGGGAGGGCTTGATGATCTTGGTGACCGACTCGAGGATCAGGTTGATGCCGACGGCGCAAACCAGGACGGCGACGAACAGGCCGGCTAGGTACTCATAGCGGCCGTGGCCATAGGGGTGGCCTTCGTCTGCCGGGCGGCTGGCAAGGCGGAACCCGAGCAGGCTCACGATGTTGCTCGAGGCATCGGAGAGGTTGTTGAAGGCATCGGCGATGAGCGAGACAGAGCCGGCGAGCAGGCCCGCGATGCCCTTGGCTAGGCACAGGGTAATGTTGAGGCCAATGCAGATGAGGCTTGCGGCGAAGCCCGCGTTGGTGCGGCAGGAGGTATCGACCGGCTCGCCCTCGCTGCCGGGAACAAGCGTATGTACCAGCCGATTTACAAATAGCATAGCGGTCGTCCTCACAATCATGTTTAAGGGGATAGTGTAGCTCGCGCGGAGGCGCTGTGCACCGATGCTCAGAAAATGCAGCAATGGTCTGCCGGTGCTAACGAGCGAGCCTTCTCGTCTGCCTGGGTGGTCCATTTTGGGCCACATGGGTATGGGCGTGTGCCTGTTTGCTCGACATACTTAATGTCGATAGCCCCTGTGCAAAGGAGGACGTTTCCATGGACGAGATGTTTGCCATTAAATGTCAAAACTGCGGCGGCCCTATGTACTCGCACCAGGCTAAGCGCAGCTTTGAGTGCGCCTATTGCGGCGCGGTCATTCCGTGGCAGGCGGACGCCGGAGAGCCCAAGAGCGCTTTGGGCATTCGCCATACGCCGTTGACGGTGGTGGATGGACTGCTCAAGCTCACGCATGTGTCGCAACTCGAGCGCCCGGAGGACCCGGACTGGTATTTCTTCAATTCGCACTGGCGCAATCAGTCGGTCCTGGAACATCTGCTGTGGGAGGATCGCGGCACGGCGCAGGAGTTCCAAGAGGCCACGCATGTGAGCATTCCTTGCCCCTTCTGCGGAGCGTCCTTTGAGGGCGAGTCAACGCAGCGTGTGTTTGAGTGCCCGTCCTGCGGCAACAAGATCGGCATTGCCGACCTGCTCAAGCCCGGTACGTTTAGCAAACGCCTGACCTTGGGCGTGGGTGCGGAGTATGTGCCGGAACAGGGTATTCCATGCGAAATCTCGCCGCAGCAGGCGCGTGCCAACGCGCTGCAGCTGGTGCGCCAGTACCCCGACGCCTTTGCCGGGCACAACGTGGAAGATGCGATCCAAAACGACATGATGCTCTTCTATTTCCCCATGGCGCTGGCGGACCTGCGTATGATGGCGAGCTTCCCGGGCAAGGGCCTGAGCAAGGAAACCCTGGTGTACTACGAGATGCTCGACTGGGCGTATCCGCGGGCAAACTATCTGGATGTTCGCCTTATGGGCATTTTGGAGCCGTGGGACTTCGCCAAGGTCGGTCCGTTCGATCCCGCCATGCAGGAAGGTGACTTTCGCGTTGTCTCCGTCGATGCGTCTACCAAGGACCAGGTGGTCATTGATAAGCTGGCGCTCGACATTGCCGCCAACGATGCCGAGGCAGTGCTGGGGCTCAATAAAAAGAGCATCCGAACCTGGGCGCGCAAAGCCCGCAAGCATAAGGACGGTCTGGTGATGGTGCCGGTCTACTTTGTCGATCGTCCGGCGACGGACAGCCGCGATGGCGAGCAGGTGCGCATTGCCGTAAACGGCCAGACGGGCCGCGCGGCCGCGGTGGTGTTTAGCGACAAGCGCGAGACGCATGTGGTGGCGTCGCTCAATCCGAGTCTGCATCTGTCCGGCGAAAGTACCGTGCATGCCACGCCCATTGAGGTCAAATACGTTAAATCGCCCTTCCTATACCAGATCGTGCGCCGTGGAGGTGGCGAGCAACCGCGCCAGGTTGCAGCGGCAGCTGAGGGTTCCTACCGAGAAGAAAAGCCCAAACGCAAGGGATTATTCGCTGCGATTTTTGGTAAGTAGGGGAGTGGCGCCGGGGCGTCGGGCTGCATCGCAAGGTCATGAGACGAACTTAAGACTGCTGGGAACGTGCTACCATTGCCGATAGCCTTAATCTTGTAAGAAGCGGAGGCCAGATTATGGGTTTTGCGGATCAGCAGCTTCAGCTTCAGGTACCGTATTCTCCTGACGACACGTTTAATGCCTTGAAGGCAGCTATGGAAAAGCTGCCTAAAGTAAAAGTTGATAGTGTATCGCCCACAACAAGAACAGTTGCAGCCGAGATTGGTATGAGCCTTTGGTCTTGGGGCGAAAATATCAGTATTTCGGTTGTTCCAGTTGAAGGCGGATCTGGCGTTACTGTCAAGTCGTCATCTAAGGTCAGGGCAAACGTATTAAACGGGGGCAAAAATGCAAAGAATATTGCCAAGATAGTCGATGCCCTATCGAAGGAGCTCGAGCGGTATCCGCAGGTTTCACAGACTATTGAGACGCTGGCGGATAGTGGTTGATGTAGTTGCAAGGCTTGAGAGGCTTGCAGCACTGCGTGAGAGTGGAGTACTTACCGAGGAAGAGTTTGCTGCAGAAAAGGCAAAAATCCTTTCGTAATCAGACACGATGGTTGGATTTGCATTCTATTATTGAACTTGTTTATACCAGGCTGAAAACATCGTGTGTAATAAAGGTGCGTAGTAGCCTCGTCTTGATTGGCGGATGTAAATAAACGGTGGAACGGCTGTAAAAGAGCCTTGCCACTGGGTAAAATCAGGATGTGCCGCGGAACCCGCTCCTCAGTCGGTCAACTTTGGAAGCGCGGGCAACGCAGGTACTATCGTCTAAAGGGCCGGGTGCGACCGGCCCTTTGCATGACTCCCTTCGCTATCCGTTACTGCTTATATTCCCGCCAGATCGAGTAGAGGTTCCGGACGATGCCGGTTACATACATCGAGAGGCGCAGGATTTCAAGAAACAAGTTCATAGGCTTCACCCCAATCGGAGATCGGAGCGTTGCCCGCAGGCGGATTCCGCGGCAGTCGTAATTCTACCTCACAGGCCGCGGCGGGAGACATCCTACCCGCCCCATGGCTTGGAGCAGTGTCGATCAACGGGCAATCAAGCCTCTAGTTCTCTTTGAATTGAGCAAGCATCTGCCCGAAGAAGCTTAGTTCGGATGGCTCATAAATGATCGAACCGCCGTCCGCGGTCCTGTAGACCCCGCAGGGGAGGTAACGCCCGTCGGGGAGGACATAGAGGCTGGCTTCCTCCTTCAGTCCTACTGGAAATAGCGGAATCCCGTTTTCGTCCACTTGGAACTCGTCTATATTTGCGATCTTCCTCTCCATGATGCCTCCTGCCTTATTTCTTGAATGGCGCCTTAAAACAGGCAGCTCTCAATCAGCTCTTTGCCGCGCAGAGTGTCGATCCACTCCTGTGGGATGGCTTTGAGACCGTATGCCGTGCCGGCGAGGGCGCCGGCGACGGCTGCGGTGGTGTCGGTGTCGTCGCCTAGGTTGACGGCGGCAAGCACGCAATCTTCGTAGCTGTTAGTGTTGACGAAACACCAGGTGGCTGCCTTAAGCGTGTCGCGCACGAAGCCACCCGACCTGATCTCCTGCTCAGGCACGCCTTTCAGATGGAGCGCCCACGAGGGGAGCACGTCGTTCATCACATCCCTCATCAGCTCGACAAATATGATGCATGCGTCGGTCGACGTTCTGTGGGCGTGCGTAATCGCGGAGACCTTGCTGACCTCTTCGTCTGTCGCATCGGTGAACGCCAGGGGAGCGATGCGCATGAGCGATCCGTTGCCGTTGTCGCGCTCGCCGGAGCCTCCTTTGCCGGTGCGCAGGGCGCGGGCGGTCGTACCGCCGTAATCGAAAACGCCGTCGATCGTATACTCGCCACGGGCAATCCAGCTTACGAACTTGTCGCGCATGTCCGCGGTGTCGATGTGCCCGAGCTCCCTAATCGAGTCGCAGGTAGCAAGCGTCATAGATGTGTCGTCGCTCCAGGTGCCGGCGGGTTGCCCATGCGTGCCGTAGCCGATCATGTCCGTGCATTCGAACGTACCGCGGGGCCTGAACTCGTAGGGAACGCCCAGCGCGTCACCGACGGCAAGCCCATAGATGCAGTCGCGCAGTGTTGTTTTCGGTCTGTCTGTCATGGAAAGCTCCTCTTATCCCGGGTGATGTGGAGCGCCGTCGGGGGTATCGGTCGCAACGTGCCGCTACCCTTGCGCTTCGCCATGAGTCGCTTCGTTGATGGCGCGGTACTCGGCGCTCAGCTCGCGCGCCAGCTCTTCCTTGCTTGGAAGATACGGCAGATATTTGGCGGCAAACACTTGGTCGTTGTCTTCGGGCAGCGTGTATTCGACAATCGAATCGCTTTTGTCCGCGCAGAGCACGATGCCTATGGGTGGATTGTCGCCTTCGTTCATGAGCTCGCGCGTGTAGTAGTTCACGTACATTTGCATCTGGCCCAAGTCCTGATGCGTGAGATCATCGGTTTTAAGGTCGATGAGTACAAAGCAGCGCATCAGATAGTTGTAAAACACAAGGTCAATATAGAAGTGGCGACCATCGAAGGTGATGCGCTTTTGGCGCGCCTCAAAAGCGAAGCCGCGGTCAAGCTCCAGCAGAAACTTCTGAAGATGCGTGATGAGCGCTTGCTCTAGATCGCTCTCGCGAAACGCAGCGTCGTCCGAGAAGCCTAAAAACTCAAGCACATATGGGTCGCGGATGATGTCCTCGGGGCGACGAGCGGGGGCGCTCTTTTGGATTTCCTGAGCGACGGTCTCTTTGTCCTTGCTGGCAAGTAGACGCTCGCGGAACATGGTGTTGATTTGGCGCTCGAGCTGACGTGTACTCCAGCGAGAGTCGGCGCATTCGTTCATGTACCAAGTGCGCGCTTCGGAGTCGGGAATGCGCATCAACATGCGGTAATGAGTCCAGCTCAATTCGGGACGCAGTGAGTCCCGAATTGGAAATGTGAGATATAACTGGCGCATTTTACGCAGTTCCCTTGCCTCAAAGCCTTTGCCAAAATCCTTGGTAAGCTTGATTGCAAGGGCCTTGAGCAGCGCATCGCCGTACTTGGCGCGCTCTACTCCGCCTTGTTCTTCAACAATGCTCTTGCCGATTTCCCAATATGCCTCAACCATCGCAAAGTTGATGGCGGTATAAGCCTTGTCGCGAGCGGCGTTGAGAATCGAGGAAACCTGCTTGTAAAATCCTTCGGGCACAATCGTCGCTTCTCCGCGGTTTGCCAGTTCGCCCATCACCATCGCCCACTTTCCTCCTGACGGAATGCATATCAAACTGCGTTTAGTTTAAGGCCTCGTGGGGACATGGATTGCGCTGCTGCCCGGCACCTTCGCTAGGAGGTCTCAAAGCGACTAAGATGTGATGGTAGAGACAGTTTTAGCGAACCCCATGGGAGTGACGCGCATGGACAACAACACGCTGCTGTTCCAGGACAAAGGATCGGGCAGGTTTAAAGACGTCAAAATCTTCCCCAACCGCATCGAGGTGCTCAAGAAAGGAACTTTCGGTGGCAAGCACACCGAGATCGTCTACCTTAAGGACATCACGGGCGTCAACAGGATCAAGGGAAAGTATGTGCTTCTGCGCAACAGGTTGTTGACCGACTGCACCTTCTGCTTGAGCAATCGTGCAAAAGCACAGGAATTCGTGAACGCGCTGAACATGGTGATGTAGGCGAGAGCGGTGTTCGTGCCGAGTTTGCGATTGCTTACGCGGACGGCGTGGCGGCTGAGCGCTCGATCTGCGAAGGGCGTCCAACGCGCTGGTCTTCCGTCGACAAAAAAGGGGCGCAGAACGGTATTCTGCGCCCCTTATCGAGTTGATGTGTCCGAATGAGTAGACCGACCTATTCGCTCACATCCCCGTTGTTTTCCTGGTCATTGGCAAGCATCGCCGCGCCGGCGACCGTTGTCGCCACGGCGGCAGCAGCGAGCCCGGCGGCGATGCCGGAGCCGTCACCTGTGCCGGCAAGCTTTCCGCCCGAGCCCTTGCTCTTGTTGCTGTTGCCGTTCTTGTCCTTGTCGGCGCCGTCTGCCTTAGGGTCAGTGTCGGTGCCGGCGCCAGTGCTACTGCCGCCTGCACTGCCCGAGGCCGCTACGGTAAAGCTTGCGGCTCCGTCGCTGGCAAGCGTGTAGTTTTGTGCCGCATCGCCCAAAAGGCCTTTCGCGCGCACCCAGTACGTCCCTGCGGCAAATGTTTCGCCCTCGGCCATTGCCGTGCCCGGAGCGCCGTTCGCGTCGTGCACAAACTCGAGCTGGGCTGTGCAGGCATCGGTTTCGAGCTTGCCCTCGAGTGATGCCGCAATCTTGGCGCGCACGTCTTCGCCGGCCTTAAGGCCTTCGAGTCCCTCAAAATGGGGCGTCAGCGCGCGTGGATCGATATCGATGGGCACAGGGCCCTGCAGCCCCGTAACGGTCTCGTTGCCCAGGGCATCGACATCCACATATTCGATGGCAAAAGCGCTTCCCGAAGCCGCTACGTTGAGTACGTTGCTGCTGTCGACGAGGCGGAAATGACCCTCGCCAACGGTCTTGCCGTCCTGGAGCGAGGCGTCGCTCAGCGAGTTGCCGTACGTCATGCGCATGCGGGTCGGGAGGTAGTACGAAGCTGTCTGCTTGTGCTGTGTATCGTAATCGTAATTGCGCTGATAGATGCTCCGGGCCAGCGCCGCATCAACAAAGTCGGATGCGATAATGCCAATGTGCTTGAGGTAATCTGACTTTGTGTCCTCGGTGCCGCTGGGGTTGATGTACGGGCTCTTGTACAGATGCTCGTTGACCACTCGTGCCGAGGTAAAAGGATTGCCTCCGTGCGACAAGCCCGTGCAGCTGGTGTAGTTGATAGACCAGCAACGCTCCTGGACTGGCACCTCGGCCCCGTCATCGTCCACGACGTCCACCTTGTTGCGCGTGCGCCCGGTCGTTTCCTTCAGCGCATTATCGACCCAGCTGAGCTTGTCGGTTCCCGTGAGTTTGTACTTGTCCTGGGCGTATACCTTGGTGCAATAGGGCTTTTTGTCGCCTGTTTCCCCCGCGGCTTCAAAGCCCCGCGCGTCTTGGACGAGACACATAGTGGTGCTGTCGGAGTGAGCCTTGATCTTGTCATCCCATTCGGTAAGGTTGAGGCCCCACGTGTGGCCGTCTACGCTGTTGCCGTCGAGCCTAAATCGACGCAGCAGGACGATCTTTCCGCGCACCTCGCCCAGCGTGGGGACGTGGCTCGACGTGTAGAACAGATCGGGGTTATCGGCCATAACCTTGGCGAAGGCCGTCGTTATGCTTTCGTCGGTAGCCTCGTCGTTGCCGCGCGATGCGAGCATGATGAGCGCTTCTGACGGGTTTTCGTTCAAAAACGTTTTGAAGTAACCGATGACATCGGAGAGATGCAGATAGTTCCCGTCTTTTTTGAATAGGTAGAAATCCCCGTGGCAGATACCGGGGTCGTTGCCCTTTCCGAGTCGGATATCAAAATAGCGGATTCCCTCGAGCAACTGCGTGGGAATGTAATCCTGCTGGCATTTTACTTGCGAGGATTGGGGCTCAGTGTCGTTGTCCACGCTGCAGGTGCCCGAATCGTGCGTACCCGGGATGCTCAGCTCGTCGAGGAACTTGTTGTCGTTGACGTATTTCATCCAACATGGCCCATCGACGTAGCTGCTGTACGTGATCCAGTCGAGGCTGCTAACCGTGGCATCGTTCTTTTTCATGTCGTAACCGATAAGTTCGAGCTCCCACGGAATGCTCTTACTCTTATGGCAGATCTTATTGTTGTCCTGGTCTTTGCCGTCCGATTCTATTGCCAGGTACTTAATGTCTTTTTTCTCGGTTTCTTTTTCGACCGTGCGGTCTCGGATGATATAGGTTCCGTTTGATTGACGCTCGAACGCAAAAGCGCGGCTGGGCTTGTTGTCATACTCGCCGCCCCATACGTGGATGACCTTTCCATCTTTGTCCGAGTCGTCGTCGACCGACCAAATGCTGTAGCCCGTCTTTTTATGCTCTTCGAAATTGAGCAAGGTGCGGATAGCATACCAGTTTGTATCGTCATTCTTGGTCGTTACGTTCTCAAGGATGAGCTTGCTGGACGTGCCGTCGTTAAACAGGTGGCAGACGTTGCCGCGAACGTTGCCGTCTTGGTTGACGCTCGCGGTGCGAAAATAGCCCGCGGGGCGAAGGCGAATGACGAAATTACCGAGGTGCTCCGCCGGTTTGGGCGTGTCGTCTGCAAATGCCGCTCGCAGGGGAATGCCCGGTGCCGCGGTTTCTGGCAGGCTTGCAAGCGGCGACAGCGCCGCAAGACCTAAGCCCAGCGTAAATGCTCGGCGACTGATGGCATGATGTTCGGTCATAACTCCTCCATTTGTAGGGTGCGGTTATGCGCTCGTTTTGGTAACTATACTGCGTTGACATAAAGAAAGGGAGGGTCGGTTTACCGGCCCTCCCTAGGTACGAAGCGCTGGGACACCGTCGCTTGTTTGCGCTGCGCTCGCGTTTCCCGTTGCGCTTGCCAGTCGCTTAGCGCTTGATCTCGATGTCGTCGAGCTTAACGTCCATGGCCTCGGTCTTGGCCTCGGCGATGTCGTCGGCAAACTCAAGGGACTTCATCATGGTCTCGACGGCGTCCTTGTGCTCTTCGACGTTGTCGATACGCACGTACACACTGCCGCCGCCCGCCTCGGTGAAGTACTCGGTCGTCACGCCGCCCGAATGAGTGTAGGAAGCGTTGCGCCAGGTCTTGCCGTTGTACTTGACGGGATCGTTCTCGGTCCACTCAAAGCTGGCATTCCATTTGGCCTCGTAGTCGAACAGTTCGTCGGCGTTCTTGTCGGAGTCAAAGACGGGGATGAAACGGTCGCTGGCGTGCTCGCTCTCGGTGAACTTAAACTGGGCCCTGTCGGCGGTATCGCCGGCGACGTCGGTGATTTCGACGCCCTCGGGGACCTCGACCTTAAACCAGATGAAGTCGGTCCTCATGTCCACGGCTGGCTTTTCCGCTCCGCCGCCACCGCCACTGCCGGCAGCGCCGCCACTTCCGCCGCAGCCCACCAAGGCAACTGCGGCAAAGAGACTCAAGCAGAGGGTGAGAATCGCAAAGGCCTTCTTTTTCATGGTCGTGTCCTCCTCGATCTGTAACCGCCCATGGATTACCTGCCTTTACTGTACGCGCGAGCGGCTCGTTGGGGTGGGCCATGTGTCCCATTCTGGGGGCCGGATTTGCGCCGACAAGTGGCAATATATGCGGGCACAAAAGAGGGGAGGGCCGATGCTGTCGACCCTCCCCGGGGTTGGGTGCCCGCGCTTTTAATGGGGCGCGTGCACGGGCGTGCGTGGACTCTTGCTACTTGATCTCGATACTCGAAATCTCGACGTCGCGTGCCTCACTCACGGCCGCCTTCATGTCATCGGGGAACTCAATGGAGTTGAGAAGCGCCTCAGCTTCTTTCTCGTGAAGCTCGACGTTCCTAATCATGATATAGACGCTTCCCGTGTCGACGTCGGTAAAGAGGTAGGTATAAGCGCCGCCGTTGTCCTTGCACGTTCCGGTGAGCCATGTTCTACCGTTGTACTCGACGGGGTCGCCATCCTCCCACTGGAACGTTCCGGTGTGCCTTTCGGCCTGCTCTGCAAAGGACTCTTCGGCCGTCATCTTCTCTTGCCAAACGGGGATGAAACGGTCGACCGTGGTGTTCTCGTTCTCGAGGAAGGTGAGCTGGACCCTGTCGGCATTCTTGCCGGCGGAGTTGCTTACGCCGACGCCCTCGGGCATCTCGACCTTAAACCAGATGAAGTCGGTCTTCTTGGCGATGGGGGCCTTTTCCTTGCCCTCGCTCTTGGATGTGCTGCTGCCTCCGCCTCCGCTCGATGCGCTCCCGCCGCAGCCCACAAGGGCGAGCGCGGCAAAGAGGGCGATGCAAAGGGAAAGGATCGATAGGGTCTTTTTCTTCATGGCGTCCTCCTTGTCTTTTGGCGACATCGCGGCACCGCATGCTGCTGGGGCGTTGTTTTCGTTTGCGGCGGATGTCTTTGTGCTTGGGGTTGTATGAGTGCGTTAATACCTCCGTTCGTGGCTTGTGGTCGTTGCGCAGCCGTGCCCCAACGGGCTCCTTACTTATAGATATGCCCCAGTTTGTGCTGCCGGGGAGTCTCGAAAGGTGGGCCATGTGTCCCATGTTTGCGTTGCCGCCGCCTATCGCGTGCCATAGAAATCCGCGATGGCCAGGTACGCTGACGCTCGTGTGCTTATGGGCTAGACTTAGCACCATTACGTGATTGATGCGGTTGGTCGGCGGATGCCACCCCACCGATGTATATGACTTGAAGGTGCATGCGTATGAGCCAAGAAATGATGGACAAGACCTGTCGCGATTTTGCCGAGGCGCTGGCCGCGCGCGAGCCGGTTCCCGGCGGCGGCAGCGCGAGCGCCTTTGTGGGCGCGCTGGGTGCCTCGCTGTGCGGGATGGTCGCGCGTTACGGGGTAACCAATCCCGCGCTTGCCGATCGCGCGGATGATCTGACGCGCGCGTTTGCCCAGGCAGATGAGCTGGCTCAGGAGCTTGTCGACTTGGTTGCCGAGGACGTTCGTGCCTACGGCCAGGTGTCCGCGGCATACGGTATTCCGCGCGATGACCCGGCCCGACCCGCGGCGATTCAGGATGCGCTGCATGTGGCCGCCATGCCGCCGTACCGCATCATGGATGCCTGCGGGCGTGCGCTGGCATTGCTCGAGGACATGGCGGACAAGGGTTCGCGCCAGCTGCTGTCCGACGTGGCGTGCGGTGCCGTCTTCTGCCGCGCCGCCATGCAGGGCGCGAGCCTGACGCTCTTTGCGAACACTACGTCCATGAAGGATCGCGCCCGCGCTGAGGAGCTCGAGGCGGCGTGTGACGAGCTGCTCGATACATGGCTACCGCGCGCCGATGCGCTGGCACGCCGTGCCGCCGACGCCGCAAGGAAGAGGGGATAGTCATGGCTGAACTGCTAAAGGGTGCTCCCGTTGCCCGCGCCTTGACCGAGGAGCTTGCCTCTCGCTGCGCTGCGTTGCGCGAGCGGGGCGTTGTTCCGACGCTGGCTATCGTGCGTGTGGGTGAACGCGAGGACGACCTATCCTATGAGCGCGGCGCCCTCAAACGCTGCGAAAAGGTTGGCATTGAAGCTCGTCGCGTTTTGCTGCCTGCCGATGTTTCGCAGGACGAGCTGTTGGCGGCAATCGAGGGCATCAATACCGATCCGGCCGTCCATGGTTGCCTGCTGTTCCGTCCGCTGCCCGCCGGCCTTGACGAGGAGGCCGTTGCTGCGGCGCTTGATCCCGCCAAGGACGTTGACTCCATGACGCCGGCATCGCTACTTACGGCGCTTTCGGGTCTCGGCGAGGGTTTTGCCCCTTGCACGGCCGAAGCCGTGCTGGCGATTCTGGATCACTATGGCGTGGAACTGGATGGTGCCAAAGTTGCCGTTGTCGGTCGCTCACTGGTGATTGGCCGTCCTGTTGCCGCCATGCTTACGGCACGCAATGCGACCGTGACGACATGCCACACGCACACGCGCGACCTTGCTGCCGAATGCCGTGCTGCCGATATTGTGGTCGCCGCGGTCGGACGTGCGCGCACGATTGGCGCGGATGCGGTCCGCGAGGGCCAGACGGTCATCGACGTTGGCATTAACTGGGACGAGGCTGCCGGCAAGTTGGTCGGTGACGTCGATTTTGATGCTGCGGAGCCGGTTGTTGGCGCCATCACCCCCGTGCCGGGCGGCGTGGGCGCCGTGACGACGGCGATTCTCGCCAAGCACGTGATCGAGGCGGCCGAACGCGCGGCGAAATAGGCGTTTCGCGGCTGTTTAGGGGGTTAGTTAGATACCCCGTGGTCAAAAAATGCCAAATATGAGTACTGTTGCCTTGTTGGTTACATATTTTTGAGATTGATTTGACTCTCTAATGATAGTGGATATCGTTAGGGAGTCTCTTTTATTGGACCTATGAGGAATTACATCATCTAATTTTTGAACAAATGTAGACTTTCGACACCCATACGTAGCAAAATTGCTGTTACTAAATTGGTGACAGTACTCATATTTGGCATTTTTTGACCACAGGGGTTGCCAGCGCCGCGGTTTCACCCTTTCTGCGCCGAAGCGATACACTGTTACCGTTTGATTTCTTCGCTCAAGGAGGATGCGCATGCCGTGCACAACGATTCTGGTTGGTAAGAACGCGAGCTATGACGGGTCGACGCTGGTTGCCCGCAACGAGGACTCGTCCAACGGGGTGTTTGAGCCCAAGCGTATGCGCGTGGTGCACCCCGACGAGCAGCCGCGCGTCTACACGAGCGTTCTGAGCCATCTGACCATCGAGCTGCCTGATAATCCCATGCGCTACACGAGCGTCCCCGATGTCATCCCCGGTCACGGCATCTGGGCCGAGGCCGGATTCAATGAGCTCAACGTCGGGATGTCTGCAACCGAGACGCTCACCACCAACGAGCGCGTCCGCGGCGCCGATCCGCTCGTGGACTACGTGCCCGCCAAGGGCAACGAGGGCGAGGACGGCTATGTTCCGGCACAGCCCGGCGGCCTGGGCGAGGAGGACATGGTGACCCTGGTGCTGCCGTACGCCAAGTCTGCCCGCGACGGCGTGCGTATCCTGGGCGATCTGCTCGAGCGCTACGGCACCTACGAGAACAACGGTATCGCCTTTAGCGACGTGGACGAGATTTGGTGGCTCGAGACCATCGGCGGCCACCACTGGATTGCCAAGCGCGTGCCCGACGACGCCTATGTGACCATGCCCAACCAGCTGGGTATTGACAGCTTTGACCTGGACGACGCCGAGGGCGACCAGGCCGACCACATGTGTTCTTCCGACCTGCGCGCCTGGATGGCCGAGTGGCATCTTGACCTGACGCTGGGTGTCGAGGGCGACGGTCCCGCAACGGTCTTCAACCCGCGCGAGGCCTTTGGCTCCCACAGCGACAGCGATCACGTCTACAACACGCCGCGCGCCTGGTACATGCAGCGCTGCCTCAACCCCAGCGACGTGTGGGATGGCCCCGACGCTGACTTTACGCCCGAGAGCGACGATATCCCCTGGAGCCGCGTGCCCGAGCGCAAGGTGACCATCGAGGACATCAAGTACGTGCTTTCGAGCCACTACCAGGGCACGGAGTACGACTGCTACGGCAGCAAGGGCACGCCCGCTACGCGCGGCGCCTATCGCCCCATCGGCATCAACCGCAACAGCCAGCTCGCCGTGCTGCAGCTGCGTCCCTATGCGCAGCCGGCCTACCGCGCCGTGCAGTGGATGGCCTTTGGCTCCAACTCGTTTAACGCGCTGGTTCCGCTGTACGCTAACGTCGAGACCATGCCCGAGTACTATGCCGACACGCAGGCTCGCGTGACGTCCGAAAACTTCTACTGGGCCAACCGCCTGATCGGCGCGCTGGCCGACGTCCGCTTCCATGAGTGCGGCCGCGCTGTGGAGGACTACCAGGAGAAGGTCGGTGGCATGGGCCACAAGCAGATCCATGACGTTGACGCTGTCGTAACCGTTCTGCCCGAGGCCGAGGTGCCTGCCGAGCTTGCACGCGCCAACGAGGCCTTTGCCGAGCGTGTTCGTGTAGAGACCGATGCTCTACTGGGCAAGGTGCTCTACACCACGAGCTGCGCCATGAAGAACTCTTTCGCGATGAACGACAACGTGAGATAGGGATTTCCCGTCGATAGAATAGCGCTAAAACGCTTTGTCGCTTTCACTCAATCTTGGGTACAAGAACGCCAATGCAGTTGTTTGTGATTGGAGACAACCATGGTTATGAAACTCGATCAGCTTGTTAACGGTGCCATCAACGTGGGCTTCGGCGCCGCTGCTGTTGCCGTCGAGGGCAGCAAGAAGGTTCTCGACGACCTCAACACCAAGGGCGAGCAGGTGCGCAAGGACGCAGGCGCCCCCGATATCGCCCGCAGTGTGTCCGACATGTTCGAACAGGCCGGTGGCACCATCTCCGACCTGACCGAGCGTCTGGGTATGCAGGGCGAGACCGCGGCCCAGCGCGTGCTTGACGAGCTCATCCTTGCCCGCGTCCGCGTCATGACCGCTCCCGAGCGCACGGCCTTCCTGGCCCATGTGCGCGACATCGTCGATTCGGTCGAGGACAACGTGACCTCGGTGCCCGTCGAGTCCGTTGAGCCCGACGATGCGAAGGATACCGAAGAGGCCGAGTAGCAGCGCAGATGGCAGATTCCACCACCGATTACAACAATCTAGATCCCTTGGGTGACGAGGCGGCGGTTGTCGATGAGGTCGATGCCGCCGTCTCGGGCGCTCGCAAGAAGCCGCGCGCTGTCGATATGGTCCCCGAGGAGCCCGACGCGATGGCGCCGGACGAGGAATACCAGCTCACGCCGGCGGGTCGCCGCGAGCGCATCGGGCAGATTGTTCGCCTGGTCAAAAAGTACCGCGTGTGGGACAACCTCACGCCGGTTCGTTTGCGCCGCCTGCTCGAGGAACTCGGCCCCATGTTCGTCAAGATGGGGCAGATTCTGGCTAACCGGTCCGAGATTCTGCCGCAACGCTTTTGCGACGAGCTGCGTCGTCTGCGCTCCGACGTGGAGCCGGTGCCGTACGAGGTCGTACTCAGTTGTCTGGAAGAAGAGTACGGCCTGCGCCTGGGGGAGATGTTCGATGCGATCGACCCCAATCCGCTTGGTAGCGCATCGCTCGCGCAGGTGCACCGCGCTCGTCTGGTGACGGGCGAGGACGTGGCCGTCAAGGTGCAGCGCCCCGGTGCGCAGCAGGTTATGGCACAGGACATCGATATCATCCGCTCGGTGGTGCGTATCGTTTCCAAGTTCGTCAACACCGATCAATTCGTTGACCTGCACGGCGTAGTCGAGGAGCTGTGGACCTCGTTTCGCGAGGAGACCAACTTTTTGGCCGAGGCCAAAAACCTCAACGACTTCTACGAGTTCCATAAGAGCGTTCATGGCGTGACGTGCCCTAAATCCTATCTGGACCTGTGCACCGAGCACGTTGTGGTCATGGACTACATCGACGGCATTTCGATCGCCGATCCTGAGTGCTTGGTGGCCGAGGGCTATGACTTGGAAAAGATCGGTGCCGCAATCGTCGAGGATTACTCGACGCAGGTGCTCGATGACGGCTTTTTCCATGCCGACCCGCATGCGGGAAACATTATTCTCAAGGACGGCATCGTTTACTTTATCGACTTGGGCATGGTCGGACGCATGTCGAGCCACGATCGCGGTATCGTAAAGGACATGATTTTCGCCGTGGCCGAGGGCGACGTGCCAAAGCTCAAGGATTCGCTCATGCGCTTCGCCGTGACGCGTGGCGATTCGGCTGAGCTCGATCACTCGGCATTTTTGTCCGATCTGGACTTTATCGTTGCCGACTTTGCGGGCCTCGATCTTAAGGACCTGGACATCGGCGAGTTCTTGACCTCGTTGCTGAACTTGGCGCGCAAGAACGATGTTGAGCTGCCGAGCGTGGTGACAATGTTCGCGCGCGGCATGGTGACGCTCGAGGGCCTGCTGACCGAGTACATGCCCAACGTCAACATGATCCAGATCATCCAGACGCATATCAAAAACGAGAAGAGCACCTATGCCCGCGTTCGCGAGATGGGTCGCGACTTTGCGGCGAGTAGCTACCGTGCGGCCAAGGGCTCGCTCGAGGCGGCCGAGTACCTGGGGTTGGCGTCGCGTATGCTCACGCGCGGCCAGCTTAAGGTGAACACGCAGATCATGAGCAGCGATAAGGCGCTGCGACAGCTGGGCGGAATTATCGACCGCATGTCGATGGCTATCGTTATCGCCGGCCTGTTTATCGGTTCGTCGGTGGTGTACTACGCACGCATCGAGCCGGTTGTGTTTGGTATCCCGGTCATTGGCTTTATGGGCTACGTGAGCGCGCTGGTGCTGGCGCTTATGCTGGGCCGCAATATCTGGCTCAACAGCCACGGCGGCAAGCACTAGAGGCTGCGACCGTCACCGTATTTTCCTATCGCAAACAATAGCTTTTACCTTGGGCTTCGCCTGCGTGCGAGGCCCTTTTGCGTGATACCATATCGACGGTAATAATCGATGGCCTAGATGGTGGTGCGGAGACGCACGAATGCGCGGTTTTCCTGCGCATTTGGGAGAATCGGGGTGTGAATCCCCGGCTGTACCAGTAACCGTAATTCCTCTTGGCTCGGGATGCTCGCGTCGCAGATCGGACGGCGCGCCCGAGCCGGTAAGGTTAAGTCGGATCGCCTCCCATCTTGCACGCGGCCGCGGCGCTTTCCGTCGGCATGCGTTGGGCTCTGGAGGGAAGGAGGACCCCGATGGGGGAACTCGAGCGCAACATGCGCGATGACGTGGGGCAGCCTCAGGGCAGCGCTCCAAGTACAGACAGTAGGAGACAAATGGATATGTTCGAGGACGAGCGCCAGCGCGTCTCGCATCGCCGTGGCGCAATTGCACGCGGCGTAGCCAAGCGCGGCCTGGTGGCATTCCTGGCCTTCGCGATGGCCTTTGGCACCACGCCGGCCCAGCTGTGGGCCGATGGCGTTGAGGGAATTGCCGAGGCCGTGGCCCAGGCCACAGCGCAGGGTGAGACTGGCTCTGATGGTGCCGTTTCGGCTCCCGCCGAGCAAGGCAACGCCAACGCCTCAGATTCCGAGGCGGCTGCAACTGACACCGCGACGAGCGGAGCGGTAGCTGGCGACGATGGTTCGGCAACGGAGAGCCCTGCCGCGAGTGGGCAGCCTTCGACGGCATCCGCTAGCGAAGCAGGTTCTGCCGCCGCCGTGACTTCCGCCCGGGCGGAGAATACAACGGATGCTGGCGATACCGCCAAGAAGCAAGTCGAGGTCTCGTTCTCGATTATCGGCACCGATGCCGACGGTAAGGCTCAGACCTGGGTGGCACCTACGCAGCTCAAGCTCGATGAGGGCGCGACGGCCGCGGACGCTTTCGTCAAGCTGCAGCAGAAGACGGGCTTCAAGGCAGATTACGACCCGAACACGGCGTATGGCTTCTATCTCAAGAGCATCACATCTCCGAGCGACGGCCGCACGCTTGCCTACGATCCGACGACTTATGCCTTCTGGCAGCTGTTCGTCGACGGCGCGTCTTCCTCGGTTGGCGCGAGCAGCGTCAAACTCACCCAAGGTCAGAAGATCGAGTTTGCCTATACGGCTGGTAGCGCGTCCCCTGTCGTTAAGGATCAGGTTGCCGCAAATGTGACCGTCATCGGTCGCGATGCCCAGGGTAATACTCAGACTTGGGTCGATAACGCGCGGTATGTAGTGACGTCCGGTTCGAGCGCACTCGACCTTACAAAGGTCGCGCTCGAGGCGAACGACATTGACGCCGTTGCTGCGGGCTCCTTCATTCTGAGCCTTAAGTACAATGGCGTCGAGCTGGGTACGCCGCTCGATTATTCGACCTATTGGCAGCTGTTCATTAACGGCAAGTCGAGCGACTATACGGCAGACAATGTCACCATCCATGCCGGCGATACGGTCACATGGTTCTACGGTGGCTGGGGCGACCAGCTGCCTTCCGATTCTGTCCATGCTTCCGTTCAAGTTCTCGGTAAGGACAAGGACGGCAAGCAGCAGGTTTGGGCTTCGACGGGCCAGACGAGCCTCAAGGCAGGCTCTACTGCTAAGGATCTGCTGGAGCAGACTGGTCTTACTCTCGATGCGGGCGAATTGTCCTGGGGTTGGTACCTCAATGGCATCACTTCGCCGTTTGATGGTAAATCCTATGGCTATGATGCTGCAACCAAAAGCTATTGGCAGTTCTATGTAAATGGCGAGTTTGCTCAGGTTGGTGCCGGTAGCTACGAGCTCCAAGAGGGCGACGCCATTACTTTTATGTATGCTGGCGACAGCGATGCCCTTCCCGGTCAGGTTCTTGGGTCCGTGGATATCATTGGCCCCGATATCAATGGCAACAATACGCGCTGGGCTACGGCGAGTAACGTTTCTCTGCCCGAGGGCTCTACGGCCCAGAGCCTTATTGAGACGGTCCTGAAGGCCAAGGGCGTTACGTACAACGGGTCCCAAAGTGGCGCATACTGGCTCCTCAATTCCATTACTTCGCCGTATGACAAAAAGGCGTATGCCTGGGATGGTGCTACCAATAAATTCTGGCACCTGTATATTAATGGAGAGGCTTCCTCTCTTTGCGCTAACCAGGTCACGCTCAAGAGCGGCGACAAGGTCACGCTTGCCTATACCGACGATTCGGCCATGCCCGATCCCGACAAGATTGTCGTGGACCCGAGTGCAACGACCCCCGATTGGGATGCCGAGTGGGCCGGTTACGGCAACAGCGGCAACGGCTCGACCGTAACGGACGCAAAGACTCCCGCGCAGGCTGCCGGTCTTAAGTGGGCCTTCGATTGGAAGGCCGAGTCTGGTCAGCAGTATGCCAACTGCAGTGAGCCTGTTATCGCCAACGGTTTTGTGTACATTGCGACCGAGAATGAGCTCATTAAGATTGACTCGTCTACGGGTAAAAAGGTGGCCTCTGCGCCGCTTGCCTCCAAGGTGAGCTATACCTCTCGTCCGATCTATACCAACGGCCTTATCATCGTTCCGCTCAACGGCGGTGCGGTCCAGGCGATTACTGCAGACAGGCTGATCTGCAAGTGGCTGACGCCCGGTTTGACGGACTTTACGCAGAGCTCCTGCACGGTCGTTTCGGACGGCGAGTACGTCTATGTTGGTACGGTCGATATTTCGTATGACGAGAACTACAACGCGACTTACGGCAACGGCTCCCTTAAGCGCATCAAGATTGCCACGGGTGAGGTTTCTTGGCAGAACATTGACGCCTCCGAGGGATATTACTGGACCGGTGCTGCCCTGACGGATAAGTACGCCATTGTTCCTACGAGCGCGGGCACGCTTAAGTGCATTGATAAGACGACGGGCGATGTCGTTTCGACCATGAAGCTCGGCGCTGTCGCAAATGCCGATTGCATTGCCGATCCGTCCAATGGTTCGACCTTCTATCAGATGACGCACGACGGAAAGCTCCATGTGATTTCGCTTTCGGCGAAGGGCGTGCTGAGTGAACAGAAGACGGTTGATCTGGGCCTTACGAATAATCTGAGCGCCCCAGCGGTGTCTGGTGACAATCTGATTGTCGGCGGACAGACGGCTACGGGCTCTGCTCTGGTTCTCTATAACCTGAAGACGGGTAAGACCACGATGGTCACTGCTGCCGACGGCAAGGCGCTGCCGGCTGGCCTCAACGGTATTGCTGCTACTCCGCTGGTGAGTGTTCAGGGCGGCAAGACCTACGTGTACTTCACCGTGAACAGCGCGGATAGCAAGGATTACGTCAACTACTCTGCTGGTGGTGGCGTGTATCGCTATACGCTCGGCGACGCAGAGGCGACGCAGATCTATGATGCGGCTGGCCATTACCAATACTGTGACTCTCCGGTCATTGCCGATGCTTCTGGCAACCTCTACTACATCAATGATTCGGGCACGCTGTTCAAGCTCGGGGTTGTTGAGTCTTGGACGGTTGCCTTTAATTCCAACGGCGGGTCTGCTTGCGACACTAAGTTTGTGGCTACGGCCGACGGCAAGCTGGTCAAGCCGGCCGATCCGACGCGCGATGGCTACACTTTCGGCGGTTGGTTCACCGATGAGGCTTGCACGCAGGCGTATGACTTCAGTACGCCGGTGACGGCCGATCTGACGCTGTATGCCAAGTGGACCAAGAATGCCGTTAACCCTGGCGGCAATGGCGGTTCTGGCACTAATGGTGGCAACGGTGGCGCTGGCAACGGTTCCGGCGCTGGCGCTGGCACTGGCACGGGTTCCGGCTCCGGCTCTAAGGGCCAGCAGGCCGGCGGCGCTATCGCCCCGGGTCAGAAGCCGGTGACCAAGACGACGGTGTCGACCAAGACCGAGACCAAGGACAACAAGTCCGACAAGAAGGACACCGATAAGTCCGATAAGAAGGACGAGAAGAAGTCTGACAAGAAGTCTGACAAGAAGGACGGCAAGTCCGACAAGAAGTCCGATTCCAAGTCCGATACGGGTGCTGCTTCCACGACCACTGCTAAGAAGTCCTCTAGTGCCTCCGAGCAGGAGACTGGCACCAACCCGCTTGCCATTGTTGGCGTTGCCGCCGGCGTCATCGGTCTCGCCATCGTCGGCGTGTTCGTGTTCACCAAACGTCGGTAGGTGAGGGCTGTGTCCAATAAATCCAAGGACGCCGACCCCAAGCAACCAGATTCCTCGTTTATCCAGTTTGACGATGCAAAGCAAAAGGGCGCCGCTTCGGCGGCGTCCGCCCCTCGCCGCAAGGCGCTCCTCGGCGTTCTGACTGCCGCGTGCACCATTCTGATTGTCGTCTCGCTGGGCTTCGTCCATCCTTCCGAGAGCGGCGCCTGGTCCATCGACTGGATCATTCAGACCGTGACGGGGGAGAGCGTCGTCACCAAGGACACCAAGGCGTCTGGCTCGACTACGACTTCGGGCGAGGCCAGTTCCAAGGATTCCAAGTCATCGAATGACGCAAAAGACGAGTCCAAGCATTCTGATAAGTCCAAGTCCAAGGACGATTCCGAGTCTTCAAACAAGGAATCGGACAAGAACTCGGATAACAAGAAGTCCGAGGACCAGGACGGCAAGAAGTCTGGCGATAAATCCGCTGCCAAAAATACGGGAGCCGGTGATACTTCCAATGCGTCTGGCGGTGCTTCTTCGGGCGGTGGCCAGTCGTCTGATGGAGCCTCATCCTCTAATGGTGGAAACGCCTCCTCGGGCGGCCAGAGCGGCTCGCAGGAGTCCAGCTACATAACAGTGACGGTTTCGGTCACATCGAGCGCTGTGGGCAATCCTGTGTCTTCTGGTGGCACCTTTACCTTTAACGAAGGCGCTACCGTCTACGATGCCCTGTGCGCGCTGGGCCTTTCTGTCAACGCACATGGCTCGTCGTACGGCACGTATGTCTCCGCGATTGGTGGTTTGGCCGAGAAACAGTACGGCGGCACGAGCGGCTGGATGTACTCCGTCAACGGCTCAACGCCCATGACGGCCTGCAGCAACTACGTTCTCTCCAACGGCGACAACGTGGTCTGGTATTACGTTACAGGCTAGAGGCCTCGACATAGCGCGCCAGACGGGCGGTTCGGACAAACATCCGGGCCGCCCGTTTTTCATGCGAATGGGATTGGGTTGCCGGGTCTCTCGGTAAACAAAAAACCGGTCGGAACGTGAATTCCAACCGGCTGCGAATGCAAGGTTATGTTTGGCTGCCTACGACCGTGCGCCCTCGAGGAAGAAGCGGCGGCTGAAGTAGTTGTACCAGGTGACGAGGAACGTTGCGATGGCCTTCATGGCCTGGTAGCCGATGCTCAAAAACGTGACGCCCACAAACATGTACAGGTCGTTGAGGCCCAGGCCGATCACCGACAGGATGGTGAAGATCGTGAACTCACGCTTGCGGCTCATGCCCTCGCGGTGGTCGAACACGTACTTCATGCTGAGCCAGTAGTTAACCACGACGGACGTGATGAACGAGATCGTGGTGCTCATCAAAAAGTCGAGGTGGAACAGCTCGACGAGCGCAATAAGCATGCCCCAGTCGATGCCAAAGGAGATAAGGCCCACGACAGCGAACTTGAGGAACTGCTTGGTATGAGGTTGTGCCAGTGCCTTGCGCACGTAATCACATCCAATGCGTTGATGAATCGAGCAGAGGATACTTTAGAGCTTTTGCAAGGGAAACGTAAGGTCTTTGCCAAGAACTATACGAACTCGCCAAATTTTCAAGACCTAATCCGCAAACGTGCCGAATTTGCCCGTAAACGAGCAAAGCCCACGAACAACACAGCGCTCGACACGCGTCATCCGTGGGCATCGTAAAGCTGTAAGGTTGCGAGTTACTTGGTCTCGTCGCCTTCCAGGAAGATCTTTCGGGTCACAAAGTTGTAGACCATGACAAGCGCGGTGGCGCAGATCTTGGCGATATTGGCCTCGAGTCCCAGGCCGGCGTTGAGTGTCAACACGATACCGTCGTTGAGTGCCAGGCCGATCACGGACAGCACGACAAAGATAATGAACTCGCGGCGGCGGCTCATGCCCTCCTTGTGTGCAAACACGTACTTCATGCTGGCGAGGTAGTTAAAGATGAGTGAGATGATGAAGCCGCTGGTGTTGGCGATTAGGATGTTGAGGCCCAGACCGTAGTGGAGCAGATTCATAATGCCAAAGTCGATGACCGTGGCAATGACGCCGACGACGCCAAACTTCATGATCTGCGCAAGGAGCTTTTGCATGGTACCTGCCTTATGGTGGCGCCGGGGCGCCGCGGGGATGACAAACTCAGCAAGTTTAGCCAATCCCCATGGGTGGTGCTAGGCGCGCTCCTCGATAGCACCGTTTCTATATGCATCGAGCAGCTGACGCAGGTCTTGGATCTGGCCGCGGATCCTGGCACCGGAATCGGTGTCGCTCACCATGCGGCGACGGTCTGCTTGGTCAAAACGGTTGGTCTCGCTTTCGATGTCCACGTTGCGCGTGAGTGCCTCGGCAACCGTCGTAAAGGCCCGGTGCGACTTGAGGCGGCAGCCGCGCGAGCTCGAGATGAGCGTATAGCCGGCGATACCCGTCTTGGGATGGTAGGCGCGGCAGAAGCCGCCATCGATGACCAGCAGCTTGCCCTCGGCGCGGATGGGCTGCTCGCCCTTGGTGGTTTTAACGGGCGTGTGGCCGTTGATGATGTGACCGGTCGGTGAGCATGCCATGGGCGCGACGCCAAACTCGCGCATGATGTCGTCGCAGACCGAGGGCGACTTGGTAAGCGTAAAGTACGGGTCCATCGGCTCGACCCAGGTGCTCTTATCGGCGATATAGGCGCGCTCAAAGGTACGCACCAGGCGTCCGCTGGCGGGTGAGTTAAAGCCGATCCACAGGTACCACATCCAGTCGAGGGCGTCGCGGTCGCCCACGCGCCAGGCGCGGCGGGCGATGTGGTCGCAAAAATCGAGATAATCGCGGCCAGCGTGCCAGGTGCCCAGGCAGTTCATGCTGCTAAAGGTGCCGTCTTCGTTGAGCGGCACGCAGCCGTGGAACAGCAGGTTGCCGTTGGCGACCTTGTACATCGAGCCATGAGAATAGAGGAAATCGATATGGCGATGCAGGTGATCGGCGGTGACAAACTCGGACACGAGCTTGTCGATGATGTGCTGCTCCTCGGGCGTGAGCGTATAGGGGTCCGCCGGGTCGACGGTGGGGAAGTCGTTGGTCGTGAGCGGCCACACGCTGCCGTCGGCGAGCGTGACCGTGCCGGTGTCGTGATCGATCTTGTCGAGTAACAGGCGGTCGGTCATGTCGAACTCGGGGTGGCGCTGGATAATCTGGCCCTCGAGCTTAAAGAGCAGGACGTTGATGGCTTTAATCAGCGGGCTGATGGGCTCACCGGCGGTATAGGTGGCATCGGCAAAGGCGACAAGCTCGCGCAGCGAGATGCCATAGTCGTTCTCGAGGATCTCGTAATTGTCGTAGCGCAGGTTGTTGCGCAGCACCGTGGCGATGCAGGCAGGCTCACCGGCCGCAGCGCCCATCCACAGTAGGTCGTGGTTACCCCACTGAATGTCGAGCGAATGGTAGGTGAGCAGGCGGTCCATAATCTTGGCAGCGCCGCCGCCACGGTCGAAGATATCGCCCACCAGGTGCAGGTGGTCGACGGCCAGGCGCTTGATGAGCGAGGCGAGCGACTCGATAAAGTCGTCGGCGCTTGCGGTCTCTAGGATGGACCCAACGATGCGCTCGTGATAGCGCACGCGATAGTTGTTCTCGTCCGGATGCGTGTGCAGCAACTCGTCGATGATGTAGGCGTAATCGCGCGGGATGGCCTTACGCACCTTGGAGCACGTATAGCGGCTCGAAAGCGAGCGGGCAACCACAATGAGTTGGTCGAGCATGGTCTTGTACCAGGTGGGCGAGTCCTCGCGCTTGCTGCGGACCAGCTCGATCTTCTCGCGCGGGTAGTAGATGAGCGTGCACAGCTCGCCCTTTTCGTCAAACGTGAGCGTGTCGCCAAAAATCTCGTCGACATGTTCGCGCACGACGCCCGAACAGTTGTTGAGGATGTGCATAAAGGCTTCGTACTCGCCATGCACGTCGCTCATAAAATGCTCGGTGCCTTTGGGCAGGTTGAGAATGGCCGAGAGATTGATAATTTCGGTAAACGCGGATTGCTCGGTGGGAAATTGTCTCGACAACAGACGCAGATATTTAAAGTCTTGCGGATTGCGATCGAATGCGACCATGAAACACCTTCCGATATGGATGGTAAAACTGATAAAACAGCGTCAAGCGTTTACCAGTATGCGCCGGCTTTGTTTCGATTTTGCGCCGGCGGCTGAATTGTCGGCTGAACGGTTTGGTAAATCGATTTAGTTGAGGTAGATATGGCGGTTGAGTGGAGACGAAGCGGGTGATTTTGCCCACGTTGGCCCATGGCGGGGATGAGGATGTTCATGATAAAGATAATCAATACAAATGGTTCGCATTGGTAAATAGTGGACATTTGTATCGTATTTAGGCTTGCTGTGCGATAATTTGCACAGCAATACTTAAGGAGCCTCATATGAGTGATTTTGTCCTGACCTGTGAATCCGCCGCCGATCGAACCCGTGAGTTCTTTGCGTCGCGCAATATCCCTGTCGTGTGTTTTCATTACGAGATCGACGATGTTGTCTATACGGACGATCTGTATCAGTCGATTACGCCGGACGAGTTTTTTGCCCAGATTGCCGCGGGCGCCATGCCCAAGACGTCTCAGGTGAGCGTGGGTGAGTACGAGGAGTTTTGGGAGCCGTTTGTTGCCGAGGGTAAAGACGTGCTGCACCTGACGTTGTCGTCGGGTATTTCGGGCACGTATGGATCGGCCTGCGTTGCGGCACAGATGCTCGCGGATCGCTATCCTCAGGGCGGCAAGGTGCGCGTCATCGATTCGTTGGCGGCGTCTTCGGGCTTTGGCCTGCTGGCGGAATGTGCCGCCGACGTTCGCGATGGCGGCGCTTCGCTCGACGAGACGGCCGCTTGGATTGAGGAGCATAAACTCAACCTTCACCACTGGTTCTTCTCGACCGATCTGTCGAGCTACCTACGAGGCGGTCGCATTTCGGCCGCAAGCGCGATCATCGGCACGGCGCTTAAGATTTGCCCACTTATGACGGTCGATTGCGAAGGTGGGCTGTCGCCACGTGAGAAGATTCGCACTAAGAAGCGCGCGATTTCCGAGATGGCTAAGACCATGATGGCACACGTGCAGGACGGTGCGGAATATTCGGGTAAGTGCATCATGTCGCACTCGGCGTGCCGCGAGGATGCGGAGGCAGTTGCGGCGCTGATTGAGGAACAGGTTCCGCAGCTTAAAGGCAAGATCGAGATCAATAACATCGGTACTCTGATCGGTTCGCACACCGGACCTGGTACGGTGGCGCTCTTCTTTATGGGCGACAAGCGCGTGGATTAGCGTTCGTGCGCTGACTGTCAGTTTTAACAGCTGCGCTTGTCACTCCTGACATTCGAAAACAGAAAAGGCCCGTCCCGTTGTTTGCGGGGCGGGCCTTGCTGTTGCGGTTAGCGTTTCTTTCCGCGGAAGAAGAAGCCGTGCAGCGAGGGCTTGAGTCCGCGGTTGGCGCGACGTTCCTCGATATGATCGTGGATCGAAGCGACGCGCTCGATGACCTCGTCGGGAATCGGCACGTCGGGATTCATATTCTCGACCTGGCTGACCTCGGCGGCGGCGACCTGGTCGATAATGGGCACATCGTCGCGCGAGATGACAGGCGTGGCGTCTTCCTTCATCTTGCGGTAGCGCTGCATCATGTCGGTCTGCAGCTGCTGGGCCGAAGGCGGCGTCCAAATGATGGCGTTGGCGCCGGCGGCGATGGTCTCACGGATGCTCTCGGGCGTCTTGCCGCCCGGTGCGATGAGCGGCAGGTTGGGATAGTGCTCGCGCAGCTCGCGCAGGACCTGGGGCGTGTTCTTGCCGGCCGCGATGTTGAGGATCTTGGCTCCGGCGCGCACTTTGGCGTGAGCATCGTCGTCGCAACGTACGACCGTGGCGATGACGGGGATGTCGGCGATGTTGGTGATGTGCTCGATCATTTCGGCAGTGGCAGGGGAGTTGACCACACAGCCCGCCGCGCCCTGCATCTCGGAGACGGCTGCCATCTGTACGGAGCGCTTACCGGTCGTAGTTCCGCCGCCCACGCCTACAAAGACCGGGCACTCGGCAACGGTCAACAGCGCCTGCGTAATGGCCGGCTGTGGCGTGAAGGGGTAAACGGCAAAGACGGCATCGGCGTTGGAGTTGCGGATGACCGCGACGTCGGTGGTGTAGATAAGCGACTTGATGCGACGACCGAAGAGCGTAAAGCCGCTGGCCTCCTCGATCTCATCGGGCATGCGGAGAGCCGCCTTGCGCAGACGCCCGTCGATGGGCAGCGGCTCCATGGGCAAAAGGCCGTTGGGAGTTACGGCCACCTGGGGCTCGGTAAATTCGTCTGCAAGTTCTACCTCGGAGAAGTCGACCGAGGCGACAATGTCCTCGTGAACCTCGGCGGGAACATCGATGGGGGCTTGGTCGTTTGCCGTGACTGACGTGTCGAAGGAGCTGGTGCCGACAAAGGCGTCGACGCGCTCGTTTAGGTCGTTGAGGGTATCCATGGAGGCTCGATTCTATGTGATGACGGCCGGCAGGGTGCCGGCAGCATTGTACTTGCTAAATCGTTTGACGAGTTGATTTTTCCCCGCCGTGCCATCCGTTAGACCGAAGGGCCGGCGAACGTGAAGGAGCTGTGGTGGCGGGTATTGAGGTGCTATCTTGAAAGTCCCGTTTAAAAGAGAGGTGACGCGGAATGGAATTCACAGCAATGTTGGGCTCGATTGGCCTATGCGTGGGCGCAATCGTTGCCGCCGCGGTCATCTATTTTGTGGTTACGGCCATTAAGGGCAAAAGAGCCGAGCGCAAGGAACGCGAGGCGCTTAAGCAGCACCGTGACCAGCAGGACAAGCGCGCACGGGAATAGCTTGTTGAGTTTTGAATCCGTGCGCTAGCCGCGTTTTCGGACCAGGGCGATGTAGAAGCCCTCAAAGTCGCGGCTGGGCGGGATGGTGAGCGTGCCGGGCATGCCGTTGGTGATGGCCGATACCTGACCCGCGGCGATTGCCTCGGTGAGAGCGTTGGACTCGATGCGCGGCTCCTCGCCGGCATCCTGGGCGCGGCGTGCTTCGCTTTTGCTCGGCGTGCCGTCGAGGGGGATGAGCTCGCAGTCCATGTGCTTGTCGAGGGCCTCTTGCAGGGCGTCCTCGTTTTCCTGCGGCAAGATCGAACAAGTCGAATAGACGAGCGTTCCGCCCGGTTTGAGGGCTCCCATGGCGCGGTCCAGAAGTGCTCGCTGCGAGCGGGCGCACTTGCCGAGCAACTGCTCGGTGAGGCCGCGCAGGCTCTTTTCGTTGCCGCTGATGACGGTGCCCGTGCCGGTGCAGGGAGCGTCGAGCAGGATGCGGTCAAAGCGGAAGAATTCGTCGAGCTCGCGTGCGTCGATGCGCATGACGGGCACGTTTTTGGCGCCCTGGCGGTGGAGGTTGGACTCAAGCTTTTCGGCGCGGGGAATGCTCATCTCGCAGGCCGTGAGGTGTGCCTGGCCCTGGGTGAGGGCGGCGATCTGCGTCGTCTTGCCACCGGGGGCTGCGCACATGTCCAGGATGTCCTCGCCTGCCTGGGCGCCCAGGACCAACGGCGGCATCATGGACGACAGGCTTTGCAAGTAGATTTTGCCGTCGCGGTAGATGTCGAGGTCCCATAGGTCGGAAACCTGGGCCTCGGGCAGGATGAAAGCGTCCGGGTACCATGCGACGGGGCGGTGGGCGATGCCGGCTGCGTCGAGTGCGGCGGCGATGTCCTCGGCGGTCGCCTTGAGCGTGTTGGCGCGCAGCGTGACCGGGCGCGTGGCAGCGGCACCGAAGCCCTCGATCATGAGCTGAGCATCGGCGGGTGCATAGGCGCCGGCGACCGTGTCGACCATAAAGCGCGGCAGGTCGGCGGCGGAGTGTTGGGCGGCAAGCTGGTCGGAAAGCTCGGTAGCGGCAAACTGCCTAAGCTTGAGCTCGGCCTTGACCTGCTTTTTCTGCTTACGACGACGCGGCTTGGACATCCGTCTTTCCTTCCCGTCCCAAATAGACTACTTTCCGGGCACGCCGCTGCTGGCGTGCTTTAGTACTGGCTCTCGTGCTTGCTGAAGAAGTCGAAGCGCGGGGGCAGCGGCTTTACGCGGTGCTCGCCGGGCTTCTCGCCCAGGCTCTCCACAAACTCATCCGTGGAGGCGAAGATGTTATCCCAGCTAAAGAAGGCGACCGGATCGACGTCGAAGTACTCGCAGATGAGCTCGCAGCCGGCAGGGACGATGCCGTGCATGAGCACGGTCGCCACGCGCAGCTCGGTAAAGGCGTCGACGAGGGCCTGCGTCATTGCGGCATTGGCCGGCTCGCCCTCGAGCTTGTTGGCGGCCTTGGAGGCATCGCTCCAGCGCTTGTTGGCGGCACGCAGGTAGTCGTCGCACACGGCGAGCGCGCGGTGCGTCTCGAACTTGTACATGGCCTGCTCAAAGGCAAGGGCAGCCTGCTCGGCGGCCTCGACCACGGCGGCAGAGGCCGCGCCGGCGGGGATACAGCCGTTGCGATAGGGGCTCTCGTCGCCCTCCTTGACGGCGACGCCGTAGAAGCAGCTGCGGGCCAGGCGGTTGAACACGCCGGTCAAAAGGGCGCTCTCCTTAAGGGCCGGATCGATGACGCGCTTGTCGTCGCAGGCGCGCACCTCGTTGCCGTCCTTGTCCTTGCCGGTCACGCGGGTGTCGTATGCCTTGGGGCTAAAGCTCACCGGCTTTTCGGACAGGCCGAGCGACAGCCAGTGCGCGCGCATCTGCTCGCAGGTGTAGTGGTTGAGCAGGTCGTCTGCCGGCGGGGGAGGCGTCTGCGAGGACGAGCTGGCCTTTTTGCCCATGTAGAGCAGGTGGTAGCAGGCGCTGACGGTGCTCTGCGTGAGGTCCCAGCCCAGGGCCTCCCACATGGCGGTCTGCGCGATGCAGTAGAAGTAGATGTTGTCCTGACCGATAAACTGGTAGATCTGTGCGTCGTCCGAGCACCACCAGTCGCGCCAGTCGAGCGAGCTGTGCTGGTAGGTGGGCGCGGGCACCTGTGTGGAATCGGCAGCGGGCTCGCCCATGAGGGCGGCATCCTGGGCGGCGACGCCCTCGGTCACGCCGGCGGCCTTGGCATCGCGCGCGAGCACGGTACGCGTATAGCTGATGGGCGCCCACAGGCTCTCGGGCCAGCACCAGCAGGTGACGTCGGAGACGCCGTCGACCTCGGGCACCGGAACGCCCCAGTCGATGTTGCCGGTGATGCGGAAGGGCACGAGCGCCTTGCCGCTGCGGAAGCGCACACCGCCGTTGGCGAGCACCGCGTGGGCGTCGTCGCGCTCCTTCCAGCTGGGGAAGGTGACGGTAAAGCTGCTCTTGTTGCCCTCGGGCTCCAGCACGGTGTGCTCGGGGAGCTGGTCCTCGACGGCATCGAAGGCCTCGCGGAACTTGTTCTGGATGTAGAGCTGAGCCGGCAGCAGCCACTCCTCCATGGTCTTGGAGACCACGGAGCGAACCTGCGGGTTCTGGGCGAGCTTGGCGGTGTAGGTTTTCATGAAGTCGAGGTAGGCCGGCAGGTCGAAGTAGAGGTTGTCGACCGGACGCAACTCGGGCACCTCGCCGGTGAGCTGGCTCTTGGGCGCGATGAGCTCCTCGGGCTCAAACTGGTGGCCCAGATCGCACTCGTCGGCATAAGCCTTCTCGGACTTGCAGCCCTGGATGGGGCAGCGGCCGATGACCTGGCGGCCGTTGAGGAACGTGCCGGCCTTGGCATCGTAGAACTGCAGCGTGGAGCGCTTGGAGATGGTGCCCTGCTCGTGCAGGCGCTCGATAATCTCGGCAGTCACCTCGTTGTGGATCTGCGCAGCCGGCTCAAGGCCCGAGCCGCCGTAGATATCGCAGCTGATGTTGTAGTTGTTGAGGGTCGCGGCCTGGCGGGAGTGATTGGACTCGACATACTCGCCGATGGACTTATCGTAGCCTTCGTTCTCCTTGAGCTTGCGGTAGCTCTCCATGATGGGCGAGCCGTAGCAGTCGGTGCCCGAGGTGAAGATGACGTTCTCGCGGCCCAGGCGGTCGCGAAGGAAGCGGGCGAAGAAGTCGGCCGGGACAAAGACGCCGCCGACGTGGCCAAAGTGAAGGCCCTTGTTGCCGTAGGGCTCGCCGGCGGTAACGATGGCGCGGCGAGGCCAGCTGGGACGGTCGTTCATGGAGTATTTGGATGCCATGGGACTCCTTCGCATATGGTGAGAGCGCGGCCGGGCGCAAGGCCTGGCGACGCGGTGGTCAATTCGTGCATATCGTTCGACATTATCGCACATGCGGACGGGTACGTGGCAGGGGCGCTATCCTAAGATGCTATGAATGAGATTTCCAACATACATGCGTTTGAGGACGAGGATTTTCTGCACGCCTGCTTTGTGTGGGGGATGGTCGTAGTCGGCGTGTTTGCCGTGTGCCTGGTGCCGGTGTTTATGCTGCTGGGCGGGCCTGCGGACTTGGACGCGGCTGAGGCGGGCGGCTGGATGGCTGTCGTGGGCTGGATAGTCGGCTTGGCTGCGGTCTCAATGGCGTCGTTTGCCGTGCACGAGCTGGTGCATGCGGTGTTTTTTAAGCTGCTGGCTCCTGCGGGCGCGCGCGTGACCTTTGGGGCGAACCTCGAGACGGCGATGATCTATGCCTGCGCCGAGGGCGTTGTGTATTCGCGCCGGCGGTACATGGTGGTTTGCCTGGCGCCGACGGTTGTTGTGACGACAGCATTTGCCCTGGGGTTTGCGTTCTCGGACTATCCGCTGCTGTGCTACCTGGCGGCTGGTCTGCACTTGTCGGGCTGCGTGGGCGATTGGTATTACGTGCGGACCATCCTGCGCGACCGCCGCATTGTCGCCTGCGAGGATACGTCCTTTGGCGTGCGCTTTTTTGGGTGAGGAGATGTCGATGAAGTCGTTGTTGCTGCATGCGTGCTGCGCACCATGCTCGCTTGAGCCGGTTCGCCTGCTGCGCGAGGAGGGGTTTGAGCCCACGATTTGCTGGACCAACCCTAATATTCAACCTCACGATGAATGGCAGCGGCGTTTGGACGAGCTGCGCCGGTGGTGTGCCGATGGCGACATCGAGCTCATCGAGGCCGGGGAGGACCGCGAACGCTGGGAGGCCGGCGTGGCCCCGCTGGGTGCCGATCGTCCCCGTCGCTGTCGCGCGTGCTATGCCTTGCGCTTGGCCGAGGCATGCCGCGTTGCCCAGGAGCGCGGGTTTGAATACGTGGGCACGACGCTCGCCGTCTCTCCGTATCAGTTGTTCGACACCTGCAATGACGTGCTCGAGCGTTTGGCAGCCGCCCGTGGGCTCACCCCGGTGATTCGCGATTTTCGCCCGTACTATCCCGAGGCCACGCGCCGTTCGCGCGAGTTGGGCATGTATCGACAGAACTACTGCGGCTGTCGCTTCTCTGCTGTTGAGGCGGCCATGGACCGCGCCCGCATCCGCGACGAGCGCAAAGCCGCCAAAAAGTAGTTCGTTTGGGACGTCAGCCTGCTAGGATGTAGAGCGGACTTTAGCTATATAAGGAGTATCAGACGTGTCTATGCGTACCGATGATTTTGACTACAACCTTCCTGAGGAACTGATTGCCCAGGCTCCTGCCGAGCCGCGCGACTCCTGCCGCCTGCTGGTGGTGGATCGCAAAGGCTCCCAGGCGGGGAAGCCGCTGGAGCACGGCGGTACTGTTGAGCACCGCATCTTCCGCGACATCATCGACTATATCGAGCCGGGCGACGTGCTCGTCATCAACCAGACGCGCGTGATGCCGGCCCGCCTGATCGGTCGCAAAGCCGGCTCGGGTGGCGTGGTCGAGACGCTGCTGCTCAAGCGCCGTGAGGATGTGGATCCGCTCGGCCATGTGTGGGAGTGCCTGGTCAAGCCGGGCAAGCGCCTGAAGCCCGGTGCTCAGATTGAGTATCGCGCCGGTGGCGCCCATGCGCCCGAGGGGGCTCCCGTGGTGCTGACGGCCGAGGTCATCGACTTTGTCGCCGATAGCCGCGGTGGCCGTCTGGTGCGCTTTGAGCCGGCCGGTTGCAATGCCGCCGGCGACCCGCGCACGCTCGACGAGGCCATCCATGCTGCCGGCCACGTGCCGCTGCCGCCCTACATTACCGATTACGAGGGCGATCCCGAGAAGTACCAGACCGTCTACGCCATGAAGGAGGAGCACTCGGCTGCCGCCCCCACGGCGGGTCTGCACTTTACGCCCGAGCTTATGGCTGCCATCGAGGCCAAGGGTGCCAAGTTTGCCGCCGTCGAACTCGAGGTGGGCATCGACACCTTCCGTCTGGTGGAGGAGGACGATCCCACGCAGCATGTGATGCACACCGAGCGCTACCACGTGTCGCAGGAGGTTGTCGACGCCGTGCATAAGGCGAAGGCCGAGGGCCATCGTGTGATTGCTGTCGGTACCACGGCGGTGCGCTCGCTCGAGAGCGCGTTTGACGCCGATGCTCCGGTGTCCGATCCGGCCGTGACGGCGCGCTATTTTGAGGGCCGCGAGGACGGGGCCGATACGCTCGGCCGCGGTGACATCGTGGTGCGCGAGAACGCGACGACGCAGCTCTACCTCATGCCCGGCTCGACCTATCACGTGGTCGACGCGCTGATCACGAACTTCCACGTGCCGCGCTCCACGCTCATGATGCTTGTGAGCGCACTTGCCACCCGCGACCAGATCATGGATGCCTACGCCGCCGCCATCGAGGAGCGCTACCGCTTCTTCAGCTTTGGCGATGCGATGCTCATTCAGTAGGTTACGGCGTTTTACCAAACGCCGTAACCGGCCGACGCTGCGCGGGCCGCATTTGGACAATCTGACGTTCAACTTCAAGGGCGCGACCAGAAGGTCAGCGCCCTTTCGTTTCACGTCACCTTGTCTCAAATGCGACCCGCTCGCTGGCTTATGCTCAACCTATGGCGTCATCTCGCTCCAAAGGTGGGTAGTCGTTGGGGACGTTCTTGTTTGACTAGTCATTTAAGAACGTCCTCAATGGCTACCAAATTAGCTACCCATGCACCAATCTAAAAAGTTGCGGTGAGATAGTTCTTGGATTGGCCTTTTTGAGGGCTAGATAGGAACTATCTCACCGCAACTGCGTTGGGGCGTATTTGATGTCTGGCTTACTTGCTCGTGAAGAGCCAGATTGCGATGATCACTAGGATTGCGGCGACGATGCAGACGATGGCGCCGGTGAATTTGATGCGTGAGTCGCGGGTACGCTCGCGCACCGCGTCCTCGGTGGCCTCGAGCTGGGCGACTTCTCGCTCGGTCTCGGTGTGTTCGGCTTTGTCTCGGGCCAAGGACCCTGCAAGCGACTCGGTGATCTCTGGGTGGTCGTGCACCTCGGTCGCCTGTTCGATGATCGACTGCGCATGTGCGGCATCTGCTTGGGCGTTGGCGATGGTCTGCTCCTGGTCGCGGCGTGCCTTGTCCTCGGCAGCGATCTTCTCGCGCAGTTCGCGCTGGCGCGTTGCAGCGGCGGTCTTTGCGGTCTGCAGCTCGTCGCGCGCGGCATCGGCCTCTGCCGTCACGGCCTGATGGGCTCGCTTAGCGTCGGCGATGGGGGCTTGCGCCTGTTCGACGGCCTGCTCGGCTGCGGCAAGCGAGTGCTCAAGGTCGGCGGTAATGCGCGGGACATCTTCTTCGGCTTTACGCAGGGCATCTGCCGTGTCGGAGATCTGCATCGAGAGCTCGCTGGTGCGCACCGTATAGTTGGCGGGATTTGCCGAGGGATTACGTTGCAGCTCGGCATACTCATGACGCAGCGTCTCGAGCTGGGCACGCGTGGCGTCGACGGTTTGTTGTGCGGCGGCAATGCCGGCGTCTCGCTCGGCCTTCACCTTGTCGCGGATGCGCTTGGAATCCTCAAGACGTCGAACGAGGCGGTTGCCGGTCTCGCGCGAGCTCGCCTCGCGGGCCTCCACGGCGTCGAGCGCGGCCTTCAGGCGGAGCTCAGTCGCGTCATCCTCTGTCTTCATTTGCTCGAGCTGGCCCTTGAGCTCAGCCGCTTTGGCGGCATGGGCGTCGCGGTCAATCTCGGCGGCCGCAGCGGTCTTTTGTGCCGTGGCGATTGCCTGGCGCTGGTCGGCGACAATCTGGTCGTAACGCCCCGCGATATCCTGCCGCGTCTCGAGCTCCTCGGCCTGATCGGAAATGCGCTGCTCCAACTCTGCCAGGTGGTCGCGGGCATCGGCGAGTGCCTTTTTCGCGGCGTTCATCTCGCGCATGGCCGAGGCTCCCTGTGCGATAAAGGCGCCCACGGCGTTCGCAGTGTTCGAGACGGCAGTTCCCAGGTCGCGGCTCGCGGCGGGGGCGTGCGGGGCGACCGGGCGACCGGTGTCAGCAACGTCCACATCGGTAGCTTGCGGCGTGGCGATATTGCCGGTGCCGCCTTCGATCACAGAGAAGCCCGCTGCATGCGGGTCGACGGCGTCCGCGCCAATCGTGGGATGTTCGAGCTGCAGAAACGAGGGCATAGTGCTGCCCTGATCGGCAACGGGGGTCTCGCCGGGTACAAAGGTCGAGGCGGCCTCGGCAGCCTCTTCTTCCTCGGCGTCAACGTCGGCATCGGCGACAGCATCCTTCATCGCTTTGACAGCGTCCATCATGGAATCCATGACAGCATCGAGCTCTTCTTCCGAAGATACCTCGATGGGGCCTGCTGCTTGCGGGGCGGCGTCCTTTTTGGGGGCGTCGTCCTGAGCGGCCGAATCGTCGTTTTGCTCGTCGGCATCTGCGGCCGCAGGGATTTCCGTCGCAGCGCCGTTATCCAGAGTGGTGTCGTCGACGTAGGTATCATTGCAGGTCGCGGCGTCAGTAACTGCGGCGATGTCTGCTGAATCATCAATATGCTGTTGAGTCTGGGGATCCAGCTCGTCTGTCATAGGTATGTGCTCCTCATCGTTGTTTGTCACCCTATGATAAAGTCTCGCGCCGACTTCCCGCGCCCCGCAGCAAAGTTTCAAAACGTGTTCGATGACTCGTTTGGGTGACAAAAAATCCGGCCTCTTTGTCCAGTTCGTGCTTGACATTCCCTTCGCCGAAAGACGTTGCACCGTTCGCCTGCCATGGGCTTTATTTTTCACTTGAACCCGCTAAAGTTGCATTTCAGCTTTTGGCGCGTGAAGTTGGATGCGCGCAGTCGACGGGCGGGCCCGTCGCGATTTGAAAGGACTTTGTATGGGACTTTTCACTGGTAAGACCGTGATCGTTACCGGCGGCGGCAAGGCCACGCTCAAGGACGGCTCCGCTGGCTCCATCGGTTACGGCATCGATATCGCTTTTGCCAAGGAGGGCGCGAACCTCGTCATCACCGGCCGCAACGTCGCCAAGCTCGAGGCCGCCAAGGAGTCTCTCGAGGCTGAGTACGGCGTCAAGGTTCTGCCTGTTCAGGCCGATGTTTCGGCTGGTCAGGACAACGAAGCTGTCGTCCAGAACGTCATCGACAAGGCCATTGAGGAGTTCGGCCGCATCGACGCCGTCGTCAACAATGCTCAGGCCAGCGCCTCGGGTGTGACCATCGCCGACCACACCATGGATCAGTTTAACCTGGCCATTTACTCTGGCCTGTATGCCACCTACCTGTACATGCAGAAGGCCTATCCGCACCTGAAGGAGACCAAGGGCTCCGTGGTCAACTTTGCTTCGGGCGCCGGCCTGTTTGGCAACTACGGCCAGTGCAGCTATGCCGCCGCCAAGGAAGGCATCCGCGGTTTGACCCGCGTCGCTGCCAACGAGTGGGGCAAGGACGGCATCAACGTCAATATCGTTTGCCCGCTTGCTTGGACCGCTGCGCTCGAGAACTTCCAGGATGCCTATCCCGAGGCGTTCAAGGCCAACGTCCACATGCCGCCGGCTGGCCACTACGGCGACGTCGAGAAGGAAATCGGCCGCGTTGTCGTTCAGCTCTGCGGTCCCGACTTTAAGTATATGAACGGCGAGACCGTCACCCTCGAGGGTGGCATGGGCCAGCGTCCTTAGGGGTTACGGCGTTTTACCAAACGCCGTAACTGCTCGACGCTGCGCGGGCCGCATTTGGACAATCTGACGTTCAACTTCAAGGGCGCGACCAGAAGGTCAGCGCCCTTTCGTTTCACGTCACCTTGTCTCAAATGCGGCCCGCTCGCTGACGTTGACAAAACATCGGCGTTTCCGTGGTTGGTAAATAGCTCCACTCATTGGGGACGTACTTAAATGAGTGCCACAAAATGAGCGTGGATAATCTCCCGTTTTTGGTCTGTGTTTTGGGCAAAAGTGGGAGATTATCCACGCTCATTCGGTAAGCGTCCAAAAATCCGCGCTCATTTGCCGTGTCCCTGCCGCGCCACCTCTTACGCCAGTTTCTGTCGAGTCGGTGCTTCTTGCGGGTTGCCCGTATAATGGTCTGCGTATGAACCGCAACCAAGGAGTTCCAGTTTATGGACCAGAACCTTTTTAAATTCGACCTGATCGCCGAGGACCCGACGACGCACGCGCGCGCCGGCGTACTGCACACCCCGCACGGCGACATCGAGACGCCGATTTTTATGCCCGTCGGCACTAAGGCAAACGTCAAGGGCATCCCCACCGAGACCGTCAAGCAGCTCGGTGCGCAGATCGTGCTTGCCAATACCTATCACCTGTCCATGCGCCCCGGCGAGGACACCATCGCCGAGCTGGGCGGACTGCATAAGTTTATGAACTGGCACGGCCCCATTCTCACCGACTCGGGCGGATTCCAGGTCTTTAGCCATAACGACGCCGTTAAGCTCACCGACGAGGGCGTGCGCTTTATCGTCAACGATTACGACGGCCGTCACGTGTTCTGGACGCCCGAGGACAACATGGAAATCGCCATGAAGCTCGGCTCCGATATCTGCATGCAGCTCGACCAGTGCCCGGGCTATCCCGCCACGCGCGCCTACGTCGAGCGCGCCGTGGAGCTGTCGAGCATGTGGGCCGAGCGCTGCTATAAGGCGCATACCCGCGATGACCAGGCGCTCTTTGGCATCGTTCAGGGCGGCATGCACCTGGATCTGCGCCTGCGTTCGCTGCGCCATCTGGAGGAGTGCGGCGACTTCCCGGGCTATGGTATCGGTGGCTATTCGGTGGGCGAGGATCACGAGACCATGTTCGAGACCCTGGCGCCGCTCGTGAGCGAGTACATGCCCAAGCATAAGCCGCGCTACCTGATGGGTGTCGGCAACCCCACCACGCTCGTGCGCGGCGTGGGCGTGGGCATCGACATGTTCGACTGTGTGCTGCCGACGCGCACCGGTCGCATGGGTACGGCGTTCTCCAGTGAAGGTCGCCTTAACTTCCGTAACGCGCGCTTTGCGCACGACAACGGTCCCATCGACCCCACCTGCACCTGCCCGGTGTGCACGGGCGGCTACAGCCGCGCGCTCATCCGTCACATGGTCACGCAAAAGGAGATGCTCGGCGGCATTCTGCTTTCGATGCACAACATCTACTACCTGCTCAACCTGATGCAGCGCGCCCGCCAGGCCATTATCGAGGGCCGCTATGGCGCATTCGTGAGTGACTGGATGAACAGCCCTGCGGCGGTGGATTACTAAGGGCGACAGACACGCTTGCAGGGCGCGGACAACGGCAAAGGCTGAGCGGCAGCCGGTCGTCACATTCGCTGACGCCGGCTGCGCGACCGCTGACCGATAGCTTGCAAGCGCTTGATGCATCGTGGGTACCATACCGAATAGTTGATGTTCGGGCGGGTGTTTGGCGCATGGCGTCGACCCCGCCCGTTTTCTTTTTCTCGATAGGAGTACCCATGATTAAGAATGAGAACGTCGAGGGCGAGCCTGCCTACGACGAGACGTACCGCCGCGGCCCCGTGGTCATGCGCGGCCCCATGATTCCTAAGGACAACACCTACGCCAACCTGCTGGCGCCCGAGGAGTCGACTGACTGGCTGCACGCCGACCCCTGGCGCGTGCTGCGAATTCAGGCAGAGTTTGTCGATGGCTTTGGCGCACTTGCCGAGCTTGGACCTGCGGTGACCATCTTTGGTAGCGCCCGCACGCCCAAGACCGATCCGCTCTACAAGGCGGCGCGTACCGTCGGGCGCAAGATCGCGCAACGTGGCGTGGCGGTCATCACCGGTGGCGGCCCCGGCATCATGGAAGCGGCCAACAGGGGAGCGGCGAGTGTCAACGGCAAGTCAGTTGGCCTAGGCATTGAATTGCCGCACGAGCAGGGGCTCAACAAATACGTGAACCTCGGCATGGACTTCCGCTACTTCTTTGTGCGCAAGACCATGTTCGTTAAGTACAGCTCGGGCGCCATCGTATTTCCCGGCGGCTTTGGCACGCTCGACGAGATGTTCGAGGTTCTCACGCTGGTGCAGACGCACAAGGTCAAGCGCATGCCGCTCGTGCTGGTGGGCAGCGAGTACTGGCAGGGCCTGTTCGACTGGCTCAACGGTCCGGTGATGGACGCCGGCATGATCAGTCCGCTCGATCCGGATCTGGTACACATTACCGACGACCTCAACGAGGCCGTTGACATTGCCCTGAGCGGGCTGATGTAGAGTAGCTAAAATGGGACGGGGCTAAAAAGACCGGTGCGTAACGTTACATGCCAGTCTTTTTAGCCCCGTCCCAAATGAACTGCTTCTAAGTTGCGGTGGAATAGGGATTGATTTGCGGCTGATGTGCCAAAAACAGTCCCTATTTCACCGCAACTGATGTAGGCGTCCCTAGCGAGTTGGCTGGTAGCGGGGGCAGTAGCTGATGGCGATGGCATCGACGCCTACATGGGTGGCGATGGTGCAGCCGATGGGGCCGGTGCCGGCGTCTACGTAGTCCTGGCCCGCGAGCGCCTCGTTGACAAGTTCCTGCTCCTCGGCGGCGCCGGTCGTGAGCACGCGCACGCTTGAGCCCGGGTGCTCATCCAAAAACGTGAGGCAGTCTGCCATGGTGTTGGCGACGATACGCTTGGCGCCGCGGCCCTTTTTGATGGCCTTGATCTCGCCCGATTTCCACTCCGGCGAAACGGCCAGGCGAATGTTGAGCATCTGCGTCAGCTGGCCGGCGAGCTTGGGGGCGCGGCCGTTTTTGACCAGGTTCTCGAGCGTGCGGGGAATCAGCAGCAGATGGGCGTCGGGCAACGTCGCGCGGATCTGCGCCTCGGTCTCGTCCAAGCTGCGGCCGTCCTCGCGCATGGCAAGCGCGTACTCCACCAGCAGACCCTCGGCGCCCGAGCCAGTGCGCGAATCGATGCAGCGTACGTCGAGCTCGTGGGTATCGGCCACCTGGCACGCGTTGGCGTAGCAGGCTGACCACTCGCTGCACAGCGAGATAAAGATGGCACTGTCGTGGCCGTCGGCGTGCACGCGGTCAAACAGCGCCTTGAACTCGCCGGCGCTCGGCTGCGAAGTGTGCGGCAGCTGCTCGGAGCCGGCCATGCGGGCGACGTACTCCTCGGCGGTGATCTGCACCTGGTCGAGCAGGTCCTCGCCTTCGATAATCACATGCAGCGGAATCACGTAGATGCCGAGCTCTTGGGCGCGGGCGGGGGAGATGTCCGACGTGGAGTCGGTTATGATGGCAAAAGACATAATTGCACCTTTCGATGGGGCGCCTGCGCGCCGCCGATTGAGAGCAAAGTGCGTCAAGTATAGTGGAGTTGTTCCACATTGCCAGCTTTAATTGTTGAATAGTCAACGGTTTGAAGCGTCGGTGTGGAAATCGTCAACTGGGGAAGAGGGATGCCGATGGAGGCACTGGAGATATGCAGTCGGCCGGTCGTGCTGTTCGATTTTGACGGCACGGTGGCCGATACGGGCCGGGCGGTGATGACCTCGACGCGCAAGACGCTGGCTGCGCGCGGGTTTTCGGAAGCGCAGATGGGTGACCTGCGTCGCATGATCGGGCCCCCGCTGTGGAAGAGCTTCCACGACTTTTACGACTTTACGCGCGAGGAGTCGCTTGTGGTGGCCGACGAGTACCGCGTGTATTTTAACGAGCTGGGGCCGGAGGAATATCCCGTGTTCGACGGAATCCCCGGGCTGCTCGACGGTCTTGTGGCGCAGGGGCACCGCATGGCCGTGGCGACCTCGCGCATGGAGGCAAAGTGTATCGACATGGTGAATGAACTGGGGCTTTGCCAGTTTGAAGCCGTGGTTGGCATGAATCCGCCGCAGGGACGCGAGACCAAGGCGGATTCGGTGCGCGACGCGCTGGCGGCCCTGGGTGCGACCGCGGACGAGGCCGTGATGATCGGCGATCGCTTTAACGACGTCGAGGGCGCGCACGCGATGGGCGTGCCGTGCATCGGCATCTATTCGGGCGCGGCGGCGCCGGGGGAGCACGAGGCCGCGGGCGCCGACGCAGTGGTGCACTCGGTGGCCGAGCTTGCTAAACTTTTCTCTATATAAGTATGTGATGTGAGGGGCGGGCAAGCTCGCCGCTCATTGGTTAGGAGGTCGTCCATGAATCAGGTGGAGCAGAGCGTCGCCGAGTATGTCGACGAGGTCTGGGAGGATGTCGTCGCCGATATTGAGCAGCTGGTGAGTTATCCGTCCGTGGCGGTTTCTGCCAATGCGGAGCCCGGCGCGCCGTTTGGCCGACCGGTGCGTGACGCGCTCGACTGCGCGCTCGGCATCGCGCAGAAGCTCGGCTACCAGACGAGCGATGACGAGGGGTATGTGGGCATTGCCGATATCCCGGGCCGCGGCGACAAGCAACTCGCGACCATCTGCCACGTGGACGTGGTTCCCGCCGGCCCCGGCTGGAACACCGATCCGTTTGCGATGGAGCGCCGTGAGGGCTGGCTGCTCGGTCGCGGCGTGATTGACGACAAGGGCCCGGCGGTGCTGTCGCTCTACGCCGGCGCCTACCTGCTCAAGCACGGCATTACCCCGCGCTACACCTTCCGCGCGCTGCTGGGCTGCGATGAGGAAGTGGGCATGTCCGACGTTCACCATTATCTGGAGAACCGCGCAGACCCTGACTTTCTGTTTACGCCCGATGCCGAGTTCCCGGTCTGCAATGCCGAGAAGGGTCAGTTTGGGGCGACGTTTGTGAGCTCCAAGATCGACGGCGGGCGCATCGTGTCGTGGAGTGGTGCCGAGGCGAGCAACGCCATTCCGTCGCAGTCTATCTGCGAGCTTGCGATTGCCGCCGATGAACTGCCGGCGCCGGTCGAGAACGCTGACCGCCTGGAGATCACAGCACTCGATAGCGGGCATGCGCAGATTTTCGCCCACGGTATTGGTGGCCATGCTTCAATGCCCGAGGGTACGGTCAACGCCGTCGGTCTGATCGTGGCGTATCTGCGCGAGGCCGAGGGCGCGTTTGGTGCCCGCGGCGAGCGCCTGCTGACTCCTGCCGAGCACGAGTTTGTCAAGTTCCTGGCCTTTGTGCATGCGGACGCCTATGGCCGCGGCCTGGGTATCGACGCGACGAGTCCGGCGTTTGGCCCGCTCACCTGCAACCCCGGCGTCATTCGCGTGGCGGATGGCCACATTGAGCAGGTCATTGACGTGCGTTTCCCCGACAGCACGAGCGCCGATACCATCCGCGAGCAGCTCGAGCCACTCGTGGGTCGCTTTGGCGTGACGTGCCGTGTGGGTCGTGCCAAGGTGCCGTTCTCGGTCTCTGCCGATGATCCGGCCGTGAAGGCGCTTATCGATACCTATAACGAGTTTACGGGCAAGCATGCTGAGCCCTTCGCCATGGGCGGCGGCACGTACGCGCGCAACTTTGCCCGCGCCGTCTCGTTTGGCCCCGAGGAGACCGGCCTGGAGCTGCCCGAGTGGGGCGGCCAGATGCACGGTCCCAACGAGTGCGCCAACGAGGAACAGCTCAAGCAGGCGCTCAAGATTTATATTGTGGCCATCTTAAAGCTCAACGAGTTGGAGCTGTAGGGCTTCCCCTATATCCTGCTTGGATACAAACTTGCATTACGAGCCCGGTGCTTTTGCCCGGGCTTTTTCTGTTGCGGTGGGGCAGTCCATGGGGACGTTCCTCTGGTGTAAACGGTGCGCCATGTTCGGCGCTGGATTGTTATCCGTTTGTAAAGGCTGGGCAGAGCTTGCGGTAAGGGTCTATCAAATGACCGTAAGAAACCGCAGTTGGCGTGGGCGCTGCCCGATCGAGGTCGTATCTTTCCAAACAGCAAAGCGGGCAGGGTGCCCGCGAGTCGCATGTATGAAAGGAAGATCATGCTCGATCAGGCTTATTCTCGTCGTCAGTTCCTCGGCCTCGCTGGTGGTCTTGTCAGCATCGTCGGTCTCGGTCTCGTTGGTTGCGGCGGTTCCGGAGCATCCGACGCCGTCGACAAGGGCAGCGCCGCTGCTGACGAGTCCGTCTCCGGCGAGGTGACCTATGACGGCGCCTCCTCGTTCCAGGCTCTCGTCGAGGCCGCTGCCGAGAAGTTCATGGACGCCAACCCCGATGTCTCCGTCTCCGGCTCGGGTAACGGTTCGGGCAAGGGCCTGACCGCTGTTGCCGCCGGCACCGTCACCATCGGCAACTCCGACGTCTTCGCCGAGACCAAGCTTGAGGCCGATCAGGTCAAGAACCTCGTCGACCACGAGGTCGCCGTCGTGGGCATGGGCCCCGTCGTCTCCAAGAACGTCAAGGTCGACGACCTGTCCCTCGAGCAGCTCAAGGGTATCTTCTCCGGTCAGATTACCAACTGGAAGGAGGTCGGCGGCGACGACGCCAAGATCGTCGTTCTCAACCGCAAGGCCGGCTCCGGCACCCGCGCCACCTTCGAGGCCGCCGTCTTTGGCGACGAGGCCGTCGACTTTAAGGGCGACGCCGAGCTCGATAAGTCCGGCGATGTCCAGACTCAGATGGGCAGCACCGACAACGCCATCTCTTACCTCGACTTCTCGCACTTCGATGACTCCAAGTTCAACGCCATCAAGGTCGAGGGCGTCGAGCCCAAGAGCAAGAATGTCACCGACGACTCCTTCAAGATCTGGGCGACCGAGCACATGTACTGCGCAAAGGACGCCGACGAGGCCACCAAGGCTTTCCTGGAGTTCATGCTTTCCGACGACGTCCAGGGCAAGCTCGTCGAGGAGCAGGGCTTTATCCCCGTCTCTGCCATGAAGGTCGTCAAGGACGCCAGCGGCAAGGTCTCCGCTAAATAAGTAATCGCCCCGGAAAGGTTTGCAATGGCAAAGCAACTGCCAAAGCGCGACCTTGAGAACGTGGGCCTGGGCGTCACGGGCGCGTGCGTAGCGCTCGTGACGCTTGTCGTTGCCGCGCTCATCTTTATGGTCGCCCAAAAGGGCCTCTCGGCTTTTCTCAAGGACGGCGTTTCGGTCGTCGAGTTCTTCACCGGCACCAAGTGGGACCTGGCCAACACAGCCGAAAGCGGCCTGCCCTACACCGGCGCCCTGCCCCTGATCGTCACCTCGTTTGCGGTCATGGTGCTCTCCACGCTCATCGCACTGCCCATCGCCATCGGCTCTGCCATCTTTGCGGTCGAGATCCAGCCTAAGTTTGGCTCCAAGATCTTTCAGCCGCTTATTGAGCTTTTGACCGGCATTCCCTCGGTCGTCTTTGGCTTGATCGGCTTTCACGTGGTTGTCGGCCTTATGAAGAGCGTTTTCCACGTGAGCACGGGTCTGGGTATCCTTCCCGGCGCCATCGTGCTGGCCGTCATGATTCTGCCGACAATGACCACGCTTTCGGTCGATGGTCTGCGCGCCGTGCCCGACAGCTACCGTCAGGGTTCGCTCGCGCTGGGCTACACCCGCTGGCAGACCATCTGGCACGTGGTGCTCAAGTCCGCCATGCCATCGCTCATGACTGCGGTCATCCTTGGCATGACCCGCGCCTTTGGCGAGACGCTCGCCGTGCGCATGGTTATCGGCGGCATCGAGGCCATGCCGACGTCGCTGCTGTCGCCGGCGTCCACCATCACCACCACGCTCACCACGTCCATGGCGGTCTATGCCGAGGGCTCGGCCCAGGACGATGTCCTGTGGGCGCTCGGCCTGCTGCTGATGGGCATGAGCCTCATCTTCATCCTGATCATCCACCTCATTGGCCGCAAGGGGGCGAAGGCTCGTGGCTAGCACGCACATCCATATCGACGAGGCGAGACTCGGGCGCGTCCAAAAACAGGACCGAATCGCCACGGGCGTGCTGACGGCAATCGCTGCCATCGTCATGCTCATCGTCATCTCCATGGTGGCTTACATCCTGTTCGAGGGCATCTCGACGCTGTTCCAGCCGGGCTTTCTCACGCAACCCGCACGCGCCAACGGAACGCAGGGCGGCGTGCTCTACCAGCTGTTCGATTCGTTCTATCTGCTGCTGATCACCTTAGGTATCTCGGTGCCTATCAGCCTGGGCGGTGCGGTCTTTTTGGTCGAGTACGCACCCGACGGTCCCGTCCGCGACATCGCCTCGACCGCCATCGAGACGCTGTCTTCGCTGCCCTCCATCGTCGTCGGCATGTTCGGCTTTCTAGTGTTCTCGGTGCAGCTGGGCTGGAAGTACTCCATCATCTCCGGCGCCGTCGCGCTCACCATGTTCAACATCCCCATCCTGGTGCGCGTGATTCAGCAGGCGCTCGAGGACGTGCCGCAGGCCCAGCGCGATGCGTGCCTGGCCATGGGCCTCACTCGCTGGGAGGCCACGCTGCACATCCTGATCCCCGAGGCCATGCCTGCCATCGTGACGGGCATCGTGCTTTCGGCCGGCCGCGTGTTTGGCGAGGCCGCGGCGCTACTCTTTACCTCGGGCATGAGCTCGCCGGTGCGTCTGAACTTCTTGAGCTTTAACCTGTCGAGCCCCACTTGCGCCTGGAACGTGTTCCGTCCCGGTGAGTCGCTCGCCGTGCACATCTACAAGATCTATGGCGAGGGCAGCCCCGAGGCCCAGCAGATCGTTTGGGGCACCGCCGCACTGCTGATGACCTGCGTGCTGCTGTTTAACGTAGTCGCCCGTATCGTGGGCAAGCAACTGGCAAGGAAGATGACGGCCGAATGAGCGATATGAATGCAACGCCCGCAACCGAGGCGGCCACGTCCGACACCCAGGACTTTCTGTCGAGCGTGGGGGAGAGCGAGAGGCGCGTGCGCGTGAGCGGCAAGGTCGTGAGCGACGAGGTCGTGCTCTCCACCAAGGACGTCAACGTGTACTATGGCGACCACCATGCGCTGCACAACACGTCGCTCGACTTCCACAAGGGTGAGATCACGGCGCTCATCGGGCCTTCGGGCTGCGGCAAGTCGACCTTCTTGCGTAGCCTCAACCTGATGAATCGCGAGATTCGCGGCTGCCGCGTGGAGGGCGAGATCAACTACCGCGGGCGCAACGTGAACACCAAGACCGAGAACACCTACGAGCTGCGTCGTTCCATCGGCATGGTGTTCCAGCAGCCCAATCCGTTCCGCAAGTCCATTCGCGACAGCATCACGTTTGCGCCCAGGCGCCACGGCATCACCGACCGCGACGAGCTCGATCGCATGGTCGAGGAGAGCCTGCGCGGCGCGGCGCTGTGGGACGAGGTCAAAGACAAGCTCGACAAGAGCGCCTACGCGCTTTCGGGCGGCCAGCAGCAGCGTCTGTGCATCGCGCGCACGCTGGCGCTCAACCCCGATGTGATTCTGTTTGACGAGCCCTGCTCGGCGCTCGACCCCATCTCGACGCTGGCGATCGAGGACCTGATGTCGTCGATCGTGGCCGACCGCGCCATCGTCATCGTGACGCACAACATGGAGCAGGCGTCGCGCGTGTCCAACCGCACGGCGTTCTTCTACATGGGCGATATGGTCGAGTACGACGAGACCGACGAGATTTTCCAACGGCCCAAGGATCAGCGGCTGAATGATTACCTCACCGGCATGTTCTCCTAGTCCGGGACATGCTTGAGGCCCGCGGCGGCCACGGTCGCCACGGGACTGATTGGAGAGGCGGGTCATCTCTTTTGGGAGATGGCCCGCCTTTTTGTGCTTTCGGGGCTGCGCTTGTCGATTGCGCCCGCCCAAAACCACCACAAAGGGGACAGTGAACTGCCTCCCATTTCTTGGACATCGGGAAATGGGAGGTTTTC
>CATWBO010000017.1 GCA_958349055.1 uncultured bacterium
TTAAATAATCATTGTGTACCTAATGATTATTTAATCCCCGTCCCAGAAAAATCATCGGCGAACGCACTACTTTGCGCTGGTGAGGACACCGGTGGTGTCGAAGGCTGGGGTGAAGCTCTCGTCAACTGCGCCGCCTTCTTGCCAGAACATCGTCGTAAAGCCCAAGTCGTCGGCATGGTCGAGCACCCGCTCGTATTCCTCGCGCGTCACGGCGCGCGCCAGCTCGCCGCCCTGCTCGCGCATGAGCGCATTGGGCGTGTACTGGTTCATGACCGAGATCGGCACGTCACCCACCGTCTGCCACACCAGGTCCAGCACGCGGCACGAGTCGTCCGCATGCCCCGGCAGTACCAGGTGGCGCACGATCATGCCGCGCTTCATAAGGCCGTCATCAGCCACCAGCTCTCCCCCGCGGCGCTCAATCTCGCGTGCCATCTGGGCCAGACCCGACACGGCCACACGCGGGTAGTCCTTAATATGAGAAAGCGACTGCGCAAGCCCGGCATCGGCATATTTAAAGTCGGTGAGCCACACATCGACCAGGTCGCCCAGCGCCGCCACGGCACTCGCGCGCTCGTAACCACTCGTGTTGTAGACGATCGGGATGACCAGCCCGCGCGCCCGTGCCGCGGCAATCGCAGCCGGCAGCAGGTGCGCGTAGTGCGTCGCCGTCACCAGGTTGATGTTATTGGCACCCTGCTCCTGCAGCTCCAGCATAATCTCGACCAAGCGCTCGGGCGAAATCTCAAGACCGAAATTGCCCGTCGAGATCTCGTGGTTTTGGCAGTAGATACATTTGAGCGAACAGCCGCTAAAGAAAATCGTACCCGAGCCGGCCTCGCCCGAAATGGGCGGCTCCTCCCACATATGGAGCGCCGCGCGGGCGACCTTAAGCGTGTTGTCGGCGCCGCACACGCCACGCGCGCCTTCGTCGCGCGCCGCACCGCAACGGCGCGGACACAAATGGCAGGCGGGCGAAAAAAGTTCGGTCAACGACGTCGGCATAAAAACATGCTCCAAAACAATGATTCAGCAGCTCAAACGTAAAGGGACCAACCGCACAGACGGCTCGAGCCCAAGGCGCCGTAATCGTCCGACACGATTTTTGTAATGTCAAGACTGGAATCGACAAAGTGCCGCTTTATGATGTAGGTATTCCGCCCCCCGCGGAGCAACTGGGTGAACCGTCGCGTTTATTTAGGGAGCCCACACAGTCGTACCTAGTACAGGTATCCTTCGTTGTTAAGGACGCTGGAACAGTCGATGAGGGCACCCACCTGTTTTAGGTGGGTTCATTTTCGTAACGTGGGGGGTGGTTTTCTTTTGTCGAAAATCACCATTACAGTCCACATGGATCCCCGCCGGCATCCCGACAAGCCATCGACAACATCCCAATATCTGGTAAGCGCGTGATTATCGCTGCGTGCAATTCCATGCACCCCCCTTGGTCGAGTATCATGATTCGGCTATGCCCTTTGCGCATGGCGTTCTTCTGACCTTTCCCTTCGACGCTTGGCGGTTTTTAGATTCATGGCTTCATCCCCGAGCTACATACCGTACCTATGCGTGGCAGCGGCGGCCTTTATCACGACCTTCCTCACGGTGCCCCTGGTCAAGCGCTTGGCAATTAAGCTCGACGCCGTCGACTATCCTTCTAAGCGCCGCATCAACACCAAGCCCATCCCGCGTTTGGGCGGAACGGCGGTGTTTTTGGGCCTGGTCGTTGCCTGCATTGTGCAAATCCTAGGCACCTGGCACCTAGGCTGGCCGCCCGTCCTGGTGCCGCACCCGCGCCTTCACATTAGCTATCCCATGCTGGCGCTCTCCTTTACCGTCATCTTTGCGACCGGCGCTATCGACGACGTCTTCCAGCTCAAGCCCAAGCAAAAGCTGGCCGGACAGGTCCTCGCTGCGCTCATCGCCTGCGTGGGTGGCCTGCGCATCGGCGTCATCGTCAACCCGTTTGCCCCCGGCGAAATCATGCTCGGATGGCTCGCCTACCCCATCACCGTAGTCTACCTGGTGGCGTTCACCAACATCATTAACCTCATCGACGGCCTCGACGGCTTGGCCACGGGCATCTGCGGCATCGCGTCGTTCACCATGTTTTCGATGGCCGTTCTCTCGGGCCGCATCGACGCCGCCGCGCTCTCCATTGCGCTCTTTGGCGCCTGTCTGGCCTTTTTGCGCTACAACTTCAACCCCGCAAGCATCTTCTTGGGCGACTCGGGGTCGCTGCTTCTGGGCTTTGCGCTGGGCTCCATCTCGTTGCTCAACGTGAGCCGCACCGCCGCGCTCACCTCGCTTATCATCCCGCTCATCGTTGCCGGCGTGCCCATCATCGACACGTTTAGCGCCATCGTGCGCCGCAAGCGCGCCCACATTAGCATCGGGCAGGCCGACAAGGGCCACATCCACCACCGCCTGATCCAAGAGGGCTACAACCAAAAGCAGGCAGTGCTCCTCATCTATGCCTGGTGCATCATGCTTTCGGCCGGCGCCGCCGCGATTAACCAGGTCGAGGTCCCCATGCGCGTGCTCATCTTTACCGTGCTCGCCATTGGCTCGGCGGCCTTTGCCAAGCATCTACATCTGTTTGAGCCCGTGCTGCGCCACCATTACAACAAGCGCACGCACGAGGACGAGCTCGTCACCCCCGACGATCCCGCCTTTAAGCAGGAGGAGCAGGCGGCAGAAGAACGCAAGGAGGAGCGCCACCACAGGCGCTAGGGTAAGCTGCCGAGGATGCGTCCAGACGCCGCCGGCCAAGCGCATCCACGCCGCGCCCATCGCACAAGCCGCCGCTCTCCCGCCCCTCGCCTACTTACGACCCGCCCCTCCAATAAACGCGTTATCATCTTGACCCATGAACATACGTTAGGAGCAATCATGCCAAACGAGAACAGCTACGAAGTCGCGCTGCAAAAGAGCAACGCCATTCGCGAGGGCCTGGCCAAAACGCCCGAAAAGTTCACCATGCTCACCGGCGACCGCCCCACCGGCCGTCTGCACCTGGGCCACTACTTCGGCACCCTCAAGGGCCGTGTTGAGCTGCAGAACATGGGCGCCAAGACCAACGTGCTCATCGCCGACTACCAGGTCATCACTGACCGCGACACGACCGAGCACATCCAGGACAACGTGTACAACATGGTCATGGACTACCTTGCCTGCGGCATCGACCCCGACAAGACCATGATCTACGCGCACTCCGCCGTGCCCGCCGCCAACCAGCTCATGCTGCCGTTCCTGTCGCTGGTCTCAGAGGCCGAGCTGGCGCGCAACCCCACGGTAAAGGCCGAGATGGAGGCCTCGGGCCACGAGCTCACCGGCCTTTTGCTCACCTATCCGGTGCACCAGGCCTGCGACATTCTGTTCTGCAAGGGCAACGTCGTGCCCGTCGGTCGCGACCAGCTGCCGCACATCGAGCTCACCCGCACCATCGCCCGTCGCTTTAACAACCGCTACGGCAAGGTGTTCCCCGAGGTCGACGCACTGCTGTCCGAGACCCCGCTGCTGCCGGGCCTGGACGGTCGCAAGATGAGCAAGAGCTACGGTAACGCCATCAACATCTCGATGACCGCGGAGGAGACGGCCAAGCGCATCAAGAAGAGCCAGACCGATTCTGAGCGCATGATCACGTTCGATCCCGAGAACCGCCCCGGCGTGTCCGGTCTGCTTTCGACGGCCGCCATCTGCACCGGCCGTTCCGAAGTCGAGATTGCCGAGGAGATTGGCATGGGCGGCTCCGGCCAACTCAAGAAGTACGTGACCGAGGCCGTCAACGAGTACTTCGCGCCGATCCGCGAGCGTCGTCAGCGCTATGAGAACGATCTGGACTATGTGAAGGACGTGCTGCACGAGGGCAACCGTCGCGCCAACGAGATTGCCGAGCAGACCCTGGCCGAGGTTCAGGACGCCATGGGCATGGTGTACTAGGCAAAGCGCCTTCGCACAACATAGACGGTGAGATTAGATTTCTCCCCGAAACAGGAACAGGCCCGCTGGTAGCTAGTTGCCAGCGGGCCTGTTCCCGAAGTACACCGTTGAATCGCACAGAGGGGAGGAATGCGAATCAAACTCAACAGGGCAGACTTTTTCATCGCCTATTGCCTGCTCCGTTGCTGAAACCAATATAGTTCACCGTGGTTTACTTTTTAGTGGCAATAAGCGCCGCCACACCTTCTCCATAAGTTAACTCAGGTAAACTAAAACCACCACAAAGGGGACTGGCATCTTTGTGGTGGTTTTGACACGAACGAGCCGCTAGAGCCCTGCTGGCCAGCGACAGACGGCCAAGTCGACGTGCATGTCGTCCTTAAACGTCACGCCCTCCCCTAGCAAAAGCTCACGTTGAGCATCGGGGCCGCCAAACGCAAAGCCCTCGCAAATACGACCATCGGCAAACACCACACGATGGCAGGGAATCTGGCCGGGGTGCGGATTGCTGTGCAGCGCATATCCCACGTAGCGCGCGCTGCGCGGACGACCGGCGAGCAGCGCCACCTGACCGTACGTGGCGACCATCCCCTCGGGGATCTGCTCGACTACCTCGTACACCCGCTCAAAAAAGCCCTCAGACGCCATTGCTCGCTCCCTTCCACCCGGAATAGCATAAACCACCACAAAGGTGCCTGTCCCCTTGTGGTGGTTTTGGCAGGTGGGCTAGTTAACGGGCTGGAAGAAGGCTACGGCTACGGCGCCGGGGCCTACATGGGTGCCGATGGTGGCGCCGATGGTGTGAACGGGCAGTTCGCCCTCGGTGTGGCCAGCCCACAGTGCCGCGCTGTCCTCGACATACTTCTTGAGCACCGCATCCGAAAGGCCCGTATAGCCGAGCGCCAGCGGCATGGAAAAGTCGATGCCGCCTGCCTTTTCGACCTTCTGGTTGAGCAGGTTACGTCCGTTCTTGGAACCGCGCGCCTTGCCCAGCTGCACGATCAGACCGTCCTCGGCAGCCACAACGGGCTTTACGTTGAGCAGCGTGCCCACGGCGCCGGCAGCAGCAGACAGGCGACCGCCGCGCACCAGGTACTCCAGCGTCTCGAGCAGACCAATAACCACCACGCGGTCACGGACGGCCTCGACAGCCGCCGCGATCTGGGCCGCGCCCTGGCCCTCGTCCACTAGGCGCAGGGCATACTCGACCAGCACGCGCTCACCCAGGGTAACGTTATTGCTATCAACCACATACACGTCGCCGCCCGGCGCCTCGGCAAGTGCGGTACGGGCGCTCTGATTGGTCCCCGAAAGTTTGGCACCCACGGTAATAATCACCGCCTCGTCGCCGGCCTCACGTGCTTCGGCAATCGCCTGCGAAAAGGCGTACGGGTTGACCTGACCGGTCTTGGGCAGCTCGTCGCGCTCCACGAGCATCTCGTAAAAGCGCTGGTGATCGATGTCGACGCCATCCATATACACATCGGTGCCAAAGGTAACGGACAGCGGCAAGACGGACAGCGCCGGGTGCTCCGCCGGCGACATATCGCTGGCGGAATCGGTAATAATGCGGACGGACATAGCGAATCCTTTCTTGCGCAGGCCTCGCGCAGGGAATTTTGACAGCAATGTCCCGGCACGGCGTACGCGCTCAAACGGGACGATGCAGTTCTTGGCTGAAAGCTAGCGCCAGCGCGGCTCTAGATCTCGCGCAGGGTGTTGAGAATCGTGCGCAGCGACGCATACATCTGCTCGCGTTGCTCCACACCCATAGCCTTACCGGTGGTATCGAGCACCTCGCGAATGATGCGGTCCGCCTCGCTCATGCTCTCGCCGCCTAGAGCGGTCAGGCGCACCGGAGCACGATACTTAACGGCGGCATCGCCCGAATCATCGACCTCGACGTAACCGCCCTCCTCCAGATGCGCGAGCGTGCGCGAGACGGCGGCACGGGTCACGCCTGCCATGCGAGCCAGGTCAGCACCAGTCAGGCCGTCCTTGCTGCGCTCAAGATAGTACAGGCACATAACGTCGGAGCCCTTGAGGCCCAGCCTTGCGCCCTCGGATGTCTTAATGCGCTGGATCTCCTTGTAGAGCCCGCTGATCAGTCCGACAAAGTCCTCAAAACGTGTCTCGTCGTTCTGCTGCATGGGAGACGACCGCCTTTCGCTTGCACAATGCTTACGGGTAAACATCTTAGTCGCATAAGCCGACACCTCTACCCAAATATCCCATTTGTTAACCCATCAACATAAAAACCACCACAAAGGGGACAGTCACCTTTGTGGTGGTTTAGGCGGTTGAGACGATGCTAGCGACGGAGCCCCAGCAGGCCGCGGCCGCGATGACGGGCGTCGGCGTGCACCTGAGCGTGCGGACCGGCGGCCTTGACGGACTCGGGCAGGTGCGAGTACTTCTTCTCGAAGTTCTCCTCGAACATGACGGCCAGGTTGTGCGCGGCCTCGTCGTAGCGAGCGGTGCTCTGCCAGTACTGGCGCGGCACCAGGATGCCGTCGGGCACACCGTGGCACGTCGTGGGAATGTCGACGTTAAAGATATCGTCGTGGACGAACTCGCTGTCCTCGATGGTGCCGTCGAGGGCGCGCGCGACCAGGGCGCGCGTGTAGGCCAGCTCAATGCGATGGCCAACGCCGTAGCCGCCGCCGATCCAGCCGGTGTTGACCAGATAGACGCGGGTGCGACCGTCGGCGATGCGCTCGCCGAGCATCTTAGCGTAGACCATGGGGTCGAGCGGCATAAACGGCTCGCCAAACAGCGAAGAGAACGTGGGCGTGGGCTCGGTGACGCCGACCTCGGTGCCGGGAATCTTGGCCGTAAAGCCCGTCACAAAGTGATACATGGCGGCGTCGGCCGTCAGGCGCGAGATGGGCGGCAGCACGCCAAAAGCGTCGCAGGTCAGGAAGAGCACGACGCTTGGGGTGGTGCCCATGCCCTTGGTCCACGCGTTGGGAATGTGCTCCACAGGGTATGCCACGCGCGTGTTGTGCGTGATCGAGATGTCGTCGTAGTTGGGCTTGCGGTTCTCGTCGAGCACCACGTTTTCGCATATGGCACCAAAGCGGACGGCGTTGAAGATCTCGGGCTCGTGGAACGCGTCCAGGCCCTCGCATTTGGCGTAGCAGCCACCCTCGATGTTGAAGATGCCCATGTCGGACCAACCGTGCTCGTCGTCGCCGATCAGTAGGCGCGTGGGGTTGGCCGAAAGCGTGGTCTTGCCGGTGCCGGACAGGCCAAAGAACACGGCGGTCTCGTGCGTGACAGGATCCATGCTGGCCGAGCAGTGCATGGGCAGCACGTCGTCCTCGACGGGCAGCAGGTAGTTCATGACGCTGAAGATGGACTTTTTAATCTCGCCGGAGTAGCCGGTGCCGGCGACCAAAATCACGCGCTCCTGGAAGTTGATGACCACGGCGGCGCTGGAGTTGAGGCCCTTAATGGCGGGATCGCACTGGTAGCCGGGAGCGGCGAGCACGCAGAAGTCCGGCTCGCCGGTGCGTGCGATTTCACGGGCAAGCGGGCGGGCGAGCATCTGCTTAATAAAGAGCGCCTGGCTGGCACGCTCGCAGGCGACAAGCAGGCGACGCGTATGGTTGCGATCGGCACCGGCCATACCGCGAGTGACGAACACATCGCGCTCGTTGAGATAGTCGACGATACCGGCCTTGATGGCCTCGTAGCTCTCGGCAGAAAGCGGGCGGTTGACGGCACCCCAGGCAATCTTGTCGTGCACGTCGGGCGTGTCGACGATAAAGCGGTCGTTGGGCGAACGGCCGGTGCGCTCCCCCGTCTCGATCACGAGTGCGCCATTGGAAGCCATACGGCCCTCTTTGCGGCGGATGGCGTGCTCGACGAGCTCCGCGGCGGGCAGATCGACCAGCAGGCGGGGCTGGTTCTCGGCGGGATCTTCGACCAGCGTAAGACCAAAGTTGGACAAAACTTCTGCAGGGGTAACACCAGGCATGGGGCCTCCTTTAAAAGCGCGACACGTGGACGCGGCGCGCACTTTACTCACGTAAAGCCCGTTGTACCCGATATGCAAAATCGTTTTTGCGGCAAGGGCGGCAAGCCCGCCCAACGGTCAAAAATCGCAGGCAAGCGGCCTAGTCATTGGACGTTTTTAAACGACTAGTCGTTGGGGACACTCTTGAACAGGCAACAACCAAGGAGCGTCCCCGGATGCCGGCACAGGACCGTTTTCGTAGATTCTCTGAAGGGCTGCGGCCAAAAAATGGCAAATATGAGTACTGTTACCGTTGCGGATACATTTATTTTGTTTATAAAAGAAGCCCTTGATGGAATTTATTCACATCAAGGGCTTCTTTTATTGAACATTTGAGGAGATACAACAGCATATCCACTCGATAGATACGTCAGATAGTCTTAAAAATGGCCAAAATTGCTGCTACTGAAAAGGTATCAGTACTCATATTTGACGATTTTTGGTCACGACTCTTTATAGACACCCTGCACGGCGGCGCAAAACAGCCTCCAGCGGCAAGCAATCCGAAGACTGTCCCCAGTAACTAGCCGTTTAAGAACGTCCCCAATGACTAGTTATAGCGGCAGGCCTTGGCCGAGCATGGCGATGGCGCTCATGAGGACCAGCATGTCAGCAGCGTAGGGCAGCACCGCGCCCAGGAGCTCGGCGTCCTTTCCGCGCACGTGCACGGCGGCAAGGCCAATCGCGAGCGTCTGCGGAGAGATCATCTTACCGGCGGCGACACCCAGGGCGTTCAGCGCGACCATCCAGTAGTCGCTCACGCCCAGCGCAGCGGCAGCCTGGCTCTGGATGGGACCAAACAGCATGCCCGAGGACGTGCCCGAGCCGGTCACAAACGCACCGACCGCACCAATCCACGGAGCCAGAATCGGGTACAGACCGCCAGCGACCGCAATGCAAAACGCGCTGATCGACGAAATCATGCCGGCATAGCCCATCACCTTGGCGCAACCCAGCACCGAAAGCATGGTAATGACCGTCGGCATCATCTGCTTGACGGTCGTGACCAGCACCTCGCCCATCAAGCGCGGCGATGCGCCCTGAATGGCACCGCCGACAAACGCCGCCAGGAAAATCCAGACGCCCGGCGTGTTGATCCACGAAAACGTAAGTGTACCGGGGTTCTCGCCGCAATACACCTGCACGTGACTCGCAAACGGCGCGAGCGCGGCGTGCACGTCGGGCACCAGGTTGGAGGTACCCAACAGCAGCACAAAGATCAGGATGAAGCACGACCAGGCCGAAAGCGCCGACTTAGCGGTGAGCTGTTCGCCGGCCTCGATATTCATATGGAAGCGCGCATCCAGATGTCCCGACTTCTCGGTGCGCATGGCAAGCGCGGCGGTCAGCGCAAGCGACACGATGGAGCCCACGACTACGGCCAGCTCGGGACCCACAAACATGGCAACGACCAGGGCAGCACCTACAAAGGACACACCGGAAAGCAGCGCCACGCCGGCAACGCCGTGCATACGCTCGACAACGCTCGCAACGTTGCCTTGATCATCGGCGACACGGCCCGCAACCAGTACGATAAGCAGCGGTATCACCACAAAGAACGGCGCGAGCTGCACCAGCTGAACGGTCGCCAGGTGCAGGGGATCCAGACCCACCAGATCGGCAACGGACACCGTGGGGATGCCGATGGAGCCGTAGGGCGTGGGCACGCCGTTGGCCAGCAGGCAGATCAACACGGCGGGCACGGCCTCAAAACCCAGGCCCGCGAGCATGCCAGCGGGAATGGCAACAGCGGTACCAAAACCGGCCATGCCCTCCATAAAGCCGCCGAAGCACCAGGCCACGAGTAGCGCCAGCAGACGGCGGTCGCTGCTGATGGAGGTAATCATGCTGCCGATCACGTCCATGGCGCCCGTACGCACGCACAGGTTATACGTGAACACCGCGGCGATAATCACCAACACGATGGGCCACAGGGCCATCAAAAAGCCCTCGAGCGAGGCAGTCGCGATCTGCACCACCGGCAGATGCCACCATGCGAAGGCGAGCACACACGAAAGGGCGAACGAGCCCATAGCGGCCTTCCAAGCTGGCCATTTAAAGCACAGCAGCATCACGACAAGCCAAATGATCGGCACAAGAGCCAGCAAAAATGCGGCGACGTCCATAGGTAAGAACTCCTTGGTACCGCGCAGGCGGCATCGGGGGGTCACAAAACTTGAACAGGATACCGCACGCTTACCGACAATTTACTGCCACCCGCCGAAAATATTGAACAATCCGTTCAAAAACACGAGCGAACACCGTCGCGTCTATACTAGAGCGCAGCAATAGAAAGGAATCGCCTTGAGCATCACGCCCCTCGATAGCATCCGCCGCACCATCGCCCGCCGCAACGGCGTCACCGACCCCACCGTATCGGGCGGGGCGCACGGGCAGGGCGGACGCATCGAGAACGGCATGTTCCCCGCCTCGCACACCGCCGAGGAGCTCGCTCGCATCCAGGAGCTGAGCCAACGCAACGCCGACGGCCCCGACAGCAGCCAGGCCACGCGCCGTCGCCGCGAGCGCGATCGCGAGCCCGGCCCCATCCGCCGCATGGTCAATGCCTGGTGGAACCGCCTGCTCGGAGCCGTCTACGGCGGCGGCTTCTCCACACAAGAAGCCGAGTACGAAGATCACGCCACCCGTCGCGACTACCTTTGGAATACCCTGGGCACCGCCGTGTGGGGCATGGCATTTCCGCTGCTCACCATTGTGTCGACGCAGCTCGTAGGCGCCGAGGAGGCCGGCAAGTTCTCCATCGCCTTTGTCACCGGCACGCTCATCATGATCGCGTGCAACTACGGCGTGCGCAATTTCCAGGTCTCGGACATCGACGAAAAGACATCCTTTGCCTCCTACCAGCTCAACCGCTGGCTCTGCGGAGCGCTCGCGCTGACATGCGGCCTGGTATATAGCAGCGCCCGCGCCTACGATGCGCAGATGGCCACGATCGGCCTGGGCGTCTACCTCTATAAGGTGATCGACGGCATCGCCGACGTGTACGAGGGCCGCCTGCAGCAGGCCGACAAGCTCTATTTGGCCGGCATGAGTCAAACGCTGCGCTCCGCCGGCGTCATCGCGGTCTTTAGCGTGGCCCTGCTCCTCACGCGCAGCATGCCCATCGCGGCCATGGCCATGGGTGTTACCGCGATTGCCTCGCTTGTGCTGGTCACCGCCCCGCTCGCCCTGCTCGAGACCGAAAAATCGCGTCGCGTGAGCCTGCGCGAAGTCGGCCACCTCTTTGCGCAGTGCGCCCCGCTCTTTGGCGCGCTCTTTTTGTTCAACCTTATCGAGAGCATGCCAAAATTTGTGATGGAGGGCACGCTGGCCTACAAGTATCAGCTGTACTTTAATGCCCTGTTCTTTCCGACGCAGGCTATTTTGTTGAGCATTGGATTTATCTATAAACCGCAGCTCCTGCGTCTGTCGAACATTTGGGCGAATCCACGCAAGCGTCGCCGCTTTGACCTGATTATTGTTGCCGTTATGGCACTGATCGTGGTCGTTACCGGAGCGTGCGCGGCATTTATGGCAGGCCCCGGCATCCCCATCATGAGCTTTATGTACGGCCTTAACTTTGAGCGCTACCGCACACTGGCACTGCTGATGGTCGTCGCCGGCGGCGTCACCGCGGCAATCGACTTTATCTACGCCATCATCACGGTGCTGCGCCATGCCGGCGACGTCACCAAGATCTACCTGATCTGCTTCGCCGTAAGCGTAGTGCTGCCGGTGATCTTGATCAATCTGCTGGGCCTGATGGGCGCCGTCGTGAGCTACCTAGTCATCATGGCCCTACTGCTGGTACTGCTGATTATCGAATACGCCCACATCCGCCAACGCATCGAACGCGACCGCAACCCCTACGGCGCCTAATTCGAATCAATTTGAAGAAAAGAAACGTCGATGTTTAGGCACCGACAGCGAGCAGTCTCGAAGTGCCCCAGGTTGGCGCGAAAGAGGAGCGACGCGTACTTCTGTACGCGAGCGACGGTTTGAGCGACAAGATGGGGTGCTTCGGGGCTGCGCAGCGTCAACGTGACCGCCGTTCGGCAGAACGGCGGAACTAGATTACTCGCCCGGCTGGATGTTCGCGTAGAACTCTGCACCATCATCGAGCCGCAGGATGCCGACGCGGCCGAACTCGGAGCCGGTGGCGGCAGCGCAGTCGATGTCGATGCGGTCGGGCACGCCGGCGGTATCCTCGCCGCCCAGGCGCACGATCTGCCCGCGACCCGACTCCTCATCGAGTCCCGCCAGACCGCCCACCTCGCAATAGCGCCCAAGCGACACCGTGGGCGTGTGGCCGCTCACCACGACCGGACCCCTACCCTCAGCAGAAAGCAGCCCCGTCGGCGCATCCCAATAGCCGTGACGAATCCACAGCAAGTCATCGGACGACTGCACCGCAAGCATCTGCTGGAGCAGCTCGCGATCGGCATCCACCGCCCCCGCACCATCGGCACAATCGACGTCATGCTCCAGCAAAAACGCACGCGCGGCGTTCATCTCGATGCCGGCATGCACCAGCAGATACGGGCGCTCCTCGGTCTCGACCACCGCGTAGAGCGGCAGCGTCGCCATCCAGCGCACGAGCTCCTCGTACGCCTCAAATTCCATGTCGTTGAGCTGCTCGCGCGTCGTCCAACCGCCGTTGATATCCCAGGTCTCGGCATCGAGCGGATCCTGGCCAATGATGGCATCGAGCATAATCTGCTCGTGGTTGCCCTTGAGCACGTGGGCGTTGGGCAGCGAACGCACGAGCTTAATAACGCCGACCGGATCGGGCCCGCGATCGATCATGTCGCCCAGCACGTATAGCGTGTCGTCGGACGCCAGCGAAATCTTTGACAGGGCCTCGTCAAGCGCACGCACGTGCCCGTGAGCATCGGATGTCACATAGATCGCCATGGTACGCCTCTCCTTGTATTGCGGCCGAAGCCCGGCACCGCAACTAAAACTTCAAGTTGAACTTAAACGTTACCCATTGTACTCTGTTGCAATAAAGCTGGGAAGGGTCGCCGCCGCAGGCGATTGACCGCGCCGCCCCCACTGCACCGCCCGCGCCGGCACCTCGTGTCGAAAATGCGCATGCCCTCAATCCAGCCCCATAAACCCACCATCTTTGGGTACAAATAACCGCAGACAACTGACCGTGCCACGCCAACCACCCAGGAGCGGACACCATCCATGAACCAGATCCTTCTTTTTATCGGCCTCGTCATTATTCTGTGCCTGACCATCAAACCCGTCGGCAAAAAGCTCCCCTTCCCCACCCTGCTCATCTTTATCGCGCTCGGCATGCTGCTGGGCGTCAACGGCCCGGCGCACATTGACTTTAGCGACTACGCGCTCACCGAAACCGTCTGCAGCACGGCGCTGCTGTTCATCATGTTCTACGGCGGCTTTAACACCAACATCGACCGCGCCAAACCCGTCGCCGTGCCCGCGGTGCTGCTGAGCACGCTCGGCGTCGTCATCACCGCTGGCATTACGGGCGCGTTTGCGCACTTTGTACTGGGCTTCGACTGGATCGGGGGCTTGCTACTGGGATCGGTCGTGGCGTCCACCGACGCGGCGAGCGTCTTTAGCGTCCTGCGCGAGCACAGCCTGTCGCTGCGAGACGGCACCGACTCGCTGCTTGAGGTCGAATCGGGCTCCAACGACCCCGTCGCCTACATGCTCACCGCGGTGCTCGCGACCCTCGCCGCCGGCGGCGACATTAACATCCCCGTGCTGCTCGCCAAGCAGATCATCCTGGGCGTGGGGCTGGGCCTTGTCATCGGCTGGGCGGCGGGCCGCCTGATCGAGCGCGCACACGCAACGGCCGAGGGCGCGCAGACCATCTTTTTGTTCGCCGTGGCCATCGTCGCCTACGCGCTGCCGAGCTACCTGGGCGGCAACGGCTTTTTGGCCGTGTACCTGGCCGGCATCGTGCTGGGTGCAAGCGACATCACCGGCAAGGTCGAGCTGGCGCACTTCTTTGACACCCTCACCGAGATGGCCGAGATGACGATCTTCTTCTTACTCGGCCTGCTCGTGACGCCCGTCCGTCTGCCGCAAATGCTGCTGCCGGGCCTGGCACTCATGGCGTTCATGCTCTTTGTGAGCCGCCCCATCGCCGTAGGCGTACTCCTGGCGCCCTTTAGGACGAACCCCCGCCAGGTGGCGCTCGTAAGCTGGGCGGGTCTGCGCGGCGCGGCATCGGTCGTCTTTAGCCTCTTTGCCGTGGTGACCGGCGTTCCCGGTGGCCACGACCTGTTTGACCTGGTGTTTGTAATTGCCGTGTCGAGCATTGTGGTGCAGGGCTCATTGCTGCCGGCGGTGGCAAAGAAGCTCGATATGATCGATGCGGAAGGCGATGTTCGCCGCACGTTTAATGACTACCGTGACGAAGACGGCATGTCGTTCGTTAAGCTCAAGGTGGGTGCGGGGCATCCGTTTGCCGAACGCTCGCTTGCCGATATCGGCAGCGCTACAAACATGCTCGTTGTGCTGGTACTGCGCGATGGTGCGCACCCGGTACTGCCCAACGGCGACACCGTGATCGAGGAAGGCGACCTGTTAGTGATGGCCGCCCCAACGTTCGAAGAGCGTGCCGAGGTTACGCTGCGCGAGGTCACCGTGACGCCCCACGGCCGCCTTGCCGGCCAGCGCCTGCGCGACGTGCCGCAGGGCAAGCACCCCTTTATCGTCGTGATGCTCAAGCGCGACGGCCAAACAATCATCCCCGACGGCAACACCCTCATATGCGCCGGCGACGAAGCCGTCATCGCCACGCTCGCGTCGTAGCAGCCAAGGGTAGCTAATTTGGGACGGGGCTATTTTGACTACCCTCCAAGCGGGGTAGCCAAAATAGCCGCGTCCCAAATTAGCTACCCCGTCCACTCCCAAGTTGCGGCGACATAGGGACTGAACGACTGGGACGCCGATTTAGACACATGCTTCAGCTGTAATTCCAGCTCACCAACAAAAATCGAGTTGCGCGGTTCCTCGGAGGCCTTTAACTGACCAAAAATGCCGGCTTGGGGTTAATGGAGCTCGTTGCACTGTTTGACTCTGTAAAGCATCTATTCAGATAGACGTTGATCAACTCAATTTAGAACAAAGGCACTCAAATACTTTCAGCGTCACCCGAGTAGAGGCAGCGAGAAAACCGCGCAACTCGAAAAATGTAGGTGACGGTTCGGCAGCAGAACTTAATATGGCAGGTGCGCCATCCCATCCCATCCACATGCACTATTTGAAAGACATCCGATCTCATGCTATAAAGAAGCCGGTACCCTCGAATAGAGGGACCTCCAAGAGCCGGGGGATGTCCCCCGGCATTTTTTATGCCGAATTCAGCTACTAGGCCTTTTGACAATAATAAGGACTTAAAAGTGGATGATTTGGCAAAAACAGGCGGTAATGCTTTTGTAAGCTGCGGTGAAGGGGGTTCTAGCAGCCGTTTCAACCCCTATTTCACCGCAAGTTATTGTGGGGATGGGGTTGAGGCACGGAGTTGGTTACCAGCCCTCGTCCGCGTTGCAATCGTCGGCGACAGCAAAGTCGCGGAGGTCGAGGCCTTCGCGTTCGGCTCGGGCTAGGAGCTCTTGGGGCGACTCATCCTCGATATCCATCACGTCGAGCATGGCGGCGGGAAAGCCCACGCCAGCCGCGCTCCCCACGCGGTCGAGCAAGCCCTCGCGTAGCTGATCTACATCAACATTGATCTTCATGATGAAACCTCCTGCCGGGCCACCTCACCCGCATGTGTCGCATGTCCTAAATGGGGTGCAATAAATCTCAGATACCGCCATAATAAAGCAATGACTATCAAGGGGGCTGCAGACAATGGACAAGCTCGATGCCATGACAACGCAAGTCAGAGATTTTTGCGATGCGCGTGATTGGCGCAAATACCACACGCCAAAAGAACTCGCCATCGGCATGGCAACTGAGTCCTCCGAGCTGCTACAGCTCTTCCGCTTTATGAGCAACGAGCACATAGCAGAAATGTTCCAAGACCCCAAGCAGCGCCAAGCCATCGAAGACGAAGTCGCCGACACGCTGCTTTTCCTTCTACGTTTTGCCGACCTCAATGACATCGACTTACAGGCGGCGCTCTCGTCCAAACTCAAACGCAACGGCGAACGCTACCCCATCGACACCGGCTCCAACGAATACAGAAAAGCGGGCCATCATGAGTAACGAGTTCGCCCTTCGGCAATATACGCTTCCCCTGCCCCAACCCTTTGAGACAAGTGAATCGTTGCAGGATTTTGGCACGCCAAAGCCAGGGTCGCACCATGATGAAAGCTGGCCCGTTCTCTACATTCTGACTAACAGCAAAAACAAAACGGCTTACATCGGTCAAACGACCAATTATCGGCGCCGCATGAAGCAACACGCCGCAAACGTTGAGAAGGACTTCGACCGGACCCTTCTGATCGACAACCCGACATTCAATCAGTCCGCGACATTTGAGTTTGAGAATCGACTTATTGAGCTGTTCTGCGCTGACGAAAAATACCAGGTAACCAATGCCAACAACGGCTATGCCCAGTTCGATTATTTTGAGCGGCCTCAGTATCGACAGAAGTTCCGAGACCTCTGGACGAAACTCCGAAAAGAGAACTACGCGATTCATCCGATCGAAGAGCTCGAGAACTCGGACCTCTTTAAGTTCTCGCCTTTCAAGACGCTCACGCCCGATCAATACGAAACGATCGAGACGATTTACAAGCGTCTCGAGCAGGAACACGAAGACATCAAACATGGCGGTCCTAAAAGAAAGCGCGTAACCGTCGTTAACGGCGCACCGGGCACAGGCAAAACGATTCTGGCCATCAGCCTCATGTTCAAAATCAAAAACGAGCCAAACCTTTCCGGTCTGCGAGTCGGCTTCGTGACACCCATGGAGTCTCTAAGCAAGACACTCAAAAAGCTCACGCACTTCCTTCCCGGATTAAAGCCCGGCGACATCCTGAGCCCCAGCGATGTCACCAAAAACGATCGGTATGACATCTTGCTTGTCGACGAAGCACATCGACTGGGAAACTACTTGACCGCCGGCGCCGGCATCGGAGCTTTTTACAACACATGCGAACGACTCAACTTGCCGCGCACAAGCAACCAGGTGGATTGGATTTTCAAATGCTGTGACAAGGCATATCTGTTCTATGACCCCAAGCAGCAGGTTCGCGCGTCCGGACTCAACCGAGACGGCCTTGAGCAGCGACTTAATCAGCTTGAGGGAGCTGGTATCGAAACCGAAGAGTTCAATCTAAGCACGCAAATGCGCGTTCGCGGTGGCGACGAATATCTCGATTTTGTCTACGACCTACTCGACAACAAAGCGTATATGCATGCCGGCATGAAGTTTGATGAGCTCTTTGCCTCGGAGCCCTACGACTCGCGAGACAAGGACCCCGGAAGCGATGCGCCACGCTATCAATTTGGCATCGTCGACCGGTTTGAGGATTTCTGTTCCCTGCAGCAGGCCAAGGAAGAAGAAGCCGGTCTATCACGCATGACGGCAGGCTTTGCTTGGAAATGGGAGACCAAGAACAATAAAGATGCGTTCGACATCGCCATCGAGGGCATCCCCAAACGTTGGAACTCGAGCCAAAAGGATTGGGTTAACTCCCCCAACGCTGTCAACGAGGTCGGATGCATCCACACGGTGCAGGGTTATGACCTCAATTACGGATTCGTCATTCTGGGTCCCGACATTTACTATGATTCGGACAAAGATGCAGTCTGCGTTAACAGGGCAAACTTCAAAGATGCTGTCGCAAAGAAAAAGGCGAGCGACGATGACCTACGAAAGATCATCGTCAACGCCTACTACGTCCTCATGACACGCGGCATGCTAGGAACGTTCCTCTATGTGTGTGACCCAGCGCTTAAAGAGTACCTGTCGCGGTATATCCCGGTGATTTAGACGTCGCTCATGCATGAAGTGAATACGGCACAGCTGACAGTGGGGCCTTAAGCCCGCGCCTTCAGACTCACAAGGGGCGCCTGGGCATATGAATGCCTCTATCCAACCAGCACAGCCCCCAGAACATTTGCGAGTTTTTTGGCAGGACGCCTGTTCGTTTTTTCACCCATAGCTATAAGCACCCGATTACAGGCACCTTCATCCATATCGCAAACAATCCTAAGCTCATGCCGCGCCCTCGAAGCCGCAGTATAAAACAAGGTTCCAGGTTCAGGTTTATAGCTCATGGATGGTTGTTCCCATAAGACCTGATCAACGTCAACCAAAATGACCGCAGCAGCCTCCATCCCCTTGAATTTACGTACCGTATGAACGGGGACCTTCTGCCCCTTCCATCTCTTTGCACCCTGGTCTCCCGTAAAGCAATACGACAGTCTAGAATTCTCCAGCGTCTTGCATGTAATAACCACGATGTCATTAATGCCAGCATTCTTGAGTAGGCAAACTTGTTTATCCACAAATGCCTCTTGCGCAGCGACATCAGAATCAACCATAAGTAACGGAGGCCTACCAAGCGTCGTCATCGCTTGTGCGCCATAATTGCACGTCTCTCCCAGCGCGCTCAGAGACGACTTTTCGATAGCCTCCGTATTCCGACAATTGACATAGAGCGTCAGCTTGCAATCGGCATCCATAAGAAAGCTAGGCATAGCTGAACCCTGAACAAACTGCCTTTTGTCGTAGAAGAGGTACATAGTGCTTCCCGGTCTTGAATCCACAATAGAGCGCAGCGTTTCGAGCACCATCGCGTCCTCGATGGCCTTGAGGCCAAAGTCTTGACCTTCATCAATCACGACATGCTGATAGGGAAACGAATCAGGGTGCTCCATGAGCTCTTCGGTCAGACTGGCATAGCTTGGCTCAAGCGAATTGCAGACCTTGCAGGCGTAGCCCGGAATTGTATAGACGTCAATTTCCGAAACGTCGCCGCACCTCCTAGCAATCTCCTCCTTCAAAAGTGAGTTAAAGCACAAAAACAAGACCTTGCCCGTGCCAGCAGCCTGTTTGGCCCTCTCAATTGCAATGAGGGTTTTACCAGTTCCTGCTGCACCATTAATCACCGCAGTTTTTTGGTCCTTTATGAAATTCAATACGCGCGCCTGCGAGTCCAATAGCCTTGCAAACACAAAGTCGTTATATCGATAGTCCACCGAATTTGTCGGAACGATATCGAACTCCGGCAGAAGCACTTTATGCAAGACCTCTTTAGCCTCGCACTCGGAGAGCCTCGTCTCCCTTCCCCCGATATCCATCTTCATGATTCGAGTTATCTGAACAGTCGGGTCCACTAAATCCGACTTGCATAAAGTGATATCGCGAGAAGCCTCGGGGGAGTAGTCAATAAAACCAAGCTCGTGGGCGCCCAGGGATGGAAGCCAGACCGCATGAACAACTTTGCACCTATCGCACAACTCCCCCAGCCCTACATCCTCAAATCGATTAATGAGCTTCCATTTGATGCTGTCCGCCTGCCGGTAAGGACCTCCGTGCCTCCTCATCGAGACGCCACTTCCGTATAACCACTCACCGTTTTCGCAGCGAATCCTTCCAGCTTTCGCCTCGATGACAAGAATTCCGAGTCGGCGATTGAACACGACGAAATCGGCTTCCCTCTGCTCGATCGCACTTCCATTCATAACGTCCAGCATCTTATAAGAGTGGACAACTGTAAAATCATCGGGCAACTTACTCAGGGCATAGTAAATCTCCCCTTCACGGCTTCGGTCATCGCATTCAGCCGGCCCTAGGCTTGGTATCATTCTTGCAGCCACAGCTATGCCTCTTTATGAATCTCGCCCATCACATCTTCGGCGGAGCACTCGCCAACGACAAACAGGCTCCAGCCCGAAACGCTGCGCCAAGCAGACCCAAATGCATCTTTGAAATCACCCGCTGCTTCCTCGTCAAGAAGAATGACCTTGGACTTGCGCCAAACAAGCGTGGCGTAAGCGCTGTCGCCGCTAGCATCAGATAGCTCCACATCTTTGTCCGGAGTCTCCCAGCGCAAACGTGAATCGCAGCTCGCCATTTTGTGAATCAACTCGTTCCATTCCTCCGAAGAATTAGATCGAATTGATAGCTTCATCGCTTCGGCCAACGACAGTGCCTCGTTGTTCGCGCCGTCATCGGAGGCCCATAGCTCAAATCCATCAACCAGGTTGGAAACATCAGCCATGCAATCGCGTTTTTTATCCTCATCGGCATTGCCGGCAGAACGACCGGAAGACGAAGCAGTGAGAAGAGTCCCTAAAATTCGCTTTGCGGCACCTCGAGAAAGATTCGCCTGCATAACTTGGTTGTAATAATTTGCGATACAACCGTAGCAGCAAGTTTCTTCGCCACATCCGCAATGTCCGTCTACGACCTTATAGGCCTCTTCAATTAGCCCCGGCACCTCTTTGCTAAGCTGGCGCACATGACCTGCCCCTCCGGGCACGTCGTCATAAATGAGTATTGAGAAGCTACCTGCATCATTTTTATATGTAGTCCCTCCGAGTTCGGTCTCGGGAACCTCAAGGATTTTAGCGGCAGCAGTAAACAGCGCCCACATCACAGCTTCCCAGTCGCCATCGCTGCAACCCGTCGCCGCATCAAAATCAAATACGAGCTCGAGGACATCACTCACGAATGCCGTTCCCAGCGCGCTGAACCTATTAATCTTAGGAGCGGTGCCACTCTTCTCGCACCAGTAGGTATGTTGAATTTTCTCTCCACCAACAGCAGCGCGATTGCAGTAAGAGCAAACTTGGAAACCCTTAGCGGGGCTATTGAGCACACAGAGCTGCCCGTTCTCGGCGTATTTTACTTTCACGGTACCGCTAGGGAAATAATACTCTCCGGTCGCAGTCTCGTTAGGCCAGTGCTGGCTAAAGTGCACCGATGCATATCCCTTTGGCCTCGGCCTTCTAAGCCCGACGCCTTTCTTGTTTTCCGTGCCGACGAAACCATAAGAAGGTATGAGCATATTCTTTTCGAGAGCAAACTCAGTATGGCACACGGGACACTCGCCTTTGTCGCTGTAGTTTTCAATGGGCCATACAAATGTTTCGCATTTTGGACACTTTCCATACCTGCGCTTTCGCAACTCTTGCCCTTTAGGCTTTCTGAGTCCGACGGACTTCCAAAGCGTCTTGCCAGCAACGATTTCCGCCCCAGGCGCATATTCTCTAATTGCTTGACGCATACCCCTAGAAAGCGCGAGCCTATTATCGCCTACAGATCTCTCAATATCGGGAAGATGGAGCTCCACGAGATCAGTCGGAAACCCGTATTTAGGCAAAACTCCGTTCTCAGCAAGAATTGCGATAGTCCTCTCCTTCTTGAGCGCATCTATAGACTTTAGAAGCTTGGATGCGAGAATGTCGTTAACACCCATATTCAGCTCAATACCATCCTGAACACGCTCAAAATCAGCATGCTTAAGACTATGTGCAAGGAGAAGCCTGCCGCCACTTCCACTCTCAGCCGAGTCGATTGGACCAATGAGCTTTGCTATCCACTCCCACTCGCTTACGCCAACTTCCTTCGCTACAGGCATGTCTTGCGGAACAACGTGGACGAGCTGTTCGTAGACACTCTTTGGTCGAGATGCCAAGAAGCGGCGAAGATCATCAAGGCCCTCCGGCTCCGATTTAGAAAGGTCCATAAAGTCGTTGTATCCATGAGAGTAATCTTTGCCCAAGCTCCGACTCGCATAGCGAAAGAACTCAGACATAGCGACAGCGAAAACATGGCGTATTGCAATAGCATCGTTATCCAGATAACACATTGGAACTCTCGTGTTACCGCCAATTATCTTGGTTGGGTCCTCAAAGTACGCGACATCATGGGGTCGTAAACGTGCAAACGTGATGGCATATCCGGGCTTGCCAGCGCGGCGCCCAACGCGACCGGCTCGTTGCGTATAATTCGCGGTACTAGGCGGAACGTTTCTCATGAAAATGGCCCTCAAATCGCCAACGTCCACACCCAGTTCAAATGTGGTCGTGCAGCTCAAAACATTCACATTGCCCTTGATAAATTCGCTCTGTATTTCTCTAGCCTTCTTGGATGAAAGCTGCGCCGTATGCTCCTCGATGTCAAGGGGGAGTGCCTCATCTTGATACACCGTTTTATAGAAGCGGTCCTTGTCTCTTGCTTCTGCGAAGGTCATTTTCACCATCGTGCCGTTGCATTTCGTTGTCATACAAACGCCATGCGTATCTAGATGAGTCTCACATCCACATGCATCGCACCGATAGACAATGTCATCGTTAGAATGCGGATACATAGTCCAAATATCTCTGCTGAGTCTAAAGTGTTCACGCGAATCGATCAAATAGTCTTCGCCCTTAAATAGTCTGCAGCTCAGGTACTCCCCCATAAACTGAAATAGGCTTTGCAAGATTGGGCGAACGTCTTCTCGGGTCACCTCGATACCGAGGATCCTTTTGGCGTACTTGCGAACAAAGACGCTGCGCTTATTTTCTGTACCACGCGTAGCTTCTCCCGCAAACTGAACAATATCCTTTGCCCTAGCGCCACCACTTTCAAGCACTATAAGGTTGCCACGTTTTTCATGATTATTCCTGAGCTCAGAAACTCCTTCAGGGACCTCGATAACGTTTTTCTCTCGAAGCAGCTCGAGACAAACCCTTGCAAACAAAATGTAGTCATCGCTTGAAAGCCAGGTAATTCCGCCGGCTTTAAGCATATCCACTCGCCTTTCGACAAGTCGCTTCGTCCCTAGATATGAAAACCCTTCGTTAAATTCAGTTGGCTCAATTCTAACAACGCCAAGGCCCTCGAGGCTGTTACGCGAATCCTCGGCTGCAAGCTCATCGAGTATCCAAGCCGTCGCTTGTCCTTTCTTGTTGTGACCCAAGACTCCCGGGTAACGCCTCTTCGCTACGCTTACTATCCAATCAATAACCGCACTCGGTTTGCAGCCATCACCGTCGCGGGACAGAGCCTCCACCGCTTCTCTTATTAGTTGACGTCGCGTGATGCTTCCATAGGTCCTATCCATCGCAGGCGCAAAGAAGGCCGCATCCTGACGCTTATCCGAGAAGCAAATAACACTGCCGGCCCTACGTTCTTCATCAAGATCCGCATAGTAATCGTCCTCGTCAGCGTTCTCTCCATCAAAGGGCGGGATATCCCTTACCAAGTCGTAACAGACGACGCTGCCCGCAGCTTCGGGCGAAACACGCATCGGCTGAATTGCCACAGCAGACTGATATCCGCAATGCCGGCAACGAGCCTCGGCTTCATCCGCTCTTTTTTCTTCATTTTTATTGAGTGCAACCGGGATGCGCGGAGCGTCCTCGTGCGCAAATCGATGTGCGCCGCCCTGGGCTTCGTGGAACAGAGACCCGCATATCGGACATAACCATTGAATTTTCTCGTCAGGATCCCTCTCCGATTCATCAGCAAGCACACGGTAATAAGTTCTCGGAAGGAACTCGTCGTCGGAATCAGTTCCTTCGTGCCGGGGATTCAGCCATGCAGTATTTGACTCAGGATCGGAGTCCTCTTCACCCAGAATATAAGCCTGTCCGCAGTGGCGACAGACCGACACCTCGTATACAGGAGTATCGTTTTCATCGTCATAATGCTCCGCAATCGTTTTATGTGGAGTCAGCTTACGTGTGTACAGATTTAGATAGATGCCCTCAGGAGCTCGCAAAAACGAATGATATCGGCTCGTAAGAATGGGAACATCTTTAGAGCGCTGCGCGGAAGAAAGCACTTCGACCATAGCAGTGAGGATTTCCACGCCCCTCTTATCTCCCGTTAGCCCTTCAATCTCAAGCTCCTCAATAGAGTCAAGATCAGTGAGGTCAAAAAGACGCTCACAGCGCCCCACCAGTCTTGCCGAAGACGATTCACCTAAAAGCACCTTTCCTAGCCCCATTAGAGGGGTCTCTCCGTCTAGCCTTGATACAGCCTCTTCAGGAGCTCCACCAAATACGAGCGTGCTACGTATGCCTTCTACGCCGACGTTTTCGGAGTCGGAAAGCTCTTTGCGAAGTTTAGCCCATGTATCTAGAGAGAGCGTGCCCCACGGTTTTTCATCAAGAGCATCTTGGGGCTGGTCTTTCTCGCTCGTGATAACGTCGAGATCCGTAGATTCGCTTGAGAAAGGCTCGCCAAAAAGATCCCGAGCAAATATAGCCACCTTTGGCATATCTTCTTCTGAGCCGATTGTTGCGGAAGTTGCGTAGCAATGAAGCTTGGGCAACTCTCCCGTTTCTGATTCGATGCGCGCCTTTACTCGACGCAACAAATACGCTATTTCGGTGCCAAGCGCGCCGGAATAAATATGCGCCTCATCGATAGCAATATGTCGCCAGTTTTCACCAAACGCATCTCCGAACAGCGGCGCATCCTCCGGACGCAGAAGGAGATACTCGAGCATTGAGTAATTTGTGAGAAGAATATTGGGTGGGTTCTCACGTATTTTCTCACGTGAAATGATTTCATTTGGAAGCCTAGTTTGTCCCGGATTCTCATCTTTCCACTTGCGGAGAGCCTCGGCCTCTTTTTTCTCTGTGTCGCCCGTATAACGCCCGAAAGTGATATCGGTGCCCTTCAACAACAGACGTAATCGTTTAAGCTGATCGTTTGCGAGAGCGTTCATCGGATAGAGAATCATAGCGCGCACGCCAGCCGAACGGCCTTTCTCCTCGAATTCCTTGAGGATGTCATTGATAATCGGAAGCAGGAAGCACTCAGTCTTGCCCGAACCCGTGCCCGTGACAACGGCATAATTACGTCCGGCCGCACTCTTCTTGATAGCTCTAACCTGGTGCACATACAGGGGGCGATAGGGGTCAAAGTTACGCGTCTCCCCTCCGCCCAAGCTCATCATGCTCTTGCAGAGAATCCCCTCATCTATCAGGTCTGCCACTGTCTTATCTTTACGGTACGGTGGCGCCGCCTCAAGAAACGGCCCCTTAGCTAGATATCCCGGCTCGTCAAGAATCGCCTCAAGCTGTTTCTGCAGATCCACATCATCAAAGTGAATGGTGGTGGCGATATACTCGCGATAAGAGTTCTCCACTTTACGCGCAGTCTCAATGGGGTTGAATTCTTTTGCGTTCGTCATTATTTGCTCCTGTTATTTAAGAAAGGCCCTGGTTGCATATTCTCGCCGTGAGTCCCCAAAGAAGTCGCTCGGTGACATTTCAACAGCGACCCCCCTCTTGTTGCCCAGCTGCCTAACCACGCTGGACGGAAGATTAACCTCCTCAGAACCCATTCTCGCCGAAGCCGTGGCAATCGGCTTCTCGTCTCTTTCCTTATATCTGGAAACTCTAAAGAATCTGAAATGGACATCACATAAGGGCATGCCTTCAAACCGAAGGACATATCCAAGCGATTCGCCGGGCACAATCTTCCAACCGTTTATACCGAGCCCTTCAGTACAGTCGAGCATTTGAACGTCGGTCCAAGCTGACACCAGCTCCCCCCTTGACACATCATCGCCGTAGCACAGGGATAGCTTCAGGGGAAGAAGATTGGGCGTGCTAAAGTCGGTTTGCAGAAAGAGACTTGCATGCCTAAAGAGATTAAATACGTATTCGCCAGGCTGCTTGAGGTCCTTAAAGAAAAGTGGTTTTGAACCAAGCATCACCAGCGCGGCTCTGTTGTATCTCCAACCATAAGAGACAATCTTAAAATTAGCAGCGCTGGGACCGAGATCCAATGCATCCGCTAGGCAAATTGGACGCTCCTCAGATAGACTCGCGAGCTTATCTGGAACGTCAATGTCTATCGCGGCAAGGGCAAGCTTAGCGTCGGTTTCTTTACCACTTTCTCTCGAGCGAATGCGGAGATGCAAAAACTCATCCTTTAGGAGCATCTTCGCTTCATACCGCTCCCATGCATTAAGGGAATCGAGCTCGTCGCACTCGCCACCCGAATCGCCCTCTTCCCGAACACGCACGACGTCAATGGGAAGACATGCTTGAAACCCATATTCCGCAACAGCATGTCCGTGATCAAAACTGATAGACACGGGCCTAAAATCTTGTATGGGCACCACAGCGAAACGATATCGAAAAACAACCTTGCCACCAGCAGATTTCTGTCTCGCCTCTATGGTGCACTCTTCAATATGCCAACTGAAAAGGTCTGTCTTTGACGGCTCCAGCTTTATTCTCGCAGCGCCCGCATTACCCTCATCATCCTCACATATAGTACAGCGCGGTATCGACACCTGTTCACCATCACAACAGCAGACAAAAACCAGGTCTTTAAGCGCACTCGCACCATCAAGCGCTTCTATGTTCACAGAGGGAAGGCCGCCGTTTGTATCAAATTCGTTCGGAATGCGCCCATACAAGTCGACGCCGTCGCTTGTTTCCCCAATGATTCGATGCTTATCAATCTTTGCAACGTAACGCTCTTGCCAAACAGCAACCTCCTCGCCCGTCAGCTCGCTAACAACCGAGCCTGACGAACCAGGCTCCACATCATAGATGAAGATTTGGTTATCGCCCCAATCGCCAGAAGCCTCATACTCCGAGACCGCTTTCATGCCCTGGCCGGGAACAATCTTGTATCCGTCTTTTACGATGTATGCGATGCGGCGCTTTTTCGTTAATCGCTCGTTTTTGCCGCGTAAACGGTAGAAGCCCTTGCCGTCCTTTATAAATTCAAAACAGCCAGGCTTATTCCTGCTAAACGTCTGACTCAGTGAACTAAGCTCGATATAGTCATCTGTTTGCTCATCTTTGTGCATAAGTTTCAGCTCTACGTCATAACGAGCCCGAGGGTTAATGGCAAAGCCAACGGCATTTAGGATGCATTTTCCGACGCTCATGTCAAATTCAGAGCTAGCCTTAAGCTCGCCATCGACATAATAGTCAATCTTGTCACCGGCGAAATGCAATGGGAACTGTTGGCGCGGCCAGCGCATGGTCACGACACCTTCAGAAAGGTCCAGTTGCAAACTGGCAATTGGAAGATAGATTAGTCGATGGGTCTCATTTCTCCGCTCTTGTGTCGAAGCAGCGGCCTTGCCCCCAGCCGCTGAGGACGCCGAACGTTCTTGATTATCGCGAAGGGCTTGCATTGCAGCTTCTGGGAGACCAAAACTGGACAACATCGTGTAACGGCTTTTGACCCTATTCGAATCCACAATTTGGGCTGCTACGCGCATGGACGCTTCGAATAGCGGTGCAATGGTTGAATCGGGCGCTTTCTCAAGGATATTAAGCACGGCCTTTTCTGGAGTATAACGGCTCTCAGGATTTTTCAGCTCCCTAAGAACAGAGAGGCCATCCATCTCTCCACCAAAACCCAGACCGCCTTGAGAAACTTCTCGCGCAAGAGGAAGTAGTTTCTCCCATAGATTCGACCAAGAATCTTCAGATAGGCCACCGTGCAGGAGCGCGGTGTAGTAATAGTAATTAGTTTCCTCTTCGCGACCGTACAAGGGCATACCACGCTCTTCAACATGCTTGATAAAGATATGCTTAACAAGCCCCTGCACGTTACTGTCGAGAATACCAAGGCTCGCAAAGAAATTACCCCACAGGTTATGGTCGTTGAAAACCCTACGCGCCTTGTCGGCGACATAAACCATAAAAGCGTTTGGCAGACACCTATCAATCAACATCAAGACAATACGCGGCTTTGTAGGATATCGTTTGATAAGCTCTTCAAACGCAGCACTGAGCTCATCAAGGTCAGTCGAGAATTCTTCAAATGCCTGATAGACCATGACATTTTCAGACCTAGAAGCAAGGTTATCGAAGGTGTCACGAGCCCTTTCTTCAAATTCTTCTAGCTCTTCTGAAAACAGTCCATGGGAGCGCGTGAGTGGAAAACGGCTCAGGTCGTATTCGTATTGTTCGATTGAAGACGTTGCCTCGGCCTTTAGTTCGAGAGGACGCCGAACTTCCAGCGGTTCTTTTACGTTCGCCGGCTTCTCGGCAATCTTGGGCTGAAGCATCGAGGCCGCGAAGGCATCGGGGGCAGTGCGGTATTTCTCTCGCATCTTAATGATTGAATCGGCGTATCTGCTATCAAATTGAATATCTATCTCTTTATCGGTAAGAGACAAAAGATCGGGCAAGTTGCAGAAACCAGCATTTTGAATTGAACGCTTTAAGCGAACGTCGTCAAAACGAAGTTCAGAAATGGATGCCTTCTTCAGTCTCTCAACGTAGTTCGTTTCGTTCATAGCATCCCCCATGCCGCAGTTGCATCTAATGCCGCCATTACTGACCCTTTATTAGCATCGGTCTGTCGTGACGTAGGTTAAATCATACCGTGCAGCTATTTACGAGACTCGCTCCCAAAGGCATCCGTTGAGGCCGTTTCTGCAGACGGTCGGTATCGTCCGGTGAACAGCTCAAGAAATTGTTCGCGATGACTCAAGCAAGCTTTTATTGCGCAATAAAAAGGAGGTCAAAATGATTCGGTTGTGAACTTGGGCATAGGCCACCAGCCCAAAAGCTCGCCATAGACCAAAGAGCTCCACTTCGCCATTATTCCTATGCGAAGCACTTTGGCGCTAACATCAACATAGATTGAAATTACAGGCATTACTCAGGAGGCACGCATGCGCGCTGTAAAGTCAGCCACCCTCTCGCAGACAGGATTCGATTTCGCAGACAAAGGTTGCCTCGAAACCAATAAGGCCATCCAACAATCCATCGCCCGCGGCTACGATGACCTTGTCAACGACCGCGTACGCCCCTGGAAGCAGGCGAAGGCCGAGGCTGATCGCCTGCGGGCAACCAAATAAGTACCCTCTCCCCCATGTAACCATCCTGTAAATCATAGCGGCGCACTCGAGTTTTGCTGTGATGCGGTCGCGTCTGGCGCTCCACTGTGCTAAAGTATCCCGAACGTTCAAACGACTATGAGGGAGACTTGGAAGATGGCACGTGTGCACAACTTCTCAGCAGGCCCGGCCGCACTGCCCACCAGCGTGCTCGCCGAGATCGCCGACGAGATGATGGACTACCGCGGTTGCGGCATGTCCGTGCTCGAGATGAGTCATCGATCTAGTATGTACCAGCAGATCATCGACGACGCCGAGGCAACCCTGCGCCGCCTGCTGAGCATCCCCGACAACTACCGCGTCCTGTTTTTGCAGGGCGGCGCCACGCTGCAGTTTGCGGGCATCCCGATGAACCTCATGCGCCGCGGCCGCGCCGGCTACGTCGTGACCGGTAACTTCGCCAATAAGGCATACAAGGAGGCCGCCAAGTACGGCGAGGCCGTGCTGCTCGCGAGCTCCGAGGACACCAACTTCGACCGCATTCCCAACATGGCCGACATCAACGCGCGCATTGCCGCCGAGGCCACGGGCGACGGGCTCGACTACGTCTACATCTGCCAGAACAACACCATCTTTGGCACCATGTTCCACCAGCTGCCCGATTGCGGCGACGTGCCGCTGGTCGCCGATGTCTCGAGCTGCTTCCTGTCGCAGCCGCTCGACGTCGAGCGCTACGGGCTCATCTACGCCGGCGCTCAGAAAAATGCCGGCGCCGCGGGCGTGACCGTGGTCATCGTGCGCGACGACCTTATCGCCGATGGCCCCGCCTTTGCGCAGACGCCGCAGTACATGGACCTTAAGACCGAGGCCGCCAAGGGTTCCATGCTCAACACGCCCAACACCTTTGGCATCTACGTGTGCGGCAAGGTGTTCCGCTGGGTCGAGCAGACCGGCGGACTTGTCGCCATGGCCGAGCGCAACTGGGAAAAGGCCAACCTGCTCTACGACCTGCTCGAGAACAGCAAACTGTTCCACGGCACCACGCAAGCAGACAGCCGCTCCATCGCCAACGTCACGTTCCGCACCGGCGACGCCGAGCTCGACGCCGCCTTTGTCGCGGGCGCGGCCGAGCACCAGATCCAAAACGTCAAGGGCCATCGCCTCGTCGGCGGCATGCGCGCCAGCGTGTACAACGCCGTCACCATGGAGGACGTGCAGGCGCTGGCAACGTACATGAAGGACTTCGAAGCGCAGCATAGTTTGAGTCCGCGATCTAACTAGCCCGCAGCGCGCGGGCCGACCAGCCACCTCAGACCACCCTGTTTACATCAAAACCTGCTAAGGAGTTTTTCCATGCGTAAGATCAAGACCATCGACGACATCACTAAAGACGGCAAAGTCGAGTTTGGCGAGGGCTACGAGTTTGTGGACACCGCTGAGGAAGCCGACGCCATCCTGATGCGCTCGACCGACCTGCACGGCTACGAGCTGCCCGAGGGCATCCGCGCCATCGCCCGCTGCGGCGCCGGCGTCAACAATATCCCCGTCGAGGAGTACGCCAAGAAGGGTGTCGTCGTCTTTAACTCCCCCGGTGCCAACAGCAATGCCGTCAAGGAGCTCGTCCTGGGCATGCTGGTGCTCTCGAGCCGCGGCGTGGTGCAGTCGATGAACTGGGTGCGCGACAACGCCGACGACCCCGAGATTCAGGTCGATGCCGAAAAGGCCAAGAAGGCCTTTGTGGGCCGCGAGCTCAAGGGCAAGCGCATCGGCGTCATCGGCCTGGGCAACGTGGGCTCCAAGGTCGCCAACGCCTGTGTCGATCTGGGCATGGACGTCTACGGCTACGACCCGTTCATTTCCGTCGAGCACGCATGGGTGCTGAGCCGCGAGGTGCAGCGCGTGGGCACGCTCGAGGACCTCTGCCGCGGCTGCGACTACCTCACCGTGCACGTGCCCAGCAAGGCCGATACCATCGGCATGATCAGCACCGAGCAGATCGACCTGCTGGCGCCCAACGCCGTGCTGATCAACTACGCGCGCGAGACCATCATCGACGAGGACGCCGTCGACGCCGCCCTGCGCGCGGGCAAGCTCAGCTGGTTTAGCTGCGACTTTGCCACGCCCAAGACCGTCAAGATGCCCAACACGTTTATCACCACGCATTCGGGCGCCGGCACCGGCGAGGCCGAGGCCAACTGCGCCGACATGGCCATCAGCGAGCTCAAGGATTACCTGGAAAACGGCAACATCGCGCACAGCGTCAACTACCCCGCCTGCAGCATGGGCAAGGCGCGCGCCGCAAGCCGCATTGCCTGCCTGCATGCCAACGTGCCCAACATGATCGGCCAGATCACGGCCATTCTCGCCAAGGACAACGCCAACGTGCAGCGCATGACCAACGAGTCCGCTGGCGAGAACGCCTACACCATGTTCGACACCGATGAGCACCTGGACGGCAGCACGATCGAGGCGCTCAAGCAGATTCCGTCGATGTATCGCGTGCGTGTGATCAAATAGCGCCGGTGCCAAGCCTGCCAGGCAGGCCATGAAGCCCATTCGGCCCCCGTTTTCACGAAACGGGGGCCGATTTTGTTGCTCCGGACGACTTTAAAATGATACCCAGAACAAGTTTTTTCAGATAATCGATAGTGAGGCTCAAGTCGCTAAGCACACCCGCTTTGATAAACAGCTTTATCAGGGACTTTAGTAGGTAAAAATCGATCTCTATGTGCCGAATGTAAGTTGACTGTCCATTTTCCGAAACAACTTATTCTAGATAGCATTTTTAAGGCCCATCCAAGGCGAAATATAAGTCTTTTTGTGACCAAAACTCTAGTCCGCGCGACCGTTTTCCACCCGCGCGGCTACATTCCTGCCCAATCGATAAAAATCTCCTCACGAAGCCGCCGTTCGAGCTCCTGCTGTCGCGGCGTCTTGTCTTTCAGCGGCACATCGAGATAGGACATGATGAGCTCCATCACCACGCGGAAGGCATCGGAGTCGGCCAGCTGACCATAGGTCATCAGAATGACGGGATATCCCATCGCTTGCAGCGCCGTCGTTCGATCGGAGTCCGAAATCTTGGATTCAATGGATCCGTGAATGGCTTTACCCTGGCATTCAACCAGACACTCTCGGCTGCCGTCCTTATTTGCCAGCAGGATATCGGCATAGCGCCTATCAAGCCCCGAAATCAGGCGGGCGCTGCGCGTCAAGCGAATCTCGACGTTATTGGTAAGGCGCAGCCCTTCGCCGCCGCGCAACCTCGTAAGGCCAAACAGCATCGAAGCCTGGACCTCGAGCGGCGATGCCGCCACCCCCGTAATGCATTTCGCGGCACGCGTGAACGATTTAGCGCCGCGGAGCCCCGGGATCTTATCGACGTACTCGGTAAGTTCAGAGAGCTCAATCAAGGGAGGTCGTTTCCACAAGTCTGTTGGATTCCCCGAGGTATCCTTTACGTTTTCCCAGCCCGACCGTGCGTCACTCCATCGGCTCCCATATGCCTGCTCAAGTGCCGACTTTACCTGAGGCGCAATCTTGCACACGGCAAAGGTGCCGCACATCTCATACATGCACATGATTAGACGCTCGTTTGAGACCGAGGAAGCCAGGGTCAGCAGGGTAAAGAGTGGGGACGCAACATCGAGGCCAAACTCCGTCTGCCGCACGGAATCAAACGGCCTCTCCCCGTTCCAAACATGCCTGACAATGCGATCGCCCTTACGTCCGCAGCTGCCCTGCGCCAACACGTGTAACGGGGTGCCCAGGAAATGCGTGACGAGCGGATGCTCACATAGGTGCTCCCTGCGCGGATCGTCCGCAGAATCGGGCAGGTCCGGCATTATTGCCAAGACCTGTGGAGGTATCCGGTGATACCGAAAGGCAGATATGTCGCACAGCATGTCGTCCATGAAGGGTACGTACCCGCTGCGTCGCTTGTGAACCCGCTCGGACGGCAAACGCGCTGGCTCGGCCTGCGAACGGTAAATGCTGCTGCGCGCGCGTCGCGAATCTCTCAGGAGGCTTACAATCGGTTTGGAAAGCAAACTGATTGTGAGGTTGCATATGGTTGATGAGGACTTTGCCTGGCGGCTTGCGCAGGAGCTTGTGCGGATCGACAGCTCAGACCCGGGCGCGTATGAGGATGAAATTGAGCGGTATATCAAAGCGCTGGTTGAGGCTCAGCTGGAGCGGTTGAGTCATCCGGTGCTCCATGCCGTGCAGGTTGAGGAACTCGAGGTGCTGCCCGGGCGCCGCAACCTTATGATTACCGTGCCGGCCGTAAGCGACGAGGCCCGACTCGTCTACATCTGTCACATGGATACCGTCACCCTGGGCGATGGCTGGGAGGCAGACACGCCGCCGCTCGGAGCGATCGTGCGCGACGATAAACTCTATGGTCGCGGCTCCTGCGACATGAAGGGTGGCCTGGCTTGCGCCATTGCCGCACTGGTCCATACGCTCGAGCGCGTGGCGGCGGATGGCACGCTGCCCCGCCGCGGCTTTTCGCTCATCTGCTCGGTCGACGAGGAAGACTTTATGCGCGGCTCCGAGGCAGCCATCAATGCCGGTTGGGTCGGCTCGCGCGAATGGGTGCTGGACACCGAGCCCACCGACGGGCAGATCCAGGTGGCGCACAAGGGTCGCACGTGGTTCGAGATCGAGATGGCCGGCGTCACGGCGCATGCGAGCCAGCCTTGGAAGGGCGCAGACGCCGTCGCCGCCATGGCCGAGGTCGTGTGTTCGCTCCGTCGCGCGTTTGCGGCGCTGCCCGCGCACGATGAGCTGGGGCCTTCGACCATCACGTTTGGCCAAATCGAGGGCGGCTATCGCCCCTATGTCGTACCCGACCACGCCAAGGTCTGGGTCGACATGCGCCTGACCCCGCCGACCGATACGACCGCTGCGACGCGCATGGTAGAGCAGGCCATTGTCGCCGCCGAAGCCGCGGTCCCAGGCTGCCATGGAAGCTATACCGTGACAGGCGACCGCCCCGCCATCGAGCGCGATCCGGCCTCTCCCCTTCTAGCTGCGCTCAAGTGCGCAGCAGACGATGTGACGGGCACGGACACGACCGTCGGCTTCTTTACCGGCTACACCGACACTGCCGTCATTGCCGGCAAGACGGGAAACCGCAACTGCATGAGCTATGGCCCCGGGTCGCTCGCGCTCGCGCACAAGCCCAACGAATATGTGCCCCACGCCGACATCGTTCGCTGCCAACAGGTGCTGATCGCGCTCGCCGACAATACGCTCCGAGGCGCGGATAGCCAAGTTGGGGCATAATAAGCCGCGAACAAACCGACTCGCGCGTTAGGACCGCCCATGAAAGCACTTCCGTTTCCCTGCATCCGCCCGGCTCAGGACCGCGTGCTCGAGGCGTTGCCTGCAATGGGCAGCATCCTGAACGGCAACGATGCTCTGCGCGAAGCCATTGCCGATGGCCTGATGCTCAAGGATCCAGGCGCGGCGTATTACGTGTACGAATGCTCGGGTGAGCCGGGTCGCGTGACGGGCGTCGTGGCGATTTGCCCGGTTAACGTACTGATGGGTAGCGACGAGGCTGCCGCCGAGAGCGTCGACGCACTCGCCGCCGCGCGCGCGATCGCCGAGCTTAAGGTGCAGCCCCGCCCTGTAACGCTCGCCTACGAAGCCTCGCCCGTCATGGATATCATCCTTGGCGCCGCCAAAGAAGGAGCGTCGCTCTATGCCGTCACCGACCCCACCGGCATTACGCATCGCGTATGGGAAGTCAAGCGCGAGGACGCTGTTGCCGCCATCCGAGCCATGCTCGACCAGGCACCGAAGCCGACGCCGGCAGACGACCCCACCTACGCTGCCGCGCTGGCTGGGGCATCGCAGATTCTGGCCGACGAGGCCCGCACTGCCGGCGCCTACTCTGGCAAAGAGCCGTTCAACTTTGCCGTAGCTGTGCTCTTCCCCGCCGCGCAGGTCAGCGGCGGCGCGGCGCAGGTTCCGACGGGCCTGCTCACTCACCAAATCTCACGGTTCTAACAGAGCCTAAACGCCCAGCACAAAGACTCGGCAGCTCAACAAAAAAGGGGGCGGAGATGCAACGCCAGCGCATGCATCTCCGCCCCCTTTCGCATCGAGCAAGTAAGTCGGCGACCCGCACCGCCACGCCCAAACTACCCGCGCTGCGGACCCGCGGCAGCCACGAGCGGCTCAAGCCCCAGCTCGCGCGCGTAGTCTTCCTGCGTAAAGATCTCAACCAGTTCAAACGTATCGGTCGTATCGTCAAACACGAAATGCAGCACCGAGCAGTTGCCCGGCACGCGCTCGTGCTCGTCGGCCGCCGCTCCCCTCACGTGATCCAAAAACTCCTTGATGGCCGAGCCATGGCTCACCGCGAGGACGCACTCGTGGTCCGGGCGTCGCACAAGATCGGTCAACGTCGCCACCATGCGCTCGCGCACCTGCATCTGGCCCTCGCCGCCAAACTGGCGATAGAAGTCGCGCCACGGGCGCTCGGGCATGAGCATCACGCGCTCGGCCTCAAAGTCGCCAAAGAACCACTCACGCAGGCCGTCCAGGCGCTCGTACGCCAAGCCCGGCCACAAGTTGGCGATAGTCTGCTCGGTGCGATGAAGCGTGGAGGTGTAGGCATGATCGGGCTCAATGCCGCGCGCACGTAAAAACATGCCGGCGCGCGCCGCCTGGTCGCAACCCAACTGCGTAAGCGGCGAATCACTCCACCCCTGAATGATACGCTTAAGGTTGAATATCGTCTGTCCATGACGGACCAGATACAGATCTTTATTCATAGGGGTCCTTTCGTTCGTTACCAACCCAAGAGCGAAAACGCCCCGTCGCAATAGCCAAAATGAAGCACGGCACCGTTGTCGGGCAGCTCTCCCCCGCCAGTCACATACTCAAGAAACTCCTGGCAGGCTGAGCCATGGGAAACCGCCAGCACGCAGTCGTGCTGCGGCCTGGCCATGATGCGGGACAGCGCCGCGACCATGCGCGACTGAAGCTGCACTTCCGACTCGCCGCCAAAGGCCACCGGATAATCGCCCCAGGGCTGCGGCGGCATCTCGCGATTTGATGTGCCCTCCAGCGAGCCAAAATGCCACTCACGCAGGTCATCGACCAGCTCAATGGAACGGCCCTCGCCAACGATAAGCTCGGCCGTATGCCGTGCCCGGCCCAACGGCGAGGAATACACATGATCAAAGGCCACGCCACGCGCCGCAAACACCGTACGCACCGCCAGCGCCTGCTCGCGCCCGCGTGCCGTCAGCGGCGAATCGTGCCAGCCCTGCAAAATGTTCTTCACATTGAGCTCGGTCTGCCCATGCCGCACCAAATACAGATCTGCCACACACCCTCCCCTCGTACCACCACAAAGGGGACAGGAGCCTTTGTGGTGATTTTTCCGCCGGATTGCACCGCAACGACGCACAACTACAGCAGCACGTCGGCAAGCGGACGCTTGGGTACGTGGTGCACCCGCGCCTCGTCGCGCCAATAATTGATGGAGCCGTCGGGGTTGGAATCGATCGCATCGATCACCTGTGTCTCGGCCGGAACACCAAACGCCATGATCAGCTTGAGCTCGTATTTGTCGTTATCGAGCCCCATGGCGTCGATCGCGCGGAGCGTAAAGGCCTTGAACATGCAGGCCGCCACCTCGGGCGTGGCGCTTCGGGCGGCGAGCATCATCGTCTGCGCGGCAATGCCCGTGTCGACCTCGGTAATGGGAGCGGCGGGCTTACCCGGAACAGCGCGCTCGGTCAGAATCGCGATGTAGCCGGTCGGGCGCTCGCCCTCGGCAGGACCCGGCCAATCCTTAAGCGCGCCGGCCCATGCAAGCTCATCAAATACACGCGCGCAATCCTCGGCACCGCTCACCACATGAAAACGCAGACGCTGAGCATTGGCACCGCAGGGAGCCAGGTGCGCCAGTTCCGCCAGCTCGAGCAAAAACTCGCGCGGCACGCGCATGGACTCGTCAAAGCGACGGCACGTGCGGGCGCGGCGAACCAACGCATCAAACGCGTCCAAGCCGAGCTTTTCGCAACCCTGCTTTGCCATCGACTCAGCGCTTACCGGCGCCGCGGGAACTGTTTCGTTCATAGGGACCCCCAATTTCGGGCAATTGTTCTTAGGAGAATCTAACCTAAAACGTAGGCGATTACATATAGCAGCGTAATGTTCTACAATTGTTGATTAATCCTCACTGGAGCGGGAACAAAAGTAACAATTCGGGAATGTGGGGCGGCAATTCGTCCTTCCCGCCCCATGCATCGGCGCCCTTAGGCGATACTTGTTGCAGCACTTTTGGCGTACGCCGCACGGAGAGCAATGAACGCGACGTGCACCACACGGAAAGGAGACATTATGGGCATCTTTAAGAACGATGACCAAAAATCGAGCCAGTTTGGATTTGACGAGAAAAGCATGGCGGGCAAAGCCGTCAAGGCCGTACGCTGGATCTACGCCATCACGGGCGTCTTAGCGCTCATTGCTGGCATCGCGCTGCTTTTTGCACCCGCCAAGTCCCTCGTCTTTTTGACGACCGTCCTGGGCTTCTACTTTGTGATTACGGCAGCCATCAGGCTGTTCACTGCCATTTTTGAGCCGCTGCTGCCCACCGGCTGGCGCGTGACGAGCATCATCTCCAACCTACTCATTATCTTGGGCGGCGTTATAATCCTGCGCAACCAGGCCTTCTCGACCGCGACACTCACCACGATGGTGGTTATCGTGGCCGGCTTTGGCTGGATTGTCGAAGGTGTCATGTCCATTCTGGAGTCCGAGCTTTCGTCCAACCGTGCCCTCGCCATCCTGAGCGGCACACTCTCCATCATCGCCGGCATGTTCGTGTTTATCTATCCGCTGTGGTCGGCCAAGATGCTCGTCATCTTTAGCGGCGCCGCGCTGCTGGTGTTTGGCGTAACGCTGATTGTTCGCGCTATTCAATTTGGCAAACTGGTGCACTAGATGCCGCGAACGCTCTTTATCGATGCAGACGCCTGCCCGGTCACGCGCGAGTCGATTGACTGCGCGCGGCGGGCGGGCGTCGCCGTTGTTATCGCCGGCAACAGCACGCAAAACCTGGAACGGCACATTCGCCGCGACGACCCGCGCGATGCCGAGCACGCGCGACGCGGCTTTTGGGTCACGACGCTCGACGTGAGCGTGGGCGCCGACAGCGCCGACTTTGCCATTGTCGAACGCCTGCAGGCGGGCGACGTGGTCGTGACGCAGGACATTGGCTTGGCGAGCATGGTGCTCGGGCGCGATGCCGCCGCAATCGGTGTGCGCGGGCGCGTGTACGACAAGGCGACCATCGACATGCAGCTGTTTATTCGCCACGAAGAAAAGAAGGTACGCCGCGCCGGCGGACGCACTCGCGGACCGGCGGCATTTACCAGCGAAGATCGCGCCCGCTTTAAACGCAACCTCACCGAGCTGCTGCGCTAACCAAGGAAGATTTTTGGGACATGTCCGGAAATCTACCTATTTGTTTTGGCGGCGGGGAATGCCCTGGTCACAGAGGTAGATCGTAAGACATGTCCCAATAATCTACTTAAAGGCCAACGGCGGAGAGGATGAGGCCCCAGCCAGCGCCGATGACGTACATCATGATCAGGAACACGGCATTTTCGCGGGCGCTGCGGTTGGTGCGGAACAGCACCAGATAACCCACGCCGGCGGAAATGAGCGTGCCGGCGAGCATCGGGGCCAGCTGCAGCGCGCCTTCCAGGTACAGTTGCGTGATGACGACGCTGGCCGAGCAGTTGGGGATCAGGCCGACGAGTGCCGAGCCCAGGACCGCAAGCGTCTCGTTGCCGCGCAGGAACTGCTCGATTGCGGACTCGCCGAACGTCTCGAGCACGGCAACCAGAATCAGCGTCACCAGGAAAATGAATACCGATACCTGCACGGTGTGGGAGATGGCGCTGCGGATAATCGACAGGACAGGCGTCCCTTCGTGGGAATGGGAGTGACCGTGACCATCATGGTGTTCATAGTCGCCCTCATGACCGTGATCGTGGCCATGTCCGTGTTCGTGCTCGTCCTCGTCTTCATCACAACCGCAATGGTCGCGCTCGCACAGCTCGTGGATGTGGTCGGCGCTCACGCCTGCCTCGGCCACCTCGTCGATGATGTCACCGCCGCTGTGGTCGTCGTGCGCGCAGTTCACGTGGGCCGGGTTGGCCGCGGTTCCCAGCACGGTACGGCGAATCGCCGCGTGCGCGCGGGCGTTACGGCGCAGGCCGCGAATGGCAGCGTCCACGATAAAACCCGTGACCAGTGCGATCAGCGCTTTCGAAGCCAAAAGCATCGCCATAGTCTGCACGGGAACCTGCTCGGCAAGCAACAGCGGCAGCATCTCATCGGAGGTCGAAAGGAACACCGCCACCAACGTGCCCAAGGTCACGACACGGCCGGCGTACAGCGTTGCTGCCATGGCCGAAAATCCGCACTGCGGCACCATGCCCAGCAGCGAGCCAACCACGGGACCCGCAGCGCCGGCGCGCTTGATAGCGCCGTTGACGCGGTCGCCCGCAACGTGCTCAAGTGTCTCGAGAGCAAGATACGTCACCAACAAAAACGGCAGCAGCGACAGCGTGTCCTTGCCGGCGTCGAGCAGAATATCAATCAGTAAATCCATGACGGATGGAACCTTTCGTGTCTTTCGGCAGCATTGTAAAAGTCCTAGCGGTCAACTAGGGTATTGTAGTTGTCCCGGGCGCGGTGCCAATAGTTGCCTATGGTAAACTATCATCTCGCCATAACTCAGTAACCTCGAGCCGCACAACGCGGCCCGTCCAAGGAGTAGCATATGAACGTATCGCAAGCACTCGAATACGAGCGCCAGCCGTTTATCCCCATGTTTATCTACGGCGACCACGGCGCCATGGAGTCCGAGCGCCAGAAGGGCGAGGAGGCCCTCAAGGTGCTCGAGACCGAGTACTTTACCGCCGAGGGCGACCCCGGCTTCGATTTTGCCACCGTGCGCGACCTGGCCGACCGCAACCGCGACCTGTGCGACCAGATTGGCGAGGCGCGTCTGCGCAACGTGACGCCCGCGACGCTCTCGCGCGGCCTGTCCGATGCCGACACCTGCGCCGCCATCGGCAAGATGCAAAAGCGCACCGCCGCGTCCGTTATGCGCGAAATCCGCGGCGACCGCGACGCGCTCGGCGTGGCCTACGCCCGCAAGCCCATCCAGGGCACCGTGCTCGGTATCGACATCGAGACCACCGGCCGTGCACCCGAGCGCGGCTATATCATCAACGTGGGCTGGGAGATCATGGAGCTCACCAGCGACGCCGTCCCGCATGACGCCGAGGCACACTACTGCGGCCTGCCCGACATCTACCGCGGCGAAGATGTGCCGCTGTCGAATATCCACCACATTACCTGGGACGACATCGACGGCAAAACGCCCTTCCGCGAGAACAAGGAGCTGCAAAAGCAGCTGCTCAAGCTTATGAAGAAGTACCCGTACATGGCGCATAACGCCGCCTTTGAGGACAGCTGGTTCAAGATTCACCTGGACGGTTACGCCGAGGCACGCCGCGCGGGTAAGATCATCGTCATCGACTCGCGCCAGATCTGCCGCAGCCTGGACGCCGACGTGCGCTCGCTCCCCCGCGAGTCCGCCCCCGCCGCGCTCGAGAACTGGGCACGCCGTCGCGGCACCCTCGCGCCCGACGCCAACGAGCAGCATCTGGGTCTGGACGACACCGACCTCATGCTCCGCACGGTACAGGCCGAGTTCAACCTCAAGAACCTGTTTGCGAAATAGCAACGTCTGAGACAAACACTGCTTGCTCACGAGCGGCCTCGCAGCGGGAAACACCGCAGCGGGGCCGCCCTACGTTCCACAGATAGATCTGCCATCACAAATTCTGAACCCTCATTTTGAACGATTTCGGCCAATTCCCGACACGTAATTCGTTGTCGGATGGTGATGCATCGATATCAAATGTGCAGCAATTGAGTTTTTATATGCTATAGCTAAGCTGCGAGAACATTGATTTTAGGCGTGCCAGCCCATAATCGCGTCAAGCTTTTGGACAGCATTTGGTTAGGCCCCTAAAACGACTTTCCCACTCAGCGCCATCAGCACGGCATTAGCTGACACGATATATACCATGAGTATCGTATTGTCACATACCACTGCAAAAGCGGTCTACCAGGCCGCGCATTCGGCGTCTACGAAAGACACCGAGCCCTGTAACCCTGCCGCGATTTACGGATCATGTCCCACCGGAACGCTCCTTGACGCAGCCGCAGAATGGCTCACCAAACACGATGTTTCCCTTGACGCAAATGATTGCCTCGAAGTAATGGTGTTTGATCGCAGGAATGCGCGCTATGCAATGAACTGTCAATGCCACGTTTCGTCAAAACGATTCTCGAGCTCACGCTTTATAGAACTCAAAGATGGCATCTTCATTGTTGGCGTTGAGCTTTGCGCACTTCAGGCCGCCACCTATCTCCCTTTTCGCGAACTGGTGGAGTACTACTTTGAATTGTGCGGCGCTTACTCCCTTGGAACCGGCTCTTCCACCTCGTATAACGAGCGTTTCGCGCTCACCTCGACCGAAAGGTTAAAACAGTTCTTTAATTCCATTACCAGATGCGACGGTCTGGCCCTTGCCCGAAAGGCGATTCAATGTGTGCGCGACGGATGCCGGTCTCCTATGGAAACGGCCTTTGTCATGATGCTAACGCTGCCTAAAAGCGAAGGAGGGCTTGGTATTAAGGGAATTGAGACCGATTGCGAGGTGCAGGTCACCGCTGCCGCAAAGAATCTCACGAGACGCAAAAAGTTCTTTATGGATGCGTATCTAAAGAAATCTCGCACAGACATTGAATACAACGGGTTTTATCATGACGCGGAAGAAGACCGCGCCATCGATGAGGAGCGCAAGAATGCGCTTGCGTCCATGGGATACGGAATCATCACCGTCAGTCGTTATTCCTTTATGCATGCCAGCGCTTTCGTTAGGGTCATGGAGGCGATCCAACGGAAAGAGGGCATACGCCCCTCGCGTCTGCCAAAAGACTTTCAAATCATGCAAGAGGACCTGAGACAGTTTGTGCTCAGAAGGTTTATAGAAGAGAAAAAGAGAATTCAGAAGCAGCTTCGCCAGGATTCCGAAGATCGTCAACGAATCGACCTCGAAAAAGCAACACTCGAAGGCATCACGCTGGATGACCCGACAATAAATGAAGTTCCGGCAATCGATGACATGCAGACTGTCGAATCCGACAGCCCATCATTTGCCCAAATAAGCAGCCTCGCGCCCGAGGGCAGAATCTTCGGGGCCGGAAGCTAGACCGGCTAACAAGGTGGGTACCCTAGCGATGTGCAAAATTGCGAGTATTCAGCAGGGTCGGCCCTCCAGCACCCACAAGTTAATCCAAATGAAAAACAAAAACGCTATCGAACGGGAACGTTAGGCAACATTTGAGGAAGACCTTGTCTGTTTACCGCCCTTGGATAACTCTTGAGCGGCTTTATTTGGCCTGGAATAGATTAACGGACCCCCTATAGTTGCAGAATACTCCAATTTTTGCACGGCGCGGGGGCACCCACCCCGGCATCGGCTATCAAAACCGCTCAGTCCGGAATCTCGTCCACTATTCCCCATCATTTTATGCGACGAATTACCTGTACGTCATTGACATATGAACATGCGCTCATATAATCGGAAGTAAGTTATATGAGCGCATGTTCATATGAAAGGATATTGCAATGAGCAGCCACGCTGATGAAACAAAGACTGGCATCGAGGCCACCGAGCCGATCGTCCCCACCACCTGCTCGCCCGAGGACCTTCCCGACGAGGAACTTCTCTACGACCTTGCCGACCTGTTCAAGGTCTTCAGCGACACCACGCGCATCAAGATTCTCTATGCCCTCATGGGCCGCGAGCTCTGCGTGGCTGACATCGCCGAAGCGACCGCGACCTCGCAGTCTGCGGTGTCGCACCAGCTGCGCACGCTTAAGCAGTCGCACCTGGTCAAGTTCCGCCGCGACGGCCGCAACATTCTCTACTCGCTCGCTGACGATCATGTCTATACCATGCTCAACCAGGGCATGAGCCATATCTGCGAATAGCAATCAACCACGGTATCAGCGCGGCCGGCACCCAGACCGCCAACACAGGGAAAGGAACCCACCATGAAAAAGCAGTTTAAGCTCGACGAGATCGATTGCGCCAACTGCGCGCGTGAACTTCAGGACGAGCTGGCTAAGCTCGATGGCGTCAAGTCCGTTTCGGTCAACTTTATGACCCAGAAGCTGACGCTCGAGGCCGACGACGCCAAGTTCGACGAGGTCCTGGACCGCGTCGTTGAGTTCACCGCCGACGCCGAGCCGGACTGCGAGATCATTCTCTAACCCGCGCACACGTTGACCTGTAAGGCCGCGCTTGCCGCGGCCTTTGCTCGCGAAATTATATGAGCGAGTGTTCATACACTCAAATGAGAGGTTTGAATCATGACAGCCGCCGATCCCAAAAAGAAAAAGAAGAAGCGCAAGAAGAAAGAGTCCCTTGAGCATAAGCGCAGCCGCATCTTGGTAGCACTGGGCATTTTTGCCGTGGTGTACGCCCTCGATGAGCTCGGCACCCTCACCGCCGCATTCGGCACCCCGGGCGACATCTACGCCAGCTTTGTGCTGTTCCTCGTGCCGTTTTTGATTGCCGGCTACGACGTACTGCAAAAGGCATTCAATAACATCCGCCGCGGCAAGGCCTTCGACGAGAGCTTCCTCATGGCCGTCGCGACCATCGGCGCGTTTGCCATGGTGCTCTTCCCCGACACCGACCCGCACATGGCCGAAGGCGCCGCCGTCATGCTGTTCTACCAGGTCGGCGAGTTGTTCCAGGCATACGCCGTGGGCAAGAGCCGCAAGTCGATCAGTGCCATGATGGACATCGCGCCCGACTACGCTAACGTCGAGCAAGCCGACGGCACACTGGAACAGGTCTTTCCCGATGACATCGCCGTCGGCACCGTCATCGTCGTCAAGCCCGGCGAGCGCGTGCCTATCGACGGCGTCATCGTCGAGGGCGAAACCCAGCTCGACACCGCCGCGCTCACGGGCGAGTCAGTCCCCCGCCCCGCCAAGTCCGGCGACGATATCATCAGCGGCTGCATCAACATGACGGGCCTCATCCACGTGCGCACCACCAAGCCCTTTGGCGAGTCCACCGTCGCGCGCGTCCTGGAACTCGTGGAGAATGCCAGCGAGAAGAAGGCGCGCACCGAGAACTTCATCACGCGCTTTGCCCGCGTCTACACGCCCGCCGTCACCGGCGCGGCCGCGGTGCTCGCACTTGGCGGCGGCCTGATCACCGGTGCCTGGTCCGACTGGATTCTGCGCGGTCTGACCTTCCTGGTCGTCAGCTGCCCGTGCGCCCTCGTGATCAGCGTACCGTTGAGCTTCTTTGGCGGCATCGGCGGCGCGTCCAAGCTGGGCGTTCTCATCAAGGGTTCCAACTACCTCGAGACGCTCGCCGATGTGGACACCGTCGTCTTTGACAAGACGGGCACCCTCACCAACGGCACGTTCTCGGTAGTCGCGGTGCACCCCGAGGCAGGCTATACCGAGCAGTCGCTGCTCGAGGTCGCGGCCCTTGCCGAGTCGTTTTCCGATCACCCCATCGCACGGTCCATACGCGCCGCCTACCAGGGTGAGCTCGACCAGAATCGCGTGAGCGACTCCGCCAATGTCGCGGGCCACGGTTTCACGGCAACCATCGACGGCAAGCACGTCGTCGTCGGCAATGCCAAGATGCTTGCTGTGGCCGGTATCGATGCCCCCAATTGCGAGGTCGTCGGCACCATCCTCCACGTGCTCGTCGACGGCACCTATGCCGGCCACATCGTAATTGCCGACACCGTCAAGGTCGATGCGGAGCAAACGATTCGCGACCTGCACGCCGCCGGCGTCAAGTGCACCGTCATGCTCACGGGCGACCGCGAGGAGGTTGCGGCGTCTGTGGCCAAGCAACTCGGTCTCGACGAGTTCCACGCGCAGCTCCTGCCGGGCGACAAGGTCGAGCGCGTTGAGGCGCTGCTCGCGGCCGAAAGTGGCAAGGGCAAGCTCGCCTTTGTCGGCGACGGTATCAACGACGCGCCTGTGCTTACGCGCGCTGATGTGGGCATTGCCATGGGCGCCATGGGCTCCGACGCCGCGATCGAGGCCGCCGACGTGGTGCTGATGGACGACAAGCCGTCCAACATCTCCCGCGCGATCCGCGTGGCGCGCAAGACCATGTCGATTGTTTGGCAGAACATTATCTTTGCGCTGGGCATTAAGCTGCTGATCCTTGTGCTGGCAGCGCTGGGCATCGCCAATATGTGGCTTGCCGTCTTTGGCGACGTGGGCGTGGCGATCATCGCCATCCTGAACGCCATGCGCGCGATGGGTGTCAAGAACCTGTAGCGCTCGTGGTCCCTCCGGCCGGGGCCGGGCTTGGTTTTGAAAACGTCCTCGACCAATGAAGTGCCCCCGTTCTGCTCCTTCGGAGCTACGAACGGGGGCGTTTCTGGTCTGACGCTCCTATATGGCAAGGTCTTTTTTAGAATCCATTTTTCGCTCGGCCTCG
>CATWBO010000018.1 GCA_958349055.1 uncultured bacterium
AGCCGTCGTCGAGAATGTAGAAGGGGGAGGCCTCGCGGCCTCCCCCTTTTTGCGTAAATTGAGCTTAATGACTCAATTACTCCAGTCGCTCTATTTGCTATTTAGCTATTGGGCCTTTACTTAAAGACAACGAATCGAATTACAAGGGCAACCGCTATGATCGCAATAATTAAAAGCAGGATTGTCAGTCGATGCTGCTTGCGTCGTTTGCTTGATGAAACGAAAATCGATTTTCCTTGTTTTGGCGTCTCGAGATAACGAGCCGAATGCGTCAAGGTTTGCTTAGGTCGAGGACCTCTATGCTCTCGAGCTGCGGGCGCATTCGTTGGCTCGGCATTGATTGCGCTGTTTTTTGATAACGGTGCATCTTTAAGATATACGGGATCTCCTGAGGCGACGCCCATATGCTTGCGTCCTGTTTGGGCATCCTCGAGTGTTTGGTATCGATTTCTCGTTACATACTCGGGCTCAGGATCGTTGATGGGTTCTTGCGAGATATGGGGGCGATGAAACCGCGTCGGCTGCGGGGTAGACTCTTCCCCCTGAGCCGGCTTAAACGTATTGTTTTGGTTTTGGTCGTTCATGATGCCCTTTAGCTCGTTACCAACAACGCATATGCGCTCATTGTAAGCCCCTTATGCTGATTTACCAGGGATATACGCACTATTTAAGGGCCGGTTCAAAGAACCTTAACCTTCCTAAAACCTTAGTCAAATACACTTAGATATGCTTATAGTACTGGACTCAAAAAACTTTATAGTCTATGTATATATAAGAGACGGGTGGGCATATATAAGAGCGTCAAACGAAGTCCCAGTCGCCTAGAAGGTGGCTCGGCAGTTCCCAAAAGGAGTGGTAAACATGGCAAGCATGGTTCCTTATCGTTCGGTTTTTGGCGTTCGTCCCTCTGCAAGCTCGCTGTTCGATCTGTTCGATGATATGACCGACCTGGCGAACAACTCGATCGCCTCTAAGGCGTTTCCCGTTGACGTTGAGGACAAGGGCGATGGCTACGAGGTCAAGGCTTATCTGACCGGCGTCGCCAAGGACGACATTGATGTTGAGCTCAACGAGGGTCGTCTGTCCATTAGCGTGAATGTCGAGGAGGACGAGGAGAACGAGGGCAAGAACTTCCTGCAGAAGGAGTTCAGCTCGTACAGCGCGACGCGTGGCGTGTATTTGAAGGACGCCTCGAGTGAGGGCCTTTCGGCTAAGTACGCTGACGGCATCCTGACCGTTACGGTTCCCAAGATTGTCGAGAAGAAGAACGTCACGAAGATCTCCATCGACTAGCGACGGTGCTGCTTCAATCGAGAGTTTGAATTGGGGGGGGCTGGGAAGAGATTCCCAGCCCCTTTTTCTTGCGACGCGCTATTGAATGGTCATGGGGCGATATTGTCCTGCGGGGCGTATGGTGAGCTGCTGCGAGCCAGAATGTCTGGTCGCAGTGCTGCCGATCTCATCGTCGAGTGTTGCATCGAGCGCTCGGGCGTAACTTTTGACGGTTAGGCTCGGACGATTGTTGTCTTGGCTGATATGCATGGCGATGAGCTGCTCGGTGCGATCGGTGACGAGTTCGCGCGCCGCGTTGGCGGCTTGGTCGTTGGAGAGATGGCCTTTTGCAGATAGAATTCGCTCTTGGAGGAAGCGGGGGTAATCTCCCTGGCGTAACATGGCCACATCGTGATTGCTCTCGAGCGCAAGAACTCGGCAGTCTTTAAGCGTGTCGATGGCATGGCTTGATAGCTCGCCCGTGTCGGTTGCAAATCCAATGGAGTCGCCAAGGGCGTCAAATCGGTAACCAACGGGGTTGATGACGTCGTGTGATGTCGAATAGGTTTGAATACGAACCCCGCCTATCTCGAGCACGTCGCCAGGATCGAATTCTTCAACGGGCACATGTGCAAGGCTTTCTTTGGATGCGAGCGTATTCCTGCTGGCAAAGAGGGGGCCGCGCCAGTGCTTGCACCAGACATCGAGACCCTTGATGTGATCGCTATGCTCGTGAGTAATAAGAAGAGCCGAGACGTTGTCTGCCGAGAGTCCCAGTTCTGCCATGCGCTTTAATGTCTCGCGGCGAGAAAGGCCGTCGTCGACCATGATGAGCCCCTGGGGGCCTTCGATGAGCGCGCAGTTGCCTTTTGAGCCGCTGCCGAGGATATGAAGGTGCAGACGAGACATAAGATTCCAAAGGATACAATGGGTGCGGTCGAATAGAGGAGGAAGCGAATGCCAACGGTATCTCAGCATTATGGACGCCACGCTGCGTTGAGGGCTGATGATAAGGCCCCGGCAACGCGGCAGACGGCTGCCCCCGTGGTGCTCATGGTATCAGGTGGTGCGGACTCGACGGCGCTGCTCCTTATGGCTTGCACATCAAAGCTGGATATCCAGGACGGGCGTGGTGTAGCCCCCATCGCGCGCGAACGGCTGCACGTGCTGCATGTGAACCATCATCTGCGCGGCGAGGCATCCGATGGCGATGAGGCCTTCGTGCGCGACCTGTGTGCACAATACGGCTTGCCGCTGTGTGTCGAGCATGCCTATTTTGACGACGAGTCGGGCAATATAGAGGCCGCGGCGCGCGAAGTGCGCTATACCGCGGCACGCAGATATGTTCGCGAGCTCTGCGCTCAGACGGGGGCACCGCGAACGGCAGCTCGTATCTGCACCGCGCACACGTCTTCGGACCGCGCGGAAACGTTTTTGATGAATGCCATTAAAGGATCGGGGCCCGCAGGCCTATCGAGCATTCCCCGCCGGAGGAATATCGTGGTGCGGCCTTTGCTCGATCTGACCCATGACGAGTTGGTGGGCTATCTGCAAGTGCATAGTCAGCCGTGGCGAGAGGACGAGAGCAACGAGGATATCTCGTATCTGCGCAACTACGTACGTCATCGCGTTATGCCAGTGGTGGCGCAGCGCAACGCAAGCGTTTGCAAGACAATCGGCGCTGCATGCGAGATCCTGGGGGACGAGGACGCGTTTCTGTCTCAGCTTTCGGCGCAAGCCTTTCGAAGCTGCCTGCGCAAAGAGGCGGCGGGTGCACTGGTCCTTGATGCTCGTCGATTGGCCGCGGCCGAGGTAGTGATCGCGCGGCGTATGGTGCGACTGGCAATTAAGCATATCGACCCCGATGCTCGCCCGGAGATGCGGCATGTGGAGCGTGTGCTCGCCTGCGTCGCCGAAGGTGCAGGATCGGTCACGCTGCCGGCGGGAATTGATGCACGCGTGGAGTTTGGCATGCTGGCTTTTAAGGCGCCTGTGGCGCGTGAGGGGTTGCTTGCCGATTGGATTACCATTCCCGGTCGTTTGCCACTGGGGGCGGGACGCATCTTGGTGGCAGAGCCGTTGGCCGTCGAGCCCGGATGCGATATTGTGCGCCGTGCCCGCGAGCTTGCGGCTGCTGGAGAGGTGGCCGCTATGGTGGATGCCGCGGCCTTGGGGTTCGCCGATCGTGATAGCGAGCGAATGCTCGCCGGCGCGCGCGGTGAGATTCCCGCCGAGGCACGTTCGGCGCGTCTGTGGGTTGACGGTCCTGCTCCAGGGGATGTGATGTGCCCGTTGGGCATGAGCGGTCGAAGCAAGAAGGTATCCGATTTGCTCAATGAGGCGCGCATTCCTGTTTCTGAGCGCGCCGGCGTCCCTGTGGTAAGAACGGCTCCGGGAGGTGCCGTGGTATGGGTCGCAGGCGTTCGCGCGGACGAGTGTTTTAAATGCACGGCCGCAACGCGTGTGGCGTATCTGCTCCGCGTGGTCGATGCGGAATAGCGCCCTGCGCCAGCTATTCTGTGCGACGTTGACGCTATTCCCGCGCTGATGGCGCACGGGCTGGTAAATTTACCCCTTGCGCTGCTAGAATGTGTAGTTCGCGTCCATACGGCGGTGTGTGGACGATAAGCACAAGAAAGGGTTGTCATGGCTTCTCAACATCCGGATATCGAGAAGGTTCTGTTTACGCAGGAGGATATCGACGGTATCGTCTCTCGCCTGGGCGAGGAGATTACTCGCGACTACGCGGGTAAGGATCTGGTACTGATTGCGGTCCTGCGCGGCGCCGTGGTCTTTATGGGCGACCTGATGCGCAAGATCGAGCTGCCGACCAATATCGATTTCATGGCTGTTTCGAGCTACGGCGACGGCGTGAAGTCCTCCGGTATCGTGCGTATCATTAAGGACCTGGATATCGACATCCGCGGTCGCGACGTGCTGATCGTCGAGGACATTCTGGACTCGGGCCTGACGCTCAAGTATCTGATGAAGAACCTCGAGAGCCGCAAGCCTGCTTCTCTGGAGGTCGCCGCCTTCCTGTGGAAGGACGTTGCGGACCGTACCTCGGCCGTCACGCCCAAGTATGTTGGAACCCATTGCCCCGATGCCTTTGTGGTGGGCTACGGCCTCGACTATGCCGAGCGCTACCGCAACCTTCCGTATCTGGGCATTTTGAAACCGGAGGTTTATTCGTAAGATGCCCGACGACCGTAACGATAACAATTCCCAGACTCCCCGGGACCCTAAGATCCCGGGGATGCCCGGAGGCAAAAAGCCCACGCGTACGGGCTGGCTGTATTTTATTTTGGCTTGCGCGCTTCTGGGCTATGCCTTCTTTAACATGGGCTCCGGCTTTGCCAATTCCAGCAATACCGTAAAGCTCGCGACGAGCGAGATGGTCAACGCCATCAAGCAGGATCGCGTCGACGACCTGACCTACACGGTCGTGGACGGCAGCGTGACCGGTCATTACTGGAAGGCGAGCAAGGACAAGGGCGATACGAGCGAGCTCAAGAGCTTCTCCTCGACCTATGTCGGCTCCGATTCGCTTGCCGAGCTTATGGCGGAGCACCCCGATACCAAGTACATCGTCAACACCAATGACCCCGATTTTTGGGGGGACTTGGCGATGAGCGTGCTTCCGACGATCGCCCTGATCGCCATCATGTTCTACTTTATGCGCCAGATGATGGGCGCCAACAACAGGAACATGCAGTTTGGCAAGACCAACGCCAAGACCAACGAGGCCACACGCCCCAAGGTCAAGTTTGAGGACGTTGCCGGCGTGGACGAGGCAGTCGAGGAGCTCGAGGAGATCCGCGACTTCTTGAGCGATCCGGATCGTTACCGCAAGCTGGGCGCCAAGATTCCGCGTGGCGTATTGCTCGTGGGCCCTCCGGGCACCGGTAAGACGCTGCTGGCCAAGGCTGTTGCCGGCGAAGCGGGCGTACCGTTCTTTAGCATTTCGGGTTCCGACTTTGTCGAGATGTTCGTGGGCGTCGGTGCCAGCCGCGTGCGCGACCTCTTTAAGGAGGCCAAGTCCCAGGCCCCGTCGATCATCTTTATCGATGAGATCGATGCTGTGGGACGTCAGCGCGGAGCCGGCTTGGGCGGCGGCCACGACGAGCGCGAGCAGACGCTCAACCAGCTGCTGGTCGAGATGGACGGTTTTGAGGAGAGCGAGTCGGTCATCCTGATCGCCGCCACCAACCGCCCCGACATTCTGGATCCGGCGCTGCTGCGTCCCGGCCGTTTTGACCGCCAGGTGACGGTCGACCGTCCGGATGTTAAGGGCCGCGAGCAGATTTTGCGCGTGCATGCCGAGAACAAGCCGATGGACGAGGACGTTAAGTTTGAGAAGCTCGCCCAGATGACCGTTGGCTTTACCGGCGCCGACCTGGCAAACCTGCTCAACGAATCTGCACTGTTGGCTGCCCGCCGTCATCGTTCCGTGATCTCGATGGACGAGGTCGAGGAATCGATGGAGCGTGTCATCGCCGGACCGCAGCGCAAGGGTCGCGTGATGACCGAGGCCGAGCGCACCACGATTGCCTACCACGAGAGCGGTCACGCCCTGGTTGGTCACATCCTGGAGCACTCCGATCCGGTCCACAAGATCTCGATCGTCAGCCGCGGTCAAGCCCTGGGCTATACGCTGCAGCTGCCGCAGGAGGACCACTTCCTCAAGACCAAGAACGAGATGCTCGACGAGCTTGCCGTGTTCTTGGGCGGTCGCGTTGCCGAGGAGCTCATGTGCGACGACATTACGTCGGGCGCGAGCAACGACCTGGAGCGTGCAACCAAGATGGCGCGCGAGATGGTTACGCGCTTGGGCATGAGCGAGGAGCTGGGTACCCAGGTCTTTGGCGAGGCACAGCATCAGGTGTTCCTGGGCCGCGACTACGCCGATCACCAGGATTACTCCGAGGAAACGGCGCGTCGCATCGATATCGAGGTTCAGCGCATTATGCGTGAGGCCCATCGTCGTGCGGTCGAGATTCTTGATGCTCGTCGCGATCAGCTCGATCTGATGGCCAAGGTGCTGCTTGAGCGCGAGACCGTTGAAGGCGATGCCGTGAACGCCCTGCTCGACAACGAGTGGGATTCCTACCTTGAGCGCGAGGGCGATATCCTGGCGGCCAAGGAGGAGCGCAACGCCAAGGCGGCCGGCATGCCGACCAAGAAGCGCGCACCTCGCATGAGCGAGGAGGAGCTGGCGGCCGACGCCGCGGCCTTTGCGCAGGCGGCTATGCAGGAGGATGCCGAGGCCGCATCCGACGACACCGGAGATGCCGACAGCGATGACGAAAAGAACGCCGACGGCAGCACTGACGTCGACGAGTAGTCTTTGCCATGAAAGCCTCCGCGGGGAAACCTGCGGAGGTTTTTTTGAGCGATATGGGGCCCAATGTTGATTGGGGACAGACTTAAATGAGTGTTTTCACGCATTTAAGTCTGTCCCCAATCAACATTGGGCCGCATTGCTGAAATACTTTGCTCAACTAAAGCGTACAATACCGCCTATGCGAAAGGGGAACAGATGATCAACGAAACCATGTATGCTCGCGGCGCGGAGAGTTCCATCATCCGCGAGATCTTTAGCTATGGCCTTGAGCGCAAGGCGCAGATCGGCGCGGAAAACGTGTTCGATTTCTCGCTGGGCAATCCGAGCGTTCCGGCGCCTGCGGCCGTTGCGGAGTCCATTAAGAAGGCGCTTGAGCTGCCGAGCGAGCAGCTGCACGGATACACGCCTGCACCGGGCCTGCCGCAGTGTCGCGCGGCCGTGGCCGACTCGCTCAACCGTCGCTTCGACACGAGCTATGAGGGCAAGGATGTCTTTATGACCGTGGGCGCGGCGGCTTCGCTCACCTGTACGCTCAACGCCATCACCAATCCGGGCGATGAGGTTATCGTTATCGCGCCGTATTTTCCGGAGTACCGCGTCTGGATCGAGAAGGCCGGCTGTACGTGCGTCGAGGCGCTTGCCAACGAGGACACATTCCAGCTGAGCGTGGGCAACGTTCTTAAGGCTATTACCGACAAGACGGCAGCGGTCATTATCGACTCGCCCAACAACCCGACCGGCGCCGTGTATACGCGCGATACCTTGACGCGCCTGGCCAATGTCTTACGAGAGGTCAACGCCAAGCGCGATCCCGAGAACCCGATCATGCTGATCTCGGATGAGCCGTACCGCGAAATCGTCTATGGTGCCGAGGTGCCTTGGGTGCCCTCGATCTACGAGCACACTATCGTGTGCTACTCATATTCCAAGTCGCTTTCGCTTCCGGGTGAGCGTGTGGGCTGGATTTTGGTCCCTAATACGAATCCGCAAGCCGCCCGCTTGATGCCCGCCGTTGCCGGTGCTGCCCGTACGCTGGGCTTTGTGTGCGCACCGGCACTCTTCCAGCGCGCGATTATCGACTGCATCGACGAGCCGAGCGATGTTGAGGCCTATGCACGCAACCGCACGGCGCTAACCGGTGCGTTGGCGGAGTATGGCTACACGTATGTTGAGCCGGATGGTGCGTTCTACCTATGGGTGAAGGCGCTGGAGCCCGATGCGAACGCCTTCTGCGAGCGCGCGAAGAAGTATGAGCTGCTCGCGGTGCCCTCGGATAGCTTTGGCATGCCGGGCTGGTTCCGCTTGGGCTATTGCGTGAGCCATGAGACGATCATCAACTCGCTGCCTGCGTGGAAGCAGTTGGCAGACGAGTATCGTCCAAAGTAAAGCGCTCTGCTTACAATGTTTTACGTGAAACGGGGTTTGGTGTTAAGCCGGACCCCGTTGTCATGGACGTTGTGTCATTGGGATGAAGCGGTTTTACGACTGCCGAAGGCTATGCGTACAATGAATATACGCGACGGCCATACTGGATAAGGAGACCCGATGCCCTACCTGCTTTCTTGTGATATCCATACCCATACGATGTTCTCTGCGCATGCGTATTCGACCATTGAGCAGAACATATATTGGGCGGCCGAGCGCGGCCTTCAGGTGCTCGGTTCCGCCGACCATCTGAGCTCGATGGTTACACCTTGCCCCAATGACCTGCGTAGTTTCCAGTTCTTTATCAACCAGGATATCTGGCCGCGCATTTGGAGCGGCGTGCTGTTGCTCCGTGGCGCCGAGGCCGATATCGTTTCGTTGGATGGCAGCCTGTTTGGCGAAGACATTCCCGTTTCGCTCGATATCGCCGGCGATGCGTACAGTCGCCAGCATTCGCTGTTCGATTTGGTGACGCGTAATTTGGATTATTTGGTGGCAAGCGTGCATAATCCGCAGTTTGCCGAGGGTGCGACGCTCACCCAGACGACCGAGATGTACATCAATGCCCTGGAGCACCCCAAGGTATTCATGCTTGGCCATACGGGTCGTTCGGGCGTGCCGTTCGATATCGACGAGGTGCTGCTGGCGGCCAAGGCCAAGCACAAGATCATCGAGATCAATAATCACAGTCTTGAGCATGGCACCGATACCGAGCATTGGGACGCATGCCGCAAGATCGCCGAGCGTTGCGCCGAGCTGGGCGTGGGCATTGGCGTTTCGACCGATGCCCACATCGGTATGGCCATAGGCAAGCTCGACAACGCCCGTAAGATGCTCGACGAGATTCACTTCCCGCTGGATCTGATTGTGACGCGCGATCGCGAGACGCTGCTGCGTGAGATGGCAGCGGCTGGTGTGTGCGACCTGCGCAAGAGCATGTAGCGAAACTGAATGTGTAACGAAAAAAAGGGGCGGTCCAGGTGGGCCGCCCCTTTTCTTATGCCGGTAGATTAGCGGCGCTCGAGGACCGCGACGGTCTCGGTGTGGTCGGTATGGGGGAACATGTCGACCGGTGTGATTTTGAGTAGGCGGTAGCCGCCGTCGAGGAGCTGGTGCAGGTCGCGCTCTTGGGTGACGGGGTTGCAACTGATGTAGGTGATGCGGCGCGGCTTGAGCGTGCAGGCGGCCTCAAGAAACTCGGGCGTAGAGCCGGCGCGCGGCGGGTCGATGGAGAGAACGTCAACGCGCTCGTTGTTGTCGGCGGCGTCGAGGATATAGTCGGTCGCGTCGTCGGCCATAAACCAGGCATTGCGGGTGAGACCGTTGAGCTCGGCGTTGCGACGTGCATCGGCGATGCCGGCGGGATTGCGCTCTACGCCGAGTAGCATAACGCCGGCACCCTTGTCCTGGGCATCCTTTACGGCGCACAGGCCAATGGTGCCGCTGCCGCAATAGGCGTCCATGAGCACATCGCCCTGCTGCAGGTCCATGCCATCAATCGCGAGCTGGTAGAGCAGTTCGGTCTGCTGCGGGTTGGTCTGGTAGAACGCGGTGGGGGAGATGTCAAAGTCGCAGCCGAGCAGCTGATCGCGCATGCATACGGCACCATAGACGATACGGGTCTCCTCGCCCAGGATGGCGTTGCCGGGACGTCCGTTGATGTTTTGAGCGACGGTGACGATATGCGGATCAAGTGCGGCGATGGCCGCAAAGAATTCCTGCGCATGCGGCAGGTCACGCTGCGCGGTCACGACGGTAACCATAATCTGATCGGTGCGCCAGCCGCAGCGGACGACGGCATAGCGAAGCAGGCCCAGATGCTTGTCCTCATTGAACGCAGGAATATGCAGGCGCTCTGCCTCACGAGCGATACCGTTGAGAATCTGGCGCGCACTGGGAGCCTCGACGGGACACTCGGGCACCGCAACAATCTTGTGCGTGCCGCGCTCAAAGAAGCCACAGCGAACGGCACCCTCCTTGCCGGGGGCAAAAGGCGTGGCAGCCTTATGGCGAAAACCACGCGGCGCCGGATACTTGCCGGGGTCGCCCAGCGTAACGCCCATGCCGCGAATGGGATCAACGGCAATACCCTCGCGCTCACAAAGCTCAGCAAACAGCTCCTCCATAGCAGCCTGCTTAGCAGCAAGCTGCTTTTTATACGGGCGATTGAGTGCCGTACACCCACCACAAGCACGCATGATGGAACAAGGCGATTTGGGGTCGACAGCCTTACGAGCGGTCTGAGCCGAGTCCTCATGCGACTGCTTGGAACGACCCGCGGACGCCTTGGTCGCGTCCTGACGAGAGCCAGAACGCTTGGCCTTAGCCTTGTTCTTGGTCGATTTACCCTTTGCAACCTTAGACGACTTGGGCTTTTTAGAAGATTTCTCCTCCTTCGACCCCTCAGTCGCCTCAATCAAAGCACGACGAGCCTTACGCTCAGCACGAGATTCCGCCATCAATAACCCCACTATTTAATAAATTGAAAAGCCATAAGCATTGTACCGTGCCAGGCTAACAGACGATACGCAAGCGGTTTATTCGCGTCAGTGATAAGCCCAACGATGTTTGCCCGCCGGGTGCCGGGGCAGGGGTTAAGTTTGTCGCGAGTTCCGCACGAACAGGAGAGCACTTAATGTGCTCTCCGTCGTGAGCAGGACTGTAGAGCAGCAAACTTAACCCCTGCCCCGGCACCCGGCGGGCAACCCCTCCCTTGTACTTTATCAAGGCAGAGTGTATGATTCTGGACGTTACATGACTCACTTTACTTAACTAAAGTGCTATCAAGGGGGAATGCCATGAATACCGATATGTCTCGTCGTCAGTTTGTTGGTCTAGCCGGCTCGCTTGCCACGGTGCTGGGCCTTGGTCTGGTCGGCTGTGGCGGTGGCGCCGAGAAGGGCTCTGCTGCCGGTTCTGCCGCGGCCAAGGATGTGAAGGGCGCCGCCGAGTCCAAGAAGCTCGTGGTGGGTTTTGACAAGTCCTATCCTCCGTACGGCTTTGTGGGCGATGACGGTGAGTACACCGGCTTTGACCTCGACCTTGCCAAGGCCGTTGCCGATAAGCAGGGCTGGGATGTTGAGTATGAGGCCATCGATTGGGACGCTAAGGACACGCTGCTCAACTCGGGTGCCATCAACTGCATCTGGAACGGCTTTACCATGGAGGGCCGCAAGGACGACTACACGTTCTCTGAGCCGTACATGCTTAACGAGCAGGTGCTGGTGGTCAAGAAGGACGCGGGCATCAAGAGCTGGGACGATCTGGCCGGCAAGACGGTGATTACGCAGACCGATTCGGCTGCCCAGGACGTGCTCGAGGGCGATCAGAAGGACCTGGCCGCAACGTTTGCCACGCTCGACACCATTGGCGAGTACAACACCGCCTTTATGCAGCTCGAGAGTGGTGCTGTTGACGCCGTTGCCTGCGACCTTTCCATCGCTCAGTATCAGCTGGCTGCCAAGCCCGATGCCTATACGCAGCTCGACGAGCCGCTGTCCAGCGAGCACTACGCTGTTGGCTTTAAGAAGGGCGACACCGCGTCTGCCGATGCCGTGAACGAATCGCTCAAGGCGCTCTACGAGGACGGCACGGTCAAGGAACTGTGCGAGAAGTACGCGAGCTATGGCCTCTCCTTCGACAACTGGGTGCTCAAATAGCGGCTTTCCCAGGCACCCGATTTTGCCGTTCAAACCGTCGCTTGCGTACATTTAGTACGCGGCGCTCCTCTTTCACGGCAAACTCGGGCACCTGGAAAACCCGCTTTGGCAACGGATTCGCTGTTCTGCCGTTTCGAAAGAGAGCTTAGCTTGTCTATCCAAGTTATGATGCAGATGCTTGGCCAGGGTTTTTTGGTCAGTCTGCAGTTGTTTGTGCTGACGCTGCTGGGGTCGATTCCGTTGGGAATCCCCGTGGCGTTTATGCGCATGAGCAAAATAGCGCCGCTTCGTTGGATCGCGCGCATCTATATCTCGATCATGCGCGGCACACCGCTCATGCTGCAGATGTTTGCCATCTACTTTGCCCCGTACTACGTGTTTGGCATCTCGCTCACGCCCGATTCCAAATGGACGGCGTGCGTTGTGGCGTTCATCATCAACTACGCCGGTTACTTTGCCGAGATCTATCGCTCGGGTTTGCAGTCGATTCCGCGTGGTCAATACGAGGCTGCCGAGGTCTTGGGCTATTCGCGGATGCAGACGTTTTTGTATATCGTGATGCCGCAGGTCGCCAAGCGCATCCTGCCGGCGATGGGCAACGAGATCATCACGCTGGTCAAGGACACGTCGCTGGCGTTTGCCATCGGTGTGGGCGAGATGTTCTCGACCGCCAAGGCGTTGGTCGCCTCGCAGGTGAGCATGGCGCCATTTGCGATTGCGGCGCTGATCTACTGGGTCTTTAACTTTGTAGTCGAGATGCTGCTGGGCGCTGCCGAGAAAAAATTGGATTACTATCATGACTAATTCAGTGATGAAGATCGAAAGCGCCCGCAAGGCGTTTGGCGGCAATGAGGTGCTCAAGGATATCTCGCTTGAGGTAAAGCGCGGCGAGGTCGTGGCGGTTATCGGGCCTTCGGGCGGCGGTAAGTCTACGCTGCTGCGCTGCGCCACGCTGCTCGAGACGCTCGACGGCGGTTCGCTTTCGTTTGGTGACCTGGCGGTGGCGACCGATACGGGTGCCGGCGCGGTATACGCCAAGGGCGACGTTCCCAAGCAGGCACGCTCGCGATTTGGTCTGGTGTTCCAGAACTACAATCTGTTTCCGCACTATACGGTGATGAAAAATATCACCGATGCGCCGGTGCGCGTGCTTAAGCGCCCCAAGGCTCAGGCGGAGGAGCGCGCGAGGGAGCTCATCGCCCAGATGGGGCTTACGGGCAACGAGGACAAAGTCCCCTGCGAGCTGTCGGGCGGTCAGCAGCAGCGCGTGAGTATTGCTCGCGCTCTGGCGCTCGACCCCGAGATTCTGTTCTTTGACGAGCCGACCTCGGCGCTCGACCCAGAGCTTACGGCCGAGGTGCTCCGCGTTATTAAAGACCTTGCCGCGCAGGATATGACGATGGTGATCGTGACCCATGCGATGCAGTTTGCCCGCGATGTTGCCGACCGCGTGGTCTTTATGGATGGCGGCCGTATTGTGGAGGAAGGTCCTGCCGAGCAGGTTATCGACCATCCGCGCGAGCGGCGCACCCGTGAGTTCCTGAGCCGTATCGAGGGCTAGGCTCATATTTTTATTGAGGCGAAACCGCCGTGGATCTTATGGTCTGCGGCGGTTTTTATTTGCATCGAATGGCCCCGTGTCCGACGTGCGAATATGCTTTGTCCTCTCGCGGTTCATATCTGCACGTGCGCCGAAAGGTGTGCATGGAGGGGCGGGCGTGAGGGTAGGGTGGTGGCATAGGACATTTGGAGGGTGAGTCGGCGCGGTTGCCGACCATGCTGCTCCCGGGACGGCACCGACCGCGAACTCTCCCCGTTGGCGTCGCGCATTGCGCGCGGCCCTGCAAGGAGGTCATCATGGGTGCTCCCAAGACCGGCAACGTAAGGAACGTGGTGCTCGTAGGCCAAGGCGGGGTGGGCAAGACTTCACTCGCCGAGGCCATGCTCCACCTTTCCGGTAAGACCGCCCGCCTGGGCGGCCACGACGGCACCAAGCCCACGCTCGACTATGACCCCGAAGAGGTCAAGCGCGCGTTCTCCATCTCGACGACTATTGCGCCGATCGACTGGAAGGGCGCCCGTATTAACGTGCTCGATGCCCCGTGCTACCCCGATTTTATCGGCGACGCCTTTGCCGCGATGAGCGTGTGCGAGACGGCCCTGTTTGTGGTCGACGCCGAGGCCGGCCCGCAGCCTACGACCGTCAAGCTGTGGTATGCAGCCGAGGATCTGCGTCTGGCGCGCGCGGTGTTCGTGAACCGCCTGTCGCGCCCCGAGGCCAGTTTTGCCACCACTATGGAGCTGCTGCAGGAGCGCTTTGGCACGCGCCTGGGCGCCGTTACTCTTCCCTGGGGCGAGGGTGAGAACTTTGACGGCATCATCGACCTGGTGCGCATGAAGGCGCGCCACTGCAACGGCGCCGAGGCCGTTGAGTCGGAGATTCCCGAGGAGTATCGTGCCCAGGCCGAGGAAGCGCACGACCACCTGTGCGAGCTGGTGGCCGAGGCTGACGACGAGCTGATGATGAAGTATCTGGAAGGCGAGGAGACACTGACCCAGGAGGAGCTTGAGGGCCTGCTGTCAAAGGCGATCGCCGAGCGCATCTTTGTGCCGGTCTTTGCGGGCGATTGCATTAAGGAACAGGGCGTCAACTCACTGATGGACGATATCGCCACGTACTTCCCGGCACCGACCGACTACGGCGAGATGCCGCTCATTGACGGCGATTCACTCAAGATTTCGAGCGACGACGACCGTCCGGTGGCGTTTGTGTTTAAGACGCTGGCCGATCCTCAGCAGGGCCGCATCAGCTTTATCAAGGTACTGACGGGTACGCTTGAGCCGGGCCTTGAGCTGGTTAACGCGCGCACGCGCAAGAGTGATCGTCTGGCTCACCTGTATGTGATGTGCGGCCGCGACATGACCGAGGTCGGTCACGCCTATGCCGGCGATATTATCGTGGCGCCCAAGTTGGCGGCCGAGACGGGCGACACGCTTTCCATTACCGGCAAGGTCGAGGCGGCGGCGTTCAAGTTCCCCAACTCGCAATACCGCATCGCCATCGAGGCCGAGAACCGCGGCGACGAGGAGAAGCTCTACACGTTTATCGAGAAGGCCTGCAAGGCCGATCCGACCATGAGCATCGACCGCGATGAGGAGACGGGCCAGACCATCATCTCCGCCGTGGGCGAGGCGCAGGTTTCGGTGCTGCTCAACCGCCTGGAGGACCGCACCAAGGTTGCGGCCAAGAGCGTGCCGATCCGCATTCCGTATCGCGAGACCATTCGTCGCACGGCGAGTGCCCAGGGCCGGCACAAGAAGCAGACCGGTGGCGCCGGCCAGTACGGCGACTGCTGGCTGCGCGTGGAGCCGCTCATTGGGCCCGACGGTACGAGCGACGGCTACGAGTTTGTTGACGAGGTCGTGGGCGGCCGCATTCCGCGTTCGCTCATCCCCGCTGTGGACAAGGGCGTCCAGGAGACCATGAAGGACGGCATTATCGCCGGCTATCCGCTCACCGGAATTCGTGTCGCGGTGTACGACGGTTCGTATCACAGTGTCGACTCCAACGAGATGGCGTTCCGCGCGGCGGCTCGCATCGGCCTGCGCAAGGCGTGCGCCGATGCCGACCCGGTGGTGCTGGAGCCCATCGAGGAGATCACCGTGACCATTCCCGAGAGCTACGCCGGCGCCGTGATGGGCGACATCTCGGCCTCGCGCGGTCGCGTGACGGGCATGGAGACCGACGAGCGCGGCGACACCGTGGTCATCGCCCAGGCTCCGCTCGCCGAGCTGACGGATTACTCGACGCGTCTGCGCTCCATCACGCGCGGTACGGGCGACTTTACCATGAAGCCCGCTGGCTACGAGCAGGTGCCCTACGACGTTCAGGCCAAGCTGGTCGAGCGCTATGAGGAGGGCCGCGCTAAGTAGCGTGTGATTTTGTCTGAACCATAAGTGCTGACAATAAGGCCGCCCTGGGTAACCGGGGCGGCCTTATTTGGTCCCTTGGGGATGGAGGAAAACGGATCATTTTTCTTTGGGATGATGGGGCGGCGTGGTCGACGCTAATCCCCCGAAGCCTGATTACGGCCGGTGGCATAATCGATCTGCACGTGCGGCTGCAGGTTATAGCAGTACACGTGGAAGCAGAGCGTCTTGCCGTGATCCTCGACCGACTGCGCCTCTAGGCGCACGCCGCGGCAGACGAGCTCATCTTCGTTGTACATGGGCGTGACGCGGTAGAGCACGTGGTTGCCTGTGTCGCGAATGTAGTCGAGGATCTGCTCCTCAAAAGGAAGCATGCCCGTCTCGTTGAGATAGCGTGTGCCGGTGAGGAGATTCTTGCGATTGGCGTTTTCGCCGCAGAGTGACCAGGCGATAAGGTGGCAGCGGTTGTAGAGGCTCTGGCCGGGGATGAAGTCGTAGCGCTGCTGGTGCCAGCCGGCGGGGTGGATGCGTGAGATGTCGCCGCGCTTACCTTGGCCGAGCGATTCGGGTCCAACGCAGGCGAGCGCCTTGCGAGTGCGGCCTAGGCTGTCGAGCTTGGAGAATTTCTTAAAGCAACCTTCTTCGGCGGCTCGTTCGTACTCGTCGAGCGTGAACGACGGCGTGCCCAACGGGTGCGTGCTGTCGGCGCGCAAGGCGACATAGGGGTTGCCGGCGTAATCGGGAATGCTGCTGAGGTATACACCGCGGGCGCGGTCGAGGTCGGGGTTCTCTACCTCGTCGATGGGGGTGACGGAGCCGTCCGGGTCGGTGTCGCCGCCGGTGTCGGTTGTGGTGGCCTCGGAGCCATCACCAGCGTCCGGGCCGCCTTCGGAGTCCGTGGAGCTTGCCGTTCCCGATTCGAGTCGGGCGACCAGATCGGCCTCGTCTTCGGTGCGGCTAGGGCTTTCATTTTGCTTTTCGGCTAGAGCCGCCGCCTGCTCGTCACTTTGCGGCGACAGCAGCTTGGGCGCGCCGTCGAGCGATCCCGTAAACAGCGCAAACCCCAGCACCACGGCGGTGCCGATGGAAAGTACTTGCTTGTAGGCGGACTTGCGCGACATGGAGGCTCCTGGCTAGACGGTTGGGAATCTACCAGTCTAGCAGGTGCCATCGCAGGTCATTCGATCGAACAAATACTTAAGATTTGGGATAAATGCCGCCGGTTCATTTGCCTCATATGGAGCTGCGGCGGTTGTGAATGTAGGGCCATTCGGCGTTTACCCAGATAAAACCTGCCAAAATAAACCTGTCCCCTTTTAGAAGGTCGGCAACAATTTATGTGGTTCAGGTTGAGCATGCGCGAGCGAGCAGATTGTCGTGCCTGGGGCCTGCGCAGCGCCGAGCGGTTGCGCCGTTTGTAAAACGGCGCAACCTACAGGTTCATGTTGCCGTGGATGTAGGGGGCGACCTCGGGGGAGATGTGTCCGCAGCCTAGGTCGCGCAGCGCGGACTCGATAGCGGCGGGCAGCGGGGTCTTGCCCTTGTCGTCGACGGCGGTACCGCCGAGGGCGGCAATCTTTGCGACATCTGCGGGAGCGGCCTCGATATGCATGCAGCCGCCGACCAAGCGTGCGCGGACCTGCGAAAGGTCAAGGTCGTGCAGGTAATCCTCGCAGGCGCGAATCAGGTCGACCTTCTCGCGCGTAAGCTCCTCGCCCGTGGGGATGCGCGTGGCAAGGCAGGCGCCGGCGGGTAGGTTCCAAACGGGATAGCCCCATGCGCGTAGCAACTCACGCTCCTCGTCCTTGGTAAAGCCGACCTCCATAAGGGGCGAGCGCACGCCGAGTTCCTCGGCGGCACGCATGCCGGGGCGGTAGTCGCCGCGGTCGCTTGCGTTGCTGCCGTCGATAACGGTGGGGAAGCCTAGCGACTTGGCGTGGTTGACGATGGCGGTGAAGCCGGCGCGTTTGCAGTGATAGCAGCGGTCAGCGTCGTTGCAGGCAACCTGCGGAAGTTGGAGCTGGTCAACCGAAAGATTAAGCACCGGAAGCTTAAAATGCGGGCCCTCATCGGCTTGTCCGTCAACAGATCGCTCAAACGAAGCCTGCTCGGGCGTGCCGATGAGCGGCGTGGTGAGATGGACGAGAAGGGTGTTGGCGGGCATGATGCGGGAGCAAACGGCGGCCAAAAAGCTGCTGTCGACGCCGCCGGAAAAGCCGATGGCGACGCGTCCATATGCCAAAAGCAGCTGCTCGAGCGCTGTGAGTTTGTTCTGAAGCTCCTCTGCGGGTGCGGTGGTGTCTGAAAGCATGAAACGTTCCTTACAGTTAAAAGCTCGGACGAAACTATAATCCTACCGAGCCGCTCGCCATAAGACTTCTATCTATGTAACGAAAGTGCAATATGTATATACGTTATATACAAGTTCGTAAAGTGCGGTAGAGTAGCGGAAATGCAAGCCAATGGGGGGACCGAAATGATCAAGGCTGTCATTTTTGATATGGATGGAACGCTGGTCGACACCGAGCGACTGGGTATTAAGGCGTGGAAGGCGGGCGCTGCCGAGCTGGGGCTCGCGATTGATGACGCGCTGATTCATCAGTTTATCGGCCGTACGCTGGTAGATGTCATGGGCATTCTCGAGGAGCGCTACGGTAGCCACGAGACCGCCGAGGCGATTTATGTCCGCCACAAGGAGATTCGCGACGAGATGGTCAAGACCGAGCTGGAGCTTAAGGCCGGCGCTGCCGAGTGCCTGGACGAGCTTTTGGCTGCGGGCTATCACGTGGGCCTTGCGACGTCTTCGCGCCATGTTACCGCCGAGCGCAACCTTAAGGCGTTCGGTCTCTTTGACAAGTTTGAGACTGTGACCTGCGGCGAGGACGTCGTGCACGGCAAGCCCGATCCCGAGATGTATCTGCTTGCCTGCAAGCGCGCGGGCTTTGCTCCCGAGGAGTGCGCGGTGGTCGAGGATTCGCGCAACGGCTGCGTCTCGGGTATCACGGCCGGCTGCCATGTCTTTGCCGTGCCCGATATCGTCCCGCTGCCGCAGGACGTGGTGGACGGTTGCAACGCCGTGCTCGACACGCTGTTCGATCTGACGGCGGCGGTCAAGGCCGTGCGCTAGCGCTGGCATACCATCTATTTCAATTAGATTTTAAAAGGCGGTCGTTTGCGTTGTGCGAACGGCCGCTTTTCTGTTTGTTCCGCCGTTCTAACGAACGGTAGAGAAAAGGGCCCGACAAGTGCTTGCTTGTCGGGCCCTTTTTGTTTTGAGCATTGGCCTGATAACGTCGCATTGCACGAAATGGGAAGTTATATGGAGGCGAACTTACACGAAATGGGAAGTTAAATGCGCGCGAGTTGACACGAAATGGCAAGTTATGTGTGGACATAGATAGAGAATCCTGCCGCACCTAAAGGCTCGACGAATAAGCGATTACAGGTACGCGCCGAGGTTAATGGCCGTGGCGTCGGTCTGGGTGTCTGCCTGGGTGCTTGCTCGCTCTAGCAGGAACGGGCGCACGATTTCCTGACGGTTGATGTCTTCGGTGGCGGTGACCGTTGTGACGGGGCGGGCGGCCGAGCCGACGCGGATGTGTTTGGTTTTGGGCGGTGTCTTTTGCTCGATTTGCTCCATCAGCAGCTGGACGCCCTTGCGGCCAATCTCGTAGCCCGGGGGAGCAACCGTGGTGAGCGAGACGGATCCGCTCCAGGCAAGCGGGTTACCGTCGCATCCGGCGACAAGAATCTGGCCGGGGACACAGATGCCTTTGTCGACCAGCGCCGAGATGACGCCGGAGGCCAACACGTCGGTAAGTCCTACGACAAAATCGGGGCGCTCGTCGGTCGGGTGCTCGGCAATCTGTGCACCGATACCGTAGCCGTCGGCCGCGGTGTTCCATTCGCCGGCGTCGATAACTTCGATCTTAATGTCGGGACGCATCGCCAGCGCCTTGTGAATGCCAAGAACGCGCAGGGTGAGCTGCATAAATGCCGCTCGACCCACAACGACGATATGGTGTGCGCCGCGGGCGATGGCGAGCTCGGCGATAATGCGCCCCTGGGCCTCGTTGTCGGCAGCCACATAGTAGCCAGGCTCGGAGCAATGGATGTCCAGATGGACGATGGGCACGGGCATCTTAGTCATGGCCGGGTGCCAGTCGGGGGATGCCATGGGCTGAACCATGACACCCGACATCTGCGTGCCCATAAAGTAGCGCAGGTAATGATCCTCGAGAATATCGTCGTTATCGGCGTTGGCGATAAGTAGATCGTAGCCGTGCTTGCGGGCCTCGTTGTGGGCGCCGCTCGCAATCTGCAGCGAGAAGCCGTGGTCGAGGCGGGGGAGGACCAGGCCAAAGGACTTGGTGGTGCCACCGGCCAGCTGACGGGCGCTTTGGTTGGGCAGGTAGCCCAGACGATTGATGGTCTCGTTGATGAGCTTGAGGGTCTCGGGGCGCAGCTTTTCGGGATGGTTGAGCGCGTTGGAAACCGTGCCCAACGAAACCCCGGCCTCGCGCGCGACGTCGCTGATTTTAACCTTTGCCATAGCGGCCCCTTTGATGCGTTTCAAGTACAAGCCTGATTGTAGCATCGCCCGCCCCCGGGGTGTCAAAATCACCACGAAGGGGACAGGCACCTTTGTGGTGGTTTTTGCTGTCCCGGCTTTCAATTGTCTTGATCTGTAACATCTGGACGGTAAAACCGGCTCTACGTGTTACAGATTGAGACAAAACGTCGAGGTCGGACGGAAAATCTCGATCTGTAACGGCAAGCCCGCTTTTAGGGCTCCAGATGTTACGGATCGAGATTTTTCGGCGGATCGGGCCGCCGTGCCACCGCCCCCGACCGAAACCACCACAAAGGTGCCTGTCCCCATTGTGGTGGCCTTTGGTTCATCCGTTTCCGTTGATGCGGCAATCCTTCTGGTCAGCGAGCGCGATGCGCGAGGATACACTGTGCCCCACTCAAATCACACCGCAACATCGAGGAGGGCACATGGCCACCGCAAAGGACTATCAGTGCTATCTTAAGAACAAATGCATCGTCGGTTACGGCATCGTCAACGGCATCGTCAACGCGCTTATCTTTATGGGTATGCACGCGGGGGATGCCGATATCACCTTTGCCGCCGGCAAAGTTGTCGAGGAGATTGCGTTGACGGGTGCCCTGCTTGGCCTCATCCTGACTTGGTGCGTGGTGCCGCTGACCAAGATGGACTTCAACAAGGGCGTTTACCTTGGAAATTCCGAAGGCTATGGCTGGTTGGCAAAGCTGCCCAAAAAGTCGATTCCCCTGTCGATCGTCGTTGGCATCATTGCCCTCGCAGTTGCCACGCCCCTTGCATGGCTTTGCACCTTTGTGCTTCCGCTGCCGCTCTCGCGCACGGGCATGATGATCTTTAAGGGCGTCATGTGCGCCATTGCCGGCTGCGTGAGCGGCTACGTCGTCATCGGTGCCACCACCGCGGGCGTCGACGCTGGGGAAGTCGCCGCAACTGCCTAAAGCATCCCAACAACTCAATGTTCTCTTCAAAACGGTCGGCCCGAGCAAAGGGGTCGGCCGTTTTGCTTTACGCGAGAAAAATTCAGCACCCTTTAGGCCCATCGTTAGAATTGCCGCATCTACGGCAATGGCTCTGATGCCGCCCTTCTTGCGCTCCAGCCTATATTTGCCTCGACAAGACGCGCGGGTCAAAGGGGTTCGATGTCCGCGTGAAACGGAAAAGAAAGGAACCAACACATGGCTAAAGCTAAAGCTGTGGCAGAGGAGAAGGGTGCCGAGAAGTTTATGCTTCTCCCCGTTCTCGTTCTGATCCTGGCCCAGATGGGCACCTCGGGCGATAACGGCGCCCTTTCGCTCGCCGCAACCGCTCTGACGCAGGACCTCGGCGCCACCACCGCCGATATCCAGCTCGCCAACATGGTCTACTCCCTCATGGCCGGCGCCTTCATGATCGCCGGTGGCATGATGGGTACCATCATCGGCTGGAAGAAGAACTTCCGCATGGGCGCTCTGCTGTGCGCCGCCGGCGAGGTCGTGCTCGCCATGTCCCCCAATATGGCCATCTTCATTTGGGGCGGCCGCACCCTCGTGGGCTTCGGCGCCTCGTTCATGATTCCCTCGGTTCTGGGCCTCGTCCCCAAGATCTATCACGGCAAGAACCGCGTCCTTGCTTTTGGTTGCATCGGCGCCGCCTCTGGTCTTTCCGCCCTGCTGCCGCTGCTGCTTTCGATTGTGCTCATGGCCGCCGGCATGCGCGTGACGTTCTTCGTCCTCGCCGCCTACTTCGTGCTCGTGTTCCTGCTGTCCTTCAAGCTGCCCGAGATCGAGCAGTCCGATGAGAAGCTCAAGTTCGATGGCGTCGGCGTTGCCCTTGCCGCAACCGGCCTGTTCCTGTTCCTGGTCGGCGTGTCCCGCATCTCCGCTTGGGGCCTCGTCGAGCCCTTCCCGGCCTGCCCCTTCACCATCGCCGGTATCTCCCCTTGCCTGCCCATGGCCATCCTGGGCGTGATCATCCTCATCGTTATGATCAACGTCGAGAAGAAGGTCGAGGAGAAGAACGGCTTTGCCCTGCTGCCCCAGTCCTTCCTTAAGACCCCGCAGGTCCTCGCCGGTCTCGCCGCCTCCGCCATCACGTTCTTCTTCATGGGCGTTCAGTCCATCCTGATGGCCCCCTACCTGCAGCTCGTTGCCGGCTGGTCTCCGGCTATCGTTGGCGTGCTCTCCATCGTCGTCGGCGTTCCGACCTTCGCTTTCTCCATCGGTATCCCCAAGTTCCTGCCGAAGGCTAACCCGCGTCGCGTCATCCAGGTCGGCTACCTCACCCTTGCCGCCGCCCTGATCATCATGGCGTTCTCCGTTACGCTCGACGCTGCTTCCATGCCGGGCATCCTCATTGGCTGCGTTGTTGCCGGCTCGGGTGCCGGCATCGTTTCCGCCCAGGCCAACAACGTTGTCGCCCTTGCCGTGAACGAGCGCGACGCTTCCCAGTCCGGCGGCATTCAGACCACCATGCGTAACGTTGGTCAGGCCATCGGCATTGCCCTGCTGGGTGCTGTGCTGCTCTTTGGTATCACCAACTCCGTGAAGGACGCGGCCGCTAACGATTCCCGCATTTCCGAGTCCACCGTCGCCGCGATTTCCGAGCGCAATATCGACCTCGTCTCCGATGAGAACTTCCGCGCCTCTATTGAGGACATCGATATGAGCGATGAGGAGCGCGACGCCCTGGTCGAGATCAACGCCCAGTCCCGCTTCAACTCCACGCGTTTCGCTTACTACGTGGGCGCTGCCATCATCGTGCTTGGCCTGGCCACCACCCCTGCTATCAAGAAGTTCTCCAAAGAGGAGGAGTAGGTCATGAAGAAGCTGTACTTTAACGGCGACTTTGTTCCCATGACCGGCGAGGGCGATACGTTTGAGGCCCTGCTGGTTGCAGACGACGGCACCATCGCGTTTACCGGCTCGCTCGAGGAGGCCCGCGCCCAGGCCGGGGATGCCGAGGAGATTGACCTTGACGGTGCCTGTCTTATGCCCGGTCTGATCGATCCCCACAGCCACATCTCTGGCTGCACGCAGTACATCGTGGCTGCCGACCTGAATGGTGCGGCGGATTTCGATGAGATCGTCGAGCGCCTGGCCACCTTTGCCGAGCAGCGCGGCATTGGCGGGGACGGCGTGATCATGGGCGTGTCCTACGACCAGAATTCCCTGGCCGAGTATGAGCACCCCAACCGTCACGTGCTCGACCGCGTGAGCGAGACCATTCCGGTTATCGCCGTCCACGCTTCGAGCCATATGATCGTTGCCAACACCAAGCTGCTCGAGCTCGCAAACATTACCGCCGAGACCCCCGATCCCGAGGGCGCTCGTTACGGTCGCGAGGCCGACGGCACGCCGGACGGTTACTGCGAGGAGCCGGGTGCTATGTGGCCGGTCTTTGCCGTGATTCAGCCGCGCCAGAAGATGGACATGGATGTCATGATCGGCGAGATGCAGGACATCTACCTCGAAAACGGCATCACCACCTGCCAAGAGGGTGCTACCACCGCCGACTTCGCAGCACTGTTCTGCGGCCTTGCCCAAAAAGGCCTGCTCAAGATGGACGTCGTGAGCTATCCCATGTACGGCGAGGATGTCGACAAGATCTTGGCCGACCACGAGTCCTTTGTCTCGCAGAGCTACACCGGTCACTTCCGCATCGGCGGCCTCAAGATGTTCTTTGACGGTTCTCCCCAGGGTCGTACGGCGTGGATGACCGAGCCCTACACTCCCGGCGATGAGGGCGAGGGTTACTGCGGCTATGGCACCATGACCGACAAGGCCGCGTATGACTTTATGCGCAAGGCCATCGACGGCAATCATCAGCTGCTCGCCCACACCAACGGCGATGCGGCTGCCGACCAGTACCTGCGCGTGTACAAGCGTGCGCTGGAGGATTCGCCTAATCCCGATAAGGCGAGCCTGCACCCGGTCATGATTCACTGCCAGACTGCCCGTCGCGATCAGTACGAGCAGATGGCCGAGATCAACATGATCCCGTCGATCTTCGCCAGCCATATCTGGTACTGGGCCGACGTGCATCTTAAGAACTTCGGTCCCGTGCGCGGCGGCCGCGTGTCTGCCTGCCATGACGCTCTGGAGTGCGGCCTGCCGTTTACCTTCCACACCGACACGCCGGTGCTGCGCCCCAATTTCTTTGAGGCTGTGTGGTGCGCCGCCAAGCGCGTCACCAAGGGCGGCGCTCAGTTGGACGAGGATCAGAAGATCAGCGTGTACGATGGCCTGAGGGCCATCACGGTCAACGGCGCTTTCCAGTATGGTGAGCTCGACCGTAAGGGCACGCTCGAGGCCGGTAAGCTGGCCGACTTCTGCATTGTCGAGAAGAATCCGCTCAAGATCGAGCTCGACGAGGTGCGCAACCTGCGCGTTCTCGAGACGGTCAAAGAGGGCGAGACCGTCTGGACTCGCAACTAGTTTCGCCATGGCTTTGCCGTAGACGATAAAGGAGAACCCGTGGCTGCAGGGGCGGCCACGGGTTCTTTGCGTCTAGGCGTATTTTGAAGGCTTGCATGGGCACGCGCGACGGGCGCCCATGCTGTCTACCGTTTGAGGCCGGCCTCGGATGCGAGCTTGCGGAAGCGCTGCGTGGCCGGAGTGAGGACGCGCTCATCGCCTGGGGCGACGCAGAGCACCAGGATGTGTTGCAGGCGGTCGCCAGTAAAGCCAACTCGTGTTTCCACGCGGTAATGCACGGCCCCGGTTTGAGTGACATCTTGGGAGCATACGGTCAGCAAGAGCCAAGGTCCGTGCGTAAATGACAGCATCTCGAAGGTGTTCGAGAAGCCGGAGAGCGTGCCGCGCCAGAGGCCGTCTTCGACAAGTGCAGCGTGAAGAGTGCGCGTGAGCATGCGCGCATGCGAAATATCGAGCTCGCGCTCGGGAAGACCGCCGGCAAGTGGGGCGTCGTCGAGTGCGTGGGGGCATCCAAGCTTCATGAGCAGCAGCTCGATGCGGCTGCGATCGGCGTCATCGATGGCATTGCTCAGCACGCAGAGTGGAAGCGTCGTTTTGATGGGGTCGAATGAGACCAAAAAGTCGAGGCTGCTGTGCCTGGGGTCTGATTCAATCTCGGCGACCTCTGTTTCGGTTAGCACGCGCGCGACCCGCATGCAGGGAATGAGCCGCTCCAGTCGATCGCGTGCATAGAAGACCTGCTCAATGCCGCAATTGACCACGAGTCCGACGTGCCATTGGTCGTGCGAGGACAGGCCGTCCATATACGAGAGCAACAGCATCGCCAGGCGCGTCACATCGGTCTGGTATAGATTCAGCCCAGACAGGCCGGGCGCATCGCGCAGTACCTCGGACAGGCGCATAAACGAGGCCATGTTTTCGTATCGCACCGTCCAGGTGTTTTCCTGGGGCAGCGAGATGGCGCGTTCGTGGCGCATGTGAGTCTGCCCGGCTTCGATGAGCGCAGCGCAGGGCTTTTCAAGATGAAGCGGCGGTCGCGTGCCAAAGCGTTCGCTGAGAGCGCAGAATAACTCCTCGGTGAGGCGCGCCGCCTCGGGCGTGGGCTGATATGTGCGTTGGAACTCGGGCGTCCAGCGGCGCGTGGAGACCGTAAAGAGGTCGCGGATGATGCCGCGCTCGTTGGCGGAGACCTCGATGCCAAAGTGCTGCTCAATACGGTTGGCGACGTCGTCGTACACAACGGGAATCGCCGAGGTGTAGCCGCCGACCTCTTTGCCCTTAAGAATGCGCAGGACCATAATCTGCAGGTAGACGGCAAGTTGGTGACGGGCATTGTCGGTGTAGAGCGTATGGCTCTCGCGCTCGACGTATGCGATGAGGTCGTTGAAGAATTGCTCGTTGCCGCCAAAGAGCTGCGGCTCAATGCGGCGCTTCATGGCGGTCGACGCGAGCTCAAACAGATAATAGACGACGAAGAATCGGATATACTCCTCGGGGCCCTCGACCGTAATGCGCCGCCCGCGTACGATTTGGGCTCCAAACGGCGTCATGAGCTCGTTCCACATGTGCAGGTCGTCTTGGGCCTGCTGTTTGTTGGTGAGGATGGCACGCGCAAGCGATTCGGTGGTGTATTGGTGCCGGTAGTCGCAGGTGAGCAGCAGCATGCCGCGATAGAAGCGGTCAAGCCCGGCGTCCATGGAAAGCGAGCGTTCCTTGATGATGTCGGAGATTTGACCGCGCTGCGTGCTGTCGCCATCGATGCGGATGCCGTTGCCGCGCTTGGAGACGATGGCGGCCCGGATATCCATCTCGGCGAGGAAGGCGTTGGCGGCCCGCATGTCGTTGCGGATGGTGCGCTCCGAGCAGGCAAGGGCATCGGAGATATCGACTGTGGGGGTGTAGCCCTCCTGGCCGAGCAGGATTTTAAGCAGCTTTGCTTGTCGCTGATTGATGCTCATGGGGCTCCCTAGGGTCGTGAGAAAGCTCGATTTGCCGTATATCTGGAAAAGAGCGTGGCACCTGTCATGATACGCATTTTTTATGATGAGTAGGGGAAGGGTTGGTTTTAAATCCTTGCCGTATATACGGAATGAAAAAAGCGGATGGTGATGTGCATGAATCGCGCGGTTTCGAGGTCGGGGATGGAGCACACGGCGCCTTCTCGTTTGGCGCGTCTGGCGCCGCTGATCGTGCTGGCATGCGCTCAAGTGGGCACATCGGCAGACAACGGCGCGTTTTCGGTCGCCATGGCCGAGATGATGCGCGTGTTTGGATGTCCGCTCTCCGACGTGCAGATGGCGAGCACGGTTTATTCGCTTATGGCGGGAACCTTTATGCTTGCGAGCGGTTTGCTCGGCATGGTTATCGGGTGGTGCCGTAATTTCCGCGCTGGATTGGTGCTTGCCGTGGTGGGCGAGCTGCTATGCGCGTTTTCGCCGAGCATTGAGTTGCTTATTTGGGGTGGCCGACTGATGGTCGGGTTGGGCGCAAGCCTCATTATCCCTTCGGTGCTCGGCATGGTGTCCATGCTGTACGAAGGCGAGGAGCGCAAGCAGGCGTACGGCGTGATCGCCGCATCGGCGGCGCTTGCGACGATTATTCCTATCGCGCTGGGCATTCTGGTCGATATCGCAGGTTTTCGCGTGACCTTTGGCGTGCTTGCTGCCTATTTTGTCGCACCGCTCGTTGCGAGCACAAAGCTGCCGACGGGTGGTGGACTGCATGCGGGCAAGTTTGACGCGCCGGGGGCGGTTATTGCATCGCTGGGGCTGTTCGCTGTCATGTGCGGTCTTTCTCGCATTTCGACGTGGGGCGTGTTTGCTCCCTTGCCGCAGGCTCCCTTTGCGATTGCCGGTATTTCTCCTGCTTTGCCTATTGTCGGCGTCGGCCTGCTATTGCTGGTGATATTGATTCCGGTCGAGCGCTGGATGGAGCGCACCCGCGGCATAGCGATTTTGCCGTCGAGTTTTGTGCGCAACGCCACCGTTCGAGCCGGCGTTGTGGCCATTGCCCTGCCATTTTTCTACATGGGCGCTCAGGGCCTGGTCGGTACCTCGTACTATCAGCTTGTGATTGGCCTTGGCGGCATGCAGACAGCGCTTTTGGGCATCATCTCGGGTGTGCCCATGCTGGTGCTCGCAATGTTTGTGCCGCGCAAGTTTCCGCAGCTTAAGCCTTGGTCTGTGGTGCGTACGGGCTATGTCTTTATGGCGGCGGCCTGTGTGAGCATGGCGTTTGGCGTGCGTGCGTCCGAGCTGACGCCCATTATGGTGGTCGGCACGCTCTTTGGTGGCGTGGGCGTTGGCCTGGTGAACTCGCAGGCCAACAACATTGTCGCCTCCGCCGTGCCGCCGAGTGATGCCCAGCAATCGGGCGGCATCCAGGGTGCGGCGCGTAACCTAGGTCTCGCGTTGGGCTCTGCCGCCATGGGTTCGGTCCTGCTTATCGCCGTCAACACCGGCCTCGATGCGCGTATTGATGCGAGTAATGTGGTCGACACGCAGAGTAAAGCGGCGCTCGAAGATGTTGTTTATACCTACGAGAGTGACACCGCGTTTACGGCGCGCCTGGAATCGATGGGCGTTGCACCCGAGGCGCAGGGGGAGCTCTTGGCGGACAACGCCGAGGTTCGCGCAAAGTCGGCGGCCACGGCCTTCTACGTGGTGGCCGGCCTCGCTGTCGCAGCGCTCGCAACAACCTTTCCCAAACAAACCTTTTAGGAAAAACCACCACGAAGGGGACGGGCACCTTTGTGGTGGTTTTTGCTGTCCCGGCTTTCAATTGTCTCGATCTGTAACATCTGGACGGTGAAACCGGCTCTACCTGTTACAGATTGAGACAAAACGTCGAGGTCGGACGGAAAATCTCGATCTGTAACAGTAAGCCCGCTTTCGGGGCCCTAGATGTTACAGATTGAGACAAATCGCCGGAACGGGCCGCCGTCCAAACCACCACAAAGGTGCCTGTCCCCTTCGTGGTGGTTTGGGCATGTGTGAATCGAGTGGTATCCAGTTTAAGATACCACTTCTGGTATATCAGCTTGCGCTTGCGTGAGTACAATACTCGAACGTTATACGTCTCAGCGCCCCCTGTGCGTGGACGTCTTGCAGTCACGCGAACGAAGGGATTTATCCTATGTGCGGAATCGTCGGCTACACCGGCTCTGATATTGCAAAGAACATCCTGGTCACAGGCCTTAAGCGCATGGAGTACCGCGGCTATGACTCCTCGGGCGTTGCGCTCGAGGTGGGCGAGGGCGCCGCGGCGCACCTCGACGTCATCCGCCGCGTGGGTAAGGTTGCGGGTCTGGAGAGCGAGCTTTCCAATATCGATAGCGACGCTACCTGCGGCATCGGCCACACCCGCTGGGCCACCCACGGCAAACCCTCCGTCGCCAATGCGCACCCTCACACGAGCTGTGACGGCCGCATTGCCATTGTTCACAATGGCATCATCGAGAACTTCGCCGAGCTGCGCGAGGAGCTGGAGAGCCGTGGCCATCACTTTAAGAGCGAAACCGATACCGAGGTCTTCGCGCATCTGATCGAAGAAGCCTATGCCGAGACGCACGATCTGATGGCCTCCGTGCGCGAGGCTTGCACCCACGTGGTGGGCGCCTATGGCCTGGCTGCCGTGTGCGCCGACGAGCCCGGTGTAATCGCCGTGGCCCGCAAGGATTCCCCGATCGTCGTCGGCGCGGGCGAGACCGGCGCCTATGTCGCCTCCGACGTCATCGCGCTCATCGACGCCACCCGCGACGTGGTGGTGCTCGAGGACGGCCAGTTTGCCAAGCTTGCGCCCGCGGGCGTCGAGTACACCGACGAGGCCGGCAACGTTATCGAGCCCAAGGTCACCCACATCGACTGGGATCTGGACATGGCCGAAAAGGGCGGCTACCCCGACTTCATGCTCAAGGAGATCCACGAGCAGCCGCGCGTCGTGCGCGACACGCTGGTTGGCCGTATGACGCCTGCCGGCGAGCTCGACATCGACGAGCTGGGCCTGTCCCTCGAGGAGCTCAACGATATCGACCGTGTCTACGTGATCGCCTGCGGTACCAGCTACCACGCCGGCCTCATTGCCAAGAACCTTATTGAGGGCTGGGCTCGCATCCCTACCGAGGTCGAGGCGGCTAGCGAGTTCCGCTATCGTAACCCCATTATCACGCCGACGACGCTCGTCGTTGCCGTGTCCCAGTCGGGCGAGACCGCCGATACCCTCGCCGCCATCCGCGACGCGCGCATCAAGGGCGCCAAGGTCTTCGGCATCACCAACGTGGTGGGCAGCCCCGTGGCGCGCGAGAGCGACGGCGTCATCTACACCAAGGCCAACAAGGAGATCGCGGTCGCCTCGACCAAGAGCTTTATCGGCCAGGTCGTGAGCCTCACGCTGCTGGCCCTGCTGCTGGCACAGGTCAAGTACCGCCTGACTACCAAGCAGACGCGCATGATGTTCCGCGAGCTTTCCGATACCGCCGAGCAGATCCAGTGGATCCTGGACACGCAGGCCGAAGCCGTGCACGAGGCCGCCCTGCTGTGCAAGGACGCGCAGTCGGCGCTGTTCGTCGGCCGTGGCATGGGTGCCGCCATTTCCTACGAGGGCGCGCTCAAGCTCAAAGAGGTCAGCTATCTGCACGCCGAGGCCTACGCCGCAGGCGAGATGAAGCACGGCCCCATCGCGCTGATCGACCCGGGCTTCCCCGTCATCGCCGTGGCCACCAAGAGCGCCACCTACGACAAGACGGTGTCGAACCTTATGGAGTGCAAGGCCCGCGGCGCCAAGGTGATTGTCGTTGCCACCGAGGGCGACGAGGAGATCAACAAGATCGCCGACTGCATTATCCGCGTGCCGGCTGTCCGCGACGTGTTCAGCCCCATCACGGCGAGCGTCCCGCTGCAGCTGCTCGCCCGCGAGGTGGCAATCCTGCGCGGCTGCGATGTAGACCAGCCCCGCAACCTGGCGAAAAGCGTTACCGTGGAGTAATTAGTTCCGCCGTTCTACCGAACGGCGGACCTGTTGACGCTGCGCGGGCTGCATTCACGCCAATCTGACGTTCAATTTCGAGGGCGCGACCAAGAGGTCAGCGCCCTCTCATTTCACGCCACCTTGGCGCAAATGCAGCTCGCTCGCTGTTGGTGACTGGCATCGAGTTTTCCTTTGTTGGCACGTTCTAACGACCAAGGCCCGGCTCCGCATCAGACGGAGCCGGGCCTTTTTGTGCGGAGAAACCACCACAAAGGTGCCTGTCCCCTCTGTGGTGGGTTTGGCAGGTTAGCGGAGCTTGCTGGTTTCGAAGTACTCGGGGAACTGGTCGAGAACCTCGGTTTGGTTACGGAACATCATGTGCAGGTGCTTGCTGACCAAAAAGCTCGCCTCGATGGGGTCGCGACCGGCGATGGCACGGCGGATCTTCTTGTGCTCATTCACGATGTCCTGATTGTCCAGAACCTGCGTGGCGGCGCGCAGCCAGCGGAAACGCTCCAGGTCGGCGTTGGTTGCCTCGAGCCACGACCACACGGTGCTGCGGCATGCAATGCTAAAAATCATGCGATGCATGAGGTTGTCACTCAAAAAGAAGCCGATGCGATCCTCTTCGGCCATGGCCTTTTCCTGCAGCGCGATGGCGCGGTCGAGCTGCTCGATGCCCGCCGACGTGGCGCGGGCGCAGCACTCCACAATTACCTGTTTTTCCAGGTGCTCGCGAATGTAGCAGGCGCTTTCGGCAAGGGTGAGGTTGATGGGTGAGACATAGGTGCCGCTCTGGGGTACGGTGCGCACCAGGCCTTCCTGCGCCAAGCGCACCAGCGCCTCACGCACGGGCGTGCGACCCATATCCAGGTCATCGCAAAGCTGTTTGACGCCGAGTTTTTCGCCCGGTTTGTAATCCAGGTAGACGATTTTGCGTCGAATGGTGTGATAGGACTGGTCCTGTAGGCTCGTTTCCTGCTCGCCGATGTGCATCGAATCTTCCATAGCGCCTCACTGCCGTTGTATCACACTCATATGTCAGTTGTTTATTATGCCGCGAATCAGCTCTCCGTGGTGGGTAACTCAATTACCCGATGGAATCTTTTGCAGCGCTGTGCCCCGCTCGTTGCCGTATCATGAACCGTCGCAAAAAACAGACCGAAAGAAGGAATCCTCTATGCAATTGGCTCATGCCGCACGCGAGCGCTGGAAAGGCGTCCTGTTTTGCCTGGTCATTGCCATTCCCGCAACATTGCTCGGCAAACAGATTGAGGTGGTCGGCGGGCCGGTATTTGCCATCCTCATCGGCATGGTTCTGGCGCTTGCCTTCCCCAAGGATCGTCGCGAACCGCTCGCTGCCGGCGTCACCTATACATCCAAAAAGATCCTGCAGTATGCGGTTATCCTGCTTGGCTTTGGCATGAACCTCGCACAGATTCTGTCCAAGGGCGCCCAGTCGCTGCCGATTATCGTGGCGACGATCTCGACCTCGCTCGTCATCGCTTTTGTGCTCTGCCGCGTCATGAAGGTTCCGAGCAAGATTGCTACGCTCGTGGGCGTGGGTTCGTCGATTTGCGGCGGTTCCGCCATTGCCGCGACCGCACCCGTCATCGATGCCGACGATCGCGAAATCGCCCAGGCCATCTCGGTCATCTTCCTGTTTAACGTTATCGCGGCGCTCGTGTTTCCGACGCTCGGCGGCATGCTCGGCCTGACTAACGAGGGCTTTGGCCTGTTTGCCGGTACCGCCATCAACGACACCTCGTCCGTAACGGCTGCGGCGAGCGCTTGGGACAGCATGCATCCCGGCGCCAATGTGCTTGAGAGCGCCACGGTTGTTAAGCTCACCAGGACGCTGGCCATCATTCCCATCACGCTGGCGCTTGCTTGCTGGCAGATGCGTCTGGCGCGCAAGGCCGGCGGCGATGCCAAAAATACCTTCTCGTTTAAGCGCGCGTTCCCCATGTTCGTGCTGTTCTTTGTGCTGGCGAGCGTGGTCACCACGGTGTTTCAGCTTCCCGTGTCCCTCACGGCGCCCATCAAGGAGCTGTCGAAGTTCTTTATCGTGATGGCCATGGCGGCTATTGGCTTTAATACCGATATCGTCGAGCTGGTCAAAAAGGGCGGCAAGCCCATCGCGCTGGGCTTTTGCTGCTGGATTGGCATTGCGTGCATGAGCCTGGGAATGCAGCACGTGCTGGGAATCTGGTAGGCAAGGCAGCCGATTTGCGTGCCACATGCTGGCGGCCGCACGCCTGCGGTGGAGCGATAGGAGCTCTTGCGGGTATGGCTTGTCCGCAGGTTTATAAGTCCCGAAGAGCTCTTATCGCCCCGCCAGGATGGCGATGCGGGGCAACTCATATACTCGCAGGACGGCGGCTTCTGCCCTATAGTGTTTGGTGAGCAATATCGTTCAATTTTGAAACACTCGACAGCAGGGGCGGCGGGCATGGCGCCGCGCTAAGGACGGGGTGGAACATGGATAGCGACGCTAAGCTGCAGATTATGATTGAGGCCCTGGCGGCTGCCGGGGCCTCGGCGTTGGCGATCGACGAGCGTGGCGGCATTGCAATCTCGACCATAGACGACCCCGCACTCGAGCGGGATATGGCTGCGTTTGTTGCCGAGCGCCTCGACCGGGTGGGCGATGGCGCGCGTCTGGTGATGGGGCACGGGGGCGCGCGTCTGAGCCTGGCGGTGCATCCGGTTTCTACAGAGCACGAGGCTCTTTGGGTTATCGTGGCGCGCGAGGTGCGCGGCGCCGTTGCGCATGCGGGCATCAAGTGGCTGAACGCCGACGAGGTGGAGGCGCGCTACGAATCGAGTGCGTACGGCATCGTCGAGGGCGCCGCCTCGGTGGCCGCGCCCGTCGCCGAGAGTTACGCACGCGGCGTGCCCCTTATGCTCGAGGGCGAGCTGGGCGCGGGCCAGGTCGAGATTGCCAAGCACCTCTATCTGGATGGCCCTTTTGCCGATCAACCCTTTGTGTCCGTCGCGCTCGATGAGCTCACAGATCGCGGCTGGCGTCATATGCTTAAAAGCCCCGAATCGCCGCTGTTCCAGACGGATCTGACGCTGTGCATGAGCGGCTGGCATGCCGTTGAGCCCCAGCGGCTGCGCGAGCTTGTGTCCACCATGGGCGGCGCGGCGCTTGCTGCGCGGTGCCACGTGGTACTGACGGCAAATGATATGCCGGGCGGCGGTGAAAGCGATCAGGCGGCCTTTGTGACCGAACGCTTGGCCTGCGCGGTGAGCGTGGCGCCGGCGATTGCCGAGCAGGGCGGCGCGGCGGAAAAGGTTGCGCGCTATTTGGGGTACTTGGCCGATATGTTTGGAACGGCAGCTCCCGTGCTGGCGCCCGCGGCGGTAAAGACGCTCGATGCCTACCGGTGGCCGCGTAATTATCTGCAGCTTCGCGAGGTGTCGGAACGACTGTATATATTGGTGGGGGCAGGCACGGTGGATCGCACCGTGGCAGAGGAGGTTCTCGCCCAAGAGGACGTGATCAAAACCGCGACCTTTGGTGCCCCCACGCTCGACAGCGACCTGTATATCCTGCGACCCCTGGCCGATACCGAGCGCGATATCGCGCGGCTGGTCGTAGACCATCTCCACGGCAACCGAACCCGTGCGGCCGAGGTTCTGGGCATAAGCCGTACAACGCTGTGGCGCTTGCTGAAGGACGGTGACCGTTGAGCGAGGCGCCCGTGACCGCGCGCGATGCGTGTGCTACAGTCCAAAGCGTTATTGTTTCGATTTGGTTACGGCGTGCGGGGGCGTATGGCTGAGACTACAAAACCGAGCCGCAGAAGGCGGAGTGCCACGCCGGTTAACCGACGCACGACATCGGTGACGTGGGGCAAGCATGCCTCTGGGTTTGACGGCTCGTTCAAGCGCACTAAATATGGTTATCCTTCGGCAAGTGCCCGCTTGGCCATGCAGGCCGAGTCGTCGCTGTGGGGTCGTAAGCGCGTGGTGGGCTCCAAGCTCAAGCACGACGGCACGCTCGGCTACATCAGCCGCGGGGCGGCCCGCCGCAGCGGACTCAATCCGGCTGGTTGGCATCGTTATGTTCCGATCGCGGTCGTCGTTGCAGTGATCGTCATCGCACTCGCTGCGCTTGGCTACGCCGGCGGCGGTGCCAACCTGGACGCAATGTTCAAGTCGCCCGAGCTCGCCCATGCAGGTACAGAGGTTGTCGAGGGCGCACAGACTCAGACGGGTGTTGCACCCCAAAGAGGCATCGTTGCGGCAGCCTCCACCATCGCCGATGCCCAAAAGGACGAGGGCGAACAGGGCGACGATACCGAAGCGACTCAAACGAACGAAACGGCAACAACTCAAACCTCAAGGTAAGTTGCGAGTGGAATAGCCGGCTAAGCCCAGCGCCAGCTCGCAAAGAGTCCATAAAGCAGGCTTATCCCGTAAAGTACAAGTAATAGAACTACCGTTAGCGGGTTGGTCAATTGACCGTCTAGGCGCAGTGAGCCTAAAATTGATTCTAACTATAGGGGATTTCTCTCGATGTCGAGCATATCGGCGCGGGTCGCCCTCATAGTCGCTTAGGATGTTGGCGCTGCACCGGCATTCGAGGCTCGATGTCGGACGTCAATAACGACGGAAAGGAAGGTGACGGGATGCGTAGATCTGCATTGGGTCGCAAAGCACTTACGGTGCTGGTTTCGGCCACGATGGTTGTATCGATGATGCCGACGGCGGCTTTGGCCGATGCCGTGGGCGTTAACGATGCCACGACTGAGCAATCCCAGGTCAATGAAAGTGAGCGGGGGGGGGTGACTCCGAGAAGGTAGCCGATGCTGATTCGGCTGATAATGGCGCCAGCGAAGGCGCTGCCAATGGGCAGACGACTACCGAGCAGGGGCCGACTACTCAAACTGGCAATGATTCGCAGCAGGGGGCTGAGTCCCAGGAGCCTGCGGATGCGGCAGTTGCTGAGGTCAATGGGACTAAATACTCCACGCTGCAGGAGGCAATTGATGCGGCTCCGCGCAAGGCAACGGTGAAGTTGCTGGCCGACACGAGAGAGAACGTTACGATCTCCACGCTTTATGTCACGCTTGATCTGAACGGTCATATTCTCAACGGCAGCACGGGCGAGCGTAAGCCGGCGCTGACGGTTACGAGCAGGGTCTACGTTAAGGACTCCAGCGAGGCCCAGACGGGCACCATCATGCGTGAGGACACCAAAGAGAATTCCGGTGTTTCTTCCCACTACGTTATTGACGTCCAGGGCGGCAATAACGGCTGGCTGTTCTTCCAGAGCGGCAACGTCAAGAACGACAGTGGAGCCGGTGGAACGAAGGGCGCATCCCTTGTTCGCGTTGGCGATGACAGCAAGCCTGGCGTGCCGGGTTTGACCATTAGCGGCGGTACGTTCACGCAGGATAACTTCATTGTTCTTAAGTGCGACCATGGCAACCTTTTCGTTACAGGTGGCACCATCAATTCCGCGAATAGTTACGCGATTCAAAACTGGAAGAACACTACCATTAAAGTTGCAACTGATGGCACGAGTTCTCCAGTCATCAATGGCAATGTTTCGACATGGACGTACGGCGGAAGCGGTTCTGATCTCAAGATCACTGGCGGCATCGTCAATGGCAATATCGAGTCGGTGACTTACGATGGCGTTGAGGGCAAGCCGGCCAAGGTGTCAATCACCGGCGGCACCGTCAATGGTTCGCTTGAGACGGTCGACTACAGTACGGGCACCACTGCTGAAGACCCCGCAAAGGCAACGATTGAAGTCACGGCTGGTACGTTCAGCACCGACCCGTCCCGCTACCTGATTGATGGCTCTGCTGCCACCCCGAACGCCGACGGTACGTACGGTGTAGCGAAGGCGTATCTTGCCAAGGTTGGCGAAGCCAGCTATTACACCATGGACGAGGCGTTCAAGGCTCAAACTGCAAGCGGTGAAACCATCACCTTGCTGCGCGACTACACCACGGGCAGTGCCTTCAACTCCGGAACCGTTGCTCGCGTGGTTGACCTGAACGGCCACACCTGGACCTGTACCGGAACCGATGCAAGCTCCGCGGCGTTTGAAATCAATAATTCCAACGCATCGCTTACGGTGAAGAACGGCAAGATCGTAAGCTCGCAGCTTATCGGCTTGATTCCGTCTGCTATGGGCGGCACCATCAAGTACGACAGCTCCACCCTTACGTTTGAGGGCGTCGAAGCCTCTACCTCCGCCACGAGTGGCATCGAGACGAACGGCAACAACACGAACGACACCGTTGTCCTGAAGGACAGCACGCTCAACGTTCCCAACGGCTTCGGCATTTACTTCCCCAGCAGCGGAACGCTGACCATCGACAACTCCACGATCAATGCGAAGACGATGGGCGCGCAGGTATGCTCGGGCAGCTTGAACGTCAACGCCGGTAGCACGATCACCGTGTCGGGCGATCCGGTTGCAAAGACCGAGAACGACGGCGCCATCCAGGACGGCGCGGCAATCTCCGTCGTCAACCGTCCCGGTTACAAGGGCCTCGACAAGATTGCTATCACCGGCGGAACCTTCACGGCAAAGGATGACAACGCAGCGATTAAGGCCTACACCTGGGATTCCTCGACGAAGCAGGAGTCTGTTTTCGACAACTCCGCTAATACGGTTGTCGTCTCCGGCGGCACGTTCTCCTCTGCGGTTCCCGCTGAGTACTGCGCCGAGGGTTTAACCTGCATTAAGAACAACGACGGCACTTATGGTGTCGCTTCCATCGCTCAAGTTGGTGATAAGGGTTATGCAAGTCTTCAGAGCGCAATCGACGATGCTGCCGATGGCGCAACCGTTAAGCTCCTTGCAAACACTAGCGAGGACATAACCATCGACAAGGGCAAGAACCTCACGCTCGACCTCAACGGCTTCAAGCTTACCAACGTCAAGGGTCATACCATCACCAACAATGGTACGCTGACCATTACGGACTCCAGTGAGGCCAAGACCGGCACGGTGGACAACCTGACGCACGGTAAGGGGGCCTTGGTCAATGCCGGCACGGCGACGCTTGAGGGCGGCACCTTCGAGCGCAGCAACGAGGCAGGCACGCTTAATCCCTATGCGAACGGCGGCAACAGCTGGTATACGGTTCAGAACAAGGGAACCATGACCATCAAGGATGGCACCACCGTCAAGAACGATGGCGGCTTCTCCAGCAACCTTTGCAATGCCGACGACACCAACGCTAAGCTTGTCATTAACGGTGGTACCTTCGCCGGTGGCATCAACGCGGTGAAGAACGGGTCGAATACAAAGCTTGAGATCACCGGCGGCACGTTCTCTAACACGAGCCAGTATGTCGTCATGAACTGGAGTGACGCGACTATCTCTGGCGGCACCTTTACCGCCGAAGGCACGGCGCCCTCTGTTCTGTTCACCTCTTCTTACGGCAACGACAAGGATAGCCTCAAGGTCACCGGGGGAGCCTTCTCCGGCGCCGCGTCGATGATCCACAACTACTACGATAAGGACAATCGCGGCAACGCCGCAGTTTCCGGTGGCACCTTCTCGGGTGAGATTTCGGCTGAGTGCTGCGCCAAGGGTTTTACCTGTGTTAAGAACAGCAATGGCACTTATGGCGTTGCTCAGCAGGGCGTAGTGGTCGAGCCTAGCGAAGAGAACAAGAATTCTGGCTCTGTTGCCACCAACGGTGTAACCGTTAAGAAGGACGAGCAGAAGAAGGTTGCCGAGTCGGCTGCTAAGGCTGCTGCTTCGGTCAAGGACACCACGGTTGACGAGACCAAGAACGAAGCCAAGATCGGCGATATGACGGTCGACACGCGTGGCGAGGGCAAGGCCGAAGAGGTCAAGAAGGTTGCTGAAGAGGCTAAGAAGCAGGATGCCTCCGTTAGCGTCAAGCTGGTTGTCAAGGCTGATCAGAATGTGACCGCCAATAAGCAGATCACCGACACTGCCGCGAACGCCACGGTTGTTCCGTTTGAGCTCTCCGTCGATATGGTGACCGAGGTCACGGCTGCAGACGGTACGACGACTACCGCAACGGTTCCTGTCAAAGAAACCGGTGAGCCCATTACGGTGACGATTAGGGTTAGCCCTCAGTCCATCGCCGGCAAGGCGGTCATGGTCGCCCGCGTTCACGACGACAAACTCAAGCTCATCGAGCCTTCCAATGTGGACCCCGGGACTGGCGATATTACCTTCAAGACAGACAGGTTCTCAGACTACGCGGTCGTTGCGAGCGAAACGAACCAGTCTTACGAGCTTGAGGACTATACCGAAGCCGACGGCTCCAGGAAGGCCATCAACAACGCTGACTTTAATGTGAGCGACGATTACGCGTTTGCCGGCTGGTACAAGGATGTCGATCTCACTCAGCCCTGTGCCTCGACTGATACGAACGGCACTGTCTACCCCAAGTTCGTGAAGATCGGCGATTACATCAAGTACATGGGCGGTTCCCTGCGTATGGACGGCCCTCAGGCATCCGAGTCCACGTCACTCCGCTTTGGATACATCACCTCGGTGCCCGATGGCGCTAAGTACATCGATAGCTGGTGGACTTGGAATGACGGCGCAAATGACCGCACGCCCGTTAAAGCGAATAAGCGCGTGCTGTTTGAAAACGGAAGTGCCCTGGCAAACCTCGTCCTCACAGGTGTACCGAGCAACTCTTACTCAACGACCGTTCATGTGACTGAGCATCTTACGTACCAGACGGTTGATGGGACGACGGTGGAAGTCGCCGAAGTCTCATCGCACCAGCATTCCGTAGTAACGGTTGCCCAAGCGATTCTGGGTAATCCGGGAGCGTCTTCAAGCGAGCGGAATTATGCTCAGCAGATTTTAGCCACTATCAAGTAAGGAGAAGTTAAATGGAAAAGTATACGGAACCCGAGCTCACTGTTATTGAGGTTGACGCGGAGGACGTTGTGAGGACTTCCCTCGGGGATAACGACACGCCCTTTATTCCCGCCCAGCAGTAAGACCGTCTTGCTGCCTTAAAAGCTAAGAGGGGGTCGCTCTGCGCGGCCCCCTCTTCTAATAAAGAACGGACTGATTGTTGAAGATAGCGAAAACGAACAGCGCCGGGAGCCATATGGCGCGACGGTCTTCCCAAAAAAAGAAAATCATCTGGGCTGTCGTTGCCGTGGTGATTGTTCTCCTTGTGGCGATCATTGCGATTGCTATGAGCCGCGGGGGCGTGAATTCTAAGAATAAGGCCGCTGAGAACATCGAAACCGTTGCTGAAAAATCGGAAGACGTTGCCTCAACAGGCAAGGATGATGAGGTAAATAACGATACGGCCGATTCATCTAACGGTTCCGAAACCGCTGATGCCAATAAGGTAGCGAAGAAGGCGGATGAGTCCGGCGGTAAAGCAGATAACAATACGTCCTATAGTGGCGGAAATAGCTCGAATAATAATGTCCAAGATTCTTCGAATCAAGATGGGCCAAGTGACAATACCGATACTGCCGGCGAAGACCAGCCCGGCGAAGTTACGGAACCCGACGGTTCTAAGTGGACGGGCTATTACAAGTAGATGGGGTCTGTGTTGAAATCGCACCGTGTTGCCCGAACAAGTAATGAATTTGACGATAGGGTATGCCCCTTCTGCATGCGTATTGCCGATCTTGTTGTGAGGGTCCATCCTCTGCATGCGCAGATTACGCAACTTTGCCGAGACTACATTGCTTGTGATGCTGGCCCTGAAGTTCGTGTCGATCTTGATGTTAGAGTCACGCAGGCCGATATCGAGGCCGAGCGAGCGGAGGCCACCGAGGGTACGGACTGGACCGATGCCTATCTGGAGACGTTGGCGGTGCAGCGGGCGATTGCGAATCGACTGCCCGAGCGGCGTCGGCTGTTGGCCCATGGCGCGGTTATCGAGTTTGAGGGGCGTGCCTATTTGTTTACCGCACCGAGCGGTACGGGCAAGTCGACTCATATTCGCCTGTGGTGCCAGTACCTGGGCGATGCCGTGCGGGTGATAAACGGGGACAAGCCGTTTGTCCGCATTCCGGAGTGTCGCGAAGAGCCGCCAGTGGTCTATGGCACGCCGTGGGCCGGCAAAGAGGGCTGGCAGTGCAATGACTCGGCCCCGCTCGCTGGCATCGTGCTGCTGTCCCGCAGCGAGCCGAGCGCATCTTCTATTCACCCGGCGAGCGCCGCGTCCAATCTCGATAAGATAATGCGGCAGATTTACTTTCCGTCGGACGCTGGCACCGCGGTGCTTACACTCGACCTCCTGGACGCCATGCTCGCGCGTGTGCCGGTGTATGAGCTGGCGTGCGACATGTCCGAGGACGCCGTCCGTACGAGCTTTGAGGGCTTAACCGGCTTGGATTACCACAATTATGTAAGGAGTGCCTCGCATGAGGATTAAGCAGGGATTTGTTATGCGCGACGTTGCCGGACAGGCCGTCGCCATCGCCACGGGCGAGGCCAGCAAGTCGTTCCACGGCATGGTAAAGCTCAACGGCACGGGCGCCGATATCTGGCGCGGCGTGGAGGAGGGACTTGACGAGGCGGCGATTGCCGATCGCATCGCGGCTAAGTATGAGGTCGATCCCGAACGCGCACGCCAGGACGTGGATGCTTTTATCGCGCGCATGCGCGAAACCGGGCTCGTGGAAGGTTAGTCCCGCGTGACATCTGTACTCGACAACCAATCGCTCTATCTCCTGCACCTGCTCTCCTGCGCGTTGCGCGGAGCGGTGCCTGCCCCGCTGCCAATGGGGGTGACGTGGGATGGCCTATTTGCCCTCGCGCATTGGAACTCGGTGACGACAACCTGTGCGTTTGCGGTCGCTTCCTCTCCTGAGGCCGACTCGACCGAGCGGGCGCGTTGGCAGGCGGAGGTCGACCAAAACCTCATGCGCCATGCGGTCTTTGACATGGAGCGTGAGGCCGTCTTTGTCGCTATGGACGAGGCCGGGCTCGCTCACCTGCCGCTCAAGGGCGTGGTGACGTCGCGTGCCTATCCACGTCCCGAGATGCGTTGGATGTGCGACAACGACTTTTTGTTTGGACGTATTCGTGAGGACGGCTCGGTGACTGCGGCGACCGAGTCCGATGCCCACGAGCTTCGACGCATTATGGAAGGCCAAGGGTTTACGACGGCACATTTTGGCACGGGCAACCACGACTCGTACGAGAAGGCGCCGTTTCTCAACTTTGAGCCGCACCGCGTCCTCGCCAACTCCGAGGCTGCGTGGTGGGAGTACTATGCAGATCCATGGGCAAAGGCGCGGCGCGTCGAGGGCGCATCGGGACTTGCTTACGAGTTTGCGCGCGAGGATGCGTACCTATTCCACATCGCGCATATGTTCAAGCATTACTCGGCATCGGGCCACGGTGTGCGAGGGCTTGCCGACGAGTGGGCGCTCGTGCGTGCTTGGGGCGGCTCAATGGACCGCGCGTATCTGGACTGCGAGCTGCAGAAGCTGGGAATGACCGATTTTGAGGCCGACTTGCGCTGTGTTGCCCAGGCTGTGGTGGAAAAGGATGCCTGCGGCCGCGCGCTTGCCGGCGACGATGCGGCATTGACGTCGGATGTGGAACAGATGCTCGCCTATATGCTCGGCAGCGGTACGTACGGCACGGTTGCCAACAACGTGCGGAACCGGCTCGAGGAGGAGGCCGCCGAGGGCGGCAAGAAAGGCTCCCGTGCCCGTTATCTGCTCAAGCGTGCCTTTCCGCCGCTCAAGAAACTCCAGCAGGGATACCCTGTGCTCAAGCGTGCGCCGTGGCTCTTGCCCGGGGTGTATGTGTACCGTCTGGTGGTAAAGCCGTTTACACGGACGGCGCGGCTGCGCACGGAGCTCTCGACCGTGATGCACGAGGGCGAGGAATAGCATGGGCGAGCGTTTGAAGGAAGGCTCGTCCAACGCTGTAGCCTGTGCCGACGCCAGCGTCCAAGCTGTTGACAATGCGTCCTGCGGGATCGATACCGTGCTGGCACGCGACGGCGTGTGGGTGAGCACGACGGCGGGCGTGAGCATGTGGCCCATGCTGCGCGATCGCCGGGATACGATCGTCGTGCGGCCGTGCGAGGGGCGACTGCGCCCGCTCGATGTGGCACTGTATCGGCGCGGCGACGCCTACATTCTCCATCGAGTGATTGAGGTTGTTGACGGGGGCTATCGGATCCTGGGCGACAACTGCCTCGAGGTCGAGGATGTGCCCGAGGCGGCCGTTCTGGGCAGGCTCGAGGAATTTTGGCGCGGTGACAGACATTGCGATCCGCATAGCCATGGCTGGCTCGCCTATGCGCGCGTTTGGCTGCTGACCTGGCCTGTACGCTGCGGGCTTAAGCGCGCAAAGGCTGCGTTGGGACGCGCTGCCCGAAAGGCGGGACTCAGGTGAGAGACCTTCGTTGGGTGATCTCTGTCTGCGGACACGAGGTTCGGTTGGTGTGGGCGCTCTGTGCCACGCGCTGCGCCTCGGCGTTGATCGCGGTGGGATATGCGCTACTCATGCAGTGGGCGGTCGATGCCGCCGTCGCGCACGACTCGGCTACATTCTGGCCGGCACTCGCTCTGTTTGCGGCTGCGCTTTTGGCACAGGTGGTGCTTTCGGCGGCATCGAGATGGCTCTCGGAATCTGCGCAGGCGCGCATGGAGAACGCGCTGCGTGCCCGTGCGGCCGGCGCCGTGATGAGTGCCGGACGCTTGCCGGAAGGGCGGGCTTCGGGCGAGGTGGCGAGCGTGCTCACCTCGGATGTCTCGTGCGTTGCCAAGTCTGTGGTGTCAATCGTGCCCGAGGCCGCCTCTATGCTGGTGCGCGCCGCGGCAGCGCTGGTCTTGATGTTTGCGGTCGCACCCGCGCTTGCCGCGCTCTTTGTTGTGGCGGGTGCGTTGGGCGTGGCTGGCTCTCTCGTCATGCGCCGCTGGCTTAAGGGCTTGCATGCCACCGCGCAGGCGGCCGAGGGTTCCATGCGCGCACGGCTGCAGGAGACGCTCGAGAGCTTGGTGGTGATCCGCTCCTTTGGTGCTGCCGGGCGCGTCATGGAGGGGCTCGCCGGCCTTATGGACGAGCAGCTTGCCGCGCGCGAGAGGCGTGCCGGTGGCAAAGCGGCGTCCGGCGCCGTCTTTAACCTGGCCATGCAGCTGAGCTATCTTGCTGGTTTTGGCTACGGCTGCTGGGGCATCCTCGCCGGCCGGGTGAGCTACGGCACCCTGATGGCGCTTGTGCAGCTTGTGGGACAGGTACGTGCTCCGTTTACAAGCCTTTCGGGCCTCTTTCCGCAGTCGGCGGCGATGTCTGCCAGCTGCGAGCGGCTGCGTGCCATGGAGCCGGCTGCCCGCGGCGAGCGGAGACCTGCCTGTGGCGCTTCGTTTGCCACCCTGCGGTTTCGTGGTGTTTGCTTTGGTTATGCGGACGGTCCGCGCGTGCTTGATGGCCTCGATGCCGAGGTTCGCGCGGGCGAGTTTGTCGCCGTGACGGGGCCCTCGGGTGTGGGCAAGTCCACGACGCTCATGCTCGCGCTTGGGATGGAAGACCCCAGCGAGGGCGCGGTCGAGGTGGAGTTCGCGGGGTCCGGAGGCGAGGGCGCTGTCGTGGAGGCAATTGTCGCCGCCGACCTCGCACCCGGGACCTTCGCTTACGTGCCGCAGGGCAATATGCTTATGAGCGGCACTGTTCGCGATGCCGTCACGCTGGCGGATTGTGGCGGGGAAGGGGATTCTGCGCTTGACGAGTCTCTTTACGCCGCCTGTGCGCTCGAGTTTGTGGATGCGTTGTCCCAAGGCGCGGATACGCCGCTGGGCGAGCACGGCAGCGGTCTTTCCGAGGGCCAGATGCAGCGACTTGCCGTGGCCCGCGCCGTCTACTCCGGCGCCCCGGTGCTGCTGCTCGACGAGTGCACCTCGGCGCTCGACGAGGCGACCGAGCGCAAGATGCTCGATCGCTTGCGGGCGCTCGGCCGCACGGTGATTATCGTCACTCACCGCCCTGCCGCTCTGAGCATTTGCGATCGAGCGATTGGCCTAGGTTGATGCTGCGCGGAAATTGGGATCCGGCTCCCGCTCCGTCGATGAGCGGGGGCAGCTAATTTGGGACGGGGCTTTTTTAGCTACCCCTACCTGCAGGATGATTTTTCTGGGACGGGGATGAAAAAATCATTAGGTACACAATGATTTTTTCATCCCCATTACAGTTTGAGTCGTCCGAAAGGGCGGCTCTTTTCCGTTGCACGGCT
>CATWBO010000019.1 GCA_958349055.1 uncultured bacterium
GATCCGGTTCGACCGGGCCGCGCGGCAAGGAGATATATTGCCAGACCGGAGGGGCGTGCGGGGCGGGAATCGCGCACTTCATATTTTGTTCACAAATGAATAGATCCCTCAGTTGCTTCACTGAGGCCGTATTCGAAGCAGCAGCTTCTGGTATTGGCGATGACCAGCTGGTTTATAGGTATTAAGGCATCGGTCATCTCTGGAGCGCCACTTTACTCCAAAAGCATCAGCTATTTGTTTCCCGTCGGTAAAAGGCAGGTTTTGTTCGCCAAGCGTTCTTATATATAGAGAAGTTCGGGTTCGAACCCGTGTCGCGGCAACAAAAAAGTGGCCGGCATCCGCCAGTCGCTTTTTTAGTCTATGGTGGGCCTTCAGGGGTCCAGCCTGCTCCGCAGGCGGCCGCTGCGGCGCTTCGCGCCTTGCGCGCTGCGCTGGCAAACGCTCACGCGTTTCCTCAGCTCCGCGCCCTTTCGGGTTCGAACCCGTGCACCGGTAACAAAAAAGCGACCAACCGGAGTCGATCGCTTTCTTTTCTATGGTGGGCCGTCAGGGGTTCGAACCCTGGACCTTGGGATTAAAAGTCCCCTGCTCTGCCAGCTGAGCTAACGGCCCGCGGGTGGCATTGTACCACGGTCTGGGACTATTCCCAACTCCATTGGCCGTTCTGGAAAATCACAACTTCACGTCCATCAGGTGTAATGCCCGTAATATCGATGTCGTCCGTGCCGATCATAAAATCGACGTGCGTGCTCGAGACGTTAACGCCATGCTCCAGGAGCTCCTCCTTGGACATGTCATACCCTCCTTCGATGCATTCGGGGAAACCGACACCCAGCGCGAGATGGCAGCTGGCGTTCTCATCATAGAGCGTGTCATAGAATAGAACGCCACTTTCACGGATCGGCGTGTTCTTGGAGATAAGCGCGACCTCACCCAGATGAGCGGCACCTTCATCGGTGTCAATAATGCTTGCCAGCGTCGCCTTGCCCACGCGGGCGTCGTAGTCCACCACGCGACCGTTCTCGAACTTAATCCAAAAATCGTCGACCTTGTTGCCGTGGTGAATGAGCGGCATGGCGGAATAGACGATTCCATCAGCACGCATGCGGTCGGGCGACGTAAAGACTTCCTCGGTGGGGATGTTGGGGAAGAAGGGATGGCCGTCGGGCGTCTCGCCTTTGCCGCCGGCCCACTCATGGCCCTTCGTCATGCCGATTACCAGATCGGTTCCATTCGAAGCGGTATAGCGCAGGCAGTCAAAACGGCTATCGTTCAAGAAGCGCAGATTCTTTTCGAACGCAGCGTCATGGAGTTCCCAGTCGCTCTCCGGGTCCTGGACATCGGCGCGAGCGGTGTGCAGAATCGCATTCCACAGCTTATAGATTGCAACCTCATCGGCGTCTCCCGGGAACACCTCACGCGCCCAGGCAACGACCGGCGCGCCGGCGATGCACCACGGGTTGATATTGTAGTCCAGTCCGCGGCGGAAGACCTTGCACTGCGTGTTCCTTGCCTTAGAAGCTGCAGCAGGCTTAGCGGGATCGATGCCCTTAAGAGCGGCAGGGTCCGCACCCTCGATAAAGATAAAGCAGGCACCATCCTGGGCCAGTGAATCAAGCTGCAGGCGCTTCCACTCGGGCGTCTGCTCAAAATAGCTTTTCTCGACATGCTCGTAGGTGAGCCTTGTCACGGCATCGTCGGCCCAAATGACCGTTACGTGGCCAGCACCGGCCGCATAAGCCTCCGCGACCACCACGCGTGCAAACGGCGCGCACTCGACCGGAGACTGAACGACAACCTCCTGGCCGGGCTTGACGTTTACGCCCTTGCGGACAACCAGGCGCGCGTAGTTTTTAATCTTGGGCTCCAGGGCCTTCATGCCCTCCAGAGCTTCTTCGACCGTCAGGGCAGCTCGAATCATGTGCCACTCCATCTATCTATAGAACAGTAAAAAGGCGCGCCGTAAAAACGACACGCCTTATATCTTAGCGATAAGTATGAATACAAACGCTACTTCTTCTTGGAGGCCTTCTTGTCCTCCTCGGCAGCAGAGCGCTCGATAAGAGCGTTGAGCTTGTTATCGGACATGACCTCGGCCTGCGAGCGATACATATTACGCAGGGGACGGATGCGCACGAAGTCGTAGATGAAGTCGCCCAAGATGATGACATAGGACAAAACGATGCCGACCATCTGGATGGGGCTGGACACCACGCCAGCGGGAGCGAAGTACAGCGAAGCCCAAATTGCCACGACGAGCACCATGCCGATGGCGAGCACGATCCACCAGATGCGGCGGCGCTTGGTGTAGTCCTCATCCTGCTTAAGAAGGATATTCGACACCGTATAGATGCGATCCTCCTTGGCGCGCTGCTTGGCCTTGCGAGCGCGCTTCTCCTCTTTAGAGAGGCCCTCGAGGTTCTCACCCTTCTCGAGCTCTTTGCGGCGGGCCTTAGACGAAGCCGGCACGACGCGAACGGAGCTCGCTGCCTGGCGAGCGGGCTTGGCGGATGCGGCGGACTTGCGCGCAACCCCGGTAACCTCGTGGGATTGCGTGCGCTTGTTCGTGGCGCTACGGGTACTCACTTATGCGTTCTCCTTCATGCTTGTGAACTGGGAGCCCGTGATGATCTGGAAGGCCTCACGATAGCGCTCGGACGTGCCATCGATGACCTCGGCGGGCAGGTGCGGAGTCTCCCCCGTCATATCCCAGTTGGCCTTGAGCCAATTGCGGACGAATTGCTTGTCGTAGCTGGGCTGAATCTTGCCCTCCTCGTAGCTGGCGGCAGGCCAGAAACGGCTGGAGTCGGGCGTGAGGCACTCGTCGATCAGCGTAACCTGGCCATCGATGACACCGAACTCGAACTTGGTGTCGGCGATGATGATGCCACGGGTCGCAGCGTACTCGGCGGCAGCCTTGTAAATCTTGAGGGACAGATCGCGAATCTGCGTGGCGATGTCCTCGCCCACGATCTCGCAGCAACGCTCGAACGAGATGTTCTCGTCGTGGTCACCAATCTCGGCCTTCGTGGACGGCGTGAACAGCGGCTCGGGAAGCTTGGAAGCCTCGGTCAGGCCCTCGGGCAGCTGAATGCCGCAGACGGTGCCGTTCTCGTCATAGGTCTTCTTGCCCGAACCGGTCAGATAGCCGCGGACGATGCACTCGATAGGAATCGTCTGGGCCTTCTTGACCAGCATGGCGCGACCAGCGAGATAGTCACGATACTCGGCAAACTCCTCGGGGAAATCCGCCGGGTCGATGGAGACGAGGTGGTTGGGAACAATGTTGGCAAATTTATCAAACCAGAATGCCGAGATGCGGTTGAGCACCTCTCCCTTAAACGGAATCTCGTCGGGAAGAATGAAGTCGAACGCAGAAATGCGGTCGGTGGCGACCATCAGCAGGTTTTCACCGGCATCGTAGATATCACGAACCTTGCCACGGGAATCCGGACGACGCTCCATCGTTGTCACGTGAGTCACTCCTTACCAAAATACGACAGTAATGCGGGCTCTTTCCCGCACGTTTTCGCAAACCCGGAGCGGCAGGGACGAGACCCCTCCTTCACCGAATAGCGAAAAGCTAGTGCTCCATTGTAGTAGATGCCGCGTCCGCCGTGTGCTCGCGAGGCAGATGAATCGTAAAAGTCGTACCCTTTCCAAGCTCCGACTCCACGGATATGTAGCCGTGATGGCGCTCGACGATCTGCTTGGTCACGGCAAGGCCCACACCCAGGCCGCCCGCCTCGCGGGCACGGCTGGCGTCGGCGCGCCAAAAACGACCGAAAATGCGCGACAGGTCGTCTTTGGCAATACCGATGCCGGTATCCGAAACGGCAATGTTGACGTGCTTGCGGTCGCTGAGCACCGACACCACGACCCAGCCGCCCTCGGGGGTATAGCGCATGGCGTTGCTCAGGAGATTGATAACGCACTGCGTGATCATATCGGGATCGGCCTCGACGACATCGTCATGGCCCTGGGTTTCATCCGCAAAGCGCAGGCGTAGGTCGCGGTCGGCGAATAGACGCTCCTGGCCATTCACAATCGATCGCACGAACGGAACCATATCCACCGGCTCCAGGTTGAGCGGTGCGGTGCTGTTTTCCATACGCGACAGGTCGAGCATCTGCTGCACCAGACGGGCCAGGCGGCGCGTCTCGGAGGCAACCGTCTCCAGATGTTCGTTGTCGGTGGGATATACCCCATCCTGCATGGCCTCGACCGTTGCGAGCATGGCCATAAGCGGGGTGCGAAGCTCGTGCGCGACATCCGATGTCAGGCGTTTCTCGTGCTTCATATCCTTCTCGAGTGAGGTGGCCATCTCGTCGAAGGTCTCTCCCAGCTGATCGATCTCATCGTCGCCGCGCAAGCCCGTTCGAGCGGACAGATCGCCGTCGCGTATTTGCTTGGCCGTGCTGGTAATGCGATGGATCGGCTTGGTGAGCATGCGCGACATGAGCGCTCCGATAACGACCGAGATGCAAATGGCCACAACCGCGGCGAGCGCCATGGCGTTAAAGGTCTTCTCCCTAAACGCAGAATCCGCCTTGGTGAGCAGGGCGTCGGAACCGATCGCCCACAATTTAACCTGTCCGACATGCTCACCGGAGGACGTTACGATCTCGACATTGGCAACGCTGTCCGATCCGGTGGGGGCAGAGGAGACCGGGCTATGCGATGCCCTCTTACCGCTCGTGCCGTCGGTCGTCGCCTGATTTTCGCGCACATCGGCGGTCGCGCTTGCCGAAGGCCATGAGTCGTCATAAACGACAACGCCTTTCTTGTTGACGACCTGCATACCCAAATCGTCGGACACCAAACTCGATGTCGCGACCGTACGTAGCTCGCCCGCAGTCCAATTGCCGTTTTCCTCATACGACGTCGCAAGCTTTTCGGCAGCGGAATTTGCGATTTCGACGATATTGGAGCGCGTGTAATCCGAAAAGACCGTGCCCCACACAACAGAGACCACGCCCACCAGCACCAATACCGTCATGAGCGATGTCAGAGCAAAAGCAAGTGCCATGCGCGAGGGATAGCTCATCGTTGGCCGTGAATCGGAACGAGGCGTGTTCCAACTAGCCTTGGAACCCGCCTCGCTCTCCTGCTTGTGCTTTTGTCCGATTTCAAAGCGCGCAGGTGTCATATGTGATTTCCCTATTTCTCGTCCGACTTATCGGTCTTGGCCGGAGCCTCGAAGCGATAGCCGACACCGTGGACGGTGTAGAGCCACTTGGGCTTCTTGGGATCATCGCCCAGCTTGGCGCGAAGGTTCTTCACGTGGCTATCGATGGTGCGCTCATAGCCCTCAAAGTCGTACCCAAGCACCTTCTCGACCAGCTCCATACGGTTGTAGACACGGCCGGGATGACGAGCAAGCGTGGTGAGCAGCTTGAACTCGGAAGCCGTCAGATCGACTTCCTTGCCTTCGACCAAGATCTTGTGGCCCGAGATATCGATGACCAGATCGCCGAAGTCGAGCACCTCGACGGCGGGCTCGTCGGCCTGGTGGGCACGACGGAACAGGGCGCGTACGCGGGCGACAAGCTCGCGCGGCGAGAACGGCTTAATCAGGTAGTCGTCGGCGCCGAGCTCAAGACCGATAATACGGTCCTCGATCTCGCCCTTGGCAGTCAGCATGATGATGGGAACATCCGAGGTATCGCGAATGGTGCGGCAAACGCGCTCGCCGGGGATCTTGGGGAGCATAAGATCGAGCACGACCAGGTCGAACTGATGCTTCTCGAACTCCTCGATCGCGGACTGGCCGTCGCCGACGCCCACAACCCAGTAGCCTTCGCGCTCGAGATAGGCAGCGACGGCGTCACGGATTGCCTTCTCATCCTCGACCAGCAGAATCTTTTTTGCATCTGAAGCCATAACACGGCCCCCCTGTCTCAATTAGCTAAGAACAAGCCCATTTTAACGCACCTGAGCCCGCCGGATGCCGCTATGACGCGGCAGCTCGGCGGGCGGTACTCACAATTACAACGCGTTTATTCCCCTGTTGGCGCCTTTTTAACCCCTCTAAGCTTAAAGAGAGAATAGGTGTGCGGTGACCGTCTCGGGTATACCCTGGCTGTTGCGCACTGTGGCGTACGTAAGGAATGAGTCCGATTTTCCCGCCGTAGCTGGATAATCGCCATACTCCAAAGCGCGGTCGGGCGACAGCAGCGAGCCATAGGTCTTGGCAGAGGTGTCGATGAGAAAATGCGATGCTTGCACCTTAACGAGATATTTATTCTTCTTGCCGGCAGCACATGCGAGCGGCTCGCGCGACAGAAAGAGGTACGGCCCTCCCTCATTACCGATATACGTGCCCATGTTGCCCAGGCTGCCCACGCCACTATAGGTCGCCTCGATAGAAAACACGAAGGTATCGCCCATATATACGGCCTCGAAAGGCGAGACTGACGAGGGAAGGACTAGCTGGGCACGTTTGGTGTTGTTGCCATCGGTCAGATCGATTGCCGTTATGCCGTAGTAGACGCCCTCGTCGTTGCGGACACGCGGCGAGATGGTCAAAATGCCGTCGCTCGCGCGTGGGGCCGACGCAAAGCGGCCCGTCGATTTCCAAATTGTCTCGGCCTTAGATTCATCAAGCGAGCGACGATAGCAAAACGAATCGTTACTCGTTTTATTGCCGCCTGCCGAAGGCATTTTATACCAGATGACTGATGACCCGAACGCCGTGAACAACGGCGGATCGTAGTCCTTGCCGCCCCGGTCGAGCTCAACCACATCACCGGCAAGCGAGGCGCCTGACAGATTTTGGGCGTAGAGCTTCCACGATGAATTGGCAAAGTTCATCTCCACCCACGCAAACACGCCATCGCCGGCGCGGACATCGTAAAACGCGTACCCGGTGCCCTCGATGGGGTCCTCGATAAGCGTGGTGAGCGAGCCGTCGCCCAGGTTGAGTACGCCGAGCGTGTTGGCGTGCAGCGCAGATGCGGGTGCCATCATTGCCGCGGCATAGTCGCCATCGCAGTAGTACAGCAGCGTTCCCAGCGGCAGCGTCCACGAGGCCGCAGGCTCAAGGTCGATGTCGACGGCCTCGTACTCATCCGTAATCGAGACGATCTTGGAATCGTCCTTGATGACTTGAGGCTCACCGGCGGCATCATCGCTGGTACCCGTTTTTTTCGAGCATCCCGCGAGCAGCGTGGCAGCACCGGCAGTGGCTCCACCAAGCACGAAGCCGCGACGCGATATTCCGTTCTTAATGTAGTCGGTAATGCCCATTAGGCGATCTCGGCGCGGGCGGCCTCGATGGCGCGCGTAAGCTGATCGGCGCAGGAAGTCTTCTTCATGCCGCACGTGTTGCCAGCGAGAACCTCAATCACGCGATCGGAAGGAGCACCCTCGACCAGTTTGGAGATGGCCTTGAGGTTGCCGTCGCACCCGCCGGTAAACTCGACGCCCAGCACCTTGCTGCCGTCGTCAGAGAGATTGAGGTGAATATTGCGAGCGCATACGCCCTGCGGCTTGTAGTCAAAACTAATCATTGAGATCCCCTCTCATAAAGATATTTCAGGAGTCTATTATCCCCGCCCGCGCCGATTTATGGTCGCGGGCACCGATTCAACATCCTACGATGCGCGGACGAGCGAGGGCAAGATTAGCAGTCCGCGCCCTGCTCGTGGACCATACGCTTCTCACGATACATATTGTGGTCGGCAACGCGATACACATCGGCCAGCGTATTTCCGGCCGTCTCGACGGTCGCCACACCAATCGATGCGCTAACCGTTAGGACCTCATCGCTCACCGCGGCAAGGCCGAGACGAAGGTCTTGTTCAAGCCCGAGCGCGGACTCGCCGTCAGTATGGGGGCAAACCAGCAAAAACTCGTCGCCGCCAACGCGCATCGGCAGGCAGTCCGTACCAGCCACCCGCAGCAGCACGGACGCTGTCCGTCGCAGCAGCTCGTCTCCCATCTCATGGCCATGGATGTCATTGGTCCGCTTGAGATAATTGCAGTCCAGCATGATCACGCTCACCGGCAAGTCCTCGTTCACCAGGCTATCCCCGCACGATTCGAGATAGTTGCGGTTGCGAAGCCCTGTCAGCTTATCTTGATAGGACAGCTCCTCGGCATGTTTGGTCATCGAGATGTTGTGCGTCGCCACGACAACCGACTCCAGCCGACCCTGCCCATCGCGATGCTGGGGGACAACCTGCAGCGAGTACCAAGCGCCTCGACAATCACGCACCTCGGCGACCAGGTACGGCACGCCCTCCATGCGATCGCGAAGCGTCTTCATATCTACGAGCCCCACAACCGCCTCGCGACTTTCGGGACTCACGATATCTCGGCAGACCGTGTCCATAAAGTCATGCGCCTCGCTGTGTTCGGCGAATATCTTCGCTATCGCCGGCGACATGTTGATTCCCTCAATCTTGAGGGTGTCGAGATGCAAAAGGAAGGTCGAGTCGTAGGCGGAGCTGATGGCATTGATGATGCCGAGTTGCTTGTCCTTTTCGGCTAAGTTGCGGTGGTCAACGATATTTCGCGCTAGCAACACCACGACCCAAAACGCCAGACCCACCAAGACGCCGGCAGCGACAAATGTGATCCTGTCAGACATGACCTCGGATTTGGGATACAGCGCAAACAGGCGGTAGTCCTTGTATGCCGCACGCACGGCATACCATGTCTCTTCCCGATACTCGACACGTGTCAGACCTTTATCTTTCCAATCAATTCCACTGTCCGTGAGAAGTCGGGCAAGCGACACATCGACAGACGGGTCGTTCGAAGAGATGATTTGCGCATCACACATCACAAGCACCGTTGGACCTTGGTGGAACGTGTTGTTCACGAGCACATCGGCAATCGTGTAGGAATAATCGTCGGCAGATTCAGTTGCGAGCGATCGATATCCCAGCACAACGCCATCACCATACGGGGCGGCACTCACGGCAAAGTCGACACCGCGGCGCTCGAGGACATCAGAATAGGACACCCCTGAACCTCGATACATCGATTGGACCGAAGAGGATGCGAGCTCTTCTCGCCACAGCATGAGCGGGTCGCGACCGTCAACGTCATAGTGGGCGATCATGCGACCGTCGGCGTCCATGACCAATAGCCCCGAAAGGTTCTCGACACGAACATATTCCTCGATCAGGTCGTCATTTATCTCGACGCAATCAGAAGGTAAGAACATAGCAAACGACTCGACCGCGGCATCCAAACCGTGCGTCGCCTCGGTTTTTCTGCCTTGTTCGTATCGGTCGTATTTTTCACAGGCGTTTTCCAAAAACACCATGGTCTCTTGACCGAATCCAAGTGTTTTATCGAGGCAGCGATGCGTGCCGACGGTATACAGCATGCCCAACAAGGCAAGGCTAACGACTACGCCAACGGCTATGACGGCAAGGTTCTTTCGGCGCAAGCGGCGCTCGTCATTCATCATGATTTCGCCCCCGCCGCGTAATTGCTCACGATGCGATCAATCGTGCCATCCCGGTCCATGTCGAACAGCACGGTGTTAAGAGACTTTACATACGGCCCCTCATAGCTGTTCTCAAACGCGACGCCCAGATCAACCGTCATAACGTTGTCAGCGAACACGCGATAAAGGCCGGGGTACTGGGCGACGAGTCGGTCAAGCGACCGTACGTCCGCCATCCAGCAGTCCACATATCCTTTGGCTAGAGCGGCTTTGCAGAGTTCGGCAGAGCCATATGATTTGATTTGAACGTCCGGCGAGATCCCCAGATCCCCCGCAAGCAATCGACGTTCACTCACCGAGCCCGCAATCACCGCAATGGTCCTACTTCCATCGAGATGTGCCAAGGACTTGATACCACTCGCTTTCTTGGCGGCAACCGAGACCGTCACGGCTAGATACGGCTCAGTCCAGTAATACTTATCCTCGCGATAACAGGGCGAATAATCGCACCATAGGCAATCGATATCACCATTTTTGAGCAGCCGGTCGCGATCGTTCCAAGATATCTCGATGAATTGCGGCTTGAGTCCCGCACGCTTACAGGCCTCACGGGCGATATCGATATCGATGCCGGCGTAATCGCCCGTGGCGTCGACATACACATAGGGGTCGTTATCCGTAACGCCGATTTTGAGTACTGGGAGGTCCTCGTCGACTTCATTCGAGGAGGAAGAGCTATTTCGAACGGTATACGTCAGGGCGGCCGCACATGCGGCAACAAGAAGTATGAACACGAACGAGACGATGGCGGCTCGCTTGATACGTCTAGGCACACGTCTCATTTCGCCGAAATTGCAGGTGAGGTTCATTGTATTCCCTGGCGCCGCTGCGGCAACGAAAAAAGCGCCTCACCCAAGACGGGCAAGGCGCCAAAGGCTGAAATGTATCCGCAAGCGGTCGAATGAGGTCAACCTTATTCGAAGCTCAGCTGCTCCAGACGGTCGAAGACCGTGTCGATGCGGGTGAGGAAGTCCCACGGATCAAAGATCTCGTCGAGCTTCTCCTGGCTGACGGTGCAGCGCGGGTCGGCCTCGAGACGCTCCTTAAAGGTGGGGCCGGAGACACAATCCTGCACCTCGTGCCAAGTTGCCATGGCGTTCTCCTGCACAATGGCGTACGCGTCCTCGCGGGTGATGCCCGTGTCGACGAGGGCCAGCAGCACCTTGGAGGAGAAGATGAGGCCGCGGGTCTTATTGAGGTTGGCCATCATGCGGGCAGGGTACAGCTGCAGGCCGTCGATAACGCGGATGAGGCACTGGAACATGTGGTCGAGGGCGATGAAGCTGTCGGCCTGGGCGACACGCTCGGCAGAGGAGTGCGAAATGTCACGCTCGTGCCACAGGGCGACGTTATCGAAGGCAACCTGGGCGTTGGACTTCACGACGCGCGACAGACCGCAGACCTTCTCCATGGTGATGGGGTTGCGCTTGTGCGGCATGGCGGAGCTGCCCTTTTGGCCCTTACGGAACGGCTCCTCGGCCTCGAGCGTATCGGTCTTCTGCAGATTGCGAACCTCGGTAGCGATGCGCTCGCAGGTGGCCGCGGTGGTGGCGAGAACGCCGGCGAGATAGGCGTGATGGTCGCGGCTGATAACCTGCGTGGACAGCGGGTCGTGAACCAGACCCAGGTGCTCGCAGACATACTCCTCGACAAACGGCTCGATGGAGCTGTACGTGCCAACAGCGCCCGAGATGGCACCGAAGGCAACGTTCTTGCGGGCGTCCTCAAGACGATCCAGATCGCGCTTGAGTTCCCATGCCCAAGAGCCGAACTTCATGCCGAAGGTCATCGGCTCGGCGTGGATGCCATGGGTGCGGCCGGCACAGAGCGTGTTGCGCTCCTCAAAGGCGCGACGCTTGCAAATCTCGCCGAGCTTCTTGACGTCCTCGATGATCAGGTCGCAGGCCTGGGTGAGCTGGTAGCACAGAGCCGTGTCGCCCAGATCGGAGCTGGTCATGCCATAGTGAACCCAGCGGCTGGGCTTGGGGTCGCCCTCGGGAACATCGGCGTCGATGTACTCCTTCATGTTGGTCAGGAAGGCGATGACGTCGTGGCGCGTGACCTCCTCGATCTCGTCGACCTTTGCCTTCTCAAAGTTGGCATGGTCGCGGATCCACTGGGCTTCGTCTTTGGAAATACCGATCTTGCCGAGCTCCGCCTGGGCCTCGCAGGCCAGGACCTCGATCTCCTGCCAAATGGCGTATTTGTTCTCGAGGGAGAAGATGTGTCCCATCTCCGGGCGGGTATAGCGATCGATCATAGCGGCTCCTTTTTGGTTATTGGCACGTTGGTCGTAACCCAACCATTGTACCGTGCGCGCGTGCCAGTATGGGCAGCAGGCATTAACCTAACATTTTGGAATTGGAGCGGGCAACGGGACGTCTGCGTATTTGCTTCGCAAATCCGCACCGGCTGCGGATGGCACCTCTGGATTCGTGGAAACGCGAGGGCAAAGCCAGTTGAATCTATCTTTCCCGAAATCTTCCTTGCTCCATGGAGCGGGCAACGGGACGTCTGCGTATTTGCTTCGCAAATCCGCACCGGCTTCAGGGGCATATCGAAATTCACGAAGCCGTTGGGGAAACTCCGCCGAATTGTCCGTCCCCACGTCTTCCTTTGTTGATGGAGCGGGCAACGGGACGTCCGCGCGTCCGCGTCGCGGACGCGCACCGGCTTCAGGCGCCTTACGGCGCCTTCGCCTGCTCGCTACAAACGCTTCGCGTTTGTTTTACGCTCGCACCCTGTCGGGTTCGAGTCCCGGCGCTTGGTAGTAAAAAGCACGGCAACGTGACGCTGCCGTGCTTGTGCTTTTTACTGGAGCGGGCAACGGGACTCGAACCCGCGAGTGTCAGCTTGGGAAGCTGATGCCTTACCACTTGGCGATGCCCGCTTGTGTGTTGGCTAGTATAACGCGGTTGTCTTGTTCGATACAAGGGTGAGGATGCTTGTTTTAGCTGTGGAGAATCGTCTGGAAATCATCTCAATTGTGGAGATAGGGACCTCAAGAACCCTTTTCCCACCATCTTTTACCTGCTCTTTTATTTGATTGTTCTGCAGGAGCTCGATTTGTCAGAAATCGGGCAAGCTTTTGGTCAGCTTCCGGTACTTACCCGCATGAACCTCGGGGGTAGCCTCATCCTACGCGTCGCAACCTCCCCATGCGGCGCACGAGGGATAAGGAGCAGCCATGTCCAACGCACCCACGCACTCTGTCCACAGCGCAATCGCAACAGGTCCGCTGCTCCTGCTCCTCTTCCTGCTGTTCGGCTGCCTAGCACCGGGAGCCGCATTTGCCGTCGATGGCTACGACCAGCTCGGCTTCCGTACTATTAGCGATGATTGTGGGCCCTTCTTCATCGGCAAATATGAAGCTCAAGACGCCTCGATTGCCTACTGCATGAACCAGGAACGCCCCGGGCCCACCAAGCCGGGCGGCCCATGGCTCAACTTTGATCAAGGCTGGGTGTGGCTCGACGACGAGTTCGCGGCAATCGTTTGTCACGGATATCCTACCGCCACGTCGTTTGGCGGTTACCATCTTTCACCCGATCGCGCCCGCGCCGCCACCCAGCTTGCCGTATGGATGCTCAACGGCACTACCCATGTCGACGGCACCTACTCCTACACGACCGCTCAGGGCAAAACCAAGAGTGGGCACTTTACCGCCGACAATGAAGTCGTGGCGGCTGCGCGGTGGCTCCACGACAGCGCAAAATCAGGAAGCATCAAAGCCGCTCCGCACCGCGCGCGGCGCTATATAGGAACCGTATCGGGCGGCAGCAAACGTCAAGACATGCTCTATGTACTGCCGGCGGTCTCTGTTTCCTTCCAAAAGCAGTCTGCAAACGCTGCCATTACCAGCGGAAACAATACTTATCAGTTTGACGGGGCAACATTCGATGTTTTTGAGAGCGCCAGCGGCGCGCGTGTCGCCACCGTCCAGATGGACAGCAACGGTCGAGCGCAGGCAACACTCCTGCCCAACACGGCATACTACCTAGTTGAGACAACAGCGCCAGCTGGTTATATCCCCCTGCACGATCGCATTGCCTTTACCACGACGGATAACGGCGGATACGTCACCATTGATGAACAACCCGGCACCATTACCTTGCGCATTGTAAAGCTCGACGCCGCAACGAATGCAGGCCCCCAAGTTGGGGCTTCGCTCGCAGGAGCAGAATTCGTGTGCGTATCGCAATCAACCCCTGGATGGACACAAACTCTCAGAACCGATGAAAGCGGTCGAGCTACCCTCACCGATGTCCCCCTGGGAACCTTTACCATCTATGAATCGAAGGCGCCCGAGGGCTATTTGCCCTCCGGTGACAGTTGGTCTTACACCGTTGGAGCCGACCAACTCGGCGATTCAGGCGTGGTCGAGATCGAATCTCGCGTTTCCGATATCCCCATTGCGTTTGACCTTGAGATTTCCAAATTCAAGGACTACGGCAATAGCGATCAATCCGGCCTAGAGCAGCCGGCAGGAGATGTTGTCTTTGAGGTTGTCAGTAACAGCTCTCAGCAGGTTGTTGGCACATTGACTACAAACATCTATGGCTTTGCCTCCACCAAAGACCAGCCCGAAGCATGGTTTGGCACAGGCAAGCGACCAGCCGGTGTCCACGGAGCCGTCCCATACGACCGCGCCGGCTACACGGTTCGTGAGGTTCCGGAAACCGTCCCCGAGGGTTTTAAACGTGCGGGGGAATGGACCGTCGAGGCCAATCAGATTTCCGACGGCGCCGAGCTTCAATATATCGTGGACAACCACGCTCTGTCGACGCATCTCCAGATTGTAAAACGCGATGCCCAAACAGGCGCTTCTGTTCCCCTAGCCGGATTCACCTTCCAACTCCTCGACAGCAATCACAAACCTGTCTCACAAACATGCTGGTATCCAGCACATAACGTAATGGACACCTTTACGACTGACGCGACCGGCACCGTCACACTGCCCGAATCGCTCGTGCCGGGCACCTATTATGTACGCGAAACCTCGGCCAAAGAGCCCTATCTTGTCGGCGAAGAGATCGAGGTAAACATCCCCGCCGATATAAACCTAACGCCCGTTGCAATCGCCTCGTATTATGACCACGCCGCGACCGGAAACATCAGGATCGTTAAAACCGATGCCGTAGACGGCAGCAGCCTCGCGGGCGCCATCTTTGAGATCCGTGCCTCGGGTGATATCGTACGCCCCGACGGTAGCATTGCCGCGCTCGACGGTGAGACTGTCGCTACCGTCACGACGGATGAAACCGGAGAAGCACGCGCGGACAACCTCCCGCTGGGATCTGGCACCGCACGCTACGAGGTTGTCGAGACTCAAGCGCCGACCGGCTTCTTACTCGACCGGACGCACCATATCGTCGACCTTACCTATGCCGACCAGAAAACACCCGTTGTGGAAGCACGGCTTAACGTATCCGACGATTACACCAAGGTTGATATCTCCAAGGTCGATGCAAGCGGAGAGCAGGAAGTGAAAGGCGCACAGCTCACCTTATATGGTCCCGATAAAACCGAAATAGACTCCTGGACCTCATCCGACAAGCCGCACCGCATCGAACATCTTGCACCCGGCACCTACTCGTTGCGCGAAACGATGTCTCCGCGGACCTATGACCTTGCCGAGGAGATAACGTTTGAAATAAAGGATACGGGAGAAGTCCAATCCGTCGCGATGAAGGATGCGCCCATCGAGATCAAAGGACAGGTCGACAAGCGTCAGGAACTTGTCCAACCTATCGGGAAGGGTCTGTTGGCTAACGGCGATGGAAAAAACCGTGCCGCGATGCAAACCAATACGGATGGGCTTTTCTCCTATACCATCGACGCTCGAAACGATTCAGCTACTTGGGTTGATGAGTTCACAATTACCGATGATCTTGAGTGCGCCAAAGACGATACGGCGAGATTCGTCTCAATCGAAACCCCCGTCGCCATCGGCGACCTCAACGGTCTGTGCAACGTGTGGTATCGCACGACGCCGTTGGACTCGACAGACGTCGATGAGCCGGCAAACGCGACGCTTGACGATGGGCACGAAAATCCTTGGCTTGAGTCCGACGAAGTAAAAGAGAGTCTGGGTGAGGATTGCCGCCTCGTCGATTACGACGGCTGGCACCTCTGGAAGGCGGATGTCTCGACCACGGAATCCACCACACTCGAGGCGAAAGAACTCGACCTTGCATCCAATACCGTCGTAACGGGCATTCGCATTGAATACGGTGCGGTAGCCGCCGACTTTACGACTCGAAGCGATACGGATTCTTGGACCCGCGATGATCTCAAAGATGAGCACGACGACCTTGACGATGCCAATGCAATCCTTGGCGCAGACGCTCGAGGCGCAGTCGTGCACATGCAGGCAACGTCGGCTTATACGCCCCAAACTGCACTCACCAACAGCGCACGCGTCGATCTTTGCCGCAACGGCGGCGGTGATAAACTTGAGTCACATGACGAGGACCGTGTCATTCAACGCTGTACCCTACCGCAGGACCTACCGGCAACAGGATCAGTTCCCATCGCCGCTTGCATCACTGCGCTCCTGACCTCGGGTACCGCAGCCCTATGGTTCGCTCGCCTTAGGTCGATCCCAAAGAAGCGCTAGCGCGATGAAAAAGCGGGCGAGCCAGTCCCCCGGCTCGCCCGCTTTCAATCATTTAAATCGCCGTATCTACTCTGCAGACGAAGATCCACCATAAACGATTGCCTGCTCGGACTCAGGAATCCCATCGGCACCCGTGCTCTGTTCTTGCTCCACCTCTTCGCTGATTGCGGAGGCGGGGGTCGAGCCCTTCGCGCCCACGATGTAGGCAGCCCCAAATCCTAACGCAATGGCGATCAAGGTCAAAATCACGTAGACAGGCCAATGGCGCTTAATATACGAAAACACGTTGACTCCTTAGAGCTCCGTCTACGAACGGCGGATAACCTCGGTCACGACCTCGGATACCGTGGCAATGTTCGTCGGGTTGACATTGTGGGGCAGGTCGTCCTCGGTACGAGCGCAAGCCAGACGTGTGCCGTCCACGCCGGCGATGGTGAGGGCTCGGCGGCTCGCCTCGAGCGCGGCGTAGGCATCGGTCTTGGCATAGGGCATCTCGAGCGCGCCACAATCGACATGGAACGACTTGCACACCTTGCTGACCAAGTTCATGATGCGGCGATCGCCCTTGAGCAGCTGCTGTTCGCCCTCAACCGTCACCACCGAAAGCCTACCGGCGCCGACGGATTCAAGATTGATGAAGAAAACGCCGCGGAGCTTATCGCGATGCGAAGCCAAGAAGGCCTTCATGCCAGCGCCATCACAGTCCGAGGCGCCCGTTGCCACAAACCAGATATCGTGACCGAGCAGCTCATCATCGCCCATAGAGGCGACAGCCGAGAGCATATCTTCGGAAGAAGCGCCGTCGGAAGACGTAGCGCCGCCCTTCCAGCCATCGTTATCGTCCTCGAAATTATCCCACGAACCGATGCCGCGACCGGACTTCTTGGCATCGTAATCGTCTTCGACGCCCAGCCAATCACTCATGCTGTCCTGTTCGTTTTTCTTTTTACGACCGAACAGGCCGCCCAGGCCGCGCTTGCGAGGCTTGGGTGCCGCCGGGGCGGGAGCCGAAATGGTCTCGATCGGCTGAGCGCCCGACGCAACGGGCCTGGGAGGCGCAACGGGTGCCGATGTTGGTTCGGGACCCTGGGCGGTAGCAAAGGGGTCGTTGACCTGTGCGGAGGGGTCGGGAAGGTCGAACAGCGACGTGCGAGACGCAACGTTTGCCTGCTTCATCGACGGCAGCGACGGATCGGGGACCGAAGCCAGCGGAGACGAGGAAGGCGCGGGCGACGGAGCCGACGCCGGATCGGGAACATTCATCTGCGGACGCGGTGATGCCTGGGAGGAAATCTGCGCCATGAGGGAATCGACCGTTTCGTCCTGAGTGGGGGCGACGTTGGCAACCGTGGAGCCAGAACCACCCGGAGTCGGCATGGTGAAAATCTGCGTGGAGTAAGGTCTCGACTCGTCCGTCTCGGGCACCTCGGAAACTTCGGAGACCACAGCCTCCTCCTGCTCGACCTCGGCCGAATCGTCCTGCTCGACCGCCACGTGCTGCTCTTCGTCAGCGCCGACCTCGACGGCCTGGTCTTCGGCAACATCCGGGGTTTCAACCACATCGGCGGCCTCGGCATCGTTTGCCACAGCGGTCTGATCATCGGAAGCCTCAAGGGGCTCAGCAATCGCGGTGCCCTGCTTTTCAAACGTTATCGTGGCATCGAACTGCGCGGCGTCGAACGACATGGTGCTATCGACGGGCTGCTGGGGCTCAAAAGACGTCGTAGCTTCGGCAGCATCGACGGCCACTGGCTGCATAGCCTCGTTCTGTTCGAACTCCTGTGCCGCGAGCTCACGCTCCGCCTCGGCTGCCTGCTGCTGGGCGATAGCCTCCTGCTCGGCAGCCTCGCGTGCGATAGCGCGCTTTTCCTCAAAGTCGTCGATGAATTTCTTGCCCTTTGCAAGCGCACCCTTAAAGAAGTTGGAAGCACTGGCGCCAATCGAAGAGAACGCGGATGCAATATCGGCATGGGGCGTTGCCGCGGGAATCTCGGCCGAGAAATCAGTATCGCTCTCGTAAGACACGCGCCTCGGCTGTTCAACGTAATCGTCGTCAGACTCGTCCGCAACGTCTTGCGCCGGCGCGGCGGGAGCCAAAATGTCCAGTCCTGCCGCGGGATCGATCGCGGACACCGCCTCGGGCTCGGCAACGGCAGCGGTAACCGCGGCAGACTCATCATCCACGGTGACAACGGGCGCAGGTGCAGTCACGACGGGGGCAGGCTCGGGCTCAAACGTCGGCTCCTCGCCTTCCTCGTAATCGAGCGTGCAGGACTCGGGAAGCATTCCGAGCGCACGGATGGCATCCGAACCAAAGCGGATGTTGCCGGCGGCATTGCGATAGAGCTTGGGCTCGGGCTCGGCCGCGACAGGCTCCTCCGCCGGCTCGGCAGCGGGAACCTCGTCATTGAACTCTTCGGCCTGGACAGCCTGATTCTGATCCTCGGGCACGATGGCGCCAATCAGCGTCTCGTCGGCAGACGCACCCTCAAAGCCCTCGATCTGCTCGTCGAAAGCCTCGCCCTGTTCGGGCTCGGCCTGAGCGTCGGGAGCAATCGGCTGACCGAACTCGTCCTCGGCGTAGGTAGGCTCTTCATACTCGATGGTGTTGCCGTAGTCGTTTTGCTGTTGGGCCGCGGCATACTCCGCCGCTGCGCGCGCCATTTCCTCGGCACGACGCTTCTGCTCCCCAAAATAGGTATCGAACGGAACATCGTCGGGAAACTCGTTTTCGCCCTGGAAGGGAGCAACGTTGTCCATAACGCCGAGCATAGCGGCGACAGAAGACTTGTTGCACACCGCGCCGGACGTATAGGGAAGAATGTAGCGGTTAGAAATGATGTTTGCCGCGTTGGCGAGCGCAACGAGGGAAGCGAGGATCGCGACAATCCACAGCAGAACCTTGAGCGCGCCGGGGAGCGGCAGGATACGCAAGAAGGCAACGGCAGCAGGGGCAACCGTGGCAACGGGCAACAGCTTGGCGATGAGCGCACGATAAGAAGCATAGGGCTCGCGGGCGAGCAGCTCAGCACGGGGAGAGTCGTAGTGTGCGACAACGACCACCGGGCGGTTGCGCGGAGACGCGAGTGGGCCCGAGGCCTTGTGGTAGGCGATGACATTTTGGCTCACGCCCGTCTTGCCCAGGCGCGAAACCACGGGGTGGCCCGTGCGCTCGAGCACGTAAAGAACGGCGCCGACAATGGCCAGCAAGGTGCCGACCAAGCCGATGCCGCCGCCGATGCCCATCAGCAGGGCGCCGGCAAACGCAAGAATACCGGTAACGGCAAATGCCAACCTACTCGGCGCCGGGGCATTGAACTCCTGAACCTCGGGATCAAAGCCGTGGTTGCGGAAGATCTGAGCGATATCCTCGGCAGCCAAGCGCTCTTCTTCGCTGCATGCCGGCGTAATGCCGGTGTTCTGCAGCAGGTGGTTAATATAGTTCTGGGTGTTCGCCATGTGCGCTCCACATCCATAATCCGACAAATAGGCCCAATGCATGCACATTAGAACCGTATATAGTCGAAAGTATACCCCGAGCGAGCGCAAACGACCGAATTCGGGCCATCTTAACGCCCCGAGCGGACAAGGATATAGCCTAATCTCCATATCGGACTAAAATCATGGCAGCAAACCACCTTCTCATGCGAGGACTCTATGACGGCAAGCGACGCGACCGCGACAATTAAAAAGGAAAATTCGGAGCCCAGTTTCGATAAAACGGCTCAGCGCATCCTCAATCTTTTCTTTGTGCTCAACAGCTCCCCCGAACCGCTGACGACCGAGCAGATCGTCTTGGATTCTGACCTGGGATATGGCTCGGGCAACATCGACTCGGATAAGCGCAAGTTTCGGCGCGATCGCGACAAACTGCTCGAACGCGGCATCGTAATCAAAGAGGTTCGCCCCGCCGGTGCGCAGGAGACCGAGGAAAGCTCGTGGACAATCGACCGCGAGCACACGTTTGCAGCAGGTGGCCTCATCACCGCAGACGACGCCGACATCCTACTCAACGCCATCGACCAGACGCTAGCGGCCGGCTCTTCCACCTTTGCCGCGCCGCTTACCGATATTCGCTCCAAAATTGCCTACCTCACCGGCAGGACGACGGCGGACGAGGCGACAATCAGCCGCTCTCCCACCGTCGATGCGGTATGGAGCGCCTTTGCCGAGCGATGCGCGCTGCGATTTTTATATCAGAACGGACGCGGCGAGCAGAAAGAGCGTACCGTCTGCGTCTACGGCATGTTCGAGCGCGAGGGCGTGGCGTACTTCTGCGGCCTCGACAATGCCACCGACGACATCAGGACATTCCGCTGCGACCGTATCGTTCGCGCTTGGCGTCCTTCGAAGGCCTACACCATCCCTGTGGACTTCAACCTCAACGACTACCTGTTCTTTGAATTCGATTTTGCCGACCGACCGCCCGTTGCAGCTACGTTCTCATTCGCCCCTCAGACGCAGATCGATATGATCAACGGTCTCACGCGCGGGCGAGGTAAGCTCGCACACACCGATGCGGGATGGATCTGGACCGTTGACGTGCGCGACCTTGAAGCCGCCGCTTCATTTTGCATGGCCCACGCCATGGACGGCATGAGGCCCATGGCCCCCAAATCGCTCAAACAGGCGTGGAACCACCTCATCGAAAGGACGGTGCACGAGCATGCCCGTGCGTAAACTCACCAGCGAGCAGAGGCTCTCGCGCGCCATCGACATCATGGAGGCCCTCTACGCCGCCGGCGAGAACGGCATGACTCGAAACGAGATTTGCAGTCGCTTTGACATCACGGGGGCGTCACTCGACGAGATTCTCGAGATCGTCTCGACGCTCGCGGACCGAGAATCGGGTGCGCGCATCATCTGCGAATGCCACTGCGGGCGTGTGGTCCTCACCGGTGACGCCGGACGTGTGCTACCGTTGCGCTTGAGTGCCGCCGAGGGCGCTGTGCTCAACCACGAACTTGAATCGTTGGGGATCGAGCCGCAGACGGCAGCTCGGATTCGACACGCTCTTCTACCCGAAGAGCTCGGCTATAACCAGCGCGTCTTTGACACCGTCAACCACGGGTCGCACTGGCAGCAGCTGAGCTGCGCCATTCAGGACGGCGTTCGCTGCCTCATCTCGTATCGTTCGATGGACGATGCGCGGCCACGCGAGCGTCTGGTCGATCCCTTGCGCATTATGGCAAACGGCGACCAAACATACCTGATTGCCTGGGACATCGCGATCGATGAGCAGCGCACTTATCGCATGGATAAAATCGAGGGACTCGCCTTGACGGAAGACTCCGTCGTGCCTCACGCACCGGACGTCGCATCCCTCCACGATTCCCTTGCCCGGACGCAGCGTAGCGCAAAGCTCTTGATGCCATTCGATATGGCGGAGCATCTGGACTGGGCCGGCATCACCCTCATCGAGCGCAGCGGGGCAGACATGGCAACGGTAACCGTGCATTACGGCTCCGAGCGTTGGCTACTGAGCCAGATAATCGCAGCGGGCGGAGCCATCCGCATCTTGGATGACCCCACCCTGTCAAAGCGTCTGTGCGATATGGCAAAAACCCTCGTCTGTCCGCTTTAGCGCCGCCGCTCGTGGCGTGCGCGCCACAGTTGCAGATAGTGACCGATCTGCGCCGATTCGATGCGCTGGTAGGAGCTCGTGGGCAGCGACGTTAAGAACTTCTTTCCGTAGCCCTTCGTCACCAGGCGCGGGTCGGCCAGAATCAGCACGCCGCAATCAGTCGACGAGCGGATAAGGCGGCCGGCCGCCTGCTTGACCTCGAGCACCGCCTCGGGCAGCGAATAGCGCGCCCAAGCGCGGTCTTCGCGCAGGTTGCGCTCGCACGAGAGCGGGTCCGTGGGGCTCGAGAACGGCAGCTTGGGAATGATGACACAGCGCAGCGTCTCGCCGCTGGCGTCAAACCCCTCCCAGAAGGCCTTAAGCGCAAAAAGCGACGAGGTTGGCTCGTTGATAAACCGGTCGCGTAGGCGACGAGGAGATGAGTTGCACTGCTGGCAGTTGAGCTCCAGACCCGCACGGGCCATCTTGGGCTCAACGCGGGCGTACAGGTCTTCCATGTCGCGCCGATTGGTGAACAACGTGAGCACCGATCCGCCCATGGCAAGATGGGCGTCGACCAGCACGCGCTCGAGCGCCGTAAGATAGCTCTCACGATCGCGCGGATCGGGGATATCGCCCGCAACGACTACAGCCATGTTCGAATCGAAGTCGTAGCTCGAGTCCAAGTGCAGCGATGAGGATGTTGAAGCACCGATGCGATCGAGGCCGACCGCATGGTTAAAGTGTTCAAAGCTTTTGGACACCGTCATGGTCGCCGAGGCAAAGATAGCCGTGTGAACCTCGGGCAGCCACTCGGTTGCCAAGGCCTCGCCAATGTCGATGCGCTCTGCGGTCATCGACTCTCCGCCGGCACGCAGCCTGCGATTGACCTGCAACGAATACACGTAGTGTTCATCGGTGCCATCAATGATGAGTTTGAGGTTCTCGGCCAGCTCGTGCAGGCGGCGCGAGATATCACCCAGGTCGACAACAACCTCGGGCTTGTCGGCGGCGACGGCTTGCACCAGCGCGTCGACGCTCTTGTCAGCTTGTTCCAATGCGTCGATGGCAGCGTAGGCCGACGGTAAGAAATCATGCCAGTCGTCAGATTCGCGCAGCTCGGGGCCAATCCATAGATTGGCATTGTCATAACCCCCACGCGCACGGCGGCCGAGCTCGCGAACGCCATCGAACACGTCGGCGATCGCCATGCTCGCGCGCGCAACCGTCGACGTCGCCTTGGCAGTAAGGCCCAGATAGAGCGTAGAGCCCTCGGAGGTTGCCAAATCACGGGAAACCTGGCTTAGCGCGCCGGTGCTCGAGCCACCCAGGCGCTCAAACAGAACGCGTGATTCGTCCGCCGACACCACGCGCGCCCACTGACGGCGCGCCTCGCGCTCGATGGAATGGGCTTCGTCGATTACCCAATGACGAATCGGAGGTAAAATCCTGCCCTCGGCCGCAACATTGCGGAACAGCAGGGAATGGTTGGTGACCACCACATCGGCATGCGCCGCACGACGGCGAGCGCCGTGGACCAAACATTTATCAGGGAAAAACGGGCAGAGGCGACGAGCACACTCGCGCGAGGCCGTCGTAAAGTCGGGGCGGTTGACGCTGCGCCACCGAATGCCGAGCGAGTCGAGGTCGCCATCGGCTGATTGGCAGACGTACGCCATAATGACCGCGACCGCCGTGAGCGTGTCCGCCGGATCGCGCTTGGTGGTAATCTCGACCTGGCCTCGGCTCATGCGCTCGAGCTTGCGCAGGCACGGATAGTGGTCATACCCCTTGAGAGCGCAAAATGACAGACCACCGTCCAGTTGCTCGGCAAGTTTTGGCAGCTCATGGTACATGAGCTGGTCGGCAAGATTGTTCGATTTGGTCGCAATACCAACCGTGATGTTGTTACGGCGTGCTGCCTCGGCAAAAGGCACCAGATAGGCCATCGATTTGCCGACGCCTGTGCCTGCCTCAATTACTCGATGAGTGCCCGCGACCAGCGCATCGCGGACCTCGAGCGCCATCGCGACCTGCTCATCACGCGGCTCGTAGGTGGGATACATGCGATTGACCAGGCCACCTGGCGCATAGTCTGCCTCAATCTCCTCACGACTCGGCATCTTGAGAACCGGCAGTTCATCGGCGTCCACCCGATCGTCGGCGCGATCGGCCTTGAGAACGTCAGCACGAGCGGCGCTGAGAGAGAAGATGGAGCCCGGGTTCTGACCCGCCAAAAACGAGAAGATGGGACGATAGGACCAAGGCACATCGGGGTGCATATCGGCCAGGCGCGCCATAAGACCCTGAGGCAGGTCGGTGAGCGCCACGAGCAACACGCGCCATACGCCACACAGGGCGTCGACGTCGGCATTGGCACGGTGTGATACCGAGTCGCAGCCAAACAGATCGGCCATAAAAGACAGCTTGTGCGAGGCCAGGCGCGGAAGCGCGATGCGCGACAGCGCCAGCGAATCGATCCAAATATCGCTCACGTTGACGCCGCCTTTGACCGACTCGATAAACGAGCGGTCGAACGTGGCGTTGTGTGCGATCACCGGGCAGCCACCGACAAAATCGGCGAGAGCGGCGACGGCCTCAACCGCCGACGGGGCATCTGCCACATCGGCATTTGTAATGCTCGTGAGCTCGGTAATCTCGGCGGGAATCAGCTGCTTGGGATGCACGAAGGTATCGAAGCGGTCGATGACCTCGCGGCCCGAAAGACGGGCCGCCGAGATCTCGATCAGCTCGTTGTCCTGCACCGAAAGACCCGTGGTCTCGGTATCGAGGACAATCACATCTTCCTCGATGAGGCCGAAGGACTGCGTTTTGGCGCGGTCGGCAAGCGTGGCATAGGAGTCGATGACAAACTGCGGCGTTCCTGACGAAACCGCGTCCTCGATTAGCATGCAATGCCCGCTCGACGAAGGCCCATACGGATCAGGCTGTCACAGACCTGCGGGAACGTCATGTCGTCGGTGTGGCGGATCTCATCCGGATACAGCGACGTATCGGTCATGCCGGGAATGGTATTGGTCTCGAGGATAACGGGGCCGTCCTCGCTCACAATAAAGTCGCTGCGCGAGATACCCAGGCAACCGAGGGCCTTGTGAGCGGCACAGGCAAGTTCCTGAGCGCGAGCGTAATTCTCGGGTGAAATCTGCGCCGGAATGCGATGGATATCCGTAGGGTCGACATACTTCACGTCCAGATCGTAGAACTCGCAGTCCTCGGGCTTACGAATCTCGACAATCGGCAGGGCGCGCACGTCATCTTCGCCGTATACGCCGACGGTGATCTCGGTACCCTCGATGCACTTCTCGACCAGCACTTTGTCGCCGTACTCAAACGCCTTGGCGATTGCCGCGGGCAGCTCGGAGGGCTCATGGACCAGGGAAATGCCATAGCTGGAACCGTTGACGGCCGGCTTCACAAAGCAGCGCTCGCCACAAACCTCGACGATATGATCGATATCGACTTCGTCGCCCACCTCGAGCGCGAGGCCGGGGGCAATGGGAATGCCCGCCTTGGCGTATAGGAGCTTAGAGACCTCCTTGTCGGCACCGCATGCGCTGGCAAGTACGCCCGAGGCCGTGTAGGGGATACCCAGGGTCTCCATGGCACCCTGCATGGCGCCATCCTCACCGCCGGCGCCGTGCATGGCGATAAATGCCACATCGAATCCGCCGGTCGCCATGGTTACCATAAAGTCATCAGCGGCCGTGTCAAGCAGCTCCACCGAGGTGTAGCCGGCTTCCTTCAGTGCCACCACAACGTTCTTTCCCGAATCGAGCGAGATCTCGCGCTCGGCGGAATGACCGCCCGCCAAGACCGCTACGTGCATGTTCTCTAGGCTTTTACCCGGCATGGGCAGACTCCTCCTCTATAATTTCTGCAGCTGATACCATATTGTAGCGATACCCTCTACGTTTCCCCAAAATCGAAAGGCTTCCATGAATCCCAGGACTAAATCTCAGGACATTCGCGACTTGAGCCAAAACGATATTCGCGAGCTCGTGACCGAACTTGGCCAGCCCGCCTTCCGCGCGAAGCAGCTCATCGAATGGGTCTTTGAGAAGAACGTTTGTTCGTTTGACGATATGACCAACCTTCCCAAGGCTTTCCGTGAGCAGCTTAAAGAGGCTTTTGCCTTTGATACGCCGACTGAACTCACCAAGCAGGTTTCCAAAGATGGCTCGCGCAAGTATCTGCTCGAGTACCACGATGGCATTTCTGTCGAGACTGTCGGCATGCCCCGTCGTAACAAGCTTTCCGTCTGCGTTTCCACCCAAGCAGGCTGCGGCATGGGCTGCGCCTTTTGCGCTACCGGTCTCAACGGCCTCAAGCGCTCTCTGACCGCTCAAGAGATCGTCGACCAGGTGCTTCATGTATCCAACGACTTTGGCGAGCGTGCCACAAGCGTTGTCTTCATGGGCCAGGGCGAGCCGTTTGCCAACTACGACGAGGTTCTCAAGGCATTGCGTATCCTCAACGACCCCGATGGCATCGGTATCGGCGCTCGTCACCTCACCGTCTCTACCAGCGGCGTTATTCCCGGTATTCGCAAATTTGCCGATATCCCCGAGCAGTTCACGCTTGCCGTTTCCCTGCATTCCGCCATCCAGTCGACGCGCAATAAGCTCATGCCCGGTGTTAAGAAGTACACGCTGCTTCGCCTCCACGAAGCGCTTCAGCTCTACACCGAGAAGACTGGCCGCCGCCCGACCTATGAGTATGCCATGATCGAAGGCGTCAACGATACGAATCCCGAGATGCAGGCACTCTGCGACTTCTGCGAGGGAACGCTGTGCCACGTTAACCTGATTCAACTTAACGACATCGAGGGCAGCCCGCTCAAGCCGTCGCCGATTCATAAGGTTGAAGATCTTCAGCGTCGCCTTGAGTCCCGCGGCATTGAGACCACGATTCGTAATTCTCGTGGCAACGACATTGACGCTGCCTGTGGTCAGCTGAAGCAGCGCTTCAAGGTTCAGAAGAACGCATAGGGGAGCCTCGCCCTATAACGTTTCATGTGAAACATAGGACAGCCCCGGTTGCGATAATGCAACCGGGGCTGTTTCATTTATATCCTAAGTTCTTAATTCACTAGTACTATTTGAACATTTTTAGAGCCAAAATAAGGGGTCCTTGTCTCATAAACCAGACAAGGACCCCTTTAGAAAAGGCGGGTAATTGTTAGGTACCTAAAAACCAACATTCTCCCACTGATGATTAACCCAATCTTGGTTAATCTTGGGATTCTTAGTTACCTGAGCAGTCCGCATTGCGACATCTTCGGTCATCACATCCATTTTCTTCTTAGATGTGTCAACGATATCCTGAGCTCCGCGAAGCAGTCGACCTCGTAACTCCTCGTCTGTCGCGATCTTATATCCGGCAAAGGCACCAGCGGCGACAGTAGTTGCCAAAGCAATGGCCGCGAAAAACTTATTCTTCATCTCGATCCTCCTGACCAAATTGAATCATTTCGCCAAGGATACGGGAGAGCTCTTCTTCGTCTTTGAACTCGATTTCAATCTTGTTCTTTCCACGCGAGCTTTTCACACGCACATTGGTGTTAAACACCTGGCGAAGCACGCGGGCGGCCTTTTTGAAAGACTGTGGCGTTGCAGGTCTCGGTGTCTTTGGTGTTTCTCCGGCAGAAAACAATGGAGCAAGATTTTCTGTCGCACGCACCGAAAGACCTTCTGCAACCACTTTCTCAGCAAGCCTGATTCGAGCATCTTCGTAGGGAACGGCCAGAATCGCCCTTGCATGGCCAGCGGTAAGCTTTCCTTCGAAAATCATCTGCTGAACAACATCAGGAAGATCTAGAAGACGGAGGGAATTAGTGATCGCTGAGCGCGATTTACTGACAGCCTTAGACAAGGCCTCCTGTGTCATGCCACTTGCATCGATAAGTTGTCGATAGCCCTTTGCCTCTTCGACAGGGTTCAGATCGGAACGCTGAAGATTCTCGATAAGCGCAAGAGCAAGCATCTCTTCATCATTAACATCTTTAATGATGACGGGCAGTTCTTCAAGACCTGCGAGTTTCGATGCCTGATAACGGCGTTCACCGGCAATGATCTCATAACCGTTACCATGCTTGCGAACCAAAAGTGGCTGCAGAACACCGTGCTCCTGAATTGATTCACTTAACTCACGAAGTTCAGTTTCGTTAAAGTGGATGCGAGGCTGATTTGGGTTTGGAACAATATCTTCAATTGGAAGCTTAGTCTCCGCTGCGGAATTTGAAGCAGAGGTTGCAGAACCACCGGTTTCATACTCGGCTTCAGACACAAGTGCGTTGAGTCCACGGCCCAATCCACCACGTTTTTTTACACTAGGCACGCTTGATCACCTCTTTTGCAAGGTTCATATATGCTTTTGCACCCTTATTTTGAGGTGCATAGGTAATTACGGGCTCACCAAAAGACGGCGCTTCGGAGATTTTAACCGTACGCGGAATCAAAGTCTTAAACGCTTTGTCGCCAAAGTACGACTGAACCTCTTCAACTACCTGATTTGAAAGAGAAGTACGCGAGTCGTACATCGTCATAAGCACGCCATACGTATCAAGGCCCTTATTCAAGCGCGATTTAACCATTTTCATTGACTCAAGGAGCTTGGTAACACCTTCAAGCGCGTAATACTCGCACTGAATTGGAATCAAAACGCTATCTGCAGCCGTCAACGCATTGATAGTTAGAAGTCCAAGCGAAGGCGGACAGTCAATGAAGATAAAGTCAAACTCATCCTGAATCGGCTCAAGTAGATCCTTTAGACGAGTTTCGCGTGCAATCGCACTCACAAGCTCAATTTCTGCACCTGCAAGCTGAATTGTAGCTGGAATTACGAATACCTTTTTGCAGTTCGTATCAAGAACGAGCGATTCTGCAGGCACGTCATTCAACAATGCATCGTAAATACAGTGATCAAGATCCTCTTTTTCGATTCCAAAACCACTGGTGCTGTTACCTTGCGGGTCAAAATCGACAATGAGCGTCTTTCGACCTTGCTCACCAAGTGCTGCGGCAAGATTTACAGCCGTCGTTGACTTACCAACGCCACCTTTTTGGTTGATGATTGCAATGATACGCGTGTCTTTTGCGCTCTTAGAACGCTTAACGTCGCGAAATCCCACGGTCCCTCCTGGTGTGTATTAATGCTGTTAAACGGAGGATGTTTCACGTGAAACATTCCGATTCGATATCAACTACGATGTTCCACGTGAAACATTTCAAGTCGATACTAACCATTATGTTTCACGTGAAACATCTAGGCAAGCGGATTCTTCTTAGCCATGCCATTTGCACGAGGCAATGAAATCGATGCAAGATGACTCTTTTTGAGCACAATAAACTCTCTATGACCTAAACCCTCAGGCAAATCAATTGAATCAGTCAGCAACTGGGTAAACCCACAGATTTTTGCTGCAGACATTCCTGAAGCAAGCTCTTCATCAGAGGGATTACCTTTAGTGATAACAAAGAGTCCTCCATCCTTGAGATATGGGGCCGCATACTCAACAAGAACCGGTAGAGGAGCCAATGCACGGGCGGTCACTACAGAGAACTGTTTCTTATGGGATCGAGCATACTCTTCAAGGCGATCGTGAACTCCGCGAGCATTCTTCAATCCAAGAGCACGAACAAATGAATTGACCGCATCGACCTTCTTACCAACTGAATCGATATAGGTTGCCTTACGACCACTGGCAATAGTCAGAGGAATGCCAGGGAAACCAGCACCCGTACCCATATCAAGCAGCGCACCCTCAGGGGCCTTATTGATATAAGGAAGTAATACCAATGAGTCCAGAATGTGAAGGACGGCAGCGTCTTCAATATTTAGGATACGTGTGAGATTGGTAGTCTTATTGGTCTTCAGAACAAGATCCAGATGCTGAATACAAGTTCGAAGGTCATTCTCAGAAACCTTCAAAGAATAGTCTTTGCAATACGAAGTAAGACGGCTAAGCATCTGGTTTGCCTGCTCATCTGTCAATACAAACAAGATGACTCCTTTCTGACAAAAATCAGTGTATCAAGAACTTTTGACAAAAAAAGGGGACGTGGAAACCACGTCCCCTTAGCATAAGCTCGAGTAGATTATCGAGCAACAATCACTACGTGACGATCGGGGTCAGATCCCTCGGAATGAGTATCGACCGCATCGTTGCCACGAAGTGCAATATGAACCAGTCGGCGCTCATAGGCGTTCATGGGCGGTAGCGAAACACTCTTGTGAGTGCGAATAGCACGCTCGGCAGCAGACTGAGCCATAGAGGCAACCTTGTCCTGACGACGACTCTTGTATCCCTCAACGTCCACCACAACCGGATACCTAAAGCCAAGCTTACGGCTTACCAGAAGCGAGAACATAACCTGAAGGGCATCAAGCGTACGACCGTGACGGCCGATGAGAACAGCAAGGTCAGGAGCCGTTACATCCAGAATCAGCTCGCCCTCATCGCCCTCATACTCATCGATAGGAGAGTTGGCAGCATCGAAGTGCGAAAGGATGGAGCGCAGAATAGAAATCGCAATATCGGCAATGGTGTCGAGCTCCTCATCGGTCAGCTCTTCACCAGCCTTGTAGCGCTGTGCAATCTCGGGATAATCGCCCGCAACCTGCGGGGCAACCTCCTCAAGCATATCCTCGATGATCTCTTCAGACATAACGTACTCCAAAAGTTAGGTACCTAAATAAGATTGATATCCCGCTACTTCTTCTTGTGCGGGCGCGGCTTCTTCTCGCGACGGGTAACCTCGACCTGCAGCGGTGCATTCTTGAGGCGCTCCTCCTCATCGGCCTTAGCCTTGTCGATAACCTTCTGCGTCACGAAGATCTGCTGGATAACCTGCCAGGCAGAAGACACGTCGTAGTACAGCAGAACGCCGACGGGCAGGCTCCAGCCCATCCAAAGCATCATGACGGTCATGACGACGGCCATCATGCGCATGCTCTGGGCCTGCTGACCGGTCTGATTACGCGACATATAGAGCTGCGGAATCAGGGTCAAGACAGCGAACAGGATCAGGCAAACCAGCGCAGGCAGTGCGACCATAAAGCCATCGGCAAAGGAAGCGCTCGGCGTGGTGGTCAGGTCGGGCAGGATGTTGAAGAACGAGAACGTGCCGTCGCTAAAGTAGTCCGGCAGGTTGCGCAGCAACGTAAATAGGGCGAACAGGACAGGCATCTGGATCAACAGCGGCAGACAACCAGCCAAGGGGTTGAACTTGTTCTCGCTGTAGAACTTCTGCATCTCCTCGGCCTGGCGCTGGGGATCGTCGGCATAGCGCTCTTGGATCTCGAGCATCTTGGGCTGCAGCACCTGCATGCGAGCCGTCGACTTGGTCGACTTGAGCATAAGCGGCGTCAGCAGCAGACGGATGATGACCACCAGGATGATGATGGACAGGCCCCAGTCGACCGCAAAGGTCTGGATGAGCTTGAGCAGCTCAAAAAGGATGTTAACGATCCAATCCCACATGTAAGTTTTCCTCCGATAGCGAGTGCCCGCTAAGGCACAGGGTCATAACCGCCGACGTGCAGGGGATTGCAGCGAGCGATGCGCCTCACGGCAAGCCAGCAGCCTCTCAAAACACCGTACTTCTCAATCGCCTGTATGGCGTATTGCGAGCACGTTGGGTAATAAATGCAGGCGTCAGGCAATAAGGGCGAAATAACCTGTTGATATATGCGAATAGGAGCGATGGCAACACGTCGCAAAACGTGGTTGCTCATCGCTCCTCCCAGGCAACGCCGGCGCGTTTCATAAGCGAACGCAATGCCTTGTCCATCTCCTGCGGCGAGGAAACCCTCGTCTTGGGAGTCGCGAACAAGATGATGTCATAACCCGCAACGGGAAATCCACAGCTGCGGGCGGCCTCGCGCATCACACGCTTAGATCGGTTGCGCACGACAGCACAACCGAGTCGTTTAGCACCAACGAAGGCGACCCTTCCGGAGTCGCCTTCGCCAACCGATTCACATATGGTCATTCGAATCAGAGGGTGATTGAAACGACGCCCCTGACTGAACACATGCTCGAAATCTTGCCGAGACTTAATAGTCTTCATGCGAGATGTGTGTATCGCTGCTAGACAGTGAGACGCTTGCGGCCCTTGGCGCGACGACGGGCGAGCACGGCACGACCACCCTTGGTGGCCATACGGGCACGGAAGCCATGGGTCTTGGCACGCTTACGCTTATTAGGCTGATACGTACGCTTCATCTTAAGTTCCTCCTGCTGCATTTCGAGTGTCCGCGGGGGCGCGGACGCAGATATAGACACGTGAGCTTGAAGATTGTAGGGAAATCAATGTTCAAATGTCAAGAAATCAAAGGTAAAAGGTTGCGCAGTTCACACGGTTCCCCCATAAGCCGAGCTCGATTTAGCGGTACATGGCAACTTTTCACGATATTTCATCGAGTTTTCAACAGGTCATGTTGGCAATGTTGAGAACTTTTCGTCCGTTTTCCAAAGTTTTCAACAGGTTTTGAAAAGTTGTCAAAAGATGAGAAACATTGCACGGTGAGCTACTATTTGTTCGAAACCTTTTGAAAGATTGCGAGCGGCATGTCTGACGACTTTTACACCATGGTCGATTCCGGAGACCCGGCACCCGACAACGAGCACATCACCGGCGTGCGCGAAGAGCGCGACGAGGGTGAACAGACCGCAGTAAAAGCGCCGGCAGCGATGTATGCGGCGCGCATAGCGGTATACGACGACATGCTGTCGACCCCGCGCGTGATCGTCATCGAGCCGCAAGACGTCCGCACGTATCTGGAAGAGACGACCAACACCGTCTACCAATGCATGAAGGAACAGGGCGGCCACATCTCGCTCATGGTCATCCGCGAGATTGTCGAAAACTTTATCCACGCCCACTTTGCAGAGCCCATCATCTCGATTCTCGACGGTGGCGATACCATCCGCTTTGCCGATCAGGGTCCGGGCATCGACGACAAAGAGCGTGCCTTCGATTTTGGCGTAACCAGCGCAAACAGCAAGATGAAACGGTATATCCGCGGTACCGGCGCCGGGTTTCCCATGGTACTGGAGTACTTGGAAAACGCCGGCGGCGCCGTCTCCATCGAGGACAACATGGGCAACGGCACCGTCGTGACGGTAAGTCTGAACCCTAAGCGCGTGCAGGAAATCGAGCGTGCTGGCGGGCGTGGCGCCGCCGTGCGCCCCGAGACCGAGCAGGCGGTCTATCCCCTGCCGGGAGCTTTTACACAGCAGCCCATGGCAGCACAGCAGACACAACCGCCCATGATGCAGATGCAGCAGCCCGGTATGCTCCCCATGCAGGGATCCCCGGCGGCGTCGATGCCGGCACTTTCAAACACTCCAGAGGGCATGCCTCCGACAGACCAGGATGTCGCCGCCGTCCAACAATCGGCAGGCATGCCGGGCGGTCAGCAAATGGGTTATCAACCGTACCCGCAAGGGTATCCATACCAACAAGTACCGCAGCAGGGGTACGGGTACGCCCAGCAGTATCCACAACAGTACCCGCAGGGATATCAACAGACATACCAGCAGATGCCTCAGCAGCAGTACAACCCATGGGCACAGCAGGTACCAGCGCAGCCTTACCAACAGTGGCCTCAAAGTTTTCAACAGCAAATGCCGCCGATGCAGAGTTCTCAACAACCAGCAGCTCAAATGATGTATCCTAATGCAGCAAATCAGTATGCGCAGCCACAACCGGACGTGTTCGTAAGCGATCGCGGCAACGCCGCGCTGGGCTATCTGGCGCAAAATCAAGCGTGCGGTGCAACCGATCTGGCGAGGGCGTTTGGAAACTCGGCCCCCACTTGGTCACGCACGCTCAATGACTTGGCGCAGGCCGGCTTGGTCATCAAGCATGGCCAGAAATACCATCTGACCGAACTCGGCGCCGCTCGCGTGCGAGCTCAGAGCTAAAGAACGGGAGAGACAGTGGACGAGGAAGCAAGCATCATCCTGGGGGATGCCATCGCCTTTTGCCAGCGCGACGGCCAAGATGCACGCCTCATCAACATGCTGGGGCAATCGCGCGCCATAAGCCTGACCGAAGATACGCTCACGATCGAGGCCCCCTCGCGCTTTGCCATCGCGCAGCTCAAAAAGCACCAGCCGACCATTGAGGCCTATCTGGAAGAAATCGCCTTTGCACCGATTGCGCTCGACATCGTGGCACCGCAAGGCGCCGCGACGGAATCCGCTGCCTCGGCGGCGCCCGGCGCTGCTCCCGCTGCTTCCCCGGCGGCGCAGGCCTCCGCAGGCGACGTGCCGACAATCGAGCACCAGCACAGCGATGTTTCCCGTGAAACCATGGCGCCGTTGCCGACCGCCGCTGCGACGTCAACGAACGCACCCGTCACGCACATGCCCATCGCTCACGACGCAGCGGCGGGCGCGGATTCGGGCATTGCAATCAAGAACACGCTCTCGGCCGATGATTTTCGTCGCATGATGAACCAGATGAAGGGTGGAGCGCCGACTAAGTCCACGCAAGCTGCGACCCCCGCTTCACCCATGCCGGCACCAACCGTGCCGGCCGAGCAAAATACGGATGGAGCCCCGCTCGCCGCGAACTCAAAATTTACCTTTGAGAACTTTGTCTACGGCCCCGAGAACAGCCATGCCTATCGCTCGGCACTCAAGTTTGCCGCCCTCGCGGATGAGCGCGGCACGTGCACATCACTGTTCATCTACGGCAAATCGGGCCTGGGCAAGACACACCTGCTGCTTGCAATCAAAAACGAGCTCGCCGAGAAGTCGCCCGAGATCAAGGTCAAGTATGCCAACTCCCAGGCATATCTGGACGATCTGATGACCGAGTTCGACCGCCAAAAGAAGAGCAACGCCCCCATCATGCAGGCGTACCACGGCGTGGACGTGCTCATCATCGATGACATCCAAAACATCATCGGCAAGCGCGCGAGCGTGGACTACTTTTTCCAGCTCATGGACGAGTTCATCCGCAACAACAAGAAGGTCGTCATCGCGGCAGACCGCGCCCCCAAGGACCTGAGCATGGACGAGCGTCTGACCAGCCGCTTCAACGCCGGCATGCTCTGCCTGGTCGCAGAGCCCAGCTACGAGATGAAGTACAAGATCTTGCAGCGCTATTACGAGAACACCATCGTCGCCGCTCCCGAGGCAGGCGACGACTCGCTGCTGGCGGCCTATGGGGGCGACGGCGGGCACCTGACCGACGAGCACTTTAAACACATGGCCGAGGTCTCGGGCACCAACATCCGCGAACTCGAGAGCTTTTGCGAGCGCTGCGCCGGCGAGGCGGGCGACCGCGAGCGCGAAGGCGGGGAGCTCACCTTTGACGATATCGACGCCATCGCCAGCCAGTACTTCGACACATCGGCCAAAAAGATCAACGTCCAGACGGTTCAGTCCGTCATCGAAGAGCAGTACGGCGTGACGCACGAGGAACTCATCGGCCCGCGTCGCAACGCCAATATCGCCAAAGCACGTCATATTGCCATCTATCTGGCCATCGAGATGTGCGAGATGACGACCACGGCGGTGGGCGCCGAATTTGGCAACCGCAACCACTCGACCGTCAGTACGAGCTACAAAAAGGTCCAGAAGATGATCCAGGAAGACCGCACCGTCACCGAAGACCTCAAGTCGCTGCGCGATAAAATTACACTGCGCTCGTAGGGAAATAGAGACACCTGTTGAAAACTTGTCGAAACCACGGGCATAAGGTGTCTAAAACCCAACCCGCGGTGATGAAAAGTTTTGCGCAGGTTTTGAACGTGGAAAACCACCCCTGTTGCACACAGGTTGCTGTCGATTCTCTTTCTGGGTCTGACCTGCGTCTTTGGGAGTAATCAACAGTTTCGTCAGTGCTATTACTATTATTAAGATATTTATATCTATAGAAAGGTATTAAAAGATGAAGTTCACCGTCAGCCAGAGCTCGCTTACACAAGCCATCGGCGTCGTTATGAAGGGTGTCGCTTCGGCATCCACCCTTCCCATCCTGTCGGGCGTGCTCGTTAAGGCCCAAGACGGCATCTTGGAATTCCAGACCTCTAACTACACCATCTCGATCCGTCATCGCATCGCGGCGCATGTCGAAGAAGAGGGCGAGATGGTTATCCCCTGTAAGATGCTCTCCAATATCACCAAGACCCTCCCCGATGCCCCGGTCACCTTTGAGCTGTCCGAGCGCCAGGTGCTGATTGGTTGCGAGAAGAGCTCTTTTAGGCTGAACACGCTCGATGCCAATGACTTCCCCGAGTTTCCGGCCTATGCCATCGAGAGTGCCGTGGAGCTGCCGACCGATATCTTGTCCGAGATGGTCGCCCGCGTGTGGCGCGTCACCTCGACCGACAAGGCTCGCCCCATCCTGGGCGGCGTGCACATGAAGGTCGAGAACAACACCGTGCGCCTGGTGGCGACCGATTCCTTCCGCTTGGCCGTGTGCGACACGCAGGTCGAGACCTCGACCCTCGAGGGCTCCTTTGAGCTCAACGTTCCGGCTGACGCCTTTAACGACGCGCTGAACATCATGGCCAGCCAAGCGACCATCATGATCGGGGCTACCGACACCCAGGTCGTCTTCGAGGCCGGCAACACCACCTACGTGTCGCGTCGCATCGAGGGCGTGTACCCCAACTACAAGCAGCTCATCCCCGATTCGTGCGTGACGAGCGTCAAGATCGACGTCGCCGCCTTTAACGCCGCCCTCAAGCGCGTGGCCGTTATCGCGAGCGCCAACCCCGCCGTCAAGTTCGAGATCGATGTCGAGAACGGGCAGATGGGCCTGTCCTCCATTTCCAATGACCAGGATCTTGCGCAGGAGACGATCGATGTCGAGGCCGAGGGCGAGTCGGGTACCATCGCCTTCAACTACCATTACATCTTCGGCTGCCTCAATGCCCTGTCCAAGGAGAAGGAGATCACGCTGGAGCTCAAGAGCTACTCGCAGGCGGGCATCTTCAAGTCCTACGACAAGATCAACTACCTGTACCTGGTCATGCCGGTCCGCATCTAGCGCTGCGCCATGACCATGTTCGCCCGCGATCTTTCCGTCGCACACTACCGCAGCTTCGATAGCTATCGCCTTGCCCTGGACGAGGGCGTGACGATACTTGCGGGACCCAACGCGGCGGGAAAGACCAATCTCATAGAGGCACTGCAGCTGCTGACGAGCGGCGCCTCGTTTAGGCATCCGACCGCAGCCGAGCTCGTCCATGACGGCGTGGGTTCGTGCAAGGTAGAGCTGAGGCTCGAGGGCGACGGCCGCGTGCTTGATATGGGATTGAGCGCGGAGGACGGTAAGCGCTCGTTTAGCCGCAACGGTAAGAGATGCTCTGCCGCCGGTGTGCGCGGGGTTCTGCCGAGCGTGCTGTTTTGCCCCGACCATCTGGACATGGTTAAGCGCGGCGCCAGTGTGCGCCGCGCCGCCCTCGATGACTTTGGCATGCAGCTGAGCGCACGCTATGCCGATCTTGCGAACACCTATGGGCGCTGCGTGACCCAGCGCAACGCCTTGCTCAAGGAGACCTGGTGCTGCCGCGAGATGCTCGGCGCGTGGAACGATTCGATAGCCCGCGCGGGTTCGGCCCTGCTCGTGCACCGGTTGGCCCTGCTCGACCGGCTGGCGGGCCATGTGCACGCTGCCTACGGGCAAGTGGCGTCAGGTGAGGCCGCCAACGTGACCTATGCGTCCACGCTGGGGGATTTGCCCCAGGTCGAGGATCGCGAAGAGCTGAAGGGCTGGGCGTACGAGCGCATGCTGGCCGCCCTTGATGAGCACGCCGACGAGGAAATTCGCCGCGGCGTGACGTTGGTGGGACCGCATCGCGACGAGATTGAGTTCACCGTGGCGGGTCGCTCCGCCCGTTCATTTGCCAGCCAGGGACAGCAGCGTACGCTGGTGCTGTCCTGGAAGGTGGCCGAGGTCGCCGTGGCTCGCGATGTCCTGGGCACCGCCCCACTGCTGCTTCTGGACGACGTGATGAGCGAGCTCGACGGCGAGCGTCGCGGCGCTTTCCTGCGGCTGATCGGCGATGATATCCAGACGGTCATAACCACGACCAACCTGGGGTACTTTACCGATGACCTGCTTGATCGAGCCAAGGTGGTGAGCATGGGTGAGACGTGCTAATTACGAGCGCGAGAGCGAAACGGTCGCCTTCAGCGGGTTTTTGAACGCAGAGCGCCAGCGCATCTTGGCGGCTGCGACCCCTGAGCGCCGCGCGCAGATGGAGGCCGCCGAGGAGTCGCGCACGGTCTATCGCGCATGGAACGCGGTGTGCTCGGGCACGCGCGAGGGACGGCATGTGACGGGACTGCGCTACCTGCCCGAGTCCAATGAGCTGCTGGTATATCTCGATTCGCCCTCGTGGACGCAGGAAATGACGCTGTTGCGCGAGATCATCCGCGCGCGCATGGAGCGCGCCGGTGCGCATGTGGACGGCCTGGTGTTCAAAACCACCGCGCCCGGTCACACACCGCCCGCCGCCAAGGAGCGCCTGCGCCCGGCGACGACCGAGCGATCGCCGGCCCCGCACGCCGACCTAAGTGAGGCCGAGCGTACCGAGATCGAGCGCCAAGTGGCGCCCATCGAAGACCAAAAACTGCGCGAGGCCCTCGAGAATGCCATGAGAGCCAGTGCCGAGTGGGCCAAGGGCGTGCAAAGCAAAAAAGAGCCTTAAATCGCATCTGGTGGCCTTGTAGAGCCAAATACCCTCGTTCCCGAGGGTATTTTTTTAAGATAAACTAGTAAGGCTGTACACATTTTCTTGACTGAAGGAGGACGTGTGGCAAACGAAAACGATTACGATGGCGGCGAGATTAAGATTCTCGAAGGTCTCGAGGCCGTTCGTAAGCGCCCGGGCATGTATATCGGCTCGACGAGCGCCAGCGGTCTGCATCACCTGGTGTGGGAGATCGTTGACAACTCCGTCGACGAGGCCATGGCCGGTTTCTGCACCGAGATCCAGGTGACGGTCCACGCCGACAACTCCATCACGGTCGTCGACAACGGGCGCGGCATCCCCGTCGACGAGCACCCTGTTAAAAAGATCCCGACGCTCGAGGTCGTCATGACGATCCTGCACGCCGGCGGTAAGTTCGATAACTCGGCCTATAAGGTCTCGGGCGGCCTGCACGGCGTGGGCATCTCCGTCGTCAACGCGCTGTCCAAGCGCGTGGTCGTTCAAGTTCGTCGCGATGGCAACACCTACGAGATGGAGTTCTCGCGCGGCAAGACCGTCAAGAAGATGGAGGTCGTGGGCACCTCGGATTCGACGGGCACCACCGTCACCTTCTGGCCCGACGACGAGATCTTCGAGACCTGCATCTACGATTTCGATACGCTGCACAACCGTCTGCAGGAGACGGCGTTCCTCAATAAGAAGCTCAAGATCGTGCTGACCGACGAGCGCGAGACGGCTCCCCACGTGGAGGAGTTTTGCTACGAGGGCGGCATCATCGACTTCGTCAAGTTCCTCAACGAGGGCAAAGACGTCCCCGAGGCCTTTAAGGAGCCCATCTACATCGAGGGCAAATCGGACCCGGATGCGCCCGTGGCCAAGATGGGCGAGGTCGAGGTTTCCCTGCAGTGGAATAGCGGCTACGGCGAGAACGTCATGTCGTTTGCCAACGACATCTACACTCCCGAGGGCGGCATGCACCTTGAGGGCTTCCGCACCGCGCTCACCCGCGTGATCAACGACTACGCGCGCAAGCAGAACCTGCTCAAGGAAAAAGACGCCAATCTGACCGGCGACGATGTGCGCGAGGGCCTTTCGGCCGTTATCTCGGTCAAGCTGCCCGATCCGCAGTTTGAGGGCCAGACCAAGGCCAAGCTCGGCAGCTCTTATATGCGCGCGCTGACGCTCAAGATCGTGACCGACGGCCTTGCCGATTACTTGGAGGAGCATCCCAAGCCCGCCCGCGAGATCGTCAAGAAGGCGCAACAGGCCTGCAAGGCGCGCAATGCCGCCCGCAAGGCGCGCGAGGCGACCCGCCGCAAGAGCCTGCTCGAGACGGCGTCCCTGCCCGGTAAGCTCGCTGACTGCTCGGTGCGCGATGCCGAGCTGACCGAGCTCTTCATCGTAGAGGGCGACTCGGCAGGCGGTTCGGCCAAGGACGGCCGTCGCCGAGACATTCAGGCGATTCTGCCCCTGCGCGGCAAGATTCTGAACGTCGAACGCGTTGGTGACCATCGCGCGTTCTCGAGCGACACCATCCAGTCGCTGATTACCGCGATCGGCTGCGGTGTCACGACGAGTGCCGGCGACGGCGGCGACTTCGATATCACCAAGGCGCGCTACCACAAGATCATCATCATGACCGATGCAGACGTCGACGGTGCGCACATCCGCATCCTGCTGCTGACGTTCTTCTACAAGTACATGCGTCCGCTGATCGATGCCGGCTACGTCTATGTTGCCTGTCCGCCCATCTTTGGCATTAAGGTGCGCAACAAGATCCACTACGTGTATCCCAACGGCCGCCAGCCCGAAGACGAGATCCTGCGCGACACCATCCAGAGTCTGGGCCTGAACCCCGACGATAACGACGAGGACGGCAAGGCCAAGGACGGCAAGATCACCAAGAAGCGCAAGGGCTATACCGTCCAGCGCTACAAGGGCCTGGGCGAGATGGACCCCAAGCAGCTTGCCTCGACGACGATGGACCCCAGGACCCGCATCCTGCAGCGCGTGTCGATCGAGGACGCCGTGGTGGCAGACCGCGCCGTGCGCGAGCTCATGGGTTCCGAGGTCGGCTATCGCCGTGAGTACATCGAGAAACATGCCCATGACGCACGCTTCCTAGACGCCTAGCTTTCCCAGGCACCCCATCTTGCCCTTCAGGATTTCGGGCGCCGCACGCAAGGCGTGCGCCCTCATCCTTCAGGGCAACCTGGGGCACCTGGAAAACCTAGGAGGGTTATCCGGTGTTCCCGGTAATCCGTCTCCGTGGTAGGGAACTAATGGACCACGCAAACCATGAGGAGGTAACGTGGCAGACGATATCAACAATAACGAGGCTATGGGCAAGGCCGGCGATGCCGGCATGCCCGACGATCTGAAGCGCCTGCTTGCCCGTGCTGAGCAGGGCGAGGACGGCGATCCGGACGCCTATAACCCCGATGCCGATGATGACGAGGAAGAGGACGACGACGGTGAGCTCGAGGAGAGCTTTGGCGAAGTCGACCGTGGCGCCTCGGCCGGCGAGGATATCAATGGCGGCCAGCTCCAGATTTCGGAGTTCGGTCGCGAGATGAAGCAGTCGTTTATCGAGTATTCGATGTCGGTCATCACGGCGCGCGCCCTGCCGGACGTGCGCGACGGCCTAAAGCCGGTGCACCGCCGCATCCTGTACGCGATGAACGAGAGCGGCATCTACCCCAACCGCCCGCACAAGAAGTCGGCCTGGACGGTCGGCGAAGTTATCGGTAAGTATCACCCGCACGGCGATTCCGCGGTCTACGAGGCCATGGTCCGCCTGGCGCAGTGGTTCTCCATGCGCACGCCGCTCATCGACGGTCACGGCAACTTCGGTAACATCGACGGCGACGGCGCGGCGGCCATGCGTTACACCGAGAGCCGCCTGGCAAAGCCCGCCATGGAACTGCTGCGTGACTTGCAGAAGGATACCGTCGACTGGCAGCCCAACTACGACGAATCGCTCGCCGAGCCCCAGGCGCTGCCCGCGCGCTTCCCCAACCTGCTGGTCAACGGCAGCCAGGGCATCGCCGTCGGCATGGCCACCAACATCGCCCCGCATAACCTCACCGAGGCGATCGAGGCCACCTGCTACCTGATCGATAATCCCGACGCCACTGTCGACGAGCTCATGCAGATCATGCCCGGTCCGGACTTCCCCACCGGCGCCATCATCATGGGCAGCGCCGGCATTAAGCAGAGCTACGAGACCGGCCGCGGCTCCATTACCGTGCGCGCCAAGGCCCACGTGGAATCCACCAAGACCGGCCGCAACCGCCTGGTCTTTACCGAGATCCCCTACATGGTCAACAAGGGCACCCTGCAGGAGAAGATCGCCCAGCTCGTCAACGACAAGCGCATCGAGGGTATCTCGGATATGCGCGATGAGTCCAACCAGAAGGGTATCCGTCTGGTCATCGAACTCAAGAAGGGCGTCATTCCGCAGGTCGTGCTCAACAACCTGTATAAGTACACCTCGCTGCAGACGACCTTCGGCGCCAACAACCTGGCGCTCGTCAACGGCGTTCCCAAATGCCTGAGCCTGCGCGAGATGCTGCAGCACTACATCGATCACCAGGTCGACGTCGTCACCCGCCGCACCCGCTTCGACCTTAAGAAGGCCCAGGCCCGCGCGCATATCCTCGAGGGCTACCTGATGGCTCTCGACCATATCGACGAGGTCATCAGCATCATCCGTTCCTCGCAGACCGATTCCGAGGCCAGCAGCCGCCTGATCGAGCGCTTTGGCTTTACGCCCGAGCAGACCACGGCCATCCTCGAGATGAAGCTGCGCCGCCTGACCGGCCTGGAGCGCGACAAGATTCAGGAAGAGCTGGACGGCCTGCGCCGCGCCATCGCCTACTACGAGGACCTGCTGGCGCACGAGGAGAAGATCCTGGGCGTCATTAAGGAAGAGATGCGCGAGATCTCCAAGAAGTTCGGCGATAAGCGCCGCACCGAGATCAGCCAGGTCGAGAAGGACCTGGACGTCGAGGACCTCATTGCCGACGAGGACATGGTCGTGACCATCACCCACACCGGCTATGTCAAGCGCATCCCGGTGGCCGCCTACCGCGCCCAGAAGCGCGGCGGCAAGGGCGTGTCGGGCGTCAACCTCAAAGAGGACGACGTTATCGACGAGATGTTTATCGCGTCCACGCACGAGTACGTGCTGTTCTTCTCGAGCAAGGGCAAGGTCTATCGCCTGAAGGTGCACGAGCTGCCGGTGGGTACGCGCCAGGCGCGCGGTACCGCGATCGTCAACCTGCTGCCCTTCGAGGAGGGCGAGAAGATCGCGAGCGTCATCAGTTGCCGCGAGTTCCCTGCCGACGAGTATCTGATGTTTGCCACCAAGAGCGGCATGGTCAAGAAGACCGTGATGAGCGCATATGACCGCAGCCGTCGCGACGGCCTGATCGCTATCAACCTGCGTGACGACGACGCGCTGCTGAACGTGCGCCGCGTGCGCGAGGGCGACAAGATTATCCTGGCCACCACCGCGGGCAAGGCGATCATGTTCTCCGAGGAGCAGGTGCGCGCCACCGGCCGCGATACCAGCGGCGTTCGCGGTATCGGTATGAAGGACGGCGTGAGCGTTCTGGGCATGGAAGTCACTAACGGCAACGGCGATCTATTCGTCATCACCGAGCGCGGCTACGGCAAGCGCACACCGGTCGCGGACTACCCGGAGCAGAATCGCGGCGGCCAGGGCGTCTACACCATCCAAATGACCGAGCGCAAGGGCAACCTCGCGGCCATGAAGACGGTGGGCCCGCAGCACGAGCTATTCATCGTGACGGAAGGCGCGACGGTCATTCGCGTCAAGACCGAAGAGATCAGCCAAACCGGCCGCGCCACCCAGGGCGTCAAGATGATGACCGTCGACGACAACGACCGCATCTGCGCCGTAGCCCGCATGACGGCCGCCAAGGAGAAGCCCGAAGGCGAAGGCGCCGAGGCCGCAACCGACGCCGAAGAGGCCCCAGTGGACCTAGGCGACGGCAACGACATGCCAGAGGATCTCCTTGACGAGTAAGAGGCCCTAGCTGGTAGAAAATATCAGACCCCATATATCGGCGGTCGGCGCATCTGCGCGCCGACCGCTTTTTTGACAATCTTGAACCTCGCGTCGGCCCCGGCTGCCCGGCGGCATGCGAAGTCGATCGCGAGTTCCGCACGAGCCGGAGAGCACTTAATGTGCTCTCCGTGCGAG
>CATWBO010000020.1 GCA_958349055.1 uncultured bacterium
CTTTGCCGAGCCTTTATATAAGGAGGCCGGAGCTTAAGCTCCGGCCTCACTAAATTTCTTATTAGATTAAGTGAGCGATCTAGGAATCGCACCCCCCTGCCTCGTTAACGTAGGGCCCGCCCTGGAGTTAGTTTTCAGAGCACTCCGCAGGACGCAAGAGACCCCCGCCGCACGAAGTGCGCAGCGGGGGTCTCTTGCATGTCCGAGGACGTTCTGAAAACTAACTCCAGGGCGGGCCCGAACAAGAACAACCGACTACAGGTCGATATGCGATTCCTTGATCGGGAACGGCTCGGCGAAGTGGCAGGCGCAGCAGTGGCCCGGGGCGACTTCCTTAAACTCGGGAAGCTTCTCGGAGCAGATGCCCTGTGCGATCGGGCAGCGCGTGTGGAAACGGCAACCGGTCGGCGGATCCAGCGGTGACGGCGGGTCGCCGGCAAGGATGATGCGCTTACGGGTCTTCTGGATATCAGGATCGGGCACCGGCACAGCAGACAGCAGCGACTGCGTGTACGGGTGGTGCGGCTCACTGTAAAGCGTCTTCCAGTCCGAAACCTCGACCATCTTACCCAGATACATAACGGCGACGCGATCGGAGATGTGCTGCACGACGGACAGGTCGTGGGCGATAAACAGATACGCCGTACCGAACTTGTCCTGAAGTTCCTTGAGCAGGTTCAGAACCTGGGCCTGGATGGACACATCCAGAGCGGAAACCGGCTCGTCGCAGATAATCAGCTTGGGCTTCAACGCAAATGCGCGGGCAATGCCGACACGCTGGCGCTGACCGCCAGAGAACTCGTGCGGATAACGGTTAATGTGCTCAGGGTTCAGACCGACAACGTCGAGAAGCTCGCGGACACGCTCAATGCGCTCCTCCTTGGTGCCCACGCCGTGAATGGTCATGGGCTCGGAGACGATCTCGCCGATGGTCATACGAGGATTGAGCGAAGCGTAAGGATCCTGGAAGATAAACTGCATCTCGCGACGCATGTCCTTGATCTCATGCTTGCTCATCTCGGCAACATCTTTGCCCTGGAAGAACACCTTACCGGCAGTCGGCTTGGTCAGACGCATGATAGTGCGGCCCGTGGTGGACTTACCGCAACCAGACTCGCCGACCAGACCAAAGGTCTCGCCCGGATAAATCTCAAAAGAGATGTCATTTACAGCAGAGACGACGCGCTTGGAAAAACGCTTGGCGAACATGCCGGACTCTGCGGGAAACTCCTTAGAGAGGTGCTCGACCTTCAGCAGCGGAGTACGCTCGTTATTGTCTGCCATTTACGCCTCGCCTCCCTTCTTGGAATCCTTGCGCGTACGGGACGTCTCAGGAGCGTTCTTGAGGAACTCAGGGTCACCGGAATAGTGGCACGCAGAGTAGTGACCAGACTCGGTGACAACGCGCTCGGGGCGCTGCTTGCGGCACTTGTCCGTCGCATAGGGGCAGCGAGGAGAGAAGACGCAGCCCTCGGGCAGGTTCATGAGCGAAGGCGGGTTGCCGTGAATCGGCGTCAGCGGCTTCTTCTCCTCGATGGCCTGCTCCGGAATGGAACGAATAAGACCCCAGGTGTAGGGATGGCGGCTCTCGTAGAAGATTTCCTCAGCAGTACCGAACTCGACGGGACGGCCGGCGTACATAACCATGATCTTATCGGCCATATCGGCGACGACGCCCAAGTCATGGGTAATCATGATAATGGCGTTGCCGTTCTTCTCCTGCATCTCCTGCATGAGCTCGATAATCTGAGCCTGAATGGTAACGTCCAGAGCCGTCGTGGGCTCGTCGGCAATCAGGATATCGGGATCGCAGGCAAGAGCCATAGCGATCATGACACGCTGACGCATACCGCCGGAGAACTGGTGCGGATACTCATTGACGCGCTTCTCGGGCTCGGGGATACCCACGAGGTCCAAAAGTTCGGTAGCGCGCTTGAGCGCCTCTTGCTTGGAGTAGCCACGGTGCAGGCGAAGGCCCTCGCCCACCTGCTTGCCGATCTTATAGACCGGGTTCAAGGAGGTCATAGGATCCTGGAAGATCATCGCGATGTCGTTACCGCGAATGTGTTGCATCTCTTCCTCGGTCATCTCGAGGATAGAACGACCGCGATAGCGAACGTCGCCGCCCTCAATCTTTCCAGGAGGCATCGAGATAAGACCCATGATGGTCATGGCGGTCACGGACTTACCGGAGCCGGACTCACCGACGACACCCAGGGTCTCGCCGCGATCGAGCGTGTAGGAGACACCGTCGACAGCGCGAACAACGCCGTCCTCGGTGTGGAAATACATCTTAAGGTCATCGACCTCGAGCAGATGCTGGCCCTCGGGAACCGGCTGGTCCTTCAGGTCCACATAGTTCTTGTTCTTCTTCATCCTTATGCGTCCTTCATCTTGACGTCGAGGGCGTCGCGCAGACCGTCACCCAGCAGGGTGAAGGCGAGCACCGTCGAGAGAATTGCCAGACCGGGCATGATCATCATCCAGGGAGCAGTCAGAAGATACTGCTGACCGTCCTGAATCATGGAGCCCCACGAAGGCGTAGGCGGAATAACGCCCATGCCGAGGAAGGACAGAGCGGACTCGGTCAAAATGGCACCACCAATGTTCATGGTCGCGTAGACCACGATGGAGGCGACGGAGTTCGGGAAGATGTGACGCACGACGATACGAGCATCAGATGCACCCATCGCACGCGCAGCGTCAACATAGTCGTTTTCCTTGACCGTCAAGATTGCGGAGCGGAAGACGCGCGCAATCGAAGGCCAGCCGAGAATACCGATGGCGATAAAGACATTCTGAAGACCACGGCCGATAACGGCGATCATGGCGACAACGAACAGCACGTACGGGAACGCCAGGAAGATATCCGCACAGCGCATGATGATCGTATCCCAGATGCCGCCATAGAAACCGGCCAGAGCACCCATGACCAGACCGATCACCGTGGAGATCGCGGTGGCCATAATACCGACGGAAAGCGAAACACGTGCACCGTAGATAACGCGGACGAGAATGTCACGGCCAAGGGCGTCGGTGCCAAACGGGTGCTCTGCACACGGAGCCAGCAGCGACGTCTCGGCCATGGTGGTCGAGTCGGAAGCCGTCGGCGAACCGAGCCAGGGCTTAGCCCACAAATCTGCGGTCAGGGCAACCAATACGACGATGATGATCCAGCAGACACCGATAACGGCGAGCTTGTTCTTGCGAAGACGCTTAAAAGCGTCGCCCCACAGCGTGCGGGACTTGGCGGGAGCAGATACGGCCTTGGTGGCGGTAGCCTGCTCCTGAGACTGAGAATCAGTTTCCTGCATGAGACGTACCTCCCTTAGGCCTTATCCGACGGACCGCCAAGGCGGATACGCGGGTCGAGGAATGCATAGCTAATGTCGACGAGCAGGTTGATCACCATGACGACGACGACGATGAGCGTAACGCCGCCCATAACGATGGGCCAGTCACGCATGCTAATGGCGCGATAGACCTCATAGCCGATACCGGGCCAGTTAAAGACCGTCTCGGTCAGGATGGCGCCCGAAAGCATGCCACCAAAGTCGACACCGATATAGGTAACGACGGGGATGAGTGCATTCTTAAGCGCATGCTTGACGATGATCGCGCGATTGGAGAGACCCTTGGCCTTTGCCGTACGGATGTAATCCTGGTTCATGACGTCAAGCAGCTGCGAGCGCATAATGCGGGCAGCATAGGCGGTCGAAACCGAAGCCAGCGTAATGGTCGGAAGCACATAGTGCATCCAATCCTGATACTGAGAGCTGGCACCGCCGGCACCCGAGATCGGCATGGAGAATGCACCGCCGGTGGCATCCTTGAGAATGACGCCAAAGAACAGCTGCAGCAACATACCGAGCCAGAAGGCCGGAACAGCAACGAGGATCGAGGTGGTGAGCGTTACCAAAATATCCCAGAAGGAATAACGCTTAACCGCCGAAATGATACCCGCACCGATACCCATGATTGCCTCGAGCACGATGGCGCACGCGGCAAGTTTGACCGTATACGGATACTTCTGGGCAAAGATTTCCGTAACCGGCAGCTTGCGCTGGTACGAATTGCCCAGATCGCCATGAAGCAGGCCGTTCATGTAATACAAGTAACGGTCCACGAGCGACGTTTGAACGGGATCGCCGTTCTCGTCAAGGATCGCGTTGCCGTCCTCGTCCGACTGGACCAGGTGATAGCGCACGCGAAGCTGAAGCTCCACCTCGGGGGACAGAGCCTTGTCTCCACCGATCAGCTTGATCGGGTCTCCCGGCACGATATTCTGGAGGGCGAACAGAATCAGCGTAACGCCCAAAAATACCGGGATGAACTGAAGCACACGTTTAACGATGTACTTACCCATACCACTCCCCTATCTAGGGATTAACCTAAATGGGATGCCGATCGCCAGACCGGCATCCCAAAATTACCGTCAGCCAGTTTACCCCAGGTTAGGGGGAACTGTATGTTTCCCATGAGGTCTACGTAAAAACTTGACCCTCACCAAAGCTGCAAATCTTATGCGAGCTCAGCGGTACCCAGATCAGCATGCTTCTGCGGATCAACATAGAGGTGCTTGATGCGGTCGGAACCAGCGAGGGTGTGCGTGTAGAACATCAGCGGAATAACCGGGCAGTCGGCAGCGACCATGGCGTCGGCCTCCTGCATCTTCGCGATACGCTCTTCGTCGTCGACCGTGGTACGAGCCTCGTCGACCTTGGCATCGAACTCGGGGTTGTTGTAACCGGAACGGTTGTCGCCACCGAGGGAGTCGGAGTGGAACAGCGGATACAGGAAGTTGTCCATAATCGGGTAATCGGCGATCCAGCCCAGACGACCAAACTGGTAGTTGAAGTTCTGATACTGTTCGAGCAGGGCAGACCACTCGGGGGTATCGGAGACGGCGTTGACGCCCACCTTGGCGAGGTCGCCGATGATGGACTCCATGATCTCCTTGTGGCCACCGTCCTGGTTGTAGGACAGCGTCACGTTAATGCCACGGTCACCGTTGGCGTCGGCAGGAGCAACCTTGTCGAGGTACTCGTTGGCCTTGTCGACGTCATAGGCGCAGAACTCCCATGCGCCCTCCTTGTAGCCATCGATGCCCGGAGGAACGATACCGTCGGCGGGAGTACGGGTGCCCTTGAAGATGGTCTTGCAGATGGCCTCGCGGTTGATGGCCAGGGAGATGCCCCTGCGCAGGTCGGCGTTGTTGAACGGCTCGGCCGTGGTGTTGCAAGTCAGATAGTACGTGGAAGGCTCAGCGCCGAGCAGCATACGCTGACCGTCGCTCATGGTGTAGCCATCCTTGGACTCGCCACGGTCCTTCTTGGCGGCATCGATCTGAGCAACGGGAACGTCGCAGACGTCGAGGTTACCGGCCTGGAACTCCTTGTAAGCAGTCTCCATGTCCTTGATGACCTGGAAGTGAACGCCGTCGATCTTGGCCTTGTCGCCATAGTAATCGTCGAACTTCTTGAGGTTGATCTCCTGACCATCCTCCCACTTGCCGTCCATCATGAACGGGCCGTTACCAATCGGGGCAAGGTAGAAGCTCTTGGCATCGGACTCGGCGCACTCGGGAACCGGGGCCAGAGCCGGGTGGGTGGCGACGAAGGGGAAGTCGGCGTAGGCGGAAGTCAGCTTGACGACGAGGGTCTCATCGTCGGGGCAGGTGACACCGGTGAGCTCGGTAGCGTTACCGGCAAGCAGATCGTCATAGCCCTCGACCATGGAAAGGTGATAAGCGACCTCGGAAGGACCATACTCGGTAGCGATAGCCGACTTGGTGTTGACCAAGCGCTCCCAACCGAACTTGAAGGACTTGGAGGTAACGTCGTCACCGTTGTGGAACTTAGCCTTCTTGATCTTGAAGGTGAACTCGGTGGCGTCGTCGTTAGCCTCAAAGGACTCGCAGGCCAGCGGAACGATCTCGCCCTTCTCGGCGTCGTAAGAGGTCAGAGCATCGAACAGCTGGTACTCGACCTGAGTGCCCTGATCCTCCTGGACGTTGTAGGGTTCGATGCAGACCGGGTTGTTGATGTAGAAGTTCAGCGTCGAACCGGACTCAGAACCGGAAGCGTCGCCGCCCTTCTTGCCGCATGCGGCAAGAAAAGCCATGGAGCTCGCAGCAAGGGTACCGCCGACAAAGGCGCGACGACCCATAACGGGCTGGTGGAACATAGAATCAGCCATGCCATCCTCCTTATGAGATAGGACAAAGAAATGTTCAGTCGGACATATGTCGAGACAATCCGATCCGAACCATCAAAACGCCGCCCGCTGCTATGGCTGGTTATGCACAACAGGCCAACGTTTTGCAATACAGTAGCGCATTGTATGCACGATTTGGGGCTAATTCCGGTTAACGGTCGAGAATTTCTTTAGTTGGGCGAAGTATGTGGGGATATTTTGACTCTGTTACAAGTCTGTAAACAAAAAGGGCCCCGCACATGCGGGACCCTTTACAAACGTATATACGCCGATGCTTAGTAGCCGACGATGCCCTGCGGGAAGAAGAACATGCACAGAACGACGCACACGGCAAAAACGACGGCCATGATGACGGTCAGGCGGTCAAGGTTCTGCTCCATAACGCCTGTGGCAGAGCTGGAGTTATACAGCGAGCTAGCGATCATATCCGAAACGCCGGTACCCTTACCGGAATGCATCAGGACGAGAATCGTCAGCGCAACGGCAGAGACAGCCCAAACGACAAACAGAAGAATCTGGAACGGACCCATAGATAAGCTCCTTAATAGAACAATTCAAACTCCAGTACTGTACCACAACCCCCAACGCTCCCCTACCCGCCATTTGGGGACGGGGCAGAAATGGCAGAAACACCAAAAGGGGGTTGTCCGATTGTGGACAACCCCCTTACTAGAAAACGGTATTTGTTTTCTATTAGGCCTCGGTGGCGAGCACGCGGCCCGTCATCTCGGCGGAAGGCTCAATACCAGCCATGGTGAGCATGGTCGGAGCGATATCGGAAAGACGGCCGTCCTCGATACCGGTGAGCTGTGCCTTCTCATCAACGATGATGAACGGCACGCGGTTGGTGGTGTGGGCCGTAAACGGATGCTTGGAACCGTCGGAAGCAACGTCAAACATGTGATCGGCGTTGCCGTGATCGGCGGTAATCAGCGCAAAGCCGCCCTTAGCGAGAATCGCCGGGACAACCTTGGACAGGGCATCGTCAACAGCCTCGACGGCCTTAACGGCAGCGTCGAAGACACCGGTGTGACCAACCATGTCGCAATTTGCGAAGTTCACGATGTAGAAATCAGCGCGATCCTCGTTGATAGCGGCGACAAGCTTCTCGGTAACCTCGGGAGCGCTCATCTCGGGCTGCAGATCGTAGGTAGCGACCTTGGGGGAAGCGACGAGCACGCGCTCCTCGCCCTCCTTGGGCTCCTCGATGCCGCCGTTGAGGAAGAACGTCACGTGGGCGTACTTCTCGGTCTCGGCGGTGTGCAGCTGCTTCAGGCCATTGGCGGCGATAACGTCGGCCAGGACGTTCTCGGGGAACGTCTTGGGGAAGGCGACCTCGACGTCAAACGTCGGATCGTACTCGGTCATCGTCACAAAGTGCGAGAGCTTGATCTGCTCGCGCTCAAAGCCGTCGAAATCCTTGTCCGTGAACACGCGGGTCATCTGACGGGCGCGGTCGGGACGGAAGTTGAAGAAGATGGCCGCGTCGCCCTCGTGGATGCCCTCGTCATGGGCAGCGAAGGGCTCGACGAACTCGTCGCCGCGCGGATCCTTCTCGTAGTAGGCCTTGATACCGGCAACGGGGTCGGTATCGGCATCGGACGCATTGACCATGACGTCGTAGGCGCGCTGGATGCGCTCCCAACGATTGTCGCGGTCCATGGCCCAATAGCGGCCCGAGACAGTGGCAACGCGGGCGTCGCAACCGGTCTCCTCGGAAATCTTGGCCAGGAAGGCGCAGAACTCGCTCATGTAGCCGGCACCGGACTGCGGGTCAACGTCGCGGCCATCCATGAAGGCGTGGACGCGAACGGTCTTGACGCCATGCTGGGCAGCCATCTTGACCAGAGCCTCGACGTGGTTCATGTGAGAATGAACACCGCCAGGGCTCATAAGGCCCATGAGGTGCAGGGTCTTGCCTTCGGCCTTGACGTCGTCCATAGCCTTGACGAAGACCTCGTTCTTGGCGATGGAGCCGTCCTTGATGGCATTGTTGATGCGCGAAAGCTCCTGGAACACGATGCGGCCGGCACCGATGTTGAGGTGACCCACCTCGGAGTTACCCATCTGACCGTCGGGAAGGCCCACGTCCTCGCCCGAAGCGCCGAGCGTGGTGTGAGGATACTTCTCGTACAGGCTATCAAGGAAGGGCGTCTTGGCAGCAGCGACGGCGTTCTCGCCATCGGCCGGAGCCAGGCCACAGCCGTCCATGATGATCAGGAGTGCAGGAAGATGACGCTGTGCCATATGTCCTACTCGCCTGCCTTGACGACCATAGAGGCGAAGTCGGCAGCCTTGAGCGAAGCGCCGCCCACGAGGGCGCCGTCAACGTCGGGCTTGGCGACGAGCTCGGCGATGTTGCCGGGCTTGGCAGAGCCACCATAGAGAACGCGGATGCCATTAGCGAGCTCCTCGCCAAACATCTCCTTGAGGGTCTCACGGATAGCGCCGCAGACCTCCTGAGCGTCCTCAGCGGTAGCGGTCTTGCCGGTGCCGATGGCCCAGATGGGCTCGTAGGCGACGACGACCTGCTTGGGGCAGGTGATCTCAAGACCGGCAAGGCCAGCCTTGACCTGGTTCACGACGTGCTCGACATAGGTGCCAGCCTCGCGGACCTCGAGGGACTCGCCGCAGCAGAAGACGGGAACAAGACCGGCGGCAACGAGAGCCTTGGCCTTCTTGTTCTGGTCCTCGTCGGTCTCGTGGAAGTAGTCGCGACGCTCGGAGTGACCGATGATGCAGTAGGTGCAGCCGGCGGACTTGAGCATGTCGCAAGAGGACTCACCGGTGAAGGCACCCTTGGCCTCCCAGTACACGTTCTGTGCACCGAGGGCGATGGGGGCAGCCTGAATGCGGTCATGAACCGTGGTGATGTCAATGGTCGGAGGGCAGACGAGCACCTCGACGCCAGCCGGAACCTCGGGCAGAGCCTGAGCCAGCTCGTCGGCGAGCTTGGCGGCCTCGGCGACGTCGTTGTTCATCTTCCAGTTACCAGCGATAAGAAGGGTGCGATTAGGCATCGAGAAGCGCCTCCACTCCGGGCAGGGCCTTACCCTCGACGAGCTCCATGGAAGCGCCACCACCGGTGGAGATCCAGCTCATCTTGTCGGCCAGGTTGAACTTGTTGACAGCCGCGACAGAGTCACCACCGCCGATGATCGAGGTGCAGTCGGCCTCGGCGACGGCCTCGGCGATAGCCTGGGTGCCGTGAGCGAAGTTGTCGAACTCGAAGACGCCCATGGGGCCGTTCCAGAACACGGTCTTGGCGCCCTTGACGGCCTCGGCGTAGAGCTCCTCGGTCTTGGGACCGATGTCCATGCCCTCACGATCGTCGGGGATAGCGTCGGAAGCGACAACCTCGGGGACAGCGTCCTCGCCAAAGTGATCGGCAACGCGGTTATCGATGGGGAGCAGGATCTTGACGCCCTTCTCCTCGGCCTTCTTGAGCATCTCGCCGGCGCGCTCGACCCAGTCCTCTTCCTTGAGGGACTGACCGACGGTCAGGCCCTGAGCCAGGAAGAAGGTGTAGGCCATGCCGCCACCGATGATCAGGGTGTCAGCGGAGTCGATGAGGTGATCGAGAACGCCGATCTTGGAGGAAACCTTGGAACCGCCGACGATAGCGACGAAGGGGCGCTCGGGCTCGGCGAAGATGCCGGTCAGCGTGTCGACCTCCTTCTCGAGCAGGAAGCCGGCGACGGCAGGCAGGTAAGCGGCGGGGCCCACGACGGAACCCTGGGCGCGGTGAGCGGTACCGAAGGCGTCGAGAACGAAGACATCGCCGTAGGAAGCGAGGGTCTTGGCGATCTCGGGATCGTTCTTCTTCTCACGCTTGTCGAAGCGGACGTTCTCGAGAACGAGGACCTTGCCCGGCTCGACGGCGGCGACAGCCTCAGCAGCCTTCTCGCCGTAGGTGTCGGCGACAAAGGCAACATCGAGACCAGAGAGCTCAGCGAGCTTCTTGGCGACAGGCTCAAGGGAGAGCTCAGGCTGGAAGCCGGTACCCTCGGGACGGCCGAGGTGGCTCATAAGGATGACGCGAGCGTTGTGCTCAACGAGGTAGTTGATGGTGGGCAGGGCAGCCTTGATGCGGGTGGTGTCGCCAACGACGCCATCCTTGATAGGCACGTTGAAGTCAACGCGGACGAGAACGCGCTTGCCGTCGACATCGATGTCGCGGACGGTCTTCTTGGTAAAGGCCATGTTTGCTTCTACCTTTCGTACGTGTCTGCCTCCCATTACGGCAGACGATTTCCTATAAAAAGGGCGCGACCCTAGGGTGTAAGCCCTATGAGGCCGCGCCCTTCTTTAGACGCTCAACGAGCTATTCGCTAAAAGCTAAATTAAGCAACGAACTTCTCGAAGTACTTGATGGTGCGGACCATCTGAGAGGTGTAGGAGTTCTCGTTGTCGTACCAAGAGGTGACCTGAACGAGGGTCTGGCCATTGCCGAGGTCAGAGCACATGGTCTGAGTGGCGTCGAAGATGGAGCCGTGGGTCTCGCCGATGATGTCGGTGGAGACGATGTCGTCCTCGTTGTAACCGAAGGTCTCGGAGATGGTGGAAGCGTAGGCCTTCATAGCGGCGTTGACCTCGTCGACGGTGACCTTCTTGTCAACGACAGCGTAGAGGTTGGTGATGGAGCCGGTCGGCGTCGGGACGCGCTGGGCGGCACCGATGAGCTTACCGTTGAGCTCGGGGAGAACCAGGCCGATAGCCTTGGCAGCACCGGTGGTGTTGGGGACGATGTTGACGGCGCAGGCGCGGCTACGACGCTTGTTGCCCTTGCGCTGCGGGCCGTCGAGCGGCATCTGGTCGCCAGTCCAGGCGTGAATGGTGGTCATGATGCCGGACACGATGGGAGCGAAGTCGTTCAGACCCTTGGCCATCGGGGCGAGGCAGTTGGTGGTGCAGGAAGCAGCGGAGATGATGTTGTCCTCAGCGGTCAGCGTCTCGTGGTTGACGTTGTACACGATGGTGGGCAGATCGCTGCCGGCCGGAGCGGAGATGACGACCTTCTTGGCGCCAGCGTTGATGTGGGCCTGAGCCTTAGCCTTGCTGGTGTAGAAGCCGGTGCACTCGAGAACGACGTCGACGTCGAGGTCGCCCCAAGGCAGGTTGTTGGCGTCGGCCTCCTTGTAGATCTTGATCTCCTTGCCGTCAACGGTGATGGAATCCTCGCCAGCAACGACCTCGTGATCGCGAGCGTAGTTGCCCTGCGTGGAGTCGTACTTCAGCAGGTAAGCGAGCATATCGGGAGAGGTGAGGTCGTTGATAGCGACAATCTCGGAGCCCTCATGACCGAACATCTGACGGAAAGCCAGACGACCGATGCGACCGAAGCCGTTAATAGCAACCTTTACTGCCATTGTGTCTCCTTTCGTAAGGCCCCCGCAAGCTACAGCGCCCGCCGTTGAGGCCCACAAACTAACCACTCGCCTAATATACCTTTTTTTGGACTTGAATTTCACGAGAATAGTCGAAATTGAAAATCAAATTTACGTTAAAACGTTTTAAAGAATAAAATAGCAGCTAAATCCGTATATACGTCGATACTTTAAACTACCCGTTTGCTTCAATGAGCTTTTCAAGCCGTAAAACACGATGGTAGAGGGCCGACTTCGACAAGGGAGGGTCGGCCATCTCCCCTAAATCACGCAGCGACAGATCGGGATAGCGCTCGCGCAGGTCGCAAAAGACCGCCAAGGCATCCGGAAGCGCATCGCGAAGGCCGCGCTGCTCGAGCTCATCGATAAGCGCAAGCTGATGTTGGGCAGCACCGGCGCTTCTGGTCTGGTTGGCGAGCTCGGCGTTCACGCGACGGTTCACATCGTTCTTAACCAACTTGACCGCGCGCGCCTCCTCAATCTCGGCAACGCTGCGCTTGGCACCAATCAGCTTTAATAAATGCTCGATTTCCTCAGCGCTCTTAATGTACACGGCATATGACCCCCGTCGTGCATTAACACGAGCATGGACCCCAATCTGCCCCAACAGGTCGCAAAGCCCCTTGGCATATTGCTCGCCCTGCACCGCGATCTCCAAATGAAAATCGCCGCGTGGATCGGCCACGAAACCGCCGGCGATGAGCGCGCCGCGGATGTAGGCAAGCCTGCAGCAGGGACGGGCAACGATGTGCCGGGGAACACCGGCGACGAGCCCTCCCCTGCGGTCGAGAATGCCCAGCAGCACCAGAGCCTTGTCCAGGTCGGGTTGATCGGGCAGGGTAATGAGATAGTTACGGACTTTATGCAAGACCGATTTACGAACGGTGAATTCCGTTTTGAGCTTAAGGATACGATGCGTCAGTGTGATCATCGTGCGCGCGACGGCACCCGTCTCGGTCGCGACCGTCAAACGATACCGCCCGGAGCCGGCCAGCGAAAGTGTACCGCTCACACGCGTCAGGGCGGCAAGCGTCGACAAATCGCAGTATTCACATTCGGGTTCGCAGCGCGCGAGCTCGTCACGCACCTCGGCGGTAAACGACATGCAGACCTATGCTTTCGTGTTGGCGCGCGACAGGTCGCGATGGGAAATGCTCACGTGATACTGGGCACCTTCCAAATAACGTGCCGTGGCCTCGGCGATGGCAACGCTGCGGTGTTGACCGCCCGTGCAACCGATGGCAATAGAAAGCTGCGGCTTGCCCTCCGCGATATAGCCGGGCATGACCGTATCGAGCAGCTGTGTCCAAGCCTTCCAAAACTCCTGCGTCTTGGGATGGTCCAGAACAAAATCGGAGACCTTTTTATCGAGACCGGTCATCGTGCGCATCTCGGGATCGTAGAACGGATTGGGCAGGAAGCGGACGTCGATCATAATGTCCGCCTCGACGGGCATGCCGTGCTTAAAGCCAAACGAGAACACATGGACGTCCATGAGCTGTTGGTCGGACAGTTCGGAAAATGCCATACGCAGCTTGTTGCGCAGCGCAGAGGTGCGCAGACGGCTCGTGTCGATAATCATATCGGCTCGATCGCGCACGCCCTGCAGCTGAAGGCGCTCGCGCTGAATGGCATCGGCCGTAGTCTCCCCCGGCTTGGCAATGGGATGACGGCGGCGATTTTCGCTGTAGCGACGAATCAGCACCTCGTCAGAAGCCTCCAGGAACACGATGTCGCAGCTCATCTCGCGTTCTTCGAGCGCGGCGACCGCATCGAGCAACTCGTCAAACAGTCCCTGGCTACGCAAATCGCAGGTGACGGCGAGATGCCTGCCCACGCCCGTATTGATGCCGACGAGCTCGGCAAGCTGGGCGATGAGACGCGGAGGTAGGTTATCAATGCAAAAATAGCCCATGTCCTCGAACACGTGCATGGCCTGTGTGCGGCCCGATCCGGACATTCCGGTGATGATGACGATATCGGGGATGCGCTCCGAGCGCTCCGCCGCATCCATGGCATCTCCCTTTTGCATGTGCTGCCTCCCAAAAACAAGCGCGAGACCCAGCAACCCGGATCCCGCGCGGTCAATTGCCTATATTGAGTATACCGCCCCGAGCGGATACGAGGCCTGTCTTACGCCTCAAGCGCAGCCTTGAACCAACTCGTAATACTCGTGGGGTGCGTGATGGCGGTGCCGACGACAACGGCCCAGGCGCCAGCATCGATCGCGGCGCGAGCCTCCTCGGGCGTGTGCACGCGGCCCTCGCAGATGATGGGAAGACCGGGGAATTCCTCGGTCGCCTGACGCAGGAGCGGCAGATCGGGGCCATCGGCCATGGTGCAGTCGATGGCGGCGACACCATGAGAAAGCGTGGTGGATACAAGGTCGAAGCCCATATCAACCGCACGGCGAATGTCCTCGATGGTGGCACAATCCGCCATCAGGAGCACACCCTCCTCGTGCAGCGGACGGAAGGTGTCCTCGACGGTCTTGCCATCAGGACGCGGGCGATCGGTGGCGTCGATCGCCACGATATCGGCACCCGCGGCAACGCAGGCGCGAGCATGGCGCAGCGTCGGCGTGATGTAAACGCCCTCGTGTCCATCCTTCCACAGGCCGATGACGGGAATCTCACAGCGACCCTTAATGGCGGCAATGTCGGCAAGGCCCTGACAGCGAATGGCGGCGGCACCGCCAAGCTCGCAAGCGCGAGACATTTGAGCCATGGTCTCGGGCGTACGAAGCGGCTCGCCCATATACGCCTGAACGCTCACGACGAGCTTGCCCTTCAGGGATTGAATCAAAGGATCGACGGTCATAAGGCTGCAACCTTTCTCAGAACAGCCTCCCGAGACGTGTTGTCTCGGGAGGCTCCTACAGCAGATACGTTTACTTCAAAGAGGCAAGAAGATGCTCAGCGGCACCGATGAGCGGAGCATCGCCCTCCAGAGAACCGATGAGGATCGGCGTGTCCTGAAGCGGATCGAGTGCCTGGCTGGCATAGCCCTCGTGCACCGAATCCTTCCATGTCTGCGAACGCCAATCGGGACCTTGATGAATCACGCCGCCCGAAAGCACAATGACCTCAGGGTCCAAGATGTTGGCGAGCGAGCCCAAGCTGGCACCCAGCGCAAAGCCGGCGTCATGAATGACCTCGGTCGCCTTTGCGTCGCCTGCACGGCACAGGTCGTTCACATCGCGACCGACCGAAGGACGGCTGGGGTCGACGCGGCCAAAGCGCTCATCGTACATACGACCAATGGAAGTGCCCGAAGCAACCGACTCCAGATGGCCGGAACGCCCGCAGGCGCAGGGAATGCCGGCGGCAGCCGAGCACTCGATGTGGCCCATATGGCCAGCAGCACCATGGAAGCCCTGCATCACGCGGCCGTTCTCGACATATGCGCCGCCGATACCCGTACCGATGCCAAGACACAAGACGGAGAACTTGCCCTTGCCGACACCCCAGTGGGCCTCGCCCAGAGCATGAGCCTGCACGTCGCCTACAACGGCAACGGGAAGACCGAGATCCTCGCGCAGACGCGGCCCCAACTGAACGCCGGACCAGCCGGGCATGATCTCATTGGCATACGCGATGGCGCCCGTCTTGGGATCGACGACGCCGGCGGCACCGATACCGACGCCAAGGACCTCGACATCGGGGTTCGCCTCAATGGCGGCCTTAATAGACGCCTCGATGCGCTGGAAAACTGCCTCGCCACCCTCTTTGGCCTCGGTGGGAACCTCAGCTTCAAAGACCGGATGGGGCACGCTGCCATCAGCCGGATACTCCATAATGGCAGTCGCGATCTTAGTTCCGCCGATATCGACAGAGCAGACGTACTTGTTCTCCATGTCGTTCTCCTTCGGAGATAAAAAACAACTACAGGAAATGCGCCGTCAGGCTAGCCGTCACAGCGCGGGTAAAGGGTTTCCAGGTGCCCGAGATTGCCGAGAAACCGTGTGGCCATTGACCTAATGGGTCATGGCCACACGGTTGAACGGCGAGGTCGGGTGCCTGGGAAAGCTTTACAGGAGACCGTTGTCCTGGAGGACCTTCTTAATAGCCTCGACGTTCTCGCCGGTCATGGCCTTCACCGGGCGCGGCATGGTCGGGCTGTCGAAGATGCCCATGAGGTTCATAGCGGTCTTGAAGGCGCCGACGCCACCGGCATAGCCCTGGACGCCCGAGGTGACATCCCAGATGTGGGAGATCTCGTTGAGGCGATCCTGCTCGGCCTTGACGGTAGCCCAGTCACCGGCCTGAGCGGCCTTCCACTGGCGCACGTAGCCCTCGGGCTCAACGTTGGCGAGGCCCGGGACAGAACCGTCGGCGCCACCGAGGTAAGCGCCGTCGACGACAACCTCGTGACCGGTAAGGATGCTCATCGGATGGCCGTTCTTCTCGTTCTCCTGAACGAGATAGCGGAACGAGATGTCATCACCCGAGGAATCCTTGACGCCAGCAAGGACGCCCTCGGCGCCGAGCTTGGCAAGGAGCTTCCAGGGGAGCTTGGTGTGAACGCAGACGGGAATGTCATAGGCAAAGATGGGCAGGTCAAGCTCCTCGTGCAGGATGCGGAAGTGCTCCTCGACCTCGGTCATGCCCTGCAGGGCATAGAACGGGCAGGTGGCGACGAGGGCGTCGGCGCCCAGCTCCTGAGCGACCTTGCCGTGCTCAATCATGCGCTCGGTCTCGGTATCGATGATGCCGACCAGAACAGGCACGCGGTGGTCGACGATGCGGACGGCCTCGGCGATAATCTGGCGACGGCGCTCATCGGTGGAGAAAACGACCTCACCCGAAGAGCCCAGGAAGAACAGGCCATCGACGCCGGCATCGATCATGCGGTTGATGCTGCGCTCAAAGGAGGCAACATCGAGCTGGTGATCTTCGGTATCGGGAACAACGACGGGAGGGATAACGCCGGTGAATTTCTGAGTTGCCACAAGAATCTCCTTAGTTGTCTGGCGGGCGGCCCTATGCCACCCACTCTTGTTGGCAGTGTCCAGGCTGTCTAGGCCAAAGAACACGAATAGAACGTTTGGTTAAAAAAGTCTACGACTTCGTTTTCGAACGCATTGATGCGCTCATGAGCGTATTTTGCATAGATGATATGCCTCCGGTCACACTCAAGACCGTTGAATACGGCAAACTGATCCTTGGGATCGCTCACGGTATCCATAAGCGATGTGCCCATGAGCACCGATCCGCGCACCCGAGACGACAGCACCTCGAGGCCGCCAGAAAGCGGATTGGCAACCGCCGTGCAGGCGAGGCCCCGCTCGTCCAGAGCAGAAACCGCCAGCGCGACTCCGCCGCCAAGACCCTCGCCCCATGCAAAGATGCGGTCGGGGTCCATGCCATCAAGATTGCGCGCGACCTCCGCCAACGCGCAGCCCCAACGGACGCGCCTGACAAAAGCAGGCGAGGTAATCCCCTGCCGCAGATCGCTGGGTCCAATCGCCTCATCGTCCAGCGCAAGCACGGCATATCCCATGGCCGCAAACCTCGTCATGTGATGCCATCCCCGCACGGGTCGGTCGATGTCGTGAAACATCAGACATAGCGGCACAAGCTCGGATGCTCGGGCGCGACCGGCAGGCTCGATCAAACGTGCGTGGACCACATCGCCACCAAGCTCAAAGGAAACCTCGGAGTAGCGGGCATACGGATTGGCGAAATCGATCGCCGTAATACTCGGCCCGCAAATCTCAAGGTCCGAAGCGGCTATCTCTAATTCGGAAACATCCGCAGAAGCATCACCGCGCCAATCCCGGAAATCAGCGAGCCTTGACGAGACCGTTCCGGGAATCCCCACAAGGTCGGAGACAATCAGCTCATTGACATTGCTCTCGCACTTAGACATGAGCCTCCCCTCCCTTGCAGAAAAACGGAATGATCAGATCGTCAAAATCCTGAATCTCCTCGTGGCCAAAGCCTTCAAAGAACTCATGACGCTTTTCACAGGTCAGGTTGTTATAGACCGCAAACTGCGTCGCTGGCGGACAGACGGTATCGGCTGTGCCGGTGCCAAACAGCACGGGGCATTTGACCATAGGGGCAAAGTTCTTGGAATCGAAGTACGCCAGCTTGGCATAGGCTTCGTCGATACGAGTCGAGTCCTCGTCAAACCAACGCGACCAATAGCGCAGGCCCTCATAGGCGATATCGTCGGCATCCAAATCCCAGACCAGGCGGAAATCTGACAGGAAGGGATAGAGGATGGCGGCGCGATTGATAAGCTCGCTGTTAAGTGCACAGGTCGCAATGCCCAAACCGCCGCCCTGCGAGGCACCGTTCACAAACACACGGGCTAAATCGATGCCCTCGAGCTCGCGGACGATACGGCACAGGATGCGAATGTCCTGGTGCAAGCGGACATAGTAGAGGTTGGCCGGATCGCCGTCGATACCGGCGACAATATGGCCCGCGACCGTTGTACCCTCAAATCCGCCAATATCCTCGGAGGGACCGCCCTGACCAGGACAGTCAAGCGCGATAAGCGCCATGCCCATGCCCGCAAACGACGCCTGCTCAAACCAGCTGCGGCTTGCACCCGGATACCCATGGAACTGAAGTACCAATGGCACGGGCTCGTCCGAGACGGGTTTAAGGTACTTGGCATGCAGGCAAGCGCCACACATGCCGGTATACCAGAGGTCGAAAAGCTGGCAGGTCACGGCATCGGTGACCGATGCCGTCTCGATCGCATAGTCAAGCCCGACGGCGTCGGCCTCGGCCATGCGGTCCTTCCAAAAGAGATCGAAATCTGATGGACGGGGCGTGGCGCCTCGATATTCACCAAATTGATGTTGTAGCTCCGGAGCACTTGGCATGGCTCGTGAACCCACCCTTTCGAAATCGCACCGGAGGTGCGCCCGGCAAGGGAACCGGGCGCACGGAAGGGAAAGCGAGGCTACTCGCCGAGCTTGGGATGCAGCAGCGACGGCGCGGCGCCGAGCAGCATCTTGGTGTAGGGGTCCTGGGGGTGCTGGAAGACCTGCTTGGCCTCGCCCTGCTCGACGATCTTGCCGCCATTCATAACGATGATGTCGTCAGAGATATAGCGGACCGTCTGGATGTCATGGCTGATGAACACCATGGCCAGGCCGAGCTCCTTCTTAAGGTCGGTCAGCAGGTTCAGAATCTGCGCGCGGACCGAAACGTCCAGAGCCGAGGTGGGCTCGTCGGCGATGATGGCATCGGGGTTCAGCGACAGGGCACGGGCAATTGCGACGCGCTGGCGCTGGCCGCCCGAAAGCTGGCCGGGAAGAACCTCGGCGGCAGAGCTGGGCAGACCGGTGAGCTCCAAGAGCTCCTTGACGCGCTTCTCCTGCTCGGCCTCGGTACCCAGGTTGTGAACGCGCATGGGATCGAGCAGCTGCTCGCGAACGACCATGCGGGGGTTGAGCGCCGTGGCCGGGTTTTGGAACACGACCGAGATGACGCGACCCATGTGACGACGGTCCTCGGCGGTACGTTTGGTAACGTCCTTGCCCTTAAAGTAGACCTTGCCGCTCGTGGGGGCCTGCAGGCCGCACATGACGTTAGCGGTGGTGGACTTACCGCAACCGGACTCGCCGACGATGCCGATCGTCTGACCGGGCATGAGCTTAATCGTTACACCCTGGACGGCGTGAACCAGGTTGGGGTGCAGAATAGAGCCGGTACGGGTCCTAAAGGTGACGTGGACGTCATCAAGGAAGATGATCGGCTCGACGCCGTTGACTGCGGTCTCGCTCATCTACATCACCTCCGCGTGAGGGGTCAAACCATTTGCCTTGAGCACCTCGTCGGGGAGCTCGGAATAGAAGTGCTCGGTGCCGGGAACGCGCTTGAAGACCGGACGGGTGTCCAAGCCAATACGCGGATGGCTCGAGCGGGGCGCGAAGCGATCGCCCTTGGGGAAATCGCGCGGGCTCGGAACGGCGCCGGGCACCTGGTGCAGGCGGCCCGAACCGCTCTCGATGGACAGAACGGAACCCAGAAGACCGCGGGTGTACTCGTGAATCGGGTTGGTGAGCAGCTCCTTGGTGGGCGCCTGCTCGATAACCTGACCGGCGTACATAACCGTGATGTTATGGGCGACCTCGGCGACCAGCGCCAGGTCGTGCGAGACGAAGATCATGGCAAAGCCGAGCTTGGCCTGAAGGTCGTTGAGCAGCTTGATGACCTGCTTCTGGACGGTAACGTCCAGAGCGGTCGTGGGCTCATCGCAGATGACCAGCTTGGGGTCGCGGGTAAGGGCCATAGCGATCAGAACACGCTGACGCTGGCCACCGGAAAGCTCATGCGGGTAGCTCTCGAGCGTACGCTTGGGGTCGAGGCCCACGAGCTCCAGGAGTTCCTCGGCGCTGCGGGTGCCGCCGCGCTTGGTGAGCTGCTTCATCTGGGCAGAGATGAGCATGGAGGGGTTGAGCGAGGATAGGGCGTCCTGATAGACCATAGCGATATCGGTACCGCGCAGGCCGAACCACTCCTTCTTGCTCATCTTGAGCAGGTCACGGCCCTCCCAGAGGACCTCGCCGGAAAGGTGCTCGTCCTCATCGGTCAGGCCCATGATGGCCAGCGTGGTGATGGACTTACCGCAACCGGACTCGCCCACCAGGCCCATAGTCTGGCCAGGACGGACGTCAAAGTTGACATGGTCGACGACGTTGATATCGCCGTGGTGCTCAAACTGGATGCAGAAATCGCGGACCGAAAGGATCGGTTCGACAGACTCGTCGGGCACATGGCGATCGTCACGCTTGAGCTCGACATCGCGCAGGGCGCCAAGGCGAGCGGAGAGGGACTGGGCTTGCTCCTTATAGGCGCGAACGGGGTCGGAGACCAGCAGGTCGGCCTCGCGGCGCTTGGAGGAATCGGTCGGATCCAGGGCGGCGGAGGGAGCAGCGGCCATGGCGTCGGTAATGCCCTCGGAGAGGATGTTGAGCGCCAGGCAGGTGATCATGATGGCCAGGCCCGGGAACAGCGCCTGCCACCAACGGCCGGCGAGCACGCCGCCGCGGGCGTCGGCGAGGATGTTGCCCCAGGTAGCGGTGGGCTCCTGGATACCAGCGCCGATGAAGGTCAGCGAGGCCTCGAAGATGATGGCGTCGGCGACCAGGGTAACGGTGAAGACCATGATCGGGGCGATGCAGTTACGCAGAACATGCTTGATCAAAATCCACGGAGCCTTGGCGCCGGAAACGATGACCGCGCGGACATAGTCCTCTCCGTACTCGGACACGATGTTGGCGCGCACGATACGGGCAATCTGCGGAGTGTACATAAAGCCGATGGCGAAGATGATCGACGGCACGGAGTTGCCCAGGATGGAGACGAAGACGGCCGCGAGGGCGATGCCCGGGATAGACATGATGATGTCCAGGATACGCATGATCGTCTCGGAAACGGCCTTGCGCGAAACCGCCGCAAGGGCGCCCACGACCGAGCCGCAGACCAGAGCCATGGCAGTGGCGCCAAAGCCGATAATCAGCGAGTAACGACCACCGTAGAGCATACGCGACAGAATGTCGCGACCCTTATCGTCGGTACCGAAGATAAATCCGTTGCCGGGAGCCTGGCGAGCCGTAAAGATCTCGACCGGGCTATAGGGGGCAAGAAGGGGTGCCAGAATCGCAGTCAGGGCGACCAGCACCAACACGACGGCGGCAATCTTAGAAGACAGCGTCATCTTCTTCCAGCCACCGAGCTTGAGCCCCTTGGAGGCAGCCTTCTCGAGCTGCTCGGTTTGCTTCTCTCGAATCTTTACCATAATCTACACCGTCCTGATGCGCGGGTTGATGAGCAGGTAGAGCATGTCAACCACGATGTTGATGATGATGAAGGCAAGAGCAACGACGATAACGACGCCCTGAACCAGGTTCGCCTCGTTGCCCTGAACGCCCTGCAGAATCGCGGTGCCCATGCCGGGGAGGTTGAAGATAACCTCGATGACGACGGCGCCGCCCATGAGGTAACCGATCTTAAGACCGAGGGTGGTGACCGGGGTGATCAGCGCATTGCGAAGAACGTTGATGCCGACGACGACCTTCTCGGGAACGCCGGCGCCGCGAGCCATACGGACATAATCCTTGTCGAGCTCCTCGACCATGGCGGTGCGCACGATACGAGTCATCTGGCCCGTCAGCGGAAATGCCAAGGCGATAGCGGGCATGATCATACGTCCCAGATAGCCAACCGGATTCGTGGTGAAGTGAGGCAGAGCACCCGATGCCGGGAGCACCTTAAGGTAGGAAGAGAACAGCAGGATCAACAGAACGGCAAGCCAGAACGACGGGGTTGCCAAGCCGGCGATGGAGAAGACGCGGATCACTTGGTCCGGCCATTTATCGCGATACAGTGCCGCGATGACGCCGAGTAAAAACGAAACGACCGCGCCGATGGCAAGACCGATGAAGGTCAGCTGCATCGTGACGGGCAGGGCAGTGGAGATGCGCTTGGCAACGGAGTTGCGAGCAGCACCATAGGTGCCCATGTCACCATGGATCAGATCGCCCATGTAGCGCACGTAGCGCACGGGCCAGGGGTCGTCCAGACCATACTTCTCATGGTACTCGGCAACCGCCTCGGGCGAGGCACCGTCACCCAACGCCGTATAGGCGGGGTCGGTCTTGGAGAACGACATAAGGAAGAACACCAGGACGGTGACGCCCAATGCCATGATCGGCAGCGCCACGAGACGCCTTCCAATCAAACGTAGCAAGTTGTTCACGTTCTCTCCCCTTTCTTTTGTCGGTAGGACCAACTGGTATATGAGTACGGATACTCATTACAAGACCCGAGCGACATCGTTGCCGCCCGGGTCTTTGTTTCAACTATGAGGATACGGTCCCAACGACCGACATCCTGCATACAGACTCAAGCGAGTCTTACGCCTTGACGGTCGCAACGCCCCTGAAGGACATGCTCGTCGTGCCGATGCCCTTGAAGCCATCGAGGGCCTCACCGTTGGGCGCAGTGGACGGATCGTCCCAGGAAGCGGAGACGGTCTTGACGTGGACAACGGGGTACAGAACGGCGTTGTCGGCAATGATGTCGAAGCACTCGTTCCACTTCTTCTGCTGCTCGTCGCCCTCGGCGGCAAGAGCCTCGTCCATGAGACTGTGGAGCTTCTGCCACTCAGCGGACTCCTTCCACGGGCAACGGGTCTGCATCCAGACGTTGTCGCCGTACCACCAGTTGAGCAGCAGGTCGGGGTCGGCGCCGAAGCAGGAAGGATCGCCAGGGGCAAGGAGGATATCGTAGGCCTCGCCGCCGTCGATGGCAGCGTAGGTGGCCGGCGAGGTATCGGTCTGGATGGTCACATCGAAGCCGAGAGCGTCGAGGTCGTTCTTGACCTGGGCGGCCATGCCCTTAATCTGCTCGTTGTCGGTGGTGCGCAGGGTGATGGCACCCGGGGTGATGCCAGACTCCTCGATGTGCTTCTTAGCCTTCTTGGCGTCGGTCTTGTACACCGTGGAAGCCTCATGATAGTTGGTGAAGCTCTTGGGCAGGTAGCAGCTGGCAGCGGTGGCAAGACCGGCGAAGGTGTTGCTGACCATCTTCTCGGTGTCGAGCGCATACATGACAGCCTGACGGACCTTGACGTTGTTCCAAGGCTCCTTGGCGACGTTGAACATGATGAAGCGGGTGCCGAAACCCTGAACGTTATCGATCTTGCAGCCGGCGCTCTCGAGCTGGTCGACGGCGTCAGCGGTAACGAGCTCCATAACGAGCGTGGAGCCCTCCTGCTGAGCGGTAACGCGAGCGGTGGGGTCGGTCAGGATGCTGTACTGGATCTTCTTATCCTCGGCAGCATACTCACCGTTGTACTCGGGGTTGGGAACCAGGGTAATCTCGGTATCGGAGATAGAGTCGTACATCCAGGGGCCGGAGCCGATCGGCTGCTTGGCGCGATCCTCCTCGGTCTGGGTGGCCGGGGTAACGCGGACGATGGCCAGACGATCCTTGAGCAGGGAGAAGTTGGGGACCTTGGTCTTGACCGTCACGGTGCTGGCGTCCTTGGCCTCGATGGACTCGAAGGGCTGGAAGAACGGAGCATAGGTAGCGGAAGCGGCGCAAGCGGTGTAGGAGGCAACGACATCGTCAGCGGTGACCTCGGTGCCATCGGAGAACTTGGCGCCCTTGCGGATGGTGACCTCGAAAGTGGTGTCGTCCACAGACTTGGGATCGTCGGTGGCGAGCTCGTTGAAGGTGCTGTAGTCGTGGTAATCGATGCCGTAGAGGCCCTCGACGACGTGCCAGTTAGCACCCAGGCCCACAGCGGAGCCGGTGCTGGCGGGATCGAAGCTGGACGGAGCGTAAGCGGAACCAGCGGTGATCACGCCGCCGCCACGGTTGGCGGAATCGGTGGAACCGGAAGCGGAACCCTCGTCGCTGGAGCTGCCACCGCAGCCGGTGAGACCAAGCCCTGCGACAGCAGCGACGCTGCCGGTGAGGCCGAGGAACGAACGCCTGGACATACCCTTGTTGATGATGGCCATGTCTTCTCCTATCAATAGAGAATCTTACCCGGGAGCACCTAGACGTGCCCCCGCGCAACTTGCGGACGATATATACCTTACCTACCGACGAACCCAACTGAGGTGCCGCGCTCGGCGACCGATACATACATACGCTTGAACGGTATTTACTACCGTTCACCGAATTCATTGACAAACGATTCGCCAGACAGTATGTATCGACGAGGTGAGATATCAGTCTTCGTCAACCCGCAGGATAGCAGGGTTGTTCACCATGGCTAGTCAAACGTTTTAGCGTTAATTAAACCCGAAATCGGCTGGTAATCGCCGTGAAATACATGATTGAAAATCACGCAATCATGTATATCAGTTGTTTAGAGGCGTGTTTAGTTTTCGGATTGCTTTGCCGCCGCCTCGGCGCGCTCGGCATTCCATGCAACGAGCGCCTCGTGAACCGCTTTGGCGACATCGGCAGGAATGCCTCGAACTTCCGCGATCTCTTGCTCGCTCGCCGCGCGCAAACGCTTCATCGAGCCAAAATGGCGCATAAGGGCACGTTTTCTGGTGGGTCCCACGCCTGGAACGTCATCGAGTACCGAAACCGTCATGGCTTTATCGCGCAATTCGCGATGGAACGTGATGGCAAAACGGTGCGATTCATCGCGCACCTGTTTAATTAGATAGAGCGACGCGGACCCGGTCGGCAGCACGACGGGAGTCTCGTCCCAAGGCACGAAAACCTCCTCATCGGCCTTTGCCAAGCCACAAACTGGTATATCGAGCCCAAGAGCCTCAAGTTGCTTGATCGCAGCGGTCAATTGCGGCTTACCGCCATCGACAACGAGCAAATCGGGGCGCGAGCCAAAGCGCTCGTCGGCCATGCGCTCGGGAGCATAGCGTCGTCCCAAAACCTCGGACATCGACACGAAGTCGTTTGCCTCGTCCAATTCGGCCTGGATTTTAAAACGACGATACTGGCTCTTGTCGGCGCGCCCGTTGGTAAACACCACCATCGAGGCGACCGTAAAGGTGCCATGCAGCGTCGAGATATCGAAGCACTCGATACGCAACGGCGGCGATGGCAGCGCCAACGCACTTTCGAGCTCCAGGAGCGCTTGATTGGTGCGGTCGTCAGCGTACCCCGTTCGCATCATGTAGCGCATGAGGGCATGGCGCGCATTTTTGGATGCCATATCGAGTAGACGGTGCTTTTCGCCACGCTGCGGCCTATGGAGATGGCAGGAACGCTCACGCTTGCCCGCAAGCCACTCCCCCAGCGCCTCCGCATCCTCAAGCTCGACGGAAAGGTTGACCTCAGCTGGAATATCAGCCGTCTCGTCGTAATAGCGCTTAAGAAAGCCCGACTGGAGCTCTTCCTCGTCAACATCAAGACCCTTGTCGAGAATGAACTCGCAGGTGCGAACTGTTCGGCCCTCGCGAACGACGAAGACGCAAGCGGCGGAGATGGTCTCCTCGCGATAGAAACCGATGACATCGATATCGACACTGGAGGGAAAAACGACTTGCTGACGGTCGTCCAGACCCCTGATGACCTCCAAACGACGTTTGACGCGGGCGGCGCGCTCAAAATCGAGCGCCTCGGCGGCCTCCGTCATCTCGGATGTCAGCTCGTCGACGACGTCCTTGCGATGGCCCGACAAAAAACGTTCGACACGTTTGACGTTCTTGGCATAGTCTGCCGGGGAAATCGCGCCGACACACGCACCCGGACCGCGCCCGACATGATAGTCGAAGCAGGGGCGCCCGTTTTGCGCGCAAATCATATTGACGATGTCTTCCTCGCCCTTGTGGGACTCGACGATACGGCGACAACGACGCCACTCCGCACAGGATGCGGAGCAGATGGGGATAACCTTGCGCAGCGTATCTATCGTCTCACGTGCGGCGCGGCTATCGGTATAAGGTCCAAAATAGCGCGTTCCCGGCTTATGACGCTCACGCGTGTATTTGATAGCGGGATACAGGTCGCCCTTTGTAATGGCGATAAAGGGGTAGCTCTTGTCATCCTTGAGGTCGACGTTAAAGTACGGATGGTACTGACCGATCAAATTGCGCTCGAGCACCAACGCCTCGTGCTCGGTCTCCACCACGATATAGTCAAAGCTCGCCACCAACTGCATCATCAGCGGGATCTTCTGGCGCTCGTCCTGCAGCGTCACGTACTGACGCATACGGGCGCGCAGGTTTTTCGCCTTGCCCACGTAGATGACATCGCCCTTGGCGTCTTTCCAAAGGTAGCAGCCGGGCTGCGTGGGAACGCGCGAAACCTGCTCGGCAAGCGTTGGAATGTTGTCGTGACCGGCCACGCGCACCTACTTGCGACGAATCAGCGCCGAGACCTCGGGCATCTTAAGGACGACGGCAAGGCCAAAGGTAACAGCAAGCGAGACGACACCCGCAACGCAAACGTAGCCAAGAGTAATCAGAATCGAGCCGCCAAGTGCCCCGATAAAGTGCTCAAGCGCCCACATGACGCCGGCGCCTGCGGCAGAACCCAGGCCACCGAGCAAAAGGCCAAAGAAACCGCCATGCAGGATAGATTTAACCTGAAGACCACGCAGGCGACGACGCAGCCACCACAGCGAACAACCGACCAAGATCACGTAGTCGACGACATACGAAAGTGCGATTGCCGGCATACCGAAGCCCAGTACAACGCCAAACAGCAGAACTGAGCCGGCCTGGCCGATGGCGGAATACAGGCAATAGCGGCTATAGGGCTTCATGTCGAGCAAGGCAGAGAAGCTCTTCTGCATCAACACGACCACGCCGTAGAGCGGCAGGGAGAGCGCCAGATAGATAAGGAACTCCGAAACCAGTGCCACGCCGGATTCATCGAACTTGCCAGCGCAGTAAATCATGTTGAGCGGACGAGCAAAGACAATCAGGTACAGCGCAAACGGAATCAGGAAGAAGAGCATCTGGGCGACACCGCGCGAAATGCCCATGCGGACGCTGTCGTAATCCTTCTCCTGGGCATCGTGAGAGAGCTCGGTATAGAGTGCCGTCGAAAGCGAGGCGGCAATCAGCGCATAGGGCAGCGTGTACCACAGGCGCGCATAGGCAATAACGGAAGGACCCGTCTCGGGTTGAACCACCAGCGCAGCGGCATTGGTGATGGAGGTCGAGACAAACATGCACACCGTGGCAAGCAGTGTCGGGATACCGAGCGCAATCGTCTGACGCAGCGCAGGATCCTTAAAGTCAATATGGATATGAGGATGAACGCCGTGCTTGCCAAGCGCGGGAATCTGGCAGGCCATCTGGACAAAAACACCGAGGGTCGTGCCAGCCGCGATCAAGATAATGCCGACATGCTCGCCAAATTGCGCGGACACGGGCGCAAAGCCCATAAAGCTCGCAATGACGATGACGTTGTTAAGGACCGGGGCAAACGTCGACCAGAAGTAGTCGCGGTGCGCGTTGAGAACACCCGAGAACACTGAGCCCAAGCCGTAAAACAGAATCTGGATAGCAAAGAAACGGAACATGAACGCTGCGGTATCCATGCTACCGCCATCGCCCGAAAGAAACGACTGCGTCCAGATAAAGCCCGGGGCGAACACGGTGCCCAGCACCGAAATACCGCCCAACAGCAAAAGTAGGATGCCGAGCAGGTTGCCGACATACTCGTTCGACGCCTCGCGGCCTTGTTCGCGCCTCACGCCCATATACACCGGCAAAAACGCCGTCACGAGCATGCCGCCCATCACGAGCTCGTAAAGCATATTGGGCAGGTTGTTGGCAACCTGATAGGAGGACGAGAGCAGCGACATGCCGATAGCGGCTGCCATGGCCCAGGTGCGGATAAACCCGGTGACGCGCGACACAATGGTCAGCACAGTCATGAGGCCAGCGGAACGACCAACCGTAGAGTAGTCCGACGAACCCATGTCATCTGCGTCATCTCGCGACGAAGAAATCGCAGATGCGGACGTCTGAGCTGCCGCTCCCTCTGCAAAGTGGGCCCCGCGCTTTGGTTCTTCCTGCGGCATCGCTCAGTCCTCTCTCGTGATCGGGGCAACCGTTGCCCCGCAAAATGCAATTAAATCGTCAGGCGCGAGCTCTAACTGATAACCACGCTTGCCTCCCGAAATAAAAATGGTATCCCAAAGGACACATGTCTCATCGATGAGCGTCCGGTAGCGTTTTTTCATACCGACCGGGCTACAGCCTCCTCGAACATAGCCAGTCGCCGCCAGCAAGTCCTTCACATGCATCATGGTCAGGGACTTCTCCCCCGCCGCGCGCGCGGCGGACTTTAGATCGAGCTCGTCGGCAACAGGGATGCAGCACACGACGCGGTCGTTGGACGGCGTCACGCAGACCAAGGTCTTAAATCCTTGACCGGGCTCCTCGCCAAGCTGCTCCGAAATCGCGACCCCCAGGCCCGCCGACTCATCACCATCGTCTTCGTACGTATGTAGAACATAGGAAATGCCGGCGCTTTCCAGCTCGCGCATCGCATTGGTTTTTGGCGTCTTTACAGCCTTTGCCATGGCATATCCTTTCCCTCGCATTCGGACGCAAGGATTAAGTATATGTCCAATTCGGCTGCATACGTCACTTCGACACAGCAAGCGCCATCGAATCACAAGGAGTCGATGGCGCCCATAAACTGAATCGCCTATTTATTGAGCGTCAAGTTGAGCCTGACGCTCCCGGTCACGCTTGAGCAACGGCGCCAAAAACTTGCCCGTATAACTCTGCGGACAGTCCGCAACCTGCTCCGGTGTGCCCGAAACCACGACGGTTCCGCCGCCATTGCCGCCCTCGGGGCCCATATCGATCAGGCGGTCGGCAACCTTGATGACATCAAGGTTGTGCTCGATCACCAGCACTGTGTTGCCCGCATCGACCAGACGCTGCAACACGTCGAGCAGCTGGCGAACGTCCTCAAAGTGAAGACCGGTCGTCGGCTCATCCAGAATGTAGAACGTCTTGCCCGTCTGGCGTCGATGAAGCTCCTTGGCGAGCTTCACGCGTTGCGCCTCGCCACCCGAAAGCGTCGTGGCGGGCTGGCCCAGGCTCACGTAGCCCAAGCCCACATCGTACAGCGTCTGGAGCTTGCGCTTAATCTGCGGGATATTCCCAAAGAAGGCCAGCGCCTCGGTGACGCTCATGTCGAGCACGTCAGAGATGGTCTTACCACGGTAGGTGACCTCAAGCGTCTCGCGGTTATAGCGTTTGCCGCCGCAGGCCTCACAGGGGACATAGATATCGGGAAGGAAGTGCATCTCGATCTTAATTTGTCCGTCGCCCTTGCATGCTTCGCAGCGACCGCCGCTCACGTTAAAGGAGAAACGTCCCGGCGAGTAGCCGCGCGCCTTCGACTCCGGCGTACTCGCAAACAGCGCGCGAAGATCATCCCACAGGCCAATGTACGTAGCAGGGTTGGAACGCGGCGTGCGGCCAATCGGCGACTGGTCGATATCGATAACCTTATCGATACACTCGATGCCCTCGATTTTCTTATACGGACCCACAGGGCGCGTCGAACGGTGAATGGCATTCGTAAGGGCAGGCGCAATGGTGTCGGTAACCAGGGAGCTCTTGCCCGATCCCGACACGCCGGTAACAACCGTAAGCGTACCAAACTCGATCTTGGCGGTAACGTTTTTGAGGTTGTTGGCGCGGGCGCCCGTGATCTTAAGGCAGCCGCGACCGGGCTTGCGGCGTTCATCGGGAACCCGAATCATTCGCTTGCCGGTCAGGTAGGCACCCGTCATCGAATCGGGACACGCCATGATATCGGCAGGCGTTCCCGCGGCGACCACGTGTCCGCCGTTCACGCCCGCGCCGGGGCCCATGTCGATCACATAGTCGGCAGCACGAATCGTATCCTCGTCGTGTTCGACGACGATAACGGTATTGCCGATGTCACGCAGGCGCTCGAGCGTCTTGATCAGGCGCTCGTTGTCACGCTGATGAAGACCGATCGATGGCTCGTCCAAAATGTACAGGACACCCATGAGGCCGGCGCCGATCTGCGTTGCCAGGCGAATGCGCTGGGCCTCGCCTCCGGAAAGCGTCGCCGAGGCACGGTCGAGGGTCAGATAGTCGAGTCCGACATCGACCAGAAAGCGCAGGCGCTCCAGGATTTCCTTAACGATGCGCCCGCCGATAAATTGTTGGCGCTCGGTAAGCTCCAAGCCCTCAAAAAACTCGAGCGACTCGCGGCACGATAGGCAGCAGACCTCGTAAATGGACTTACCGCCTATGGTAACGGCGAGCATCTCGGGGCGCAGACGAGCACCATGGCAACTCGAGCACGGCTCCTCGCGGATGTACTTCTCCAAGCGCGCCTTGGTGTTCTCGTTCGTCGTCTCGGTGTAGCGCTCATACAGGATGTTGCGCACGCCCGAGAATTTGGTATCCCACTGGCTGCGACGCCCGTCGAGCTTTTGATAGTCGACCGAAATCTTCGTGTCGCCCATGCCATCCAAAAACGCACGACGCACCCGCGGGGGCAGGTCCTCCCATGGCGTGTCGGCGCCCACCTTAAAGTGCTTGCAGACCGCGGCAAAGATTTGCGGATAGTAGTTGGAGTTGCCGAACAGGCTGCCAAAGACTCCGTCGGCAATCGACTTTGAGGGGTCTTCGATCAGCGCCTCGGCATCGACCGTCTTCTTAAAGCCCAGGCCATCGCACTCGGGGCACGCGCCATAGGGCGCGTTGAACGAGAAATCACGCGGCTGCAGGTCATCGATGGAGTGTCCATGCTCCGGGCACGCCAGGGCCAACGAATACTCCAGCAGCTCGCCCTCGGTCCCCTCGGGAGCATCACGATCGGGCAGCATGTACACGTTTACATTGCCATGAGCCAGCGCAGTCGCTTGTTCAACGGACTCGGCAATACGGCCCAGCGAGTTCTCGCGAATCACGATGCGGTCGACCACGACCTCGATATCGTGCTTGAATTTCTTATCCAAATCGATGGGGTCATCAAGCGAGCGAACCTCGCCGTCGACACGCACGCGGCTAAAGCCCTCGGCGCGAAGGTCCTCAAACAGCTTGGTGTACTCGCCTTTTCGCCCGCGCACCACCGGTGCCAGCACAAACGCGCGGCGGCCCTCCCCCGCCGCCAAGACCTTGTCGGCAACCTGGTCGGTGGTTTGGCGCTCGATAACCCGACCGCACTCGGGGCAGTGCGGCGTACCGACGCGAGCAAACAGCAGTCGCAGGTAGTCATAAATCTCGGTTACGGTGCCCACCGTCGAGCGCGGGTTCTTGGATGTCGTCTTTTGATCAATTGAGACAGCCGGCGAAAGGCCGTCGATTGAATCCAAGTCGGGTTTGTCCATCTGGCCCAAGAACTGGCGCGCATAACTCGAAAGGCTCTCGACGTATCGACGCTGGCCCTCGGCATAGATAGTGTCGAATGCCAGCGAACTCTTGCCCGAGCCAGAAAGACCGGTAATGACCACGAGTTGGTCACGCGGAATGGAAACATCGATATCACGGAGGTTGTGCTCACGAGCGCCGCGAATAACGATAGAAGAATCAGACATGGAAGCTCCTTGCCTCCTATTGCATCGAATCATACTGCCGATGAGTTTAGCGCACTCGACGCGCACAGATGTTCGTAATACAAGATTCGCAGACCTTTAGCTTTGCGTATCGGGCGCTTTGTTTCTCGAAATGCCGTGGAAAGGTTACAGTAATCTAATACTGAACTTAATTTGCTGTACCAGAGGAACGTCCATGACCGAAGATATCCCCCTTGAAATCACTTCGAGCGACATGGCCAATCTGCCCATATTCATCGCCGTCCTTATCGTGGCCGCCGTCGTCGTGCGCGTGTATTTTTCAATCAAACGCAACGAAAAGCCACCCATTGCCCGCGTCTTTTGGTGCGCGACGCTCCTCATCCCGCTCGGCGTGGTAGCTGCATGGGTTACGAATCAATTGCTCGTAAATGAGGGCAGCTCCCTATGGGTCCTTTCTTATTCGGCGCTCGGTGCTGCCGCCGTCATACTTCTTGTCGAGCCCTTGGTTTCGGGACTTATCGACCAAACCGATCTTGCGACGGGAACGGTTGCCTGTATTTGCCGTGACATCCTTGTCATCGCCGCTGTTTCAGCGCTCTCGTTCGTTTCACTCGAAATTGCCTGCAACGAAACGTTCTATCGCATTCCCGCCAACTCATTCGGGTTTTCCGTCGGGTTGCTCGCGACGGTTCTGCTCTCCCTTTATTTGCTGGGACAGCGTCATGGAGGCGTCATGGCCCTCGTGCCCGTCGTCTGTTGCATCCTTGGCATTGCCGAGCACTTCGTCATAACGTTTAAAGGCGAAGCCATCCTGCCAAGCGATATCTTGGCCCTTGGCACCGCAATGGAAGTGAGCGAGGGATACGAGTTTGCCTTTACCGCCGGAATCGTCACATCGCTTGCGCTGCTCGAAATCTCCTTTGGACTTCTTTCGCTCATCCGGCCGCGAAAACTCCGCACGCCCTCTCGCGTCTTCCCCGTCATTGCCGGCAATCTCTGTGCCTTCCTGCTGGTGACTGCCGTGGGGCTCTCTGGCTTTTCCAGCATCGACTTGGAACAGGCGCTCGACTTTGGATTTGACCGTTGGCAGCCTATTACGACGTATGCGTCTCAGGGCTTTCTCACCTCGTTCACCGAAATGGTCAACGAACTGCCCATCGAAAAGCCCGAGGGTTATACGTCCGACGGGGCTCAGGACATTGAGCGGGAGCTTGCCGCCGCCTATGACAGCACATATGGCTCGAGCGAGCAGCGTGCCGCAGCCGTTGCTCAATTCAATGAAATCAAGCCGACAATCGTCGCCGTCATGAACGAAAGCTTTAGCGACCTTTCGTGCTTTGAGCAGCTCCAGGCGGCCGGGTATACCGGCCCTGCGTTTTATAACTCGCTTCCCGACACGCTCGTGCGCGGCACTATGCTCGCCTCGGTCGCAGGCGGCGGAACGGCGAACTCCGAATTTGAGTTTTTGACCGGAGCGTCAACCGCCTTTGTCGGAGTGGGCAAGATTCCCTATCAGCTATATCAGATGAATGATGTCAACAGCTTGGCAAAGGACCTTAAAGAGCTTGGATACACCGCCACTGCCATGCATCCGCAAAACCCCGTTAACTACCATCGAGATAAAATCTATCAGCAGCTGGGCTTTGGAGACTTTCTTTCGATCGCCGATTTCGAAGGTGCGCCCTATTACCATGCCGGCGTATGCGACTACGCCACCTACGACAAGATACTCGACCTGCTAAGGACCGACGACGCCCCGCAGTTTATCTTCGATGTCACGATGCAAAACCATGGCGGCTACGACTATGGCACCGTTCCCGCCGAAGAGCTGACAAACTATTGGGTCGAGGGAGCCAGCGAGGGGACCAATAGCGCGCTCAATACCTACCTCACCTGCATCAACGCATCCGACCGAGACCTTGAGTGCTTTATCAACGAGCTCCGCAATATCGGTCGACCGGTCGTTCTCGTCTTCTTTGGCGACCATCAGCCGAGCGCCGCAACGGCTCTCAACGACGAGCTGTACCCACAGGAAGACACGGCAAGCCACGCTTTCCGTATTTATCAGTCGACCTATTTTGTCTGGGCGAACTATGAAATCGCCGGCAATACCGAGCTCAACGTCTACGACACCGTCGGTGCGAACGAGATTGCAGCCATAACCCTAAATAAGATTGGCGCCCCACTCACCGATTACCAAAAGGCCTTGCTTGCAACAAGGTCCGATGTGCCGACCATCAATGTCGCCGGCTATCTCGGAGCCGACGGGCTGCGCTATGACTTGGAATCGGAAGACAGCCCCTATGTCTCCACGATCGACAAGCTGCAGCGCATTCAATATCTTGAGTTCGCCAGCAAGGTTCAGTAAGCCCGCCCGCTCGTTGGGGTGGCATGACATTGCAACGCACACTCGCGGCCAGACGCATCACACATGACTCCCGCTCGCAAACGAGGGTACAATGACGCTCGTGTCACATCGCGGGGCTCCGGCCCCAACATATACAAAGGAGTCATACATGGGTTGCGAGCACGCACAGGCTGCCGGCGGACAAACCGCGCCGCAGGAATTTGAAGAAAACACGCTGTCCGAGGTCAAGCGCGTTATCGCCGTGCTTTCCGGCAAGGGCGGCGTTGGCAAGTCATTCGTCACCGGCGCCATCGCCACCGAGCTTGCCCGTCACGGTCACAAGGTCGGCGTCCTCGATGCCGACATTACCGGCCCCTCTATCCCCAAGATGTTCGGCATGAGCGGTCGCCATGTCCATGCCCTCGGCAATCTTATGCTGCCCGAAATCTCCGAGCACGGCGTCAAGGTCATGAGCTCCAACCTGCTGCTCCAAAACGAAACTGACCCCGTCCTCTGGCGCGGTCCGGTTATCGCAGGTGCCATCAGGCAGTTCTGGAGTGAGACCTCCTGGGGCCCCATCGACTACCTGCTGGTCGACATGCCTCCGGGAACGGGCGACGTCGCCCTCACCGTCTTCCAGTCGCTGCCCGTCGATGGCATCGTCATCGTCACGAGCCCGCAGGATCTGGTCTCGATGATCGTCGCCAAGGCGGTCAACATGGCCGAGAAGATGAATGTCCCCATTCTGGGCATCGTCGAGAACATGAGCTATATCGAGTGCCCCGATTGCGGCAAGAAGATCGAGGTCTTTGGCAAGAGCAAGCTCCCCGAGGTCGCCGAGCGCTACAACCTCGAGATCCTGGGGCAGCTTCCCATCAATCCGGCACTCGCCGAGGCTTGCGACAAGGGCGAGGTCGAGATCGCACTGCCCGACGGCATGCTGCCCCAGGCCGTCTCTGCCGTCGAGGCGATTGCCCCGCACGAGACCGACGAGGCCTAAGTGAACGCAAACGCCTCCTATGACGTCTTGGTAATCGGCGGCGGGGCCTCGGGTCTCGTCGCCGCTATCACGGCCGCACGCGCTGGCAAAAGCGCCTGCATTGTTGAGCGCGATGTTGCCTGCGGCCTTAAACTCCTTGCGACTGGCAACGGCCGCTGCAACCTTTCCAACGAATCAATTGATTTCCAGCGGTACAACCACCCCGCGTTTGTCGAATCCGTCATGGGCCCCCAGCCCGAACAAGAGCTTATGGGGTTCTTCTCCTCGCTGGGTATCATGACAACCTCCGAGGAAGGCCGGCTGTACCCGCGCTCCCTTCGCGCCGAATCGGTGCGCGACGCGCTTCTCAGCGTTTGCGACCGCCTAGGTATCACCTTAATCTGCGGAGCCAACGTTGCCTCGGCGCACAAAGCTTCCGAAGGCTGGGCACTCCAAATAGATCGTCCAGCGCGGGCGCTCAAGGCAAAAAAGCACGATGACCGAAAATCGGAGCTCCGCTCGCTTCGGAAAGCGCTCGCCGATGTCCCTCGCAAGAACGAGGCCCTGCAGGCACATGCCGTAATTATCGCTACGGGCGGCAACCCCACCGGTATCGCCGATACGTTTCGCCTCCCCCTCACTTCGCTGCGCCCCATCCTCTGCCCCGTATCGGCAACGGTCGTTGGCGATCGGGCGGCACTCAAGACGTTGGATGGCCTGCGCGTCCGTGCCCGCTTGACGCTCGCCCACAATCATAATGAGCTCTGGCACGAAGACGGTGAAGTCCTGTTTCGAACCTTCGGTATCTCGGGCGTCGCTGTCTTCAACCTCTCTCGTCGTATCCAGCACGGCGATACGATCCTGCTCGACGTTTTCCCCGACCTCTCCAAAGACGAGTTGCTCGATATGCTCAACCGGCGCGTTGAGCTGCTCGGCGGCTTTTCGCCCCGCGATCCCCGTTGGCTCGACGGCATGCTCGCCCCGCAACTCTCCCGCGTCGTCTGCACAGCGTTCGAGCAGTGCCATCCAGGCTCCAACGATGTCATCCACCTGGTCTCGATCCTCAAGCACTTTAAGTTGCTCGTCGAGGGAACAGCCGAGGAGCGCTCAGCGCAGGTCACGCGTGGTGGCGTATCTGTCGAGAGCATCTCAACACCCAGCCTACGCGCGCGCAGCGTTGTCGACGCCCCGCTTTACGTCTGCGGTGAAGCGCTCGACATCGACGCCGATTGCGGAGGCTTTAACCTTGCGTGGGCCTGGATCTCGGGCATTCGCGCTGCAAGCAGCCTGTAGCCGCGCAGTCTATAATCAAAAACGCATTCGGGCCGTCTGGGATACCGGACGGCCTCTTTCTTGCCTCTAAGGAGACCTCGATGATTGAAATCACCCAAGTCAACGCGTCGCTCGATGAAGCCGGCGATGAAAATGCCTGTCTCATTGTTGGCAAGCGAGTCGCCAAGCGCGTCCTACGTTGCAAGGACTCCGAGATCAAGTCCATCGAGCTCCACCGCAAGTCAATCGACGCTCGCAAAAACCGAGACGTCCATTTTATCCTGAGCTTTCGTGTTGAGCTGACTAGTCCCCACCTCGAGCGAGAAGCGGTCGGCAGCATTGCCGAGCGTGACCGCTCGCGCGTACGCGCGATAGAAGACGATGAGCCTTCATTCCCCTCCCCCGCCCCCGATGCACCTCAAGAACGCCCTGTCGTTGTCGGCGCCGGATGCGCCGGCCTTTTCGCTGCGCTTACGCTCGCCGAAGCAGGTCTTAAGCCCTTGCTCATCGAGCGCGGCGACCCGGCATTTCGCCGCTCGCAGGCGATCGACCTCTTTCTAAAGGAGCGTACCCTCGACCCCGAGAGCAATATCCAGTTTGGCCTGGGCGGCGCGGGGACCTTCTCGGACGGCAAGCTCAATACGGGAACCAAAAATCCCGCCCATCGCCTTATCCTCGAAACCTTCGTCGAGGCGGGTGCGCCTCGCGATATCCTGTGGGACGCCAAGCCGCACATTGGCTCCGACATCCTTCCCACGGTTGTCACCGCTATATCCCAGCGCATCGAGCAGCTCGGAGGTGTCGTCCGTTATCGAACGAAGCTCGTCGACATTCGCATCGACGCGTCTGGCGCCATCACCGGTATTGATGTCCAATCGTCCCAAGACGCCGCTTACGAGCCGATCGAGACAAAGCACCTTATCCTCGCCTGCGGGCATTCTGCTCGCGATATTTTTGAGCTCCTTAAGGGCCACAACGTTGCCCTCGCGCAAAAGACCTTTGCCATGGGTGTGCGCATCGAGCATCCACAGCGCGACATCGACCGTGCCCAATATGGAGCCTCGACGGGACATCCTGCCCTCGGAGCAGCCCCCTACAAACTTGTTGCCCATCTTCCCAACGGCCGCAGCGTGTTCTCGTTTTGCATGTGCCCCGGCGGGCAGGTTGTCGCCGCCTCTTCCGAGCAGGGCCACCTGTGCGTCAACGGCGCCAGTCTCAATGCCCGCGACGGACGCAACGCAAATGCCGCCCTGCTCGTTAACGTCACACCCGAGGACCTTCCCAGCGATGACCCGCTCGCCGGCATCGAGCTCCAGCGTGCCTGCGAGGCGGCCGCCTATCGCCTGGGCGGTTCCAACTGGAACGCACCGGCACAGCTCGTCGGAGATTTCCTCGCAGGACGTGCCAGCAAGGCACCCGGAAAGGTAAAGCCCACCTATCCGCTCGGTGTGACCTGGACGGCAATTGACGAAGCCCTGCCGCAGCATATCGTCGAGTCGCTCCGCCTAGGACTTCCCCTACTCGGAAAAAAGCTACGAGGCTACGACCGCTCCGATGCTGTTCTTACCGGCGTGGAGACTCGCTCGAGCTCACCGGTCACCGTCACCCGAGACCGAACATGCCATGCCGTGTCGACCCCGGGCCTCTACCCTTGCGGTGAGGGAGCTGGATATGCCGGCGGCATCATGAGCGCCGCCACCGACGGCATTCGTTGTGCCGAAGCCCTGATCGCAGACCTCTAACGCACGAATTCCAGCGCGCAAAAGACGCATGCCCCGAGCTCCGTAGGGAACTCGGGGCATGTTCGCTATTTCTTAAACCGTGCACCCTGGCGTTTTCTGCCCGATGCGAACGTGGAACCCTTGCGGGCCTGCGAACGTAAGCGCTCAATCGTCTCGTCCTCAGACGCACCCTCGAGCATCGCCCGAATCTGAACGACGGCATCGCGCAGGCGCGCCGCCTCCTCAAAGTCCATGGCGGCAGAAGCGTTACGCATATCCTCTTCCATGGTTTCGACGATCCGCACAAGCTCGTCATGCGGCAGTTCTTCCAACTGCTCCGCAAGTGTCTGCTCGGGCGCCACCGTTTCCGGCACGCCACCCTCGCCCGACTCATCGGGCGTATAGAATGCGCCATGGCCAAGAGAGTCGCCCTTCGAGCGCCCCTTGGAACCCACGGTTTTTTCGGCCTCGGCAATAAACCTTGAGATGTCGTTGATGGCCTTGCGCACCGTCTTGGGCACAATGCCATGCTCTTCGTTATATGCCATCTGAATCTCGCGACGGCGCTGCGTCTCCTCGATGGCCTCTTTCATCGAATCGGTCACAACGTCCGCATACATGATGACTTCGCCATCGGCGTTACGGGCCGCGCGGCCAATCGTCTGAATCAGCGAACGGCGGTTGCGCAAGAAGCCTTCCTTATCGGCATCGAGAATTGCCACCAGTGAGACCTCGGGAAGGTCTAGGCCCTCGCGAAGCAGGTTGATGCCAACGAGAACATCGATCTTGCCCTCGCGCAGCGTTCGCAGGATCTCGACACGGTCCATCGTCGCTGTATCGGAGTGCATGTAATTGACCTTAATGCCGGCATCAAGCAGATGGTCGGTCAGGTCCTCGGCCATGCGCTTGGTGAGCGTGGTCACTAGCACGCGCTCCTTGCGGGCAACGCGCTCGCGAATCTCGTCCTCAAGATCGTCAATCTGCCCACGAACCGGACGCACATCGATCTTGGGGTCGAGCAGACCGGTCGGACGAATAATCTGCTCCACGTCGTTTTGGCTCACCCGCAGCTCGTAGTCGCCCGGCGTGGCCGAAACATAGATAAACTGGGGTATCCTTGCCTCAAACTCATCGAAACGAAGCGGGCGATTATCGAGTGCCGAGGGCAGGCGAAAACCGTGTTCCACCAGCGTTACCTTACGCGAGCGGTCACCTTCGTGCATGCCGCGAATCTGCGGCACCGTCACATGGCTCTCATCGATGATACAGAGCATGTCCTTAGGAAAGTAATCGATCAGGGTAAACGGCGGCTCACCCGGCTTGCGACCGTCCAGATGACGCGAGTAGTTCTCGATGCCGTTGCAAAAGCCCATCGTCTCGAGCATCTCAAGATCATAATCGGTGCGCTGCTGCAGACGCTGCGCCTCGAGCAACTTGTCGGTCGCCTTGAGCTCCGCCACGCGCTTCTCGCACTCTTCGCTGATCGATTTCAGAGCCGCCTTGACCTTCGGCTTCTCGGTCACGTAGTGCGATGCCGGCCATACGGGGATGGCCTCGTACTCACGAAGCATCTCTCCGGTGACCTCATCGATCTCGGCAATCAGCTCGACCTCGTCGCCAAAGAACTCAAACCGCAACGGATGCTCGGCATAAGGCGGATACACGTCGACAACATCGCCGCGCACGCGGAATGTACCGCGTGCCAGGTCATAGTCATTGCGATCATATTGAATGTCGATAAGTGCATGGATAAAGTCATCGCGCTCGAGCGGCACCTTCTTGTCGACGTTTGGAGCCAGACCCGCATAGTCCTCAGGAGAGCCAATGCCATAGATACACGAGACCGATGCGACAACGATCACATCGCGTCGAGAGAGCAGTGACGCGGTCGCCTGATGGCGCAGCATCTCGACCTCTTCGTTAATCGAGGAGTCTTTCTCGATATATGTATCGCTTTGCGGCACATACGCCTCGGGCTGATAGTAGTCGTAGTACGAGACAAAGTAGACCACAGCGTTGTTGGGAAAGAACTCTTTGAGCTCGCTCGCAAGCTGAGCGGCGAGCGTTTTATTGGGAGCCATGACCAGCGTCGGCTTCCCCAGGGCCTCAATAGTCTTGGCCATCGTGAAGGTCTTGCCCGAACCAGTCACGCCCAGCAAAACCTGATAGCGATCTCCGTCCCTCACACCCTGCACAAGCGACTCAATGGCCTTAGGCTGAGAACCTGCAGGCTCATAAGGAGATACAACCTTAAATGGCACCTCAGAGCCCTCAACGCCAAAACGTTTGAGCTCTCCTCCAACACGCTCAACTTCAAATTCCGCCATGGATACTCCTAACTCATAATATCTGCAGTATACGCAGGCGGCAGGCATAGTCCTATACGAACCGATCGGGATAGAGGGTCTTGTAGCGAACCCAGGCATTATTGACACGAATCAGATACGCCTGCGTCTCGGGAAAGGTGATTGCATTATGAAGTGACGTGTTCTGCTGCGCCCATCCGTCGACATTGCCCATACCGGCGTTATAGGCGGCAATGGCACTATCCGTCGACCCGTTGAAATAGGTCAGAAGATACGAGAGGTATGCGCAGCCAAACTCGATGTTCGTAGCGGGATCGTTAAGGTTGTCGGCTGAATACTCGCTACCATCGACAAGACCTTTGGCAATCATATCCTGGGCAGTCACGGGCATCAGCTGCATCAATCCCTGAGCACCCTGATTCGATTCGGCCTTGGGATCCCAATTCGATTCCGACTTAATGACAGCGCACACCAGATACGGATCCAGATTATGCGAAATACTGGATTTTTTTACATATGCCTCGTAGTCAATCGGATACAGCGGCTTAAAGAAAGCGGCAGGAGCACACGAGTAAACGAATGAGATAAGGCCGAAGGCAAAAACGGCAGCCAGCGGTATAAGGCGATACCACGCAAAGAAACGTGTCTTAGGCATCGGCATCCTCCTTATTCGCGGTGTCTATAAACCCATGGAATGCAAGCCAAGAGTCAAGCTGCTCAAAGAGCGAATTATCGCCTGCGGCATTATCAATCACCGTTGTAGCGAGATTGCACAGCGCAGACTCAACGGGCTGGCAAGCAGAACGGGCATCGAAATCAGATGGCTCCATACCACGTTGAATAGCGCGCTCGCGACGAACTGACAAAGGGGCGCTGATGACCAGAATTTCATCAGCCAAACCAAATGCATCCTCAAAACCAGTCGGGGCAGAAACCTCGACAACCGCAAAGGGATAACGGGGGGACGAAACCGTGCAGCAAACCGGATCAAGAATCCTCAGTGACAGCTGCTCAATGAGAACGGGGTGCACAATGCTATTGAGCCTCGCGACCGCATCAGGAGAAACAAAAGCTCGAGAAGCGAGGATGTTACGGCGAACGCCGCCCTCCTCGTCCAGAATATCCCAGCCAAACTCCTCCGCAAGGGCATTGACGACCTCGGAACCCGGCACATACAGCGATTTGGCAAGCTCATCCAGATCGATAAGCATGGCACCACGAGATTCGAGATAGCGGCAGGCGGTCGACTTACCCGAAGCAATATTACCCAAGACAAAAACGGTAAACATCAAGCCCTCCCTAACGCCAATGGGAGTTATTATCGCGCAAATTCAAAAGGAGGAATCAAAATACAGCCAAACAGTAAGAGCGCCTAAGCGAAGACGGATTCCCACATTGCAGCGATCTCTAGAACGCAAAAAAGGGGGAGGCCGCGAGGCCTCCCCCTTCTTCGAGTCTTGCGACGGCTCGGTGCCGTCCACCGGTCAGCGGCGCCCTGGCCTCCCACGGGCTGACCCCGCAGTACTCTCGGCGCGATGGGGCTTAGCTTCCGGGTTCGGAACGGGACCG
>CATWBO010000021.1 GCA_958349055.1 uncultured bacterium
CCGTACATGTACGGATGAATGTGGGAAGTGTTCGGATGAAGTTGATAATCAAGGAAGAACCCGCGAACAGCACTATACGTTGCTATATCTCACTATACTTTGCTATATCTTGCTATACTTTGCTATATCTTGCTATAAATCGACCGCTACCAGCCAACATACAACAGGCCCAAGCCAGCAAAGGCTTGGGCCTGTCTTGCAATATGGCTCTTTTGGCCTATGCGCGCTCGTATTTTGTGGCGCGTCCCGTCCCCTGCTTTACAATCGCGTTTCGTTTGAGCAGAGATTCGAGTGCCGCCAGCGTTCGGGTGCGACTCAACCCTGTCTGCTTCTCGATCTCGCTTCGCGACATTACGCGACCGCCCGACAAAGCCTTGAGAACCTGGACCTCTTCCTCAGACCCTTCAAAGGCATCAGTAACGGGCAACGTGACGGTCACCATGCCGCCACGAACATCAAATACCGGCTGGCTCAAAGAATCTCGATACGCACGCCTGATTCGCGCGATTCCCGTACCAAATTTCTCGATGTAATCCAGCTTTAGAAAGACTTCGGCAACAATTGGATTTCGGAGCACGGATATTTGCCCATACAGGTATTGCTCCGTCGTCAAGCCGGCGGGCAGCGATCCCGGCGAAGTCACAACGACACGGTCATTGTACAGGGCAACCTGAACATTCGCTTGCACATCCCACGTCCGATGTACCAGAGCATTTGCAACAGCTTCGCGGAACGCCTCAAGAGGAATTCGATCGGTTTGGACGCGCTCCATCCCTTCGATACGCTCATAACGATAGTAGCGTGCAAACATAGCCACCGCCCTGTCCACCTGCTCAATTGCAGATAGACCAGTCGCCGTCTCGCGATCCAGAATCACATCCTCGGTATCGCCAAAACGGACGCAGTCGATGCCCGGAAAATCATTCTTATCCGCCAAAATCGCTGCAGCATTGGTATAGCCGTCCCTGCCGAGCAAACGAAGTGTACGCATAATGTCCGGCGTGAGCTCCGAAATGCCTAGGTGATCAATGCATTTGTGCTCCAGCGCATGAAAACTCAGGTCCTGGCGGGCCGACGTGAGCGCATCGAATGTCAGGTTACCGCCCTCAAGCGTCAGCCTGCCATACTCAAACCGGTCGACCTCGACCGTCGCCGAATCGTTTCGCTTGTAAGCCTTTCCCTTGCTTCGATAAGGTTTGTCCTGGCCTTCATAAACCGTAAGGGTTACGGTCCCGTTCTTCTCATCGGGTTCAAGTGAGTAACGGGGTGCGGGGTCAAGACTGTCATTAATCATGTTCTCGATGCGGAGACATTCTTCAACCGGATTGGCAAGACCGACTGCAACGCCCTCGTCGTCAACACCAAACTCGATCTTGCCTGTCCCATAGTTTGCATAGGCGCTCACCGTTTTAAGAAACGTCGGCGTGACGCTCTCCTTGTATTCGACGGTAGGGCTTTCTCTAACAACCATACGCGCGGCACCTCTCTATTCACACTCATTTGAATCGTATTATAAGACGAAAACCGTTTGCGTACTGATTTTTACCAGACGCAAACTGTTTTCGTACGGTTTACGTCTGATTTTGAGACGCAAATTTCGCTTTCGTCTGGTTATTCGTCAGACGCAAATCGTTTTCGTCTGGCAATACGTCCGCAATCCAATCGAAAAGAGCCCCGAGCTCGTATGAACTCGGGGCTCTTTGTGCCACGCATCTATGAGAGGAAAAAAATCGATGCGTACGGGCGCTACTCCATGTAGCCACCCTGAATGGCGGAAACTGCATGCTCGGTAAAGAACTTGAGCGTGCCGGAGGTATAGCGGTTAGCCTTGGGCTTCCAAGCGGCGCGGCGCTCGGCCAGGACGGCGTCGACCTCGGCCAGCTCCATCTCCTTGCCGGCGATACCCACGATGGACAGCGAGCGCTCGGGGATGTTGATCTGGATAAGGTCGCCCTCCTCGATCAGGGCAATCGGACCGCCCACGGCGCTACAACCGCAACATGATCGCGGAAGGCGCGCAGGCGAAAAGCGAGTAGAGGGCATCGCAACAACTAATTTCAACCGTTCACCTTTTAAAAGTGAACGTTCACCTTTTTTTAGGAGAATAGGGGCGTTAATTCCTTCACTTCTCCTATACTGAGCTTGTATTAGAAGCAAGATTTATATAGATGAACGTTTCTTTTGAAAGGATCGCTATGTCTGATCTTATGGACAGCTTCCGCCTGGATGGCAAGGTCGCGCTCGTGACCGGCGCCACCTATGGCATTGGCATGGCCATTGCCGAGGCGCTCGGCGAGGCCGGCGCAAAGATCGCCTTTAACGCGCGTCACGCCGACAAGGTCGCCGAGGCCGAGAAGCACTACCGCGAGTTGGGCTTTGAGGCTCACGGCTACGTGGCCGACGTCACCGACGAGGCCGTCGTCGCCGAGCTCGTCGCCAAGATCGAGGCCGATTTTGGCACCACGCCCGACATTCTGGTCAACAACGCTGGTGTTATCCAGCGCACCCCCATGCTCGACATGAGCGCCGAGGACTTCCGTCGCGTCGTCGACATCGACCTTAACGCCCCGTTCATCGTCTCCAAGGCCTGCCTGCCCGGCATGATTGCCAAGGGTCACGGCAAGATCATCAACATCTGCTCGATGATGAGCGAGCTCGGCCGCGAGACCATCGCCGGCTACGCCGCTGCCAAGGGCGGCCTGAAGATGCTCACCAAGAACATCTGCTCCGAGTTTGGCGAGGCCAACATCCAGTGCAACGGCATTGGGCCTGGCTATATCGCCACGCCGCAGACCGCGCCGCTGCGCGAGACGCAGCCCGACGGCAGCCGTCACCCGTTCGACCAGTTCATCATCGCCAAGACCCCGGCTGCCCGTTGGGGCACGCCCGAGGACCTGAAGGGCCCCGCCGTGTTCCTGGCTTCCGACGCCTCGAACTTCGTCAACGGCCACATCCTCTACGTCGACGGCGGAATTCTGGCCTATATCGGCAAGCAGCCCCAGTAGGCTGCGGCCGCCCACATTTAGGTTCATTTAGTAGTTGCGGTGAAATAGTTCCTGTATAGGGCATCTATCAGGACAAATAGGAACTATTTCACCGCAAGTTAGAAATAGGAAGGTATTTCGCAATGAAGATCGCTCTCATCAACGAGAACTCCCAGAACTCCAAGAACCCCATGATCGAGGCTGCCCTTAAGAAGGTCGTCGAGCCCATGGGCCACACCGTCTTTAACTACGGTATGTATGCCGATGCCGACTCCAAGCCGCTCACCTACGTTCAGAACGGTATCCTGGCCGCCGTGCTCCTTAACTCCGGCGCTGCCGACTATGTCGTAACCGGCTGCGGCACCGGCGAGGGTGCCATGCTCGCCTGCAACTCCTTCCCCGGCGTGCTGTGCGGCCATGTCGCCGACCCGCTGGATGCCTACACCTTCGCTCAGGTCAACGATGGCAACGCCGTCGCCATGCCCTTCGCCCTCAAGAACGGCTGGGGCCAGGAGCTCAACCTCGAGTACACCTTCGAGAAGCTCTTCGGCTTCGGCTCGGGCAACGGCTATCCTGCCGAGCGTGTTGAGCCCGAGCAGCGCAACAAGAAGATCCTCGACGGCGTCCGCGCTGTGACCATGCGTCCGCTCGTCGACGTCCTGGGCGAGATCGACCAGGACCTGGTCAAGGGCGCCCTGGCTGGTGAGCACTTCCAGGAGTACTTCTTCGCCAACGCCACCGACGAGGCCATCATCGCCAAGGTTAAGGAGCTCCTGGGCCTCTAATCGCACGACCCATCGCATCTAACGCAAGCGGCGGCCGCCCCAAACACGGGACGGCCGCCGCTTTTTGCTATCAAATGGTGGAAGGGGGTCAGGTTTGTATGCACCAACTTGGTGCAAAGTAACCTGTCCCCCTTCCACCAAGGGGTTGACTAGCGCCTCTTTGCGATCTTCACGCCAGCCACTGTGGCAATGACCCCAGCAAGGAGAAGGGAGACCCCAAGCGCGCTCGAGGGGGTGGAGTCACCGGTGTTGGGCATCTTCTCGGCACTAGCCTTGGCCGGCTGCTTGGGCTCGGGCTTTGGCTGAGGAGTACCCTCGTCCTTGGGTTCGGGCGTGGGCTCCTCCTCTCCTATGTGACGGCGATTCCGGAGGGCGGCAAGAACGCCGAGGAGGCGCTCGTGCGCTACGCCGCCGTCCCCGTCAAGCGGTTCGCGGGCTTTCCAGACGAGAAGGAAGCCGCATCCTGGCTCGATTACGCGGACGTCGACAAGGCGCGCGCCGTCGTGGCGGGCATCCGCGGCCCCAAGAGGCTCCATCCGGCGCTGCAGCTTGCCCTCTCCCTCATGGCGGCACATGTCCTCGCCTACTGCGGCATGCTGTACGGCGTGGATGCGGATGCAGGCTGGATGCTCAGGTGCGGCTACGCCTCGGTGGCGGGTCTCTTGGCTGTGGCATCCCTTGTCGTGCTGGGAATTGCCATCGCGCGCGTTGCCCGAAAGACCCCTCTCCAGAGCGCGAACGGGAAGGGAGCAAGGCTTGCCAGGGGGATTCTCGCCCTCTTCATCGTTCTGGCTGCCCTGAGCCTTGGCGCCCAGCTCTTGATTGATGGGCCCCTCATGCACGACGGCGAGGAGCGTGCCGTGGCGCAGGGCGTCCCCGACCAGTTCACCGACAAGGTCTACGACTATCTCGCCGTTGCGTGGCCGGGATACGACCCACGCGACACGACGACCGACTATTGGAGGACAAACAGCCCCTTCCTGATGGAGAAGTGGAGCGAGGCGGCCCTCTACGACACGGAGAGTCCCGCACCCGAGAATGACTCGTCTTCCCCAGAGCCGGAGGCGATGCTTCCGGCTCTGGGGAAGACACGGCCTCCGGAACGAACGACACGGCTGCCGATGGCTCAAGCCAGGATGCTTCTGGCAACGAGGCGGAAGCGCAGCTGGAGGCCACAAAGGATAGGATGCGCTCGCTGGCGGTCTATCTGGAGGACAACGGCATCGTGCCCGACATGGACGTCTTCGACGCCATTCTCTTCGACGAGAACGCGAAGGGCGACATGTACGCAAGGCTGGGAACGGCATCCGACAAGGAGAACGGCAAGCTCGTGACGGTCGAGTACCGGCTTTATTCGAACGGCGAGAAGACCGACGGGCAGGGCTTGACCTCAGAGGAGTTCGTGCTCGAGAAGTGGTACCCGCAGGACGAGGGAAGGGACGCCGAGGTTCTCGGCTTCTATCTCGTCGACGAGGCATCGGGCGCCGTGACCGACGAAGAGAAGACCAGCTGGTAGCCGCATGCGCCGAGTGCATTGCAGACGACGTCCGAGTCCAGGAGCACGAAGGGCAGCCCATTTCACACGCCGGGCGACCGCCTCGTCATGCGCCGGACCTGTCACTGATTGCGTAGGCGGGCCCGAAGGACGAGAAGTGCAGCACCCGCGGCAGCGATCCCCAGGAAATGCGGAGTCGCCCAAGGGTCACCGGTAGCAGGTATGGGCGAGCGGGGCTCATCTTTCAAAGCCGTCTGCGCGGGGGCCTCCTCGGCGACGCGCAGCTGTGACCCCCCAGGCTTCTCGGACTCGGCGAGCTGCTCGGGCTTTTCCGGCGCCACGTAGGCGTTGTTGAAGACGGCCTCGTTGACTCCATCACCGTACGAGACCTCGGGTATGAGGCTGCCGTCCGGGTCTATCTGCTCGGCGACGACCGTCACCTGGTAGACCCTCGCGTCGTACGTGATCCCCTCCTCGTCTCCCGCGACCTCGCGGATGGAGTAGCGATACGTTCCCATGCGCGTATAGGTGATGGGGGCAAACGTCACTGAGCCGTCCGCTGCGTTCGCGGCAGTCTGCAAGACGTTGCCCTGCTCGTCGAGAAGCTCGACGGAGAACTCGCCCCCCGCAAGCTCGCGGCCGGTGAGGGTCACCCTCGCCCCAAGCCGTACCTGGCCCCGCGGCGCGAACGTGTTGACGAAGGACACGACCGCGGCCCTCGCGGGCTTCTCGCCTGCCGTGTAGACGTAGGTCTCGCTATCCGCACCAGCCGTCGTAACCGTCGTGGTGGCCGTTACACGTCCGTCGTCACGCCTGCCCACCTCGATGGCAAGCGTTCGCTCGGCCGTGTCGTAGGCGGTGGCGGGGTAGCTGAGGCCCTTAGCTGAAACCAACGAATACCTGTAGGTCTTGCCGACGTCCTCCTTGGTGAAGACAATCGGCTTTCCGTCGCGGACCTCGAAGAAGTCCACCGTTGCCGGCTGGCCATCCTTCGCGCTGGGGAACCTGAAGACTCCAACGTACTGCCCCACCTGCCTCCCGAGGAGCAGCGCCTTAGACGCCTGGTCTTCAGGCACCACGGTCACCATGTACTCGGGATAGACGGAGTCGCGCCCGTTCATCACCGCGGACAGAGTGATGCCACCTGCCTCCGTGAAGTTCAGGGCGGGCTCGTAGGAGTTCGTGAAGGTCGGCGACCAGAACCCGTTGCCCACGGCGACAAGCTCCCCCTGCACGCGCCCGACGACGAACTCGAACGCGCCCACGTGCGTATCGTACACGATGTCGGGATCCGAGCCCTGTACCTGGGTCACCTCGTAGCGGTAGGTGCCAGGCTCCGTGAACGTGATGGCACCGACCTTGATCTCGGCGTGGTCAGGCAAGAAGGAGAGCGTGTCCTCCTTTGTCACCGTGATGGTGGTATCGGCTGGCTCGGGCGCGCCGTTCAAGCCGGTCACCTTGAAAGCGAACGCATCAGAGTCGTTCCAGGCCCGACCGGAGATCCCCACCCTCAGAACCCTGGCGGGCGTGATAGTGACGGATTCGGTGGGGCCGTCATCGGCAAGCGCCTGCGCGGGAAGAACGATTCCTGCCAGAGCAAGCGAGATGACACACAGGAAGAGTGTCTTCCAGAGGGACTTCATGGGCGGCTCCGTTTCGTCCGGGGTCTTATCCGCCACAATGTTACGCTCTCGCGGACGAAGTCGGTAGTGCCGTTTGGGGGGCGAAACGGCCAACCGGAAGACCCCCGCCTCGTCTCCCCCATCGCGGTCCCCGATTCCGCCTTGCACAACGGACAGCTGAGCGGCGAAGATACGTTTGGCGAGAGGAGAAGACATTGGAGACCGAGAACGTGGCACTTCCCCGGCTGCCCATGCCGCTCATGTGCACGTCGTTTGAGCCGGGCTGCCTCGATGCGGCGGTGGCGTCATTCGACGACCCTGACGTCCAGGCCATCGCCCGCGCCGAGGCTCTCTACTTCCGGGGCCAGGCCGAAGCGGCGGACGCCGCGGCGACTGCGTATCTCGACGCCGACGACGTCGGTCTGCGTCTCTCGGGAAATCTCATCTGCGGCTTCGCGAGCCTCTCGCTCAACCACATCGCCCAGGCGCGATCGTGCCTGGGGGCGATCGTGGCAGAAGGCTCGGCGGATGCCGACGAGGGCGAGTCAGAGCCGCTTCGCGCGTCTCGCATGCTCTTTGGTGCCGCGGCGGGCGTCCTCCTCCACCTCCCAACGCCCTTCTCGATGGAGGAGTTCGCGTCGTGCGCGGCAAGCCTGCCCGAGGGCCTGCGCCTCTTTGCGAGCTACCTGCTCGCACATGCCTCCTACCTCAACGGAGACTGGGGCAAATGCGTGGGCATGGCCGAAAACGCCCTGGTCATGAAGCGTGGAAGCTATCCAATATCGGAGACGTTCCTACACCTAGGGGAGGCGATGGGATACATGAGCCTGAAGGAGTCCGACCACGCCAGGGAGCACTTCGAGCGCGCGTGGGCGTTGTCGAGGCCAGACGGGCTGTAGGAGACCATAGGCGAGCACCACGGGCTATTGCAGGGACTTGTCGAGAAGTGCCTGAAGGCCGGCTACCCCGAGGACTTCTCGCGAGTGATCGAGATAACGTACCGGTTCAGCTACGGCTGGCGCAGGATCCACAACCCGGATGCCGGCGAGAGCGTGGCAGACAACCTCTCGACCACGGAGTTCGCCGTCTCGATGCTGGCGTGTCGCGGATGGAGCAACGCCGAGATAGCGCGGCACATGGGCATCTCTGCCGGCACGGTGAAGAACAGGCTCTCGAGCGCGTACGCCAAGCTCGGCATCTCCAAGCGCTCCGAGCTCGGGCGGTTCATGCTGCGCTAGACGAGCACCTTCTTGTTGTCGGCACCCGGCGTCGTGACGATGACCTCATCCGGCACGACCGTGAGCGTGCCCTTGGCAGTGGCTTCACCCTTGAACATGGACTCGACCTCGCCCTTGAACTTCTCGACGTAGGCGCCCTCGGCCGTGTAGGTTGCCGTCCCCTTGATCTGGTAGCCCTCGAGGGTCTTGGGGTTGTAGGCGGAGAGGGCGATCCTGCCGCCGTTGGCCTTTAGGTTCGCAAGCGTCGTCTGCAGGAAGACATCGCCGATGTGGAGGTTGCCCTCCTCGTCGATCTCCTTGAAGGCGACGGGCACGACGTTGGGCCTTCCGTCCGCGCAGGTCGCGAGGTCCCACATGGACTCGTTCAGGACCTTGATGACGTTCTCGTTAAGCATGGCTTCCTCCTTCTCCCGAGCAGCACCGCGCTGCTCTGCGTATCGGATGCCGCTCAAGATAGGAGACTCACGCGGATGGAGGAAGATATGGGGCGGAACTTGAGTTGCTCTTGTTGCCCGTAGCTGGTCTCTACCTGCGGGTTCCTGGGACGAGCGGTGCGTCTGTCCTTGCCGGCACCACCTTAACGTCCACAAAGTCGCAGACCTGGCACTGCCTCGGCGCGTCGGTCGTCACCTCGCGGTTTGTGAGTCCCGCCCACTTGCATATGTCGCGCAGGATCGGGACGACGGACTCGCCGCGCTCCGTGAGCGAGTACTCCACGCGCGGGGGTATCTCGTCGAAGCTCCTCCTCTGCACGAGGCCATCACGCAGGAGCTCCTTCAGGGACGACGACAGCACGGCATCGGAGATGTTCGTCATCTCCTCCCTCAGCTGACCGTATCTCAGGGTCTGCTTCTTCGAGAGCACGCAGAGGATGCGGCTCTTCCATTTCCCTCCGAAGACCTCGAGTCCGTACTCGAGCGGGCAGCGGATGTCCGGCTCGAGCTTTCTGGTGTGCGGCATGATGCCTCCAAACGTTGCTGTTGCCACCAGTCTTGCAGCATGTTGGGCGCGTCTCAAGTAACTATGCAAAACATGAGTGTCACCTGTCGCGGCGTCTCCTTGGTGCCTCGACAATGCATGCGCAAGCAGGCGGGGAGGTGCGTCATTCGGCGCGCCTCCCCGCTTCTCATGCCCCATGTCCCGGCTCTGGCTAATCCGCCGGGCTGAAGTCCTCCTCGGGGACCCCGCAGACAGGGCAGGTCCAGTCATCTGAGATGTCCTCGAAGGCGGTCCCGGGAGCGATGCTGTTGTCGGGGTCTCCCTTCTCCGGGTCATAGACGTAGCCGCAGACGTTGCACACGTACTTTCTCATGGCAGGCCCAGCACCTTCTCCCCCGGCATCCTCCGTTGCACCAATGAGGGCGCTGACCGCTGTCAAGCACCGTCGGCGAACCCACCACGATCGCCTTCGATTTGAAGACCTCGGTCATGATCTCGTTCTTGTCGGCATGCGCAATCGAGAAGACCTTCACGACGGTGCTCGGGCTCTGACGTGCGACCTCTGCCGCAATCTCGTGAGCGATCTTGGTCGTGCCCTCCCACATCGTGTCGTAGACCACCGTGACCTGGTCCTCTTGGTACTCGCGCGACCACTTGTCATAGAGGTCGACGATCTGCATGGGGTTGTCGCGCCAGATTGCGCCGTGTGCCGGAGCGATCATCTATAGGGCGACGCCGCTTTGCGGGGCCCCTGGGTCATTTGAGGTGCTTGAGGATGTCGCCCAGTCCGAAGGTGGTCTTGCGGTAGACCTTGTTGTAGAGGGCCTTCTTCGGATGGAGAAGGCCCATGCCCTTCTTGCCGTATCCAGGGATGAGCGCCCTCTTCACCGCACGGGTAGCCCGGCCCCTTTTCCTGGCACTTATCGACTTCTTGATACTTGGCTTCCTCATTCCGTACTTCATGGCTCATTGCCCCCCTACGAATTGCAGAGCGAGCGCATCGTCTTCAAAAGCAAGTGCATCGCCCTACCATGGTACGTCTATGCGGGACGGCAGAGGGATGCTCCCACCTTGTCAGCCCCTCTGCGCAGCGCTACCACGCTTTTCTCCGCCAGCCAATCGGGCCGGACAGCTAGAAGACGCCACCTCTCGTGCATGGAGCCACTGTCAGCCGGGCACATTGCCATCGAGGCATCGCGCCGACGTGTCTGGGGCGGTGCCTCGAGCATGTTGAAGGTGGATGCCGCGATGGCGTAATGGTCCCTGGTCAACCTGGATCAGCGGGCGAGCTACCAGAGCCTAGCAGACGGCTTCCCGTCTGCTGAAGTGGCTGCGCCTGCTCGTTTGCCAGCTTGACGGAGTCCATTGCACGTGCATCAATCGAAGAGGCAACGCTCTATCACGTCGCGCCCACGCAGTTTCTCGAGCCAGGCATCAGGGATGGCTCGCCATCCGTACGCGATGCCGGCAAGGCCACCTGCCACAGCCGCCGTCGTATCCGTATCGTCCCCGAGATTCACAACTAGAGGGCGCAGGCCACTTTGTAGCCGTCGCCGATGGCGTCGCGGATGTTGCCGCACTTGTTGGCGTCGCCCAGCACGTGGGTGGTAACGCCGGCAGCTGCCAGGTCGTCGGCGAGCTTAGTGTTGGGACGGTAGCCCATGGCGAGCACCAGCGTATCGGCACCGGTGATGGTGTGGACCTCACCGTCCTTCTCGTAGCTGATAGTGTCCTCGGTGATCTCGGTCACCTTGGCCTCGGTCAGCACGTGAACGCCCTTGGAGAGCATGCGCGTGATAAGTACCGCGCGGCCGGCGCCGCCCTCGTTGGCGGCGAGCGTCTTGGTCATCTCGATGACGGTGACATCGCGGTTGGCCGGCGACAGGTCATTGACCAGCGGAGCCAGGTAGTCAGCCGTCTCGCAGCCGACGGTGCCGCCGCCCACGATGACGATCTTCTTGCCCGGGAAGGCATTGCCGCCCAGCAGGTCGTCAGCCGTCATGACCTGCTTAAAGTTCTGCATAAAGGCCGGAGCGATGGGCTCGGCACCATAGGCCAGGACGACCTCGTACCCGGCGTAGTCACGCTGAATGTCCTCGGCAGAAAGCTCGGTACCAAAGATGCACTTTACGCCGGCCTCGGCAAGACGGCGATACTGGTACTTGATTACGCGGGTGAGCTCCTGCTTTGCCGGCGGAACGGCTGCGATGCGCATCTCGCCGCCCGGCTCGTCCTGCTTGTCCACGAGCACCACGTTATGGCCGCGCTTGGCGGCAATGAACGCCGCCTCCATGCCCGCGGGACCGGCGCCCACGACGAGCACGTTCTTGGCCTCGGCGGCAGGCTCGTAGCCAGCCTCGTCACGCTCGACATCGGGATTAACAGTGCAGGAAATACGCTTGCCAAACATAATGCCGTTCAGGCAACGCAGGCAGCCGATGCAGGGACGAATCTCATCGGCGTTGCCGGCAGCTGCCTTGTTGCAGAACTCGGCATCGCACAGGTTGGCGCGGCCCATCATGCAGATGTCGGCGGCGCCGTCCTCGATCAGCTCCTCGGCAATCCATGCCTCATTGATGCGTCCGACCGTAGCAACGGGAATGTTGACATGCTTTTTGATCTCGCGCGAACAGGCGGCGTGCGAGGCCTGCTGGGTGCCGGCGGCAGGAATCGCGGAACCGCGCTTGATGGTAGTGCCGCCCGACACGTGGATCATATCGACGCCGGCCTTCTCCAGGCGACGCGAGACATAGATCATGTCGTTGAGAGTCAGGCCGCCATCGGTGTACTCGTCGCCCGAGATACGGACGTCGATGATGAAGTCCTTGCCGCAGCGCTCGCGAATCTCGGCGATGACCTCGAGCAAGAAGCGCATACGGGCATCGAGCGAGCCGCCGTACTCGTCGGTACGCTTGTTGTAGAGCGGGGTCAAGAAACCGCCGAGCATACCGTGGGCGTGGGCAGCATGGACCTCGACGCCATCGACGCCAGCCTTCTGCATGCGAACGGCAGCGTCGCCAAACTGGTGCGTGAGCTCGTGAATCTCATCAACCGTAATGGGACGCGGCGCCTCGCGAGCATAGGACGGGCCCACGAAGGACGGTGCGATCAGGCGCGGCGTGCCCGGGATGTTAAAGGCCATATAGGCGGGGTGGAAGAGCTGCGGCATGATCTTGCAGCCGTACTCGTGCACGGCGGCGGCGAGCTTTTCCCAACCAGGGATGAACGTGTCGTCATAGCAGCACATGTCGCCCGGCAGATAGGTATAGGTGGGCTCGACGGTCACGACCTCGGTGATGATGAGACCCACGCCGCCCTTGGCACGGGCGCGATAGTGGTCGACCAGGTCGTCGGTCACATAGCCGTGGTCGGCCAGGTTGGTAGATACCGGCGGCATAAAGACACGGTTCTTGACCTCGGTCGTACCGACCTTGATGGGGCTAAAGAGCATCGGATAGGCGGAGGACTCCATACAGGCTTCCTTTCGTTTGAGCCGCGTGGCGGCACTTGCTGATTCCCCTATCGTATCAGTATCCGCCCGGCGCACAGCCGCACGCACTCCCCCACCTTTTGCTCGACGCACAAAAAAGTTGCGGTGGAATACGGAGCAATTGAGGCTTTTGACAGCCAAAACAGTCCGTATTTCACCGCAACTGATAAGGGTGGGATGGGTTAGAGGCCCAGGTAGGATGTCATGCCTTCGACGGCGAGCTTGGCGCCGGCCACGGCATGGACCACGGTGAGCGGGCCGTTGACCACGTCGCCGGCGGCAAAGACGCCGGGCACGGTGGTCATGCCGTGCTCATCGACCGAAAGCAGACCGCGATGGTCGGTCTCCAGGCCGCCCGTCGTAAGCACGAGCTTGTCCTTGGGCACCTGCGAGGCCGCAATGACGATGGTGTCGGCCGCGGCATGGTCGAGCTCCTCCTCGTAGCCCACCACGTTGTTGTCCTCGTCGAAGATAGCCGTCTCGAACACGGGGCCGTTATCGTCGATGGCGCAGATGGCCTTGCCGCACACGATCTCGGCACCGTCGAGCTCGGTCAGCTCGACCTCGTCGTCAATTGCCGAGATGTGGCGCGAGCGGGCATACACGGTGACCTTGCGAGCGCCCGAGCGCAGCGCGGTACGGGCAACATCCATAGCGACGTTGCCGGCGCCGATAACCGCCACGTTCTGCCCGATCGCCACACTCGTGGGGTCGACCAGATAGTCGATACCAAACAGCACGTTACCGCGCGACTCGCCGGGAATCCCCAGCTTGCGGGCACGCCAGGTGCCGGTGCCCACAAAGACCGCGTCGTAGCCGTCGCGCAGCAAGTCGTCGATATGCAGCGCGCCGCCGATGGTGGTCGAGGGGCGCACGCGCACGCCGAGCGAGCACATCACGTGGCGGTACTTTTGCACCAGCGAGCGCGGCAGACGGAACTCGGGGATTCCGTACTCCAGCACGCCGCCGATCTCGGGGCGCTGCTCAAACACGGTGACCGCGCAGCCCAGCTGGGCCATCTTGATGGCCACGGTAATACCGGCAGGACCCGAGCCGACCACAGCGACCTGTTTGCCGCACGACGGCGCAGGCTTCCACTCCTTGCGGTCGAGGTACGCCGTGGAAATATAGTTCTCAATGCTCGAAAAATGCACCGGCGTGCCCTTGCGACCCTGAACGCACGAGCCCTCGCACTGGCCCGAATGGTTGCACACCCTGGAGCAGACCGCGCTCATGGGGTTGTTCTGGAACAGCAGCTCGCCCGCTTCCTCCAGACGACGTTGCTTAAACAGATCGATGACCTGCGGAATAGGCGTCTGCACCGGGCAGCCTTTGATCTGGCAGAACGCCTTTTTGCAGCCCAGGCAACGATTTGCTTCCTCGACGATATGGATAGCCACGCGATTCCCCTCTGATTCGCATCAACACAATAACGGGCAGTTCCAGATGCTGCCCAGTACCGGCTAGCCCAGCCGTCCATAGCGGCCGCCAGCCACGCTACATCTCCCGATGCGCGCCTTCGCAACGGGCAGACATACGCTCGAGCGTCGTCAGGCAACCGGCCGCCGTCGCCGGCACGCTGTTCTCGACCACACACGGAATGCCCGGGCACGCAGCGGCAGCCCAGGCAACGACGGGCTCAAAGTCGTAACGACCCGTCTCGCCCACGCCACGGCACACCAGACGCGAGCCCGTGCCGTCGCACCAGCCGGCCTCATCCTCGTTGTTCACGACCTCAAAATCCTTAGCGTGCAGTACACGAATCTTGCTGCCGCACAGGTAAAGCATGTCCGACGTGATCTCCTGCGCTTCGCCGACAACGCTCGGATGCAGCAGCGACACCGGGTCGTAAATCACACCGAGCGCCGAGCTCGGCACACGCTCGAGCACCTCGCGGCAACGCTGGGGCGTGTTGACCGTCTCATTCCAGCCAGGCTCGATCAAAATCTGACCGCCCATTGCCTCGGCACGACCACAGACATACTTGAGACCCTCCACAAACGCATCGAGCGCCTCGTCGGTCATGCGATCGTCCGCCACGGCGTTCTGCACGTTAGGACGACCGGTCTCGGTACCCACCGGGCAGCCGCCGAGCATCTTGGCAAAGTTCAGGCATGCCTCGTACTCGGCATAGTTATCCATGAGCTGTTGGCGATCGGGCGTCGCCAGGTTTTTATAGCAGCCGAACACGGCGACCGAAACGCCCGCCTCGTCGAGTACCGCACGCAGGTGGTCGGCAAGCTCGCGCGTAAGGCCCAAACGGTTGATGCCCATCGACTGATAGAGCACCTTGCTCGGCAGCTGAATGCACGAAAAGCCCAGCTCGCCCGCCATACGAATGCGCTCCTCGACCGTTCCCTGCGGAAGGTCGTGCAGGCGCACGCCCGGAGTAATAGCCCCCACGCTATTCACATCCCTTGCAAGCGTTGATGCCCGGGGTGTATCCGCCAAACGGGTCCTCGATGGAGCACACGCCCGAGGGGGCCAGCGGATCGCGCTTGCCGGCCAGCTTGTCGTGGTGCATGGTCTCGATATAGGCCAGCACCAGCGGCGCCACGCCCTTCGCATCGTTTTTGACGATGGGCTCGCTCATGTAGTAGCCAAACGTACCCTCGCGGTGTGTGGTATTGCCCAGACCCGCGACCAGGCAGATGTTGTCGAGTGCCAGCTGCCCATCGTGCTCGGACAGGCAGGTCTCGCAGATGCCGTCGAAGGCACGACGGCCATGCTGGTAGTAGCGCTCGCCCAGCACGCCCAGGCGCACGCCCTTCATGATGGCGTTGGCAAAGATGGCACTACCGCTCTCCTCCAGGTAGTTGGGGGCGATGTTGGGCAGGTTGATGACCTGGTGCCACATGCCGGTCTTCTCGTCCTGATACGGCAGCATGGCGTCGATCAGGTCGTGGAACATCTTGCGGATCTCGTCCTTCTCGGCCGACATCGAAGGCGGCATGAGCTCCCACGTATCGATAAGCGCCATGGCAAACCAGCCCTCGGCGCGCAGCCAGAAGTTAGCCGAAAGGCCGGTGACGGGATCGCACCAGAACTGCTTGCGGCTCGCGTCGTAGGCGTGATAGTACAGACCGTTGAGCGGGTTGCGCATAAGATCGTGCACGACCTGGAACATATGGAAGCTGTCCGAGCAGGCGCGACGGTTGTGGAAGCTCAGCTCGTACTGCATGTAGAACGGCTGCGCCATGTACATGCCGTCGAGCCAAATCTGGTTGGGGTAGACGGCCTTGTGCCAGAAGACGCCCTCTTTGGTGCGCGGCTGGGTCTCGAGCTGACGGTAGATGGTGTCCATGGCGGCACGGTACTTGGGCTTGCCAACCAGGTCATACAGCTTATAGAGGGTCTTGCCCGCGTTGACGTTGTCGAGGTTGTACTCCTCGGGGTTGTAATGCTTGATGGTGCCGTCTTCCTGGACAAAGAAGTCGATATAGTCGTCGGCGAAGGTCAGGTAGCGCTGCTCACCCGTGATCTCGTACAGCTCGATGAGCGCCTTGATCATGCAGCCATCGATGTAGTTCCAGGTGTTCTCCTTGCCGGCACGGAGCTTTTCTATGTTCCAAGCCGGCGCCTGCGGCGTGGAAGTCTCGATCAGCTGCTCGATGTAGCGGTCCAGAATCTGATTGCAACCCATTGCTGTCCCCTCTGACATTAATGATGGGTGAACGTTAACCTTAGTGTAACGCGAACGGGGAATGTAGGGTGAACGTTAACCCTACATTCCCCGCGAACGGCAGACTTTTAGCGGCAAACGGCAACAAGCCCCGCGGCAATTCGATGCGCTAGACGCTCATAGCCGGCCGAGCTGTAGTGCAATCCGTCCGGCATATAGAGCTCGCGGTGCTCGGGCAAAAACGGGCTGATGCCGCTTTGCGCGTACAGGTCGATCACCGGCACCGAGTAGTGATCGCAGACCTCGAGCATCGCCTGCACGTACGCGCTCTGCGTCAGGCCCAGATGGTTGAGCTCATTGCTCGCCGGAATATCCTTCTCGTGTTTGCCACTTGTCTTGCACGGCGTCATAAACACGAGCTTTGCCTGGGGCGAGCGCGCCGTGATGGCGCGAATCAGATAGTCGACCGCGCCATAGAACTCATGCACGTCGGTGCTGCCCAGCTCGCCGAGCGGCACGTTGCGGCTAAAGTCGTTGACGCCGCCAAAGACGACATAGACATCGGCTGCGTCGTCGATACCGTCCAGACGCTCGACAAACGAATCGGTACGGTCGGCCTTGATGGCGATGCGCGAGCCCTTGATGCCAAAGTTTTCGACGGTCGCACCGCCCAGCAGCGCGCCCAGGTGCGTGGTCCAGGAGATGTCGTTGCCGCCTGCGCCGCGTCCGTTGTCACCCCAAGTGGTCGAATCGCCAAAGCAGCAGATGGTCGATTCGCTCAAGGTTTTCGTCGGTTTCATGTTTATACTCCTTCCCGCCCACACGGCGGTCTTTGGTCTTATCAGTCATTACCGTTTGCTCGCGCATTGCCCACGGTCTACGAGCAAAACCCGGCAACGTGCTCGTCAAGCCACTCAATATCCTCGGCAAGGTGTGCGACGCCCAGATGGTGCCCGCCCGGACAGATCTCGTGCGACAAGTTGCCGGCATGCCCCACGAGCTCATAGGCATCGCGAACGATATCGAGCTGCTCGTCCACGTTCGCAAGCCCACGGGCACCGTTAAGATGATCGCCCTCGCAGCTCTGTACCAACAGCGGGCGCGGCGCAATGAGCGAGGCGATATCGCCCATATCGAGCAGGCGCCACAGCCCCGGCACATAGTTGCAGCTGCAGTTGCCGTTGAGGTGCAGCAGAGAATCGTCGACACCGTACAGATAGCCCGAGACAAACGCCTTGCGCACGCGCGGGTCGAGCGCCGCCAGATACAGCGTCATGTATCCACCGCCCGAAAAGCCAAAACAACCCAGGTCGTCCATGGCAATGTCGCCGCGCGCCTCCAGGTAATCGATCAGACGCATGTTGTCCCAGGCGTTGAGGCCTGCAACCGTAAGGCCCAACGGTTCGGCCATGCGCGCCTGGTTTAGGCAGGTCCCGCGCAGGAAACTGTTCTCGTCATCGCCCTGGCCCTTCCAATCGCGACGGTATCCCCAACCGCGTGCATCGGGGCAGACGGCCACATAGCCCATGCGCGCCAGACGCAGACCGTAGTCGTAGTTGAACTTACGCACGGCGTCGTCGACCGCCGGCACGCCCGTCACACCCGCAACACTTGCGGCTCCGGCGCCCTGGTGGCCGTGAGGGCAGATATAGCAGCGCTTAAAGCCTTGCTCGTCAAGTTTGGGCGCCTGAGGCTCCAGCAGATAGAACGGCATCCAAACGTTGTGCTCCACCTGCAGCATCGCATGGGTGCGCACGATACCGCCGGCAATCTGCGCCCGATCGAGCTCGCGTACCTCAATCGGTATGCGATCCATAAGCGATAAGCCCAACAGGTCAAACAGCCGAGCCCTCGTCGCGACCTGCCATGTCTCAAAGTCACCGGGCGTCGCGCCCTTAAACGCGGCAGAGCGGCCTTCGCTCTTAAGACGGTCACGAAACGCCGGTTCATCTTCGTAATAGGTGTCGATATGCACCGTGCGACCGTTATCGGAAAGGCCAGCGGTCTCCACGTTGTCGCCCGAGCCGGCCTCGGGGTCCCAGCCGTCCGCACCGGAGAGCACCTGCTCGCGGGCATACCGGGCAGTGGCTGCAGCATCGAGCTCGCGGGCCCATGGCATCCAGCCGGCAGTATCGCCCTCCGGGCCATGCAGGATTGCGCCGGCGTAGCATGCCCTCTCGTGCGCCGCCGGCTTATTCCAATCCCACCAGCCCTCGCGCTTGATGTGCTGTCCCAGCCAGCAATCGATCAACACGGTCTGCGCCCACTCGCGCCAAGGACGTCCCAGGTAAACCGAATCAGGCGCCACATCTTGCGCGGCCGTAAACGAGCAGCCGTGGAACACAAAACCGTACGGCTCCCCCTCGGGCGTCGATGCCGCCGTCACGTAGCCGTTCACGTCCATATTTCGGTTAAGCGAGCGGATCTCGCACCCCTCAAAATAGGCACGCGCGCCGCCAAAGATAAAGTCGACGTCGCCCTCGATTCGACAGCGTCGGAAATACTGACGCCCCACCCGGCGCGGCGCAAACTGTTTGGGGCCAATAAACCCGCCCGGTTTGACTTCGCGCGGCGGCAGTGGGCCCAAAAACAGCGTATCCTGGCGCCCCGTAATGCAGCAGGCATCGACCGCCAGACGATCGCCGTCGGCATACAGGGCAATCGCCTGCCCCACCTCGCGACCGTCGCCGGCATCGTTGACGATCGTGAGGTTCTCGAGCCGCACGTCATCGGCATCAACCAAAACGGTATAGGTCCTAAACGTGCCAAGCGTGCCGTCGACACCCGAGCCATCACTCGAGGGCATCTTGGCACCCAGGCCACCCACAATGTGCACGCTGTCAGCCGTCTCGCCCACCAACGTCACATGCGGTCGATGAATCTCGACCCGCTCGCGATACTCGCCCGGATCGACATGAATCCTCACCGGTTGTTCAGCATTCGGATAGAGCCGATCGGCTGCCGCCAAGGCCTCGGAAATGCTGCGGTATGCCCCCTCACGCTCGGTCGATACTTCAAAAACTTGTTCTTCAATCATCATCAGTCGCTACGCCCTTTCGTCGCGGACCGCCTACGCTGCAGTTCCGGCATATAAAGAGCACGTGCGATGGGTCGGGAAGGCCCCGTCCATCGCACGTCACAACATGCCGGATTCGATTGTTTAAGAGCAAACGCTTACGCGCGCACAACCTTGTCGACGTTTTGGAGCTGCAACTCCTCGCCGTCCTGGCCCTCGATACTCACATTTTGCAGGTCGAGCACCTTGACGTTTTGCGCGATGATGCCCTGGCGCACCATGGGCTCAACGCCGCAGGCCATGGCCGGGACAAAGGGCTCGGCATCTGCCGCGAAGGTCACGTGGACGTCCTGGAACGTCAGGCGCGTCACCTTGCTCTCGGGCAGGCCCGTGATGTAGGCCGCGGCGGCATGGCAGTTGGTGGCCTCGATATCGCGAAACGTCGTGGCGCCAAAGCCGGGCGTGCGGTCGTCGACGGGCAGCGCCTCGCGGTTCTGGACGTAGTCGGTCTTGCCGTCCTTGTCGCAGAAGTAGAAGGAGTTGACCACAAAGGGCGTGAGGACCTCGTCCATGCGAATGTGCTCGAAGGTGATGCCCTCGTTGACGGCGTCCTTGCCGCGGCCGCGACGAGTCTTGACGCGCAGGCCGCGGTCGGTGCGCTCGAACAGGCACTTGCTCACGGTAAGGTCCTTGATGCCACCGGCGGCCTCGGAACCCAGGACCACGGCGCCGTGGCCATCGTGCATGTAGCAGTGCGAGATCAGCACGTCGTGCGTTGCGGGGCGAAGCTCAGGCTCAATGCCCAGCTTGCCGCTCTTGATGGCGATGCAGTCGTCGCCCACCGAGAACTGGCAGCCCAGGATGCGAACAAAGCCGCAGCTCTCGGGATCGATGCCGTCGGTGTTGTGGGAGTTCTTGGGGCCCTCGATGGACAGGCAGAGCGCATCGACGTGCTCGCACAGGATGGGGTGGATGTTCCACGCCGGGCTGTTGCGGACGATGAAGCCTGCCAGGCTCACGTTCTCGCACTCGGACAGGAAAATCATGCGCGGACGGGCGACCTCGCGGCCCTCCTCGGGACGGAAGATGTTCTTAAAGTCCTTGTTCCACCAGTTGTCCTCGGCAAAATCGGTCTGGCCGTCAATTGCACCGCGGCCATAGATGCACACGTCATGCACGCTCAGGCCGGTAAAGGTGGAGCAATAGGTTGCAAAGCTCTCGCCCTCCCAACGGCCCAGCGGGGTCATGTCGGTACCGGCGTAACCGGCGCCCTCGTCGCCCTTAACCGTACCGGGGATGTAGGCAAGCGCCGCGCGGTCGTGGCGAGCCAACAGCACGGCACCCTCGGCAAGCTCGATGTTGATATGGCTCTTGAGGAAGAGCGACTTGATGCGGTAGTTGCCGGCGGGAATCAGCACGCGACCACCCTTGGGACAGGCCATGATGGCGGCCTGGATGTTGGTGGTGTCGTCGTGCTTAGCATCGCCCTTGGCGCCGCAGTCGCGAACGTTAATGGTAAAAGGCTCCACCGGCGTGGTGACGCCCACACTCAGCTCGCGCTCGCCGCAAACAAAGCGGACCAAGTTGCGCTTGCCGGGAACCAGGCCGTCGACATAGGTCTCGACCGTGTTCGTGGTGCCGGCGGGCTCGTCGTTGACAAAGATCTCCCACGTATCGGCACAGGTAAAGTAGCCGCCATCGTCGAGCTCGATAACGGCCGCGCGGGCGTTGCGCCAGATAACGTTCGTCTCCATGGGTCTCTCCCTCAAATGTAATCAGAAGTTCATACTACTCGTTTTTAAAAAAGGGCCGCACCCGCCGGTGGATCTCCGGTGGCATGGCCCTTTGGTTTGGACAATGCGTTGGCCCTACTCGGCGGGAATTACACTGCCGTCCTGGAAGCCAACATTGTTGTGGGCGAAGCAGTCCTCGTACTTAAAGCCGGAGAGCTCCTCGCAAAGCGCCTTGACCTCGGGCTTGACGTCGGCCATCTTGCCACCCTCCTTGACACGGTGGATCTCGTCGCAAAGGATGTCGCACTGCTCCTTGTCGATCTTGATGCCGCGGGCAAGGACAGCCGCGAGCAGGAAGAAGCCGGCGCAGCCGATGAGCATGTAGCCGCAGATGTACAGAGGCACGGTGGCGGGCTGGGTCACGGCATCGCTGTTGCCGGCGGTCTGAATGAAGCCGGAGGCAGCAAGGACGATAGCCCATACGTTGACGGCAACAGCCTGGGCAATCTGCTGGCAGAGCTGCTGAGCGGAGCTGTAGATGCCCTCGCGGCGACGCAGGGTGATGAGCTCATCGACATCGGGGATGTAGTTGAGCAGAACATCGGGCAGATACTGGAAGCCAACGTAGAAGAACTTCCAGATGGCGAAGATGATGGGGTAGGCGATCATGGCGATGGCGACCGTGGAGGTGCCGTTGATCTGACCAAAGGCGAAGTAGTTGTAGGCGATGATGCACGCGGCGCAACCGACGTTTGCCAGGTACCAAGACTTGTGGAAGCCCTTCTTGGCCATGAGGGCGACCCAGATGGCGGTGCAGACGATAGCGACGACCTTGCCGGGCATCTCCATCACGGACTCGTAGGACTTAGGAATCTGCAGACAGTAGACGATGAAGAAGGACAGGCACGCAGACCAGCAGGCAGCGGCGAGCTTCGTGGAGACCTGCGCATACAGGACCTTGCGGAAGGACTTGTTGCGGAAGGTAGAGATAACGTCGATGAAAAACTTCTTGATACCCTCGCCGACGCTCTCGATCTTCTCCTGAGCGACCTCCTCGGGGGTGTGCTCCCACGTAGACAGGTACACGCAGAGCAGCGAGATTGCCATGACCGAAGCGTTGATCGTAGCGATGATGAAGTAGCTGAACGGGTTGGTCTCGCCGAAGGTGCCAAAGCCAAAGCCGACGAGTGCTGCCATCAGGAAGCCGGCGGCGTTACCAAAGAGGTGCTTGTAGCCGGTGAGGTACGTACGCTCCTTGAAGTCGTCGGTCATCTCGATGGTAAGCGGCGACAGGTTGGCGGTGCAGAACGTGTACGCGACGTTGTAGATCAGGTACAGCACAAAGTAGTACGGGAAACCGAACGGCGTGGCGACGAAGATGAGCGGCTCGGCGACCATCATCGGGATAGCCAGCAAAATCCAGAAACGACGACGACCAAAGATGCGGCCGATCTTGGTGGCATAGAAGTTATCGGCCACAAAACCCATCAGCGGGCAAAGAATGGCGTTGAGGTAGATGGCGAACGAGCTAATCAGCGCAGCCTCGCCTGCGGACAGACCGCACTCCGTGGACAGGAACAGCACCATGTAGCTGTGCGTAAAGCTCAGGGCACCGGAGTTGAGCATGCCGCCCATACCAAAGCCCAAGCGCGTCCAGAATGTGATCTTGCGCTTTTTACCGATCTTGTTAGTCATCGAGCTCCCTCTCTTTTCTCGATTGTCTTGTAACAAGACATTGGAGTCCATACCGATGTCTGTCTGCATGTCGTCCACTCGTAGGGTGAACGTTTAGCTAGATTATGCGCGATTGCTTATGATAGGTGAACGTTCACTTGTATATTATCCTTGAACGGTCGTTTTTTGCCGTTAAACGGACATCTGACTTGAAAAAAATCACGATTACATGGGTATTGAGTGGGTTTAAATTTGAGGTCGATTAGGTGAACGTTTATTGTTTTCGCCGCTCCCGTACCCTCAGAAAGACACGCCCGAACAGACAGAACAAACATGGCCCCGCCGGGAACACTCCCGACGGGGCCATGATCAATAGTGCCCTATGCGAACCCATTTACCGCTACAGGCAGACGCCATCCTTCCAAATGCTGATCTCGTGGCAGCCGCGACGCTCGGCACTCGTAAGCTTGCCGCTCGCTGTGTCCAGCACCATCTGATACAGGTCGTCGGCAGCCTCATCGAGCGTGCGCTCGCCCGTAGCCACCACGCCGGCGTTAAAGTCCATCCAGTTGGCCTTGTGGTCGCATAGACGCTGATTGGTGAACACCTTGAGCGTAGGCGCCGGTGCGCCAAACGGCGTGCCGCGGCCGGTCGAGAATAGAATCACGTGACAGCCAGCAGCCGTCAGGGCCGTGGTGGATACCATGTCGTTGCCCGGACCGCACAGCATGTTCAGACCATGTTTAGTTGTCCGGCCGGCATACGGCAGCACGTCGACGATGGGGGCAGACCCACCCTTTTGCACGCAGCCACAGCTCTTGTCCTCGAGCGTGGTAATGCCGCCGTCCTTGTTGCCGGGGCTCGGGTTCTCATAGACGACCTCGCCGTGGCTGATAAAGTAGTCCTTAAAGCCGTTGAGCATGTCGGAGGCGGCATTGAAGACGTCCTGGCTCTCGCAACGATCGAGCAGAATGCTCTCCGCGCCAAACATCTCGGGCACCTCGGTGAGCACCGACGTGCCGCCGCGGGCGACGACCATATCGCTCACGCGACCGATCGTGGGGTTGGCGGTAATGCCCGAAAGACCATCAGAGCCACCGCACTTAAGGCCAATGACCAGCTCGGAGGCGGGAATAGGCTCACGCTTGGCCTGCTTGGCCAGGTCGGCCAGCTCAGACAGAATCTTGTGGCCCTCGACCTGCTCGTCGGCTACATCCTGGCAGGTGAGGAAGCGAACACGCTCGTGATCGAAGTCACCGAGTTCGTCGAGTACCTGCTGGTGCGTGCAGTTTTCGCAACCGAGGGACAGGAACAGCACACCCGCAGCGTTTGCGTGACGCGAGAGCGCCACCAGCAGACGACGCGTCTGGGCATGGTCGGCACCGGTCTGCGAGCAGCCAAAGGGATGCGGGAAGTAGTAAACGCCCTCCAGCGAACCCTCGACCAGATCCTGAGCCTGCCCGCACATGGCACGTGCGACCTCGTTGACGCAGCCGACCGTGGGGATGATCCACAGCTCGTTGCGCGTCGCGGCGCGGCCGTCGGCGCGGCGGAAGCCCATAAAGGTCTCGGGCTCAACCGGCTCAACGACCGGATGCGTCGGGTTGTAAGCATACTCGACCTCGCCCGAAAGGTTAGTCTTGACGTTATGCGTATGAAGCCACTGACCGGGCTGGATGTCGCCCGTCACGTGGCCGATAGGAAGACCGTACTTGACGACGTCCTCCCCCGCCGCAATGGCGCGCACGGCCATCTTGTGGCCCTGCGGAATATCCTCCGCGGCCACGACCTCGCCCACGCCGGGGACCGCGACGGCGGTACCCTTGGCGAGCGGCGACAGCGCAACGATCACGTTATCGGCCGGATTGATCTGGATAGTGTTCATTACAAAGAGTCCTAACCCTACAGGTTGAGCAAAAATCGAGCGGCGCCCACCGGTTGGCCGGCGGGCGCACAAAAGGATTTAGGCCTGGGCGTTGGCGAATGCCTGCTTGACGCCCTCGGCACGCACGACGGCGAGCGCGTTGACGACAAACTCCTCAAGACCGGCGATCTGAGTCAGGTCCTCGCCCCACATCTGCTCGTTGGTGAGCACGTCGTGCACCAACTCGGCATCGTCGGCGCCGGCGTGGGCGGCGTAGAAATCGAGCACGAAGGCGTCGTCCTGAGCGGTGTACTCGGTGCCGTCGGCGCGACGCAGGTGCAGGCCGTCGCCCTCGCGGGCAACGAGCTCCTGCGTGTAGAACGCGATGAGCGTGGCCAGGCTCGTGGACAGGCATTTGGGCAGGCTACCGGTCTCGGCAACGTAGTCCTTGAGCGTGGGCAGGTCACGGGCGCGCCACTTGGCAGTGGAGTTGAGGCAGATGGAGAGCAGCGCATGGTCGATAAACGGGTTATCGAAACGGTTCTCGACGGCAGCGGCAAAGGCCTTGCAGTCCTCGACATCCAGATCGGCGGCAAGCGTCGGGATGACCTCGTCGTAGAGCATGGTGTTCATAAAGCCGCGGACGGTCTCGTCGTGCATGCAGTCGCGCACGATGTCAAAGCCGGCAACCCAGGAGCCCGGGACAAAGGCCGTGTGGGCGCCGTTGAGGATGCGGACCTTGCGCTTCTTGTACGGGGTGACGTCGGGGGTCACAAAGACGCCCGGCAGGCCGGCCTTCACGAAGGGCAGACGCTCCTTGAGCGACTCGTCGCCCTGGATGCCCCACATCTGGAAGGGCTCGCGCACGGCCAGGAAGGGATCCTCGTAGCCCAGACGCTCGGCAACCGCGGCGGCCTCCTTGGGGTCGCGGATGCGGCCGGGAACGATGGTGTCAACGAGCGTGGTGCAGACGGTGCAGTCGTTGGCCATCCACTGCGAGAACTCGTCCTCCCAGCCCCAATCGCTCACGTACTGGTTCATGATGCGCAGCAGCTCCTCGCCGTTGTGGTCGATGAGCTCGCAGGCGAGCACGATGACGCCCGGCTTACCGGCAGCCCAGCGGTTGTGGAGCACCTGGGCCAGCTTGGCCGGGAAGCTCGCGGGCGGCATGTCATCGGCCTTGCAGGACGGATCGTAGGCGATGCCGGCCTCGGTGGTGTTGGAGACGATGATCTCCAGGTCGTCGGAGACGGCGACCTCCATCATGGCGCGGTAGTCGTCCTCGCGGTACGGGTTGAGGCAGCGGCTGCAAGCGCTGATCACGCGGGACTCATCGACCGTGTTGCCGTTCTCCTTGCCGCGCACCAGCACGGTGTACAGGTCGTCCTGGGCATTGATGCCGTCGGCAAAGCCAAAGGCACCGCTGATGGGCTGCACCATGACGACCTTGCCGTTCCAGCCGGTGGCCTCGTTGCCCATGTCAAAGAAGCGGTCCACGAAAGCGCGCAGGAAGTTGCCCTCGCCAAACTGCAGGACCTTCTCGGGGGCGTCCTTGGGCAGCACGTAACCCTTATAACCGATCTTCTCGAGCGTCTCGTAGCTGATGTTCTCCATCTATGTATCTCCTTAGGCGTTTGTTAGCGTGAAAGCTTGCCGGAGGCGCCGCGTGTGGCGACGGCGCTCCCGAGTTCGGTGTGGCTCGGTGCGGATTTAGGCCTCGACGGTGTCCAGGTCAAAACCGAAGTAGCGGACGGAGTTGTTGTAGCTGATGTCGCGCACGATGGTGCCCAGCAGCTCCATGTCGGCCGGATACTTGCCCTGCTCGACCCACTCGCCGATCACACTGCACAGCACGCGGCGAAAGTACTCGTGGCGCGGGTAGGACAGGAAGGAACGGGAGTCGGTGAGCATGCCGACAAAGTTGCCCAAAACGCCCTCGTTGGCAAGAGCGGTGAGCTGCTCGCGCATGCCGACCTCATTGTCGTTGAACCACCAAGCTGAACCGTTCTGGATCTTGCCGGCGGTCGGGGCCTCCTGGAAGCAGCCCATAACGGTGTCGATCATGGTGTTATCGATGGGGTTCAGGCTGTACAGGATGGTCTTGGGCAGGCCGCAGGTCTCCTGGATAGAGTTGAGGAAATCGGCGAGCTGGTCAGACGGCGTGTAGTTGGAGATGCAGTCGTAACCGGTATCGGGACCGAGCTTGGCGAACATGGCACGGTTGTTGTCGCGCTTGCAGCCAAAGTGCAGCTGCATGGCCCAACCCAGGCGGACATACTCGCCGGCGACAAACTGCATAAAGGCGGTCTTGTACTTGAGGACCTCTTCCTCGGTGAGCGGCTCGGCGGCCAGGCCCTTGGCAAAGATGGCCTCGATCTCCTCGGCGGTAGCCGGGACATACATAACGTAGTCGAGAGCGTGGTCGGAGGCGCGGCAGCCCAGCTCGTGGGCAACGTCGTAGCGCTTGGAGATGGCAGCCTTCATGCCCTCGAAGTCGTTGACCTCAACGCCAGCGACCTCGGAGAGGTGCTTGCAGTAGTCGGCGAACTCCTGGCCACGCTCGATGCGCAGAGCGGCGTCGGGACGCATGGCCGGGACGACCTGGACGTCAAAGCTCTCGTCGGCGGCAATCTTCTTGTGCCACTCAAAGCTGTCGGCGGGGTCGTCGGTGGTGCAGATCATGCGGACGTTGGACTGCTTGATCAAGTTGCGGCAGGTGAAGCTGGCCTCGGCGAGCTTAGCGTTGGCGAGGTCCCAGACCTCCTGGGCGGTATTGCCGTTGAGGACGCCCTCGTAGCCAAAGAAACGCTTGAGCTCCAGGTGGCTCCACTCAAAGACGGGGTTGCCCACGCAACGACCCAGGGTCTCGGCCCACTTCTGGAACTTCTCGCGAGCGGGGGCATCGCCGGTAATGAAGCGCTCGTCGACGCCGTTGGCGCGCATCAGGCGCCACTTGTAGTGGTCGCCGCCCAGCCAAACCTCGGTGATGTTCTCAAAACGCTTGTCGTCCCAGATCTCCTTGGGAGAGATGTGGCAGTGGTAGTCGACGATGGGCATACCCTCGGCAAAGCTGTGGAACAGCTCTTCGCCGGTCTTGGTGCTTAGCAGGAAATCCTGATCATCCATGAAGTTTTTCATCAAACAACCCCTCTGTTGGCGGAGCGGGCGCACGATGCGCTCGTCATCCTCTAGGTGAACGTTCACCATCTTAGTGCATTTGTTACGTACAGGTGAACGTTCACCTAACCACCACGGGGTGAACGGTCGATTTTGCCCGTTCAACGGTTACTGGAGCCGTGACTTGTATGTATTGCGAATTGGCAGGCGTCCCCGAATACCGAACTTGAGCGCTTTGGCCAGGTGGGTCATGTTCCGCCGTGCATTTTTGGGAGTATTCAGCATCGGAGCGCACCGCGCACCGTCTTCGAAGCCCTATCTGATGCTCATATTGCGCCCAATCGGCATAAATAAGTGCCCCCGATGGCGAATTACGCCATCGGGGGCACTTAAAACAGTCGTCCTAGCCTCTTTCGGGACACACCATTGCTGAATACTCCAAAAAATGCACGTCGCAAGAGGGGGTACCTGACTAAACGGCTAAATTCCCGCAAGCTCGCAGTAGCGGTCGACGTTGCTGGCAAACACCATCTCCACAGCACCCTTCTGCACGGGCTCCGCCGGAGTTTTACCCCACAGCAGATACTCGCCCAAGGTCTTGGCACCACGGTAGGCCAAGCTCACCGGGTCCTTATAGACGATATTGGTAAAAATGCCGCGGCGTAAGGCCAGGGCGCTCTCGGGGAACAGGTCGTTGCCGATCACCATGACCTTGCCGGCCTTGCCGCTCGAAACAAGCGCGTCAGCAACCACTTCGGAACCAACGGCAAAAACGCTACAGATGAGCTCGGGAGCGTCCGGCGCACTCAAGCGCTGCTCAAGCTCCCGCTCGAGCTGTTTGACTTGCGCATGGGCGCCGGCAAGGTCCTCAACTTGCCATGGAATATCGTGTTCGCGTAGGTAATTATGAAAGGCGCGGGCGGTCAGGTAGTGCGAATCGGTATAGGGATCGCCCGCCAAGAGTAGCACACGGGCATCGGCACCAGCGGCATGAACCAGGTTGGCCGCCTGCTCGGCCATTAGGCTACCCGCTGTCGAATAATCGGCCAAGCTGGCCCCCAGGCGATCGAGATGCGGACGGTCGCCATCGACGAGCTCAATCGCCACGCCTGCCTCGGCGATCTGCTCCAGCAGATGGGTCGCGCGGTCGTCGCCCGGAACGTAAGCGAGCAGGCCGTCGATCTTCTCGCCCACCTGCAGGCGCTCATCGATTTGCTCGAGCGCATCGGCATAGCCGCCGACGGCAAACTCGACGCGCTCGACGCTAATGCCCTGGTCGATAACCTCCTGCTCAAAGCGATTGCAGCCTTCCCACAGGTAGCGATAGAAGTAAGCACCCTCGCGCGATGCGCACGGCAGGCAAAAGGTCAGGTTGATGTCCTTGCGACGCAGGCTCGAAGCGCTCGTGTTGCGGTGATAACCCATCTCCTCGGCCTTATCGTTAACTTTGGCGCGCACGGACTCGCTCACGCCGGCCTTGCCCGTCAGGGCTTTGTGCACGGTATTGATGGAAACGCCGAGCTCGGCGGCTATGTCCTTCATGGTTACGCGAGCGCTCATAGAGTTACTCCGGTGTTGGTAAGTTGCTAATTAACAATACGGTTAACGATACCCCAAAATCACTCGTCCACTCGCCGCGCCTACCCCCAAATGCGAAAAACGCCCCGCGAACGGATGCTCGCAGGGCGTTTGAGCCTGGGTTTTATTATTGAATGCCGCGACCAAGATCCTCGGCAATCTTGTCCACGCCTTTAAGCGCCGCGCAGGTCTTCTTGTTGGAGCAATGCCCCGTGCAAACGCCGCCCTGGGCGCAGTCGGCGCAAGTGCCCTTACGGTAGATGCGCACGCACACGGCGACAAACGCAACGCCGATCACAGCCAGAACAACAATATCGATAGGTGCCATAGCAAGCCTCCTCTAGTTAACCATCACTTACTTTACCCCATTCTCCACCTGCCAAAAAGGGACAGGTATATTTTGGTCGGTTTTATCTGCGGAAACGCCACATCTCCCTCACCAAAAAGCCCGAGTGTCGCTGGGACACCCGGGCTCGTGGAAAGGGGCTAATCCTTATTCGGACTTAAGCGGAAACTGCGGCGGAAGCAGTGTTGGTCTCGTCCTCGTCGGTCCAAGCGTGCTTAGGCATGGGACGGAAGATCTGGAAGAGCATCGCAACCAGCAGCACAATGGCCACAACCGTCCAGATGCCAAACTGACCCAGAACAAGCAGGTTGTAGAACTGGTTGATGAACAGGCCGATCACCCAAGCGAAGGCGCACTCGTAGCCGATGGCAATCGCGGTCCACTTGCCAGAGTCCATCTGGTTGCGGATGGTGCCAATGGCGGCAAAGCACGGAGCGCACAGCAGGTTGAAGGCGCCGAAGGCAACGCAAGCGCCCATGGTGGGGAACATGCCGGCAAACGCGGTCCACAGGCTCGGGTCGGTCTCGCCCGCGTCGGCGACGGACAGCAGCGAGCCGGCGGTGGCGACGACGTTCTCCTTGGCGACGAGGCCAGAGACGGTCAGCGCGGTGGCCTGCCAGGTGCTAAAGCCGAGCGGGGCGAAGATCCAAGCGACCAGGTTGCCGAGCGTGGCGAGCACGGAGTAGTCCATAAACTCCTCGGGGATGCCGTCCATCGCAGGCAAGAAGCCAAAGGAACCGTTATAGCTACCAAAGTTGGAGAGGAACCAAACGACGACGGTGGACGCAAAGATGACCGTGCCGGCCTTCTTGATAAAGGCCCAGCAGCGCTCCCACACGTGCAGCGCCCAGGAACGGATCGCCGGGAAGTGGTAGGCAGGAAGCTCCATGACAAACGGGGTCGGACGGCCGGCGAAGAGCTTGGTCTTCTTGAGCATGAGGCCCGAGGCGATGACGGCAAAGACGCCCAGGAAGTAGAAGAGCGGGCTGATCCATGCGGCCGTGGTGGAAGAATCGCCAATGATGGAGCCCATGAGCAGGGCGATGATCGGCAGCTTGGCGCCGCAGGGGATGAACGTGGTGGTCATGACCGTCATGCGGCGGTCCTTCTCGTTCTCGATGGTCTTGGTGGCCATGACGCCGGGGACGCCGCAGCCCGAGGACACGAGCATGGGGATAAAGGACTTACCAGACAGGCCAAAGCGGCGGAACACGCGGTCCATGATGAAGGCGACGCGGGCCATGTAGCCGCAGTCCTCCAGGAAGGACAGCATCACAAAGAGCAGGAACATCTGCGGGACGAAGCCGAAGATGGCGCCCAGGCCGCCGACGATGCCGTCGCAGACCAGCGAATCGACCAGGCCGCCGTCCTCGGTGCCGCCCGCCACGAGGGCGTCGTGCACCATGGTGGTGATACCCGGGACATAGGGACCATACTGCGCCGGATCGACCGAGTCGGCATTGTCGCCCGCAGCCTCAACAGCTGCGTCATAGGCGTCGCGACCCTGACCGAGCACGTACCAGCCGTCGGTGCCGAAGAGCTGGTCGTTGGTGAAGTCGGTCACCGTGCCGCCCAGGGTGGAAACGGCGATGTAGTACACGCAGAACATGATGACCACAAAAATCGGCAGGCCCAGGATGCGGTTGGTAACCACACGGTCGATCTTCTCGGAGGTGCTCATCTTGGCCGGAGCCTTGGTGAGGCACTCGTCGATGATGTGGGCAATCACGCCGTAGCGCTCGCCGGTAATGATGGACTCGGCGTCGTCGTCGCAATCCTGCTCGCACTGGGCGACCAGCTGCTCGACGCGAGCGGCCTTCTCCTTGGTGAGGTTGATGAGCTTGCAGGCGTCCGCGTCGCGCTCGAACAGCTTGACGGCGTAGTAGCGACGCTTGTTGGCGGGAACGCTCGCCGGCAGGTTGTTCTCGATGTGGTCCAGAACGTCCTCGATGGAAGAGTCGAACTTGTGCTCCGGCACCTGGCCCTTGGAAGCAGCGGACTTCTTGACCTGCTCGAACAGCTCCTTGATGCCCTTGTTCTTAAGGGCCGAGATCATCATGACCGGACAACCGAGCTTCTTGGAAAGCTTGTCCGTGTCAATCTTGTCGCCGTTCTTCTCGACCAGGTCGGCCATGTTGAGGGCAACGACCACGGGCAGGCCGGTCTCGATAACCTGAAGCGCCAGGTACAGGTTGCGCTCGAGGTTGGTGGCATCGACCACCTGGACAACGACATCGGGCTCGCCGCTCATGAGGTAGTCGCGCGAGCACTGCTCCTCGGGGCTGTAGGGGGAAAGCGAGTAGATGCCGGGGAGGTCCGTAATCGTGACGCTCTTGTCGCTCAGGAGCTTGGCTTCCTTTTTCTCAACCGTGACGCCCGGCCAGTTGCCAACGTAGCCGTTGGCGCCGGTGATCAGGTTGAAAAGCGTGGTCTTGCCGCAGTTGGGGTTACCCGCCAGCGCGACATGGATCTGAGAATCCGCCATTCAATCCTTCTTCCTTGTGTGCCCGCGCTGCTTTCTCCGCGCGGGCTGGATAATGTGCTTCAAAGATGCTGGATTAAGTTAGAAAAACCTAACTTTATCTGCAGAAATATGCGCCGCGAGTCCTTACTGGACCTCGACGACGGCAGCCTCCTCCTTGCGAATGGAAAGCTCGTAGCCGCGCACGTTGATCTCGACCGGATCTCCGAACGGCGCGACCTTCACGACCTTAAACGACGTGCCCTTGATGAGCCCCAGGTCCATGAGGTGGCGGCGCAGCGCGCCCTCACCGTGAAGCTTGACGATGGTAGAGCTCTCGCCCACCTTAACGTCACCCAACGTCTTCATTTATTTGTCCCCCTTTCAGTTTTTACAGAATGCTGCGGACTAACCGACGGTCATGATGTGCATGGCAACCTTGGAATCGATGCCAAAGCGTGCGCCCAGCACCGTGACGATGATGTTGGCGCCACTCGAGCTCACCACGTGGATCTCGCTGCCCTCGACAAAGCCGAGGTCCTTGAGGTGGTGCTTCATGTCCTCATTGCCCTTTACACGAGACACGCGCACGGTTTCGCCCGCCTTTACCATCGAAAGCGGCATAGCCGGCATCTGCGGTCCGCAAGACATGAGTGAGCTCCTAACGTCGGTTCGTCCTCAACATCGACGCGGTAAAAGTTAACCACGTCTATGTTCGCTTTAGTAAACTAACACGTGGTTAACTTTTTGGAAAGGGTCCTCATTCAGTTTTCGAAAAAGTTTCCTATACGAAACAAAGGCACCGCAAAGACCGTCTCTTTGCAGTGCCTATTGATACCAATTTATGTGACAGAGGGGACTGCCCCTTTGTCACATTGTTGAGGTTAAAGCGAGAGGTTTCTGATCGACGTGACGCAGGAGGCCTCATCCACGCCCGAAACGCGAAAGACGATATCCTCGCCGCATTCGCCGTAGAGGGCCATGAGCCCCATCACATCGCGGCCATCCGTGTGACGATCGCCGATGCTGACCGATACGTCGCTACGATGCTTGGCAATAATGTCATAGAGCAGCGCAACCGGGCGGGCATGTAGTCCCAACGGATCTTTAATCGTCTTTGTAAACTCGACCATGTCCCCTCCCGCGGCATCGCACATTCGGCCGGCAAACCCAGCCACGTGGTAGTTATTGTACGTTACCGGCGCACCCCCGTCCCACAAAAAACGAGGGAAGGAGCGCGTCCTTCCCTCGTTACAGGCAATATGCAGCCACTCGCCTACATCAAGCGCAGGCTGACGTCCTTGAGCTGGGCGCCGGAAACAGCACTCGGAGCGCCCGACATAAGGTCGGAGCCGCTGGCCGTCTTGGGGAACGCCATGACGTCGCGAATGGAGTCGGAGCCGGTGAGCAGCATGCACACGCGGTCCAGGCCCAGAGCAAAACCGCCCATCGGGGGTGCACCAAACTTGAGGGCCTCCATGAGGAAGCCAAACTGCGACTCGGCGCGCTCCTCGGTAAAGCCCAGGAGCTTGAGCATGGACATCTGCATCTCGGCGTTGTGGATACGCATACCGCCGCCGCCGGCCTCAAAGCCGTCCATGACAAAGTCGTAGGTGCAGGAACCGGCTGCCAGCGGATCGGCCTCGATCTTGGCGATGTCGGTCTCGGTCGGCAGGGTAAAGGGCTGGTGCTCGGCTGCATAGGCCTTGCGGTCCTCGTCCCAGTGGAACAGCGGGAAGTTGACGACCCACAGGAAGTCGTGACCCTCGCGCTTGATCTCGAGCGCGTTAGCCATGTGCGAACGCATGCCGCCCAGGATCTCGTCAGAGAGCAGGCGCGGACCGGCGGCGAACATCACAAGGTCGCCGGGCTCGACGTCCATGCGCTCGCGCAGAGCAGCCATCTCCTCGTCCGAGAAGAACTTGACGATGGGGCTGTTGATGGAGCCGTCCTCGCGGAAGGCGATCCAGGCCAGGCCCTTGGCGCCAAACGTGGAGGCCACGCCGGCGAGCTTATCGATCTTGGCACGTGCCCAGGCACCGGCGCCCTTGGCGTTGATGGCCTTGACGACAGAGCCCTCCTCGTTTGCAGCAGTCGCAAAGACCTTGAACTTGGAGTTGGCAAAGATGTCGGTCAGGTCGACCAGGTGCATGCCGTAGCGAGTATCGGGCTTGTCGGAGCCATAGGTGTCCATGGCCTCCCAATAGTCCATGCGACGCAGCGGCGTGGGCATCTCGACACCCATGCGGCCGAAGGCGTCGGCCAGGACCTCTTCGAGTGCGCTCATGACATCGTTCTGGTCCACGAAGGACATCTCGATATCGACCTGGGTGAACTCGGGCTGACGGTCGGCACGCAAGTCCTCGTCGCGGAAGCACTTGGCGACCTGATAGTAGCGCTCGACGCCACCGACCATGAGCAGCTGCTTCAGGAGCTGCGGGGACTGCGGCAGGGCGTAGAAGTTGCCCGGCTGGATGCGGCTGGGGACGATGAAGTCGCGGGCGCCCTCGGGCGTGGACTTGAACAGGGAGGGCGTCTCGACCTCCATGAACTCACGGTTGTGCAGCGCCTCGCGAATGGCAAAGGTAAAGTCGGAGCGCAGCCTGAGGTTAGCCATCATCTCGGGACGACGGAGGTCCAGATAGCGATAGCGCAGGCGGGTGTCCTCGCTGGTCTCGATGCCGTCCTCGATCTGGAACGGCGGGGTGACGGAAGTGTTGAGCACCTCGGCATGATCGGTCAGGACCTCGATCTCGCCGGTCGCGAGCTTGGTGTTGGTGGTCTCCTCGCCACGGGCGCGCACGACGCCATGGATCTTGATGGGCCACTCGGGACGCATGGTCTCGGCGATCTTAAAGGCGTCGCCGTCGGAGTGCTCGGGGTCGAAGGTGAGCTGCGTGATGCCCTCGCGGTCGCGAAGGTCGCAGAAGATAAGGCCGCCGTGGTCGCGGCGACGGCTCACCCAACCGGTGAGGGTGACCTCTTCGCCCACGTTCTCGCGGCGAAGCTCGCCGCAGGTACGGGTGTGCATGGAATGCTCGTCGATGGGACGGGTCTGGCTCATACCAGTGATCCTCCTTTATGGATCTGTGCCGCCCCGTGTCGTTCCGGGCGGCGTCGTACAGATTTGCCCAGCCTGCGTAAACCGCGCAGCCAGACATGGCGTTCTATCTTATCGCACCTGTGTCGATGTGCCGCGAAAAAGTGGCTCCTGCCCAAAGACTTGACGGAGACGAAACAATTGACGCGCCGCGGCACCCGCCCGCGCTCGTCACGTGCGACAATATGCCCCAATAAAACAGCACTCGGAAAGGCCCGCCATGACTGCACGCCTCATCGTTATGGATATCGACTCCACGCTCATCAACCAGGAGGTCATCGACCTGTTAGGCGAGGAGGCCGGCGTGGGCGAGCAGGTAGCACAGATCACCGAACGTGCCATGCGCGGCGAGCTTGACTTTAAGCAGGCGCTCGAGGAGCGCGTGGGGCTGCTTGCCGGCTTGGACGAGAGCGTGTTCGAGCGCACCTTTGAGCGCGTGACGTTTACCCCCGGCGCGCTGGAGCTTGTGCGCTCGGCGCACAGCAAGGGCTGGAAGGTCGGCGTGGTAAGCGGCGGCTTTCACGAGGTCGCCGACAAGATCGTGGCCGCCGCGGGCATCGATTTTTGCCTGGCCAACCGCCTGGAAGTCGTGGACGGCAAGCTCACCGGCAAGTTGGCGGCAGACATCGTGACCAAGGAGTCCAAGCTTATCCAGCTGCTGGACTGGGCAGTTGAGTGCGGCGTCGACATGGCCCATACGGTCGCGATCGGCGACGGCGCCAACGACATCCCCATGATCCAGGCCGCAGGCACGGGTATCGCGTTTTGTGCCAAGCCCAAGACGCGCGAGGCCGCCCCGTTTGCCATCGACGAGCGCAACCTGATGCTCGCCATGGACATCATCCTGCGCGACTAGCCGATCCGTCTAACAATTGAATCAGTCTGTCCTATAGTTTCCGAACAATTTTATCTTAGTGTTCGGAAACATACCCTTTGAGTGCTAGACTTTGCGCCGTCGAAGGGAACATATATGGATAAGCGAGATCTTGAGCAATTGCTGAGCGATGTTGCCGGCGGAGCAGTCACCCCTGCCGACGCCCTCACGCACATCCAGACGGCTCCGACCGCCGATTTAGGTTTTGCGCAGCTCGATCTTTCGCGCGGGGTGCGCCAGGGAGCCGGCGAGGTTGTCTACGGGGCCGGTAAAACCGCCGATCAGATTGCCGCCATTATCAAAGCGCTGCGCGATGCCGGCCAGGAGCGCATCCTGGTCACGCGCCTGGATGCCGAAAAAGCCGCGCGCACCGCTGAGCTTCTCGGCAACGGCATCGACCTGGGATATGTCCCGGACGCACAGCTCGCCCTCGTGGGCGGCAAGCCCTCCCCTACCGGCAACGGACGCATCGTCGTCGCCTGCGCCGGCACGAGCGACCTGCCCGTCGCCGAAGAAGCCGCGTTGACGGCCGAGTTCTATGGCAACGAGGTCGACCGCCTCTACGACGTAGGTGTCGCCGGCCTGCACCGCCTACTCGCGCATGCCGAGGAGCTTGCTCAGGCGCAGGTGGTCATCGCCATCGCCGGCATGGAGGGCGCACTGGCGAGCGTTGTCGGCGGCCTGGTAAGCTGTCCGGTCATAGCCGTTCCCACCAGCGTGGGTTACGGCGCGAGTTTTGGTGGCGTAGCCGCGCTGCTCGCCATGCTCAACTCCTGCGCCAGCGGCGTTTCGGTCGTCAATATCGACAACGGCTTTGGTGCCGCCTACCAGGCAAGTCTTATCAATCATCTGAGCGCCGGCACGCCCTGCGCCTGTTAAGGAGCACTTCATGTCCAATCATCAGCACACGCTTATCATCGACGGCACCTCGGGCATCAGCGGCGATATGACCGTCGCGGCCCTGCTCGACCTGGGCGCCAGCGAGGAGTACCTGCGCGAGCAGCTCGCCACGCTGCCGGTCGACGGCTTTACGATCGCCGTCACACGCGTAAACAAGCATGGCATCGACGCCTGCGATTTCGACGTCCAGCTTGCAGAGGAACTCGAGAACCACGACCACGATATGGCCTGGCTCTACGGCAACGAAGCAGCTGCCGAGCACACGCACGAGCATGAGCACCACCATCATGATCATGGCGAGCACGAACACGAGCACTGCCACGAGCATGATCATGAGGCCCACGGCCATGGCCACGAGGGTCATCATCACGCCCACCACCATCACCACCGTTCTTTGGCTGACGTCACCGCCATCATCGATGGCTCGCAGTTAAGCGATGGCGCCAAGCGTCGCGCGCTCGCCATCTTTACCGCGCTCGCCGCCGCCGAGGCCAAGGCCCACGGCAAAACGCCCGAGACCGTCATGTTCCACGAGGTGGGCGCCGTCGACTCCATCGTCGACGTCTGCTCCGTCGCCATCTGCCTCGACGACCTGGGCATCGAGGACATCGTGGTCGAGTCGCTCTCCGAGGGTCATGGCACCATCCACTGTGCCCACGGCCTCATGCCCATTCCCGTCCCCGCTGTCGTCAACCTGTGCCAGGCGGGCAATATCGCCCTCACGCCCGCACCGGTCGCCGGCGAGCTCGTGACGCCCACGGGCGCCGCCATCGTCGCCGCACTGCGCACGTCCGAGCACCTGCCGGCCCGCTACCGCATCGAGGCCGTCGGCTACGGCGCCGGTAAGCGCCCCTACGAGGGTTGCTCCGGTACGCTCCGCTGCCTGCTCGTTGACGCGGACGCATAGCCATGGATGCCCGCAAGGCAAAAAGCCGCGCCGCCATCGTTGCAGCATTCTCCGAGCTCCTTCGCGAGGAGGACTACGGCAAGATCACCGTCGGCGACATCATCGCTCGCGCCCATGTGGGTCGGGCCACGTTCTACGGCCTCTTCAAAAGCAAAGATGATCTTCTCGCTGAGCTCGTGAGCGACATCTGCACCCACGCCCTCGACGACGATGGCACACCGCTCGATGATCCGCTCGTACAAGTCGAGCATATCCTCAACAACCTCTGGGAATGCCGCCAGGGCGTACGAGCCCTCGTAGCCGGCGCCGGCTCACGCGTCTTCGCCGACTGCTTACGCAAGACCATCATGTCACGAGCAGCCGAAACCGTCCCCACCGACCCAAACGGCCCCGCCGCCGCCATGGACCGAAGCTTCCTACTACACCACATAGCCTCAAGCTTCGTAGGAATGGTCCAATGGTGGGCATGGCACAACTTTCAAGCAGATAAGGCCGACGTAGCCAAAGACTACCTATCAGCCATTAAGCCTCTCTTCAACTAAATAACTATCCCTTCCCAAAGTGTCAACAGCTACCCAACGCCCCTACCAGCAGCAAGCCCCTCCCATCCAAATTCAGATATATATGTTGGGTTGCTTGTACGAACGCAACAAAGACCCCGCAGCTGGCCGCATGGGGTAACTTCCCAGCGCATTCCGCAGGACGAAAGAACCCCCGCCGCACGAAGTGCGCAGCGGGGGTTCTTTCATGTCCGAGGACGCGCTGGGAAGTTACCCCATGCGGCCAGCGGACAAATATGTAGCCTCGGACTAAAACATGCCCAAGAAACCATGCACAAACAGTGCAGCCACGATGGCACCGACAAACGGCGCGATGCCAGGAACGAGCAGGCCGTACTTCCAGTTGTTGTCAGCCTTGTTCTTGATCGGCAGCACCTGATAGGCCATGCGAGGACCAAGGTCACGAGCCTGGTTCATGGCGAAGCCGGTGATGCCGCCCATGCCCATGCCAACGGCCCAAACAATCAGGCCGACGCAGATGGCGAGCATCAGAACGTTCTCGCCGGCGCGGCTAGCGGCAGCAAGGATGGCGCTGATGAACACGAAGGTGCAGATAGCCTCGCAGAAGAAGTTACGGGCATAGTTCGTACCCTCGGTGGTGGGGTTGGTCGAGAAGATATTGCGCTGGGCAATGGGGTCGACGACGCCCTCGGAAGCCTTGAACTCATCGGCATACATAAACCAGGCGATCACGGCACCCACAAAGCCGCCGAGCATATCGGCAATCATGAAGGGGATGCAGCTGCTCCACGGCACCAGGCCTACGATGCACTGGGCAAGCACCATGGCCGGGTTCATGCACACGGCGCCGCCAAAGACAAACAGGCAGACCGAGATGCCAAAAGACCAGGTGGTGATGGCAAACATATGGCCGGAGCCCTGATACTTGGTGCCCTTGAGCACGGTATCGCAGTGCACGCCCACGCCAAAGACGATCATGAGGGCCGTTGCGCCGAATTCGCAGAGGAGTTTGGTAAGCATAAAACCTTATCTTTCTTGTCGGTTATAAACGATTCGTTTAGGCCGCGCACTAGTGCTGCGCAACAACAACGCCCAGGCCATCGGGAATGACGGCAACCTTGGCATCGGCGCCCTTCATCTCAAAGGCGAGCTTGAGCGCCTCCTCGATAGTGTTGACCGGCGTCATGTGCATATCCTTGAGCATCTGGTGATCGCACAGGTCGGTGACCATGATCACAGGGTGATGTGCCAGGATGCGGGCGAAAATCTGGCTCGTCCACTGGTCGGGCAGGGTCTCGTCCTTAGGACGATCGATGCAGGCGCGCTCAAACTCTGCCGGATCGTTGTCGGCGATGTTGTGATAGAAGCCCTCGCCGCCGTGACCATCGGCACAACCGGCGACATCGATGATCACGCCGCCCTCGGGAAGTGTGGCCTCGGCAGCGCACATGCCCTTCACGGCCTGATAGATGTTCTGATCGAGCGGGTAACCGCCGTTGGTGGTGATGGCAATCTCGCACTCGACGGGCTCAACGCCGGCAAGGCTCTTCACGAACTCGCAGCCAGCCTCGTGTGCCTTGTGGATGTCGCCGGCAAAGGAGCCAATGACCTCGTGCTTGCCGTTGAGCACAACGTTGAGCACAAAGGCAAGGTGAGCCATCTCGGCGGCGGCGAACATATCCTCGCTCACGTGGTTGTGGCACAGGTTGCCGGCACGCGAGTGGGAATCATTCACAAACTGACCGTTGTGGTTGTACATGATGGTCTTGTAGCTGGCGATGCCAGGCAGGACGGACTTGCGGCTACCAGAGAAACCGGCAAAGAAGTGCGGCTCAATGAAGCCCTCGGCAAGCAGCAGATCGCAATCGGCAGCAATCTTGTTGATGATGCACTCGCCACCAGAAGGCAGGGTGCCGATCTTTTTCATCATGCTGTCGTCAGTCGCGACGTGCATAACGATTTCCTCGTTGGCAACGATCTCCTCGCCATACTTGTTGACGAGCTCCTCGTGCGTCGACGGACGGTGCATACCCGTAGCAACCAGAATGCGCACGCGAGCCTCGGGCGCAGCGGAATGGATGTGATGCAGCAGAATAGGCATCGTCACACGCGAGGGGACGGGACGCGTATGATCGGAGCTAATGATGACGATATCCTTCTTGCCAGCACAAAGCTCCTCGAGCGAAGGCGAGCCGTAAGGGTTGGCAAGCGACTCCTCCACCAGCTCTTCCTGCGATTTCGTGGTCTTAAACTCGTTTTGATGACCTTCCATCACACCCGCGAAGTTCTTATCCTCGAGCTCCAGATGCAACGTCTTGTGGTCAAACGGCAGTTCACATTCAAACAATGATGAGCGCCCTCTTCCTTTCAACTGACACACTAGATAAACCGTTGGAAGGATACGCCGCTCACCGAAAAACACCACCGTCTACCGACTCATTAACACAACGTTCATATTTGACCCACAACAAAACGACCGCGATCCCAAACGGGACCGCGGCCGCCCGTAAAAGACACAATAGAAAGGATGACTTACACAGCGCCGAGGCAAACATCTACCCCGAGACGTACGCACGTAAAGCATTTTGCATAAATGCGTTAATAATTGCATAAAATGGCGCATGGATTTCTAGCCGTAACAGGGTAGTACCCTCCGGAGCGTGCATTTTTGCGAGTATTCAGCATCGCGGGATAAGATTTTGGTGTCAAAAGTCTTTCAAAAAGTAGATAGTCCTCATGACTCGACCCATCTGGATAGCATGCGGCGAGAAACCAGCTATATATGAACATCGCCAAGGCCCAATTGTCGTGCAAAAGCATCAACAAAGGCAGCGAAAGCCGGCTATGGCCTTATGCATCAATCTTTGGCTGCTGAAAACTCCGTTTTTTGCACGTCGCCCCAAGCACCACCCTCACCCAGCGGCCAATCCGCTGAAGACCGGACATCGCAGGGCCCGCCATCAGTTTACTTATAGGCACACTCCGCAGGACGCAAGAAGCCCTCGCCGCACTCCACATTGGGCGCGAAGCGCGCCTTTCTTCCCTTCAGCCCGTAATCCGCCGAAGACCGATGACGAAGGGACCCGACGGGTTTCCCTCTGAATGCATTCCGCACTGATATCTTCTGTATTGAAGACGTCGATGATATGCCCGCATACCA
>CATWBO010000022.1 GCA_958349055.1 uncultured bacterium
TCGATGTCCTTGAAGATCTCGGCACTGATGGGGGAGAGCTTGGCCTCGGTGTAACGCGAGGCGGCGTAGCTCAGGTCGCCCGAGTAGTACTTGCCAAAGTTGCCCTTCGACTCCACGAAGGGGGCGAGCAGCGCCTCGTTGCCGGTGGCCAGACGCACCATCGTCTCGTAGATCGCGGCGTCACCGTGGGGGTTGAGCTTCATGGTCTGGCCCACGATGTTGGCGCTCTTCTGGCGCTCGCCCTTGAGCAGGCCCATCTTGTACATAGTGTAGAGCAGCTTGCGGTGCGAGGGCTTAAAGCCGTCGATCTCGGGGAACGCACGCGAGACGTTGACGCTCATGGCGTAGGGCATGTAGTTGACCTCGAGCGTCTGCGTGATTGGCTGGTCGGTGACCTCGGAGTGCAGGCCGATGACGTTCTCGGCGTTGACCTGCTTTTTCTTGGGCTGGTTCTTCGTCTTCTTCTTTGCCACGATTTCCTCTTGAACTTCTTTAGGGCCGTCGTTATCGATTTGCTGCTACTGCAGGTCCAGCTGGTCCAGGTATTCCTTGCCGTGCTCGGAGATATGGCGCTTGCGACCCGCCTCGTCGTTGCCCAGCAACAGGTTGAACATGGTTTCCATCTTGGTGACGTCCTCGGGCTCCACCTTGATCAGGCGGCGCGTCTCGGGGTTCATGGTGGTGAGCCACATCATGTCCGGATCGTTCTCACCAAGACCCTTGGAGCGGTTGATCGAGCACTTCTGGTCGCCAATCTCTTTAAGGATGCCGTTCTTTTCGAGTTCCGTGTAGGCAAAGTAGGTCTTCTCTTTGCAGTTGATCTCGTAGAGCGGCGACTCGGCGATATATACGTAACCCTCGTCGATAAGCGTGGGCACCAGGCGGTAGAGCATGGTGAGCACGAGCGTGCGGATGTGATAACCGTCGACGTCGGCGTCCGTACAAATGATGACCTTGTTCCAGTTGAGGTTATCCAGGTCAAAGGCTCCGAGGTTCTTGATGCGCTTGTCCTTGATCTCCACACCGCAGCCCAGCACGCGCATGAGGTCCATGATGATGTCGGACTTAAAGATGCGCGGGTAGTCCTCTTTCAGGCAGTTGAGGATCTTGCCACGAACGGGCATAACGCCCTGGAACTCGGCATCACGCGAGGTGCGAATGGCGCCTGCTGCCGAGTCGCCCTCTACGATGTAGATCTCGCGGCGGCTCTTGTCCTTGGAACGGCAATCGATGAACTTCTGCACGCGGTTGGCCATGTCGGTCTTCTGTTGCAGGTTGGTCTTAATGCTCTGACGGGTTTTCTCGGCGTTCTCGCGCGAGCGCTTGTTGATGAGCACCTGCTCCAGAATCTTGTTGGCGGCGTCTTTGTTCTCGATTAAGTAGGTCGAGAGGCGCTCCTTAAAGAAGGCGGTCATGGCCTGCTGGATAAAGCGGTTGTTGATGGCCTTCTTAGTCTGGTTCTCGTAGGACGTCTGGGTGGAGAAGCAGTTGGTCACGAGTACCAGGCAGTCCTGGACGTCTTGCCACTTAATGCCGCTCTCGTTTTTGTTGTACTTGCCCTGTTGCTTAATGTAGGCATCGATGGCGCTGGTCAGAGCACTGCGAGCCGCCTTTTCGGGCGAGCCGCCGTTCTCGAGCCACGATGAGTTGTGGTAGTACTCCTGCATCATGAAGGTGCGCGAGAAGCACATGCAAGCGGTGATCTTTACGTTGTAGTCGGGCAGGTCCTCGCGATCGCGACCGCGGCGGTCGGCCTCGATAAAGAAGGGCTCGGTGAGGTAGTCGGTACCGACCTTCTCGAGCACGTAATCCTCGATGCCCTTGGGATAGCAGAAGTCCTCTTCGCTAAATTCGCCATCGTCGCCCTCAATACGCAGGCGGAAGGTCACGTTGGCGTTGACCACGGCCTGGCGGCGCATAGTCTCGCGATACCAATCGTGGGGAATGCTGATGGAGGTAAAGACCTCAAGGTCGGGGCGCCACTTGATGGTGGTGCCGGTGCGGTTCTCGTCGCTGGGCTCAATCTCGAGTGCCTTCTTCTTGGCGCCGACGACTTTGCCCTTCTTAAAGTGCAGGGAGTATTTGTTGCCGTCGCGCCAAACCGTGACATCCATGTACTCGGAAGCGTATTGGGTCGCGCAGGAGCCCAGGCCGTTGGTGCCGAGCGAGAAGTCATAGTCGCCACCCTGGTTGTTGTTATACTTGCCGCCGGCGTAGAGCTCGCAAAAGACGAGCTCCCAGTTAAAGCGCTTCTCGGAGGGGTTCCAGTCGAGCGGGCAACCACGGCCGTTGTCCTCTACCTGAATGGAGCCATCGCGAAAGGCGGTAAGGGTGATGAGCTTGCCGTAGCCCTGGCGCGCCTCGTCGACGGCGTTGGACAGGATCTCGAAGGCGGCGTGCGCGCAGCCGTCGAGTCCGTCCGAGCCAAAGATGACAGCGGGGCGTAGGCGTACGCGCTCCTCGTCCTTGAGCTGACGAATACTGTCGTTACCATAGTTTGCGGTGTTTTTTGCCATGCTCGCTCTCTTGGTGCTTCCTCTTGTGCATTTAAGTCGTATAGATAGTCAAGGTAGCATAGCCCAGCCCGTGGGCGATTCCATCCAACACGAAATCCATCGAACAATCGTTCGTAATTTGATGGAATGGCGTTTACTCGGGCAAAACCGAGTCGGTTCTGTCCGAGTAAGTTTGAAGGCGGCTGAAGGGGCCCTATCTTGTTTGCGGCTGTTGGTTTAAATCGAACATTGGGACAGACGTCTCGTTTTATGGGCCACGGGCGTGCGTGTGCGTGTCCTTTTGGCCCATAGGGGATGCTGACAGGTCGTTATTTGGGCCACGGGTCACTTCGCCCGTGCCGTGTTTCGTCATACGCTCATAGCGGAAGCCGATGCCACGGGGACGACGAAAGGCCCGGGCAACGGATGAACTGCAAGCCGAAAGGAGCGGTGAGGATGATGAAGCCCATGACGAAAAAGCTGCTGTTAGGAATTCCCGCCGTGACGCTTTCGGCCGTGCTGGCGTGTTCGGTGGCCGGCTGTGGCGGTGGTGCTCCGAGCGGCTCGGCTGGCAGCTCGGGCGGGAGCGCACCTGTGCAGGAGAAGTCCAAGAAGGCCAAGGCCTATGAGTCGCAGACGGTCGAGGTGGCTGGCATTACCTATGAGTCGGTGACTCACGGTACGTTCTATCGCGGTGATGCCAAGAAGCAGGACGGCTTTTACCTGCACATCAAGATTACCAACAACAACACAAAGAACAGGACGTTCAGTTCCTTTAACGTGCATGCTGCCCAGGGCGATCTTGAGGCAGGCGACCCGTTGTTTACTTCCGGCAAGGCGGCCGTGCTCGACTACGTTGCAAGCGAGGCTCCCGATGAGCTGCACGAGGGCATCGACCTTTCCGAGAGGCCAGATATCGCTCCGGGCGAGACCGTTGAGTACGTGTATTTCTGGGCGCCCAAGACGGCGTACTACGGGCCCATCACTGTCGAGTTCGTAGACGCTTACGCCCCCGCCAAGAATCATGAGGCCATGCACTTTGACACCACGGGATGCGAGACCAAGGAGTTCAAGGCGGCCGGCGGCGTGGCCGATTCTGGCGAGAAGGCAGATTTAACGGGCATCGACTGCGCATCGTACAGCATCGAGGCCGCCGATGGGTACACGCTGGATTCGTCCAACGAAGAGCGCGAAAAGGCAGACTTCTTCCACGACGAGACTGGAGGACGCCTGCACATCAGCATCTTCCCGCGCTCGCCGGAGGAAGAGGTTGCAAGCCTGGAGCAGATCTATGAAGGCAAGGAAACGACAACCGACCAGGTCGAGTACAACGGCATAACGTGGCTGCGCTTTACCGGTCCCGACAACGGCCATACGCTGTTTGCGACGGCTCCCGCGACGGGCGAGACCGTCCGCGTGTCGATTGGCTGGAAGATCGACTGGGATGCCGCCGTGCCCATGATGGAGGCACTGAAGCTCAAGTAACGCCGCGATTCTTACGTCAGGCGACTCAGGGCTGGCTCCGAGTTATCGGGGCCAGCCCTTTTTGGTGCTCGATGAGCAGGGCCAGTGCCTCGCGCGGTTTCGGGTGCAGTGGGGCATCGTACGCGCAATGACGAACATGATTTCCATAATGACAGATATAGTTGACATCTTCTGATGGATGCAATATATTTCTGTCATGTTGCAACGGATACCTGTCCACATTTACGAAAGGAGCTCCATGCCGGGTAAGAAAAACCTTCGCATGAAGGCGGCGCGCGCGGCGGCTGGCCTTTCGCAAGCCGACTTGGCCCAGACCGTGGGCGTTACGCGCCAGACTATCGGTCTTATCGAGGCGGGCGGCTACAACCCCACGCTCAATTTGTGCGTGGCAATCTGTAAGGCGCTGCGCGTTACGTTGAACGACTTGTTTTGGGAAGACGAAACCGACGCCGACCCTGACGCTCTTTAGGAGTTCACTATGAAATTTGAAGATCTGAAAATCGTGCAAAAGTGGCGTGAATATGCCGGCCCAAAGGATGAACGCCTGGAGGCTGAGAACGCGAAGATCTACAAGATTGGTTTCGTGCTGCTTTCGTTTGGCATGTTGATGATCTTTTTCTACCAGTTTATAGCTCGACAGGTTGCGTGGGTTCACAGCGACGCCAGTGAAATGCCGCACGGCTTTGCAACGCCGTTCGAGGCAGCCATGTATTTGTGGCTCGTTCTCGTGATGTTGATTTGCGCAGGACTGCAAACGCGGAAGGGCTATGTCGATACCAATCGTTTTGGGCAAACCGAGCATCTTCCTGTTGGATATTTCCTGCTTGTCAGCGGTCTTAGCGGCGCCGCGTTCGCGCTTGTTATTGCCGCAATGCGCTGTATCGCTGAGGCGCAGATCATACCGCTCGAAAGCGTCTTTTGGTTGGCGAACCTAGCCACGGGCGTGTTCTGCGGTGCGACGATTTTCGCGGCCACGTTTGCTGTCCTGTGCGCAACGTTTTTCTCGGCGAAAAAGCGTCGCGCCAAGATCGAGGCAGAACTCGACTCATCTGACGACATTTAATGCGTAATGGGCTGGCTCTGGGTATCCAGAACCAGCCCATTTTGATGTTCGATGAGCCGAGTCGGCGTCTCACACAAAAGTAACTAGGAGCTAGCGAGGCCTATCCGAATTGACCTCATTGGCGGTGTCTTTTTCGAGCGCCGTGCGGCGGACGCTGTAGGCGACAAGGCCGGCACCAGCTGCGGCGAGTGCTGCTGCGGCTGCGGTTAGGGGGACGTTGCTGTCGCCCGTGCCGGCGAGCGCGCTCGCTTTTCCGGAGCGCTTGTTATTGCCGTGGTCCTTGCCACTGCCGGAGCTGCTTCCGCCGGAGCCGCCGTCCTCGTCAGCACCGCCGCCACTCGAGCCACCATCGCCGTCTGCTGTCATCGGGGCGTCGTGAAGTCCTGTCGTATCCGCGCTGCCGCATACGCCGACCTGAACTTCTGAGCGCTCGCATGCCGCGTCGGGCACATGAAGCTCGTGCAGTACGGCACCCAGCGCCGAGTTTGCGCCCGGTCGAATTTCCTCGAGCGTCACGGGATCGAGCGCCACCAGATCACGCGCCTTCGCATACAGCGTTACGCGTTTGCCCACTTCGTCGCTCCAACTCTCGGGGATGGCGAAGCTCATGCGGAACTGTGCTGTGCAACCCGGTGCCAGCACGGCGTTGCCGTTGTCGGCAACCAGCGGGTGCGTTGCAAAACGTGCGCCCAGCGTCTCGAGCGCGTACTTCACGTGTGCCATGTCGTTGGCCGAAGCATCTTCGGCAAGCTCCGGATCGTAGATCGATGCCGTGCGTGCGTTCGCTCCGAATCCGATGGATGCGCTGGAGAACGGTTGGCTGGAGCCCTCTCGGTACAGATCGATCGTGCCGGCAGTCAGCAAAGTGTTGCCGTCGTTTCGCACCGTGACCATGAAGGATTCGCCTGCTGCTCCGGGCACCACCGCGCCCGAGGTAGCGACCGCGCCCGTCGGAGTGGCACACGCCACCAAGGGCACTTCGATACCGTGCAGCTCTGCCTTGCTCTTCTCCGCGCTCACAATGTGCGTGGCGAGTGTGGAGAGCATGCCTCCCGACGTCAAAAATGTCGTTATCTGATCGACGGGATGGTTCAGCTCGCACATCACGAACGGCTCCGTAAACAGATCGCCCGCCAAGGTGCTGGCGAAGATGCGGAAGTGCTTGCCCATCACTGCTACCGGGTTGCCTTCTTCGTCGTAGGTTTGTCCCACCTTGCCATCGGTGTTCTCTACATAGAGCACGCACCTGCCGTTGTTGCTTACGCTAAACGATGCCGGGCCACAGCCTGCGGCACCTACGGGCTGCGTTGCAAATGCCGATGCGCCTCGCGTCCAAGTAATATGCTGCAGCTGCTCGTTGACGGTGGCCAAAAAGCCCGAATGTTGTGGCCACGGCACCGCATGGGGCACCGTGGCGTCTGGTGGCATAACGCCCCAGCCCGCAATGGACTGGCCAATCACGGCGTACGATGCGCAGCCGCAACCGTCTGCGGTCTCGTACGCAACGGGCACCACCATTTTGCCGTTGATATTCTCGGGTTCGCTCAGCTCGATACTCGACGGTGCCTGCGGAAAGCGAAGAACTTGGCGGAACGTCAGGCTGTCGCCCAAATCATCCGACCATAGGGTAAAGCATTCCAGCGCAACCTCGGCCTCGCTGCCGAGCGCCTTCTCTGCGGTGGTTCCGCGGCGGTGGAGGTAGGCACCCGACAGGCGCCCGTCGACCAGCGTCTTGCCCACCGTGATACGCGGGCACTGCAGGCAATGGTAGCCATCCTCTTGCAGGCGGCCGCGCGAAATGCTGCGCCATGACGTATGCGACACCACGCGAACTCCGCCGTTGCTTATGCGCAGGCGCACAACGGACAGTATGCCGGCTGTGCTCGCCGCATCGAAAAAGGTGTTGTCGCCGGCGGGGCGCTCGCCCGAGACCAGCAGCACGTAGGCGTCCTGGTTTCCCCTCCCGTCTGTATATTCCACCACATCGAAGTCGTAATCGAATATGCCGTCGCGCTCCACGTCGCCCTCGCCAAACCCAAGGGGGAAGTCCACGGGCGTGGGAGCGGACCACGTGCCGTTTGCCTTTGTATGCACCACCAGGCGCGAGCGGCCATTGTCGCCGTAGCGCACCGAGGCGATACGGAATAGGCATTCTGCGCCGGCAATCATTGCCAGCTTCATGTGAGCTTCGCTGAGCACGCCGGTAAACAGCACGTTGTCGCTCGAGGGTTTGATGCCGCCACGCTCGTCCTCCGACACGTCGGCAGAATTGGCGTTGGGGTCTGCAACGGCGTTCGTTGCCTGACCGATATAGGCGTACTCATACATCGGCGCGGCGTTTTCGTCGTTCTCTGCCAGTGCATGGACGAAATGCTCGATCCGTCCCGTGTCGTCGCTTTCTGAATCCGCCTCGAGCTCAATGCGCGTGACCGCTTGATCCCAATCGCGCACGACAGGCGCGGCGTTTACGGCAGTGGCCTTAACCTCGGCGCATGCGAGCAGCTCGGCATTGGTGACGATGGTGGCCGACGCGATAAACTGCGGCACGCCGCCCGACTCGGCATTGCCAGCCGCGCCAAAGCAGGCATCCAGCGTATATGGCGTGTCTCCGTCCAGTGCCAGCTCTGAGCGCTGGAGCACATACTGGTCGCCGTTGTTGACCGACATGTTCCACGAATCGAGAAGTGTGGGCCACGACCCCGACCAGGCCTTGGTGGTCCACTTGAACATGACAAACTGGAGTATCACGTCGACATCGACGTCCGCGCCCACGCGCAGGCGCGGAAGCTGGTGACCGTCTGCCTTCTCGTAGCCGATGAACAACGTGAGAGACGCGGCACCGCGCACGGCGGACGAAGCGACGCCTGCAACGCCGGCTCCAAAGGTGACGGCAAGCCCGATCTGGATGGTGAATGATCCCGACGTATTGGAATAGTCGAGCGAAATGTTTTTGAAGAACGCCGCGCCGCTGCCGTGTGTGTGGGCGCCTACCGCGAGCGCCAGCTTTGCCAACACCCAAGGATTGACGTTTAGGAAAAATGGCACCGGGCCCAAGGTGAACTGCTCGGTCCAGTTGAGGTCGGTTTTTACTTGGAAGAGGGCCTTAATATTGCCAAACGCCGGATCGTTGTTATCGCCCCAAGTTTTGCCTACCCAATCGTAGGCGAGTGAGCCGTACAGCTGTGTGGCGATATCCATCGTGAACAGCGGCGTGCAATGGTGGCGAAGGAGCTTGGTGTTTCTTGGATCGGTGCCCGAACCGGCGCTCATCCTCTTGTACTGATTCCACTTCCCCTCCATCTCGTCGAGGTAGCGGTTTGCCTGCTTGGCACCCGACTCACGCGGCGATTTCTTCCAGTATTCCGGATCAGGGTTGCCCGAATCGTTCATATAGCTGGCTGGTTTGTATCCTCCGCCAAACAGCACGTATCCAGCAAACGAGAAATCGAAGAGGATCGGAAATGTGGGCATCCAGCACGTGAACTTATTGCCGCCGATGCCGGGAAACGCCGCGGGGAAATCAAACGGAGTGATCTCTTGGTCCATGGTGGTGGGGACGATAGTGGTCGAGCCCGATTCCGCCTTTGCGGCCGGCGCGGTGACAACGGCCATGGGGGAGGAGAGCGTGTAGGTTTTGCCCTGATAGTCGAGGACAAAGCGCAGTTTGCACCCTTCTTCCAGAAGGCCCGATGCCGCATCGAGGAACTTGTCTTCGAGCGTGAACATCGCCAGATTATCTGCGCCCGTTGCGCTGGCCTTGACCTGTCCAATCTGCGTGACGGTTTCGGATGAGCTGCCTGCGGCAGGCATTACCTTGTTGATATGCAACGTCGCCTGTCCGCCCTGCGGCAGATGGGCCTGCACGGTAAAGGCGTGCGTGTCGGGCTGCGCATTTGCTGCATCGTCTTTGGGCATCGCCATGAATGTGGCGTCGGCGTACTGGATGTCCCACTCGTCGAACGTAAGCTGGCGAAAGTACGGCTCCCCGTCGGAGAGCGGACGCGTGGGCGCGGTAATGGCGGTGCCGCCCTGGATGCGCGCGAGGGGGATCTCGACATCGCGGTAGCCCGGCATGCTGATGGAGATGCCGCCGTTAAAGTCATACGCGTCAAGGAGCGTCGCCTCGTCCACGTAGCCTTCCGAAAGCGGGGCAACCTCAAAGATGGCTGTACCCTCATCATCGGTTGTGGCGGTGAGCTGTTTGCCCGCGGCATAGCGCGACGTCAGCGTGACCTGAGCACCCGCGATAGGGTTCATCTTGTTGGCGACGTCGACCACCACCACGCCGAACATGGTACGCGAGAGCACCAGGACCTTGAAGGGGTCTTCTTCGTCGGCATAGACTTCGGTGGGCGCGAACGGCAGTATGAAGGCGTTTAAGGTGCCCGGCACGCGCGGCAACATAATGCTCGCCAGCGAGGACGCTCCGGCAACAAGTAACGAACGGCGATCAAGCATCTTGGGCTCCCGTCCCGCAAATATCGGTGGAAATAATCAAATTATGCGAGAAGGTGTCCTGTCGCGGTAGTGCCGTTCGAGGACCAAAATGTCCAATTTGAGCATGCGAAAACGGGCAGCGCTGGAACGCGTTCGATACGCTTGGTAGCTTGGCTGCTAGCGCAGCATGTGTGCGACCAGCTCGGCACGAGTTCCGATGCCAAGTTTTGCATACACGCCGGACAGGCGGTTTTTAACGGTGCCCGGTGATACGCCCATATGGCGTGCGATTTCGGCGTTGGTCCATCCGCGACAGGCGAGCATCGCCATGGTGAACTCCGTGGTGGTGAGGTCATCGGCCACGTCCTCGCCCGAATCGGGGTTGTGGATGCGCCGCCAGCCGTAGCTGAAGCGGTATGTGATCTCGATGATGCGCGCGAAGTCGTCAGGGTATTGCGTTTTTAGGCACGCCTCGATGAGCCCCTGTAAAAGGCCGTGGTGCTCGCCGATGAGCTCGATAAGGCCGTCGGGACGCGCAATGTTCCAAGCGGTTCCGAAATGCGTTTTTGCGGCGTCAACGTCTTTGAGACTCATGCAGGCCATGGAAGCTGCCAGGTGCAGGAACAGTTCCGAGATGGGATAGCTTCCCTGTTTCATGATCAGGGCGTTTTCCGCCATGCCCAGACTGCGGCCATATTCGCCGCGCAGGTACAGGGCATGCGCCATCACGTAGCTGGCGAACAGGCGCAGGCCTTCGGGCAGATGCGCCGCAAGCGGATAAAACTCTTCGGCGGAATACGGGGAAGGCAAGTGCAGCAGGACGCTCGCGGCCGAGGCGAACAGGATATGCGTGGCGTGGACGGCGGGCGATTCCTCGTCGGCCGGCGTATCGAGGATGCCAGCAAGGCACCGGCGGGCGTCGGCGATACGGTTGAGCGACAGGCTGGCATATCCGCAGATGAAGCATGCAGAATAGCGAAGTGCGGGATCGGTGGCGTCAAGATAGGGATGTGCCGTCTCGGCAGCGAGAGTGGCCTGTCCGCGAAAGTACAGCGCTTCTGCCGTGGCGATGACACGCGAATCGGTGCCAGTGATGCTTGCGACCGCGGCATCCATTTGCCCCGGCACAAAGGCGGTGCACATCAACGGCATGGGAACGCATGGGTAGCCATCGCAGTCCATCTTCCATCTCCCAACGGCTGGCAACAATAGCAGCAATTGTACTCCTGTTGCTCGGAACTGGAATTTTTGGGTATCGCCTACGATTATGCCGAACGTATAAAGGGAGGTTCCCGGTATCTGCCGCGTGTGCTACGACCTCACGCCGAAGCCCGTTGGCACGGTGGAGTGGGAGTAAGCTTCTGCTCTTTTGGGCGAATTGCATTGACAGAGAGGGGTCCCGCGCAAACGTGTGCGGGACCCCTTTCGTTTTACTGTTCGGTTGACGCTGCGGTCCGTTTTGGAAGGGTCGAGAGCATGGTGGTCCCGTTCTCGGAACTTGCTTCGACCTCTACAGCGCCACCGTGAAGCGCTGCAATCTCCCAAACGAGTGCTAGTCCGAGTCCTGCGCCGCCGTATGCCCTGCTGCGGGATTTGTCTAGACGAAAGAACGGCTGGAAGATGCTCTCTCGGTACTGTTTGGGTATTCCCGGTCCCTGGTCCTCGACTCGCAGGAACACGCGGCTGTTGTTGTCGCAGATGGAGACGCTGACAGTCGAGCCGGGGCGGCTGTAACGGATGGCATTTTCGACCAGGTTAAACACCAGCCGATAGAGGAGCGTGTCGCTCCCGATTACTAAAGCGTCTCCAGCACAATTGAGGGCTATGCCCTTATTTTCGGCAAGTGGCGCAAGGTCGGTGAGGACCTCTTCGGACAAGGGACCAAGTTCAACATCATCCTCGCAAGGAACGCTGCGGAGCTCACTCATCTCGAGCAACACCCTGGTCATCCGCGACATGCGCTCAGTTTGTTCTTGTAGCAGGCCGAGCAGCTCGGCTGTTTCGGGTTGCAAGCCGGAGTGCTCGGAGATGAATAGTTCAATCTGTGCTTGCATAAGGGCGAGCGGGGTGCGCAGCTCGTGTGCGGCGTTGCCGGTAAACTGACGCTGCGCAGAGAACCCTTCGCCAAGACGGGCGATCATGTCGTTGAAAGAGGCGCTGCATCGCTGTAGCTCGGTGGGCACATCTTCGCTGAGTCTGATTTCGCTTAGGTTGTCAGGCTGCACGCGCTCTACCTGAGCGGCAAAAGCTCGCAGAGGTTTGAGTGCACGGCCGCTCGCAAAGTATGCCAGTACGCCGCCAAGTAGCGTGATTCCAGCCGTGATGTACCAGGTTGTCGTGCCAAAAGACTCCTGTGCGTCGTTTACGACGATCGTGACCTTGTCATCGGGGGTCGCTTTCGTTGGGTCGAACGCCTGGGGCGAATCTTCGCCGGTTGCGTTAAAGGCCGAGATGTTACTGCCGATGGCATCCATGTAGCGCATGCCCGTATAGCCGACCAGGCAGTTCGTCAGCACGCATGCTGCACACGTGAGCAGTGCCGTCATAATCGTTATGCGCCATTGCAGAGAAAGCCTTTTCATTCGCTATCCTCCATAACGTAGCCCTCTCCAATCCGATTGCGAATCGGGTCGTATCCCAAAGCGCTGCGCAGCTTTTTGCGGAGTGACGAGATATGAACGCGGGTTGCGTTGCTAAAGCTGTTCACGCTGCTATCCCAAACGTGCTCGATAAGCTCCTCTTGACTTATCGGACGCCCCTGATTAAGCATCAGGTATTCCAAGATTCCCGTTTCCTTGCGCGTAAGAGACAAAGCCTCGCTGTTCACGGAAGCGATGCGCGCCTTGGTGTCAAAGCGGAGCTTTCCGCAGGTTAAAACTATGTCGCTTTGTGTAAAGCGTCTGAGGGTAAGGCTGCGAATTCTTGCCGCAAGCTCGTCCAGATGAAACGGCTTGGTGAGGTAATCGTTGGCCCCGGCATCGAGTCCGGCGACTTTATCGGATACTTCGCCACGTGCGGACAGAATCAGTACCTTGGTCTCGCAGTCAGTTTTCCTAAGTTCCCTGAGTACGGTCATGCCGTCGATACGGGGAAGGTTGAGGTCGAGTACCACGAGGTCGAAGGCCTCAACGTCCAGTAGGTCGAGCGCCTCCTGTCCGTCGTGACAGCAGTCGACGCTGTACGCCAAGTTTCGCAAGCTGCGCGCGATTGCATCGCACAGTGCTCGCTCGTCTTCGACGATCAAAATACGCATAACAGTCTCCTCGCACATTTCAAATCGCGCTTAACACGGATTTTATAGTCGATATGGTCCAATGGTCGCGTAACGAAAGGAGTGGTCAGGTTGTTCAAAGCGGTAAAACCCGTGGTACAGGTCGCTTTGTTGATCGTCGGAATTGCCATGGTGTGCTTTGGCGTTATGCGTGGCGAGGCGGATGCCGTGCTGGCCAAAGCGATTAGGCTGTGCTTGGAGTGTATCGGAATTGGATAAAAGAGAAAACACTGCGTCGCATGTTTTGGCCCGATTTCGCGGATTCATTCAGGCGGCGGCGACGCTCATCACCAACATTCACCTGCCAAACTTTGCCAAAGGCGGCATCTATCAGGGCGCGGGAAAAACAGTCTGCGTACCTGGACTTAATTGCTATTCGTGCCCCGCGGCAACGGGTGCGTGCCCCATCGGGTCGTTCCAGTCGGTGGTAGGTTCATCCAAGTTCAACTTTTCTTACTATGTTACCGGTACGCTCATTTTGCTCGGTGTGCTGATGGGACGCTTTGTATGCGGTTTTCTGTGCCCGTTTGGCTGGCTGCAGGAGCTGCTTCATAAGATTCCCGGCAAAAAGCTTTCCACGAAACAGCTTAAGCCGCTCACGTACATCAAATACGTTGTGCTGCTGTTTGCCGTGGTGCTGCTGCCCGTCTTGGTGGTTAACGACGTGGGCATGGGCGACCCATTCTTTTGCAAGTACATCTGTCCGCAGGGTGTGCTCGAGGGTGCCATTCCGCTGGCAATTGCCAACGCCGGCATTCGATCTGCGCTGGGGCAGCTCTTTACCTGGAAACTTGCCGTTCTCATTGCCGTGGTAGTGCTGAGCGTTTTGTTCTACCGCCCTTTCTGCAAATGGATTTGTCCACTCGGCGCATTCTATGCGCTCATGAATAGGGTGTCCTTGTTGGGGATTCAGGTTGACGCGTGCAAATGCGTCTCGTGCGGCAAGTGCTCAAAGGTTTGTCAGATGGACGTTGATGTGGTCCGCGCGCCCAATCATGCCGAATGTATCCGGTGCGGAAAGTGCATCGGGGCCTGTCCTGTCGATGCCATCAGCTATCGCTATGGCCTGGATGTGTCGGCGGAAAAGCTTCCCTTGACCGCCGATAAAAAGTAAACAAGCTTCGACAAAACGGAGGAATGACTATGAAGCTTTCTAAGATTGCGGCCCTGTTTATGGTGCCGGTATTGGCCTTGTGCCTTGTGGCATGTTCGGCGCCCGGTGGCAATGCGAGCGAATCTGCGAGTTCCGATCCTAAGATCGCAGAACTCACTGCGCAGAAGCCGGCCAATGCCGACGAGGCCGCCGAGCTGTATGCGAAGCTCATGCAGAAGGAGAACGAGATCTTTTCGAGTGATAACGCGCTGTGGGAAAAGGTATTCAATGCGGCAAATAAAGACTCGGCAATGATTGAGGACGGTAGCAATTACGGCGATTTCCTGCTCAAGACCATCGACGGCGCCAAGGACGAGTTCACGGCGGATGAGCTGAAGACGCTCAAGGCCGGCGCGCAGCAGATCAAGGAGATCGAGGACAAGCTCGAGAGCCTGGAGAAGGAGTTCCCCGGATGTGGCAGCACGCCCGGCGAGGGAGAGAGCGTCGATGCCTCGACCGCAGGCATGACCAACGGCGAGAGCGGGGAGACGAAGTTCCCCAGCTTTAAGGGCAAGGACTTGGACGGCAACGATGTAAACAGCGACGAGCTGTTCTCCAAGAACAAGGTCACCGTCATGAACTTCTGGTTTACCACCTGCAAGCCGTGCGTGGGAGAGCTGGGCGATCTGGAGAAGCTCAACAAGGAGCTTGCCGAGAAGGGCGGCCAGGTCGTGGGCGTTAATTCCTTTACGCTCGATGGCAACAAAGACGAGGTGGCCGATGCTAAGGACGTACTTTCCAAGAAGGGCGTGACGTACAAGAACATCTGGTTCAAGTCGGATAGCGAGGCCGGCAAGTTTACCTCCAACTTGTACTCGTTCCCGACCACCTACGTGATCGACCAGAACGGCAACATCGTGGGAGAGCCAATCATGGGCGGCATCAACTCCGCTGAGCAGCGCGAGGCGCTCAACAAACTGATCGATCAGGCGCTTGCTAAGAGCGAGCAGTAAGTCCGAATGTGACAAAGGGACAGTCCCTTTGTCACATCGTCGATGTTATGTGCGGGATGGTGCGCCACGTGGCGTGCCGTCCCGTTCGCTATTTGGGGTGGTTCGTTACATTTCTCACTGGTACCGGCAGAAAACGGGGATAGAGTAGGACAAACGCGTCGAATACGAACGGCGGGGGAGAGCGGGCAGGGTGCCTGCGCGGGAGAGGTTGCCGTCCATGCTGGAGCTCAAAGGAATTTGCAAAAGGTACACTACGCAGTCGTTTACGCAGGTGGCGCTCGACAACGTAAGCCTGTCTTTTCGCGATAACGAGTTCGTGGCCATTCTGGGTCCCTCGGGCTCGGGTAAAACTACGATGCTCAACGTTATTGGCGGACTGGATCATTTCGATTCCGGCGATCTGCTCATCGACGGTATTTCGACCAAGGACTTCCGCGACCGCGATTGGGACGCCTACCGAAACAACCGCATCGGCTTCGTCTTCCAGAGCTATAACCTTATTCCGCACCAGACTATCTTGGAAAACGTGGAGCTGGCGCTTACGCTTACGGGTGTGGGCCATGCCGAGCGTCGCCAGCGTGCGCGCGAGGCGTTGGAGAAAGTCGGCCTGGGCGAGCACGTTAACAAGCGTCCGAGCCAGCTTTCGGGCGGGCAGATGCAGCGCGTGGCCATCGCCCGCGCCCTGATTAATGACCCTGAGATCGTCCTTGCCGACGAGCCGACCGGCGCTTTGGATTCAACGACATCCGTACAGGTCATGGATTTGCTCAAGGACGTTGCGCGCGACCGTCTGGTCATCATGGTCACGCACAATCCTGAGTTGGCGTACCAGTACGCCACACGCATCGTCAACCTGGCGGACGGTAAGATCACCGACGATTCCGACCCCTTCGATGCTGCTAATGCCGCGCGTCGCGAGGCTAAGCCTACGCGCAAAACCTCGATGAGCTTTGTGACGGCGCTGGGGCTTTCTGCCCGAAACCTCATGACCAAGAAGGGCCGCACGGCCATGACTGCCTTTGCGGGCTCGATCGGCATTATCGGTATCGCGGCGATTCTGGCGCTGTCCAACGGTGTAAACGGCTACATCAAAAAGGTCGAGGAGGACACGCTTTCGAGCTACCCGCTCACCATTTCCAAGCAGGATTACGACCTGTCGTCCATGATGGGCGGACAGGGGGCCACGGATGACGATACGTCCAAAAACGAGGGTTCGTCCGACGACGGCACCGACGGCAAGGCTCAGGGAACCGATAAGATCCCTGTGGTCACGGCCGTAAAGGATATGTTTGCAAGTGTTAAGTCCAACGACATGACGAGCTTTAAGGCATGGCTCGATGCCGGTGGCGATGGCATCGATAAAGAGGTCAATGCCATCCAGTACGGCTATGGCGTGACGCCGGTTGTCTATCGTGCGGGTAAGGGTGACGAGAAGCCCGTTCGGCTTGTTCCCAACGCTATGACCGAGGCCATGAGCGGCGGCGCGAGTTCGGCGGCGACGGTGAGCATGGAATCCATGGGAACCTCGGTCTTTAACGAGATGATTGACGACCAGAGCCTGCTCGACAGCCAGTACGATGTCGTTGCCGGCCATTGGCCTACGTCCGCCAACGAAGCCGTGATGGTGCTTTCGAGCCGCGGCACGGTGGGCGACTACACGCTCTACAGCATCGGTGCGCTGGATATCGATGAGCTCAACGATCTGGTAAACAGCGCTATGACGGCTGACGGTGGGGTCGAAACGCCCGAGACTGGCACCGACTTTACCTACGACGATGCGCTGTCCACGACGTTTAAGGTGCTGTCGCCGGCCGATGCCTATCGCAAAAACGAAGAGACCGGCATGTGGACCGACATGTCTGGCGACGCCGACTTTATGGCCGCCAAGGTTGCTGACGGTATTGACGTGCGCATTGTGGGCGTGGTGCGACCCAACGAGACGGCCAATGCGAGTGCATTGTCTCCGGGCATTGCCTATACGCATGCACTGACTCGCCAGCTTATGGAGCGTGCCGCCGATTCGCAGATTGTGCAAGAGCAACTTGCCCATCCCGAGACGGATGTCTTTACGGGCAAAACCTTCGACGAGCTGCAGGGTGAGGCCAAACAGGGCGTGGACCTTGGCAGTATGTTTAGCGTGGACGAGGCGGCACTCAAGAGTGCGTTCTCGTTCGATACATCGGCGCTTTCGGGTGCGGCCGGCGGCATGGACCTGTCGGGTCTTGACCTGTCCGGGTTGGATATCGACCTTTCGGGCGTTGGGAAGGATATCGACTTCAGCGACATCATGGCCAAGGCGCCGGCCCCCGATTTTTCGGGTGTCTTTGATGGCTTGGAGCTTACGCCCGAGCAGATGCAGCAGGTGGGGGCGCTTGCCAACCAACTGTTCACGGGCTTTATGCAGTCGGATCAGTTTAAGGCGCTGACGCCCGAAGAGCTTAAAGATGCATCGAAACTCGCGAACGCATTTAAGGCATATCTTGAGAACGACTCCGCAGCCCAGCAGTGCCTGGCGCAGCTCAAGGCGCTGGGTGGCGATGCCCTGGCCGAGCGCTTGCAGCAAGCGATGACCAGCTACGTGCAACAGCAGCTGGCTCCGTATCTGCAGCAGGCAATGGACCAGGTGATGAAGATGATCAGCGACCAGATTGCGACAACTGTATCGTCCCAGCTTAAAGCAGGCGCGGCGGGACTCATGGGGCAGATGGCGACGCAGATGTCGTCGAGTTTTGCCAACATGGCGAGCGCCGTGCACGTGGATGCGAGTGCCTTTGCCCGCGCCATCCATTTCAATATGGATGCCGAGGACCTGAGCTCGCTCATGATGAGCTATGCCAAGGCGTCGCAGCTCACCTATGACAACAATCTGACCACGCTGGGTTATGCGGACGAGGCCGACCCCATCTCGGTCAAAATCTTCCCGCGTGACTTTGAGGCAAAGGAGTGTGTGCTCGACCATATCGATGCCTATAACAAGCAGGTCAAAGCCGCCGGTCACGACGAGCAGGCAATCTCGTACACCGACTACATGGGCATCATCATGGGCTCGGTGACCGACATCGTGAACACCATCAGCTTGGTGCTCATCGCGTTTGTGAGCATCAGCCTGGTCGTGAGCTCCATCATGATCGGCATTATCACGTACATCAGCGTGTTGGAACGCAAAAAGGAGATCGGCATCCTACGCGCAATCGGCGCCTCGAAGCGCAACGTTGCCAATGTGTTCAATGCCGAGACTTTCATCGAAGGCCTCATCGCCGGTGTTTTCGCCATTGTCGTCGTGGTGCTCGTGAGCTTCCCGGTCAATGCCTGGGCGCTTGCGACCAAACAGGTTCCCAACCTGATGAGCCTGCCCGTGCAGGATGCGCTGGTGCTCATCGCGATCTCGGTAGTGCTGACGGTCGTCGCCGGCCTGCTGCCTGCCCGCAGCGCGTCCAAAAAGGACCCCGTGGAGGCCCTGCGCTCGGAATAATGTGACAAAGGGACAGTCCCTTTGTCACATTGGGACCCTTGCGAAATCGGGGTCTAATACTTTTCCGAGAAGTGAACGAGCCAAAATAGTCCCCCGAAGCATCGACACTTTTGTGAGGCAATTTCCTGCGGTTTTGCCAGTCAAATCCTGCGGGTTTGGCGTCTAAAAATGTCGATGCTTCGGGGGTCCAAAAACGGGCGTTCACTTCGCGGAAAAGTATTAGACCTCGCCGCGCAGGGTTAGCGAACACTGCCAAATTTACTACTACTCCTTGTAGCTTCGCGGAATTACGAGCAGCATGAGGAGCGAAAGGCCGAGCAAAATGCCAGGTAGGGCTCCTTCGACGAAGGCGCCAAAGTCGCCGCCGACAAAAAAGCCGATGTAGCCGATAACGCCGCAGATGCTGCCAAGTATGCCCGTGATGCGCAGCGCCTTCATGGCGCGATCCATAGCAACCGTCCTCACGTCCAATGGGATGTCGATATGTCAAGCGTATCGAAAGCTCATATTGATACCGTTTGCGTGCGGTAATCGCTGCGTATGGACCTAGTTCTTCTTCGCAGAAAGCATAAGGCTAATTTCCGGGCGGGTGTATTCGTCGAACTCTTCCTTGGGGTCGGTGTCAAAGGTGTAGTACGACTTGATGGAGTCATCCTCTGTTTTGATGCTGATTCCTTCGTACAGGGAGCCGGCCAAAAATGCCTGCTTAAACTCATCCGACAGGCTACATGGCGTGAGGAGGCTCGGCGTTGCAACAGAAATATCCAGTCCGTTGAGCGGGGCGCAGAGCGTCGCGATATCCTGCTCGACGCGAGCGAGGTTGTCCTCAAGACTTGCCTCGGGGTCGATTTGGCTGGTGTAGTCGACTCCCGTGAGCGTGCCGTCCGCATCAAAAGAAAGATAGACATAGGCGGCCTGCGCGGCGAGTACGCCGGCGACCTCTGCGGAACGGTCTTTGTTGGTTTGGGCTACTGCGAGCCTGTTCTGCAGCTCTTTCCACTGCTTGCCCTGCATTCCAAAACGTGGCACCAGCACACAGTAGCAAAAGATGGTGAGCTCGATTGCGGTGAGCGCGATAGCGGTATATATTCCCGCTGGTTGGAACTCCTTTTGGTGAAACGCAATATCGTTGATCATTTGAAGCGGCAGCATCAACAGACATGCTACGAACGCCATGACGAGCGCGGCTGCTGCGATCTTGGGGTACGTGCAGTACCGCTGGATACGTTTTGCTTCCTGTTCGCTGAGCTGCTGTATGGGGCCCTCGACTCTCATCGCTTCTGTCCGTGACACGCGTGTGTCCTTGAGTATAAATGAGCAATAGAGCGTTCGTTCTTTACGTCCGATGACTGGAGAATGTGACAAAGGGATGAATAGCAAGAAAGGGGGCCGCCGCGTGACGGTCCCCTTTGCTTTTGGGCGCTATGACGCAGCTTCGAGAATGCTACGACGTGGCCGTGCTGAGGTGCATGGCTTGTTGTGCGGGCCTGCAGTAGGCGAGTGCGCCGGCCATGAGCAGGGCCGTTGTGCTAAAGCTCACCGGATAGGCAAGCATGACGGTGGCAAACGTGGGGTGTGCCGGAAAGATGACCAGAGCCCAAAAGAAGCGCGTGCCGCACACGCCGATTGCCGTGAGCGCCGAAGGCAGCGCCGAGATGCCAAATCCTCGCAGGTAACCGGACATGTTTTCGTACACCATGCTAAACACGTAGGCGGGGAAGAGTGTGCATACGCGCACATAGGCGATATCGAGAACCTCGGCATCCGAGCTGAAGAGCGTCAAAATGGTGCGTCCCTGCCATACGACCAACACGATCATGACGACGGTGATGATTGCGTCTTCGATAAGGGCGACCTTGAGCACCTTTTTGCAACGCTCAAGATTGCCCGCGCCGTTGTTCTGTCCCACGAACGTGGTACATGCCTGACTAAACGAGTTGAGCAGGCTGTAGCAGACAAACTCCAGTGCAAGTGCGGCAGACGATGCAGCCACGACCTGTGTGCCCAGGCTGTTAATGCAGGTTTGGATGAGAATGTTTGCCAGTAAAAAGACGCTGCCTTGGATGCCTGCGGGGACGCCGATGCGCAGGATGGTCGCAACCGAATTACGGTCGGCGCGTAAGCGTGAGCGTTCAATGCGGATAGGGCCTTCGGCGCGCAGAAGGCGAGCAAAGAGAAACGCCGAGCTCGCGGTGTAACAGAGCACGGTTGCTGCCGCCACGCCGGCCGCTCCCCATCCAAAAACGGCGACAAAGAGGGTGTCGAGGATGATGTTAAGCACGCCCGAGATCGCCAGCGCCGTCATCGGCATGCGCGTGATGCCGACGCTTCTAAAGATTGCGGCCTCGAGGTTATACAGCAAGATTGCCGGGACGCCGATAAGGTAGATGCGCAGGTACATGAGGGCATCGGGGAAACCTCGGACGGCACGCTCAGGCATTGCAAGAGGGGTTGCGAAACAAGCTCCATCGCGATGGCGGCGACGACACCGACGAGCGATAGGACGATCGCGGTGTGCGCGTGGCGTTGGGCGCGGTCGTGGTCGCCTGCACCGACGGCGTGTGCGATCGCGACATTTGCGCCCAGTGAAAGCCCGACAAACAACATGACGAGCAGGCTCGCGATGGGGGTAATCGAGCCGACGGCGGCCATGCCAAAGGCACCGCCCTCCGCAGAGAAATGCCCGATCACCAGGGTGTCTACAAGATTCGAAAGCTGTTCGAGGATGCTCGTTGCGGCAACGGGGAGTGCGAACAGCGGGATGTTGCGCCAAAGCGAGCCGTGAAGGATGTCAAGTTCGGCGTGTTGTTTGGCCGGATGTCTATTGCTCAAATAGGACTCCTTGGTTTATTTTTGGCTCTCGACGTCGGGGTGCCAGGTGGAATACAGTGCCATCTTCTCGGCCGTGCGCTCGTAGAAGGGCTTGCCGTGGTCGAGGGTGGCCATCTGCGCCATGTCGTCATCGGTGAGCTCGAAGTCGAAGATATCGATGTTGTCGTTGATGTGCGACGGCGTTTTGGAGCCGGGAATCACGACGTTGCCCTGCTGGACATGCCAGCGCATGATGACCTGAGCCGGGGTCTTGCCGTATTTGGCGGCAAGCTCGCGAACGACGGGCTCCTCGAGGATGACCTTGTTGTCGCGGCCGCCCAGGGGATACCAGGCCTGAAGCACGATGCCGTGCTTGTCCAGCAGCGCCTTGAGCTCGGTCTGCGGGAAGTAGGGGTGGCACTCCACTTGGATAAGGGCGGGCGTGATCTCGCAGTGGGCGAGCAGATTCTCGATCTCGGACTGATTGAAGTTGGAGATGCCGATGGAGCGCAGCTTGCCTGCCTTATATGCCGCCTCGAGCTTGGCGTAACCTGCCACGTAGTCACCTGCGGGCTGGTGCAGAATCATAAGGTCGATATAGTCGCAGCCCAGACGCTCGAGCGTTTCGTCCACGGCGGTATCGGATTCATAGAAGCACGGCCAGAGCTTGGTCTCGAGGAAAATCTGCTCGCGGGAGCGGCTGGAGTCGCGCATGCCGCGGCCCACGGCGCGCTCGTTGACATAGGCGTTGGCCGTATCGATGAGCTCGTAGCCGTGGTCCAAGGCGTAGGTGACGGACGGCTGCGCATCGTCGGGCGAAAGCATAAACGTGCCCAGGCCTACCTGCGGCATCGTGATGTCGTTGTTGAGGGTGATGTAGTCCATGGTTGTTCCTTTCTAGTGATTGTCTAATGCGTTGAAAGCCTCATCGTCCACGGGCTCGAGCCACTCATTGCTGGTGTCTTCGCCCGGGAATCCAAAGGCCAGGTGGCTGAACCAGCAGTCGGCTGCGGCGCCATGCCAGTGCTTGACGTTTGCCGGAATCTCGACGATATCGCCAGGGTGCAGGCGCTGCGCGGGCTTGCCCTCTTCCTGGTACCAGCCCTCGCCCTCGACGCAGATCAGCACCTGGCCGCCGCCCTTGCTTGCGTGGTGGATGTGCCAGTTGTTGCGGCAACCCGGCTCAAACGTCACGTTGTGAATGGGCAGATAGTCGTCGGGGCCGGTGAGCGCCTTAAGATAGCTCTGGCCGATGAAGTGCTGGGCAAAGGCGGTATTGGGCATGCCAACACCAAAGAACCCGCCGTGACCGTCGGTGCGTGCGGCATCGTCGGCGTAGACCTCCTTGGCCATGTTGAAGGCCGCCCAGGCGTTGGGCCAACCGGCATAGAAGGCGACGTGGGTGAGCAGCTCCGCCATTTCCTCGCGCGTTACGCCGTTAGCGCGTGCGCTAGCCAGGTGATACTTAAGCGAGCTGTCCGTAATGCCCTTGCCGATCAGGGCGCTCACGGTCACGATGCTGCGCAGCCTGAGCGGCATCTGAGCCTCGCGGCTCCATACTTCACCAAAGAGAACGTCGTCGTTGAGGTGCGCGAACTCGGGCGCGAGCTCGCCAAGGGCGTCGTGGCCTGCTGTCTGTTTTACGGTCATGGTTTACTCCTTTGCTCTGCATTCTTCTTGCAATACGTGAATGAGGTAATCGAGGATTTCGAGTTTGCGCTGCTCGGCGTGGACGCGGTCGAGCAGGTCGTGCCGGTAGGTCTTAAGGCGGCAGATGCGGGCGCAGGTGCTCGGCAGCTCCGAAAGCTCGTCGATGAGTGCGTCGCAGCAGCCGGCGTCACGTAGGTTGGCGATGGTTTTTTCGTCCATTGCGCGGCCTAGCGGCTTGTTTTGACCTTGGTGGTGCCGGCGAGTGCCTTCTCGCCCGGGCGACCCTTGGGCCCCACGAGCGCATGAGGCTGGTAGAGCTCCTCGAGGAAGTCGACCTCGGCGGGGGAGAGGGTCAGGTCGAGCGCTGCCACAGCGTCATCGACACGCTCCGGCTTTGAGCAGCCCACGATGGGAGCCTCGACGCCGCGCGCCCAGTGCCATGCGAGTGCTACTTGAGACATCGGCACGCCGTGATCGGCCGCGACCTTGGCCACACGCTCAACGATCGGCATGTCGATGGCGCGGTCGTGGTCGTATTTGTTGACCATGGTCTTGTCGGTGGTGCCGCGTGTGCTTGCGCTCTCCCAGGTGGGGCGGCACAGGTGGCCGGAGGCCATGGGGCTATATGGCGTGATGGCCATGTCGTACTGGCGGCATACCGGAATCATCTCGCGCTCGTCCTCGCGATAGAGCAAGTTGTAGTGGCACTGCATACTCGTGAACTTGGTCCAGCCGTTTTGCTCGGCAATGATCTGCAGGTTATGCAGCTGATAGGCATACATGGCGCTAGCGCCGAGTGCGCGGACCTTGCCCTCGCGCACCAGGCTGTCGAGCGCCTCCATGGTCTCCTCCATGGGTACATCGTAATCAAAGCGGTGGATGATGTAGAGGTCCAGGTAGTCGGTGCCCAAGCGCTTGAGCGAACCCTCGATTTCGCGCTTGATGGCCGCAGCGGAAAGGCCGCCTTCGTTAAAGTGCACCTTGCTGGCAAGGACGACATCCTCGCGCGCGATGCCCAGCTCGCGCAGTGCGGCGCCAATGTACTCCTCGCTCGTGCCAAAGCTGTAGCAGTTGGCGGTGTCGATAAAGTTGACGCCGGCGTCGAGGGCGCGCTTGATGACGGCGCGGGTCTCGTCGGGGCCGATAGTCCACTGATGGAAGTCGGGGCTGGCCTCGCCAAAGCTCATACCGCCCAGGCAGAGTTTGGAAATCTTGATATTGGAATGTCCGAGGGTGGTGTATTGCATAACGCGCTCCATCTTCTCTAGGGGATGGCTATAGCGTATGCCGGGGCGTTGGGAATGTATATTGCTTATAAAGACTAGCTGGATATACGGAATATGAATGGTAAACTGCTGAGACGAAACGAGCGGATTTGGAGACTGCAATGGAACTGCGAACCCTACGCTATTTTTTGGCGGTGGCGCGCGAGGAGAACATGACCGAGGCGGCCAACGTGCTGCACGTGACGCAGCCTACGCTGTCGCGCCAGATTGCAGACTTGGAGCGCGAGCTGGGTGTCGAGCTGTTTGAGCGGACCAATCGGTCATGTGTGCTTACCGGGGACGGCATGCGTCTGCGCCAACGCGCCGAGGAAATTCTAGCGCTGGTGGAGCAGACCGAATCCGAGATGAGTGACCAAGAGCTCGGCATCGCCGGCAATATACGCATCGGCGCGGGAGAAACGCAGGCCATGCGCTATGTGCTGGATACGTTTGCCGAGCTGCATCGCGATTATCCCGCCGTGACGATTGAGCTCTACACGGGCAATGCCGACGCTGCCGAGGAACGTTTGGAGCGAGGCCTACTGGACTTTGCCCTGCTACTGGAGCCGGTTAACCTGGACAAATACGAGTGGATTCGCATGCCGCAGGCCGACCGCGTGGGCGTTGCCGTGGCAAGCGATGGGCCGTGGGGGTCACTCGACGCGCTAACCCCTGCAGATCTGGCGGTGATGCCGCTGTTGTTGAGTTCGCGCACATCGAACAAGGCAATCGACCTGGTGACGTGGTCGGGCGGGGCGCTCGACCCCGAAGCGCTCAACGTAGTGGGGCATTTTGACCTGATCGGCAACGCATCGCATCTCATCCGCTCGGGGACGGCATGCGCCATGGGCATCGATCATCTGCTGCAAGTTGATGCGAGTTCTGATATACGATTTGTACCGCTCGAGCCGGCTATCGAGATCGCGTCTTTTTTGGTATGGAAAAAGTACCGCCTGCGTTCGCGCGCCTGCGAAGAGCTGCTGAACCGCCTAAACGCGTGACAAGGGACAGCCCCTTTGCCGCATTGATCTGAAAGTTGATGTTGATGATTCTATCGCTGGCCCCCATGGAGGGGATCACCGGGCACGTGTTCCGTCGCGTGCATGCGGAGTGCTTTGGCGCGCTCGACTGCTATTACACGCCGTTTTTGCCGCCGCCGCGCGTGGGCAACCGCTTTGGCGGTAAGGCGTTTAAAGAGGTCGATCCCGCCAATAACCAGGGGCTTAACGTGGTGCCTCAGCTGATGTCCAAAAACGCGGACGAGTTTGTGTGGGCGGCGCAGGTGCTCGCCGACATGGGTTACCGCGAGGTCAATCTCAACCTTGGCTGCCCCTCGGGCACGGTTGTCGCCAAGGGGAAGGGTTCGGGCTTTCTGCGCAACTTGGATGAGCTCGAGGTGTTCTTGAGCGACGTGTGCGAGCGCTCGCCATTGCCGGTGTCGGTCAAGACCAGGCTGGGACTGGAGAGCGACGATGAGTACGAGCGCGTGCTCGACCTCTATTGCCGCATGCCGCTGGCAGAGCTGATCGTGCATCCGCGCGTGCAAAAGGACCGCTATACGGGCTCGCCGCGCAAAGAGTTTTACGGTGAGACGCTGGAGCGGGCGCCGTTCCCGGTGGCCTATAACGGCGACATCTTTGATCTTGAGGACATGGATACGCTGGTGGAGGCCTATCCCGAAACGCGCCACGTAATGTTGGGGCGCGGCTTGCTTGCGAACCCTGCGCTGGCTCGCATGGTTGCCGGCGGTCCCGCTGCCATGGCAGCTGAACTGCAGCGCTTCCACGACATGTTGTTTGCGGCGTATGCAGAAGAGATTGGCGGCAACGCGGTCTTTCGCATGAAGGAGTGGTGGTTCTACGCCAAGTGCGCCTTCGCCGATCCCGCTACCGTTCACAAGATCGTGCGCAAGACCAAAAAGGTCGACGAATACCGCGCCGCCGCCGACCGCGTCTTCCACGAGCAACCCCTCGCTTCCACCGCCCGCTTCCACGGCTAGCTAGTCATCGCTATCTGACGGCTTGGACGGCAAGTGCCTCTACTACGCGCTCGGCACCGGCGTCGATCAAAATGCTGCGATTGGCGATTTCTGTCGGAGCGACTGCCTCGCCAAGGTTAACGCACGCGTACGTGGCGCGCTCGTTTTTGGCCGTCATCTGCCAAAACGGGTACTTGATGATGACGGGCGTGTTGCCGCCTACGCCAAGCTCCAAGAAAAGAATGCGCATATTGCTGTGACGGCGCAGGAAATCCTGGTAGCGATTGGCCGCAGTGTACCACCCCTTATCCTGCACAAACGTATCGTCGGCGCGTAGGTTCATCGTAAGCGGGGCACCGCAGTGAGGACAATGGGGCACAAGCGAAGACGGGATACGCAGGTCCTGTTGGTCGGCGACCATATGGCGTACGAGCCCTTCGTTGTCCCATGTCTCCTGGCAGCAGGGCTTGCTGCACTGGAACAGGCCGTAGTCTCCCTGCGTGTAGAAGAGTCGCTGCTTGTCAAAGCCGGCGCGCTGGAAACAATGGTCCACGTTTGTGGTCAGCACAAAGTAGTCGCGGTCGCGCACTATGCTCAAGAGCTGTTCGTAGAGCGGCGTCGGTACTGGATCGTATCGGTTGCACATGATGTAGCGGCTCCAAAACGCCCAGTACTCCTCGAGCGAATCATAGGGATAGAAACCGCCGGAATACATATCGGTAAAGCCGTAGCGTGCGGCAAAGTCGCCAAAGAGCTCGTCGAAACGCTTGCCCGAATAGGTGTATCCGGCGGCGGTCGAGAGTCCTGCTCCGGCACCGATTACCACGGCGTCAGATGCATCGAGTGCGACTCGGAGCTTATCGATTTGTTTGGAGAAGGTTGCGGTAGATTGCCTCGTCAGACGCGAGAAAAACATTGAAGATCACCTTAAGGTCGGGGTCGTTATGGTCTAGATGATGACGAACGGTATCGATGGCCACGCGCGCGGCGGCATCTTGCGGATAACCAAACACGCCCGTCGAGATGCAGCAGAATGCAAGCGTGCCGAGTCTTCGGCGTGTCGCTTCTTCCAGGCAGCTGGTGTAGCAGCGGCGTAGCAGCAATTCCTCACGCGGGCCAGGCTTATGGCTGGGCACGATGGGGCCGACGGTGTGGAAAACGTAGCTGCTGGGCAGGTTGAACGCCGGTGTGACCTTGACACGCGCCGTTGGTTCCTCGTGCCCCTGCTCGTCCATGAGATTGGCGCACGCCAAACGCAGCTGCATGCCGGCGTAGGTGTGGATGGCGTTGTCGATGCAGCTATGCCCTGGCACAAAGCAGCCGAGCATTTGGCTGTTGGCGGCATTGACGATGGCGTCGGCCTTAAGCAGCGTAATGTCGCCGCGCCAGATGGCAACGCGATCGCGGTAGGGGAGGGTGCCGGCGTCGGTTGCCCCGCCGCGTTCAAGAAGGCGTTGCTGCAAGTAGGCGTCTTGTATGTCGAGCGTCTCGGCAGCAAGCGCCTCGGGCGGGCGCACGTTCATAAGGGCTCGAAGCAAATCGCGCTGTTCGCTGACTCCGGCAGGTACAGCAATGCTGCGCCCGTCTGGCCGCTCATCGAGCAATGCCTTGATAAGCCAAACGCGGCGTTCGGCCTGATTCATGGCCTTCCTCCTGTTCGATTGAGATGGTTTCGCTCGACAGTAGTGTGCGGCCCAACGCGCCTCTGTAAAAGAAGGCACAAAAAGGTAAGCGCCGTAGGGTGGCATGCCCCACGGCGCTTAATTGTCGAAGCCTGCGGCTGTTAGGAGCTCCGTACAAGCTGCTGATAGTCGGTGCCCCATTCCACAAGGGAATCGATAATGGGCATAAGGCTTTGGCCAAGCTCGCTAAGCGCATATTCCGTACGGATGGGCGTTTCGGGAATAACGGTGCGCGTGATAAGTCCCGCGGCGTCCATTTCCTTAAGGTTGGACGAGAGTACCTTTTGACTGATGCCGGGGATGGCGCGATGCAGCGCGTTGAAACCCATCGGACTGTTTATGAGCTGTTGGATGATATAGATCTTCCACTTGTTGCCAAAGAGTTGAAAACACGTGGCAACAGGGCAGGGAGGCAGTTCTTCTTTGGTAAGCATGGAGACTCCTCAATCGTGTGGACAGCTTTCATTATCGCAGCCGCTGTCGTTTGCGGCTACTACTTACCTTTTGGTAACTGGCTAATAGATTGGTGCCTTCTTTTGGTCGTTGCGCGCTTTTTGCATGATGCATATAGACGCAAAGAGCGTCAAAAACTGGATGGCTTCGCCCGGCCATCCTCGACCGAAAGGAAATGCCATGTCCGAGAATCTTGAGAACGTTGCCGCTTTCGCCTCCTGCGGTACTGCCGATCCTGCGCCCGCTTGCGGCTCCGCCGACCCCAAGGCCGCTCCCGCTTGCGGTTCTTCCGATCCGGCGGCCGCTCCTGCCTGCGGCTCTGCTGACCCGGCTGCTGCTCCTGCCTGCGGCACCGCTGATCCGGCTGCTGCTCCTGCCTGCGGCACCGCTTGCGGCGCTGCCGACGCTCAGTAAGCAATCGCTAGGAAGGGACTCGTAATGGATGCTCAGACTTGCCTCAAAAAGATGCAGCTTGCCGGGACGCTCTCCCTGGCAACCGTGGACGAAAGCGGCGCACCGCAAATTCGCTGCGTGAGCGCTGTCCATTACGAGCCCCGTGCTGTCTACTTTCTCACGGCACGTGGCAAGGAGATGGCTCGTCAGCTTATGGCCGACGGGCGCGTCCAAACGCTCGTCCACACGCGATTTAACGAGATGATCCGCATGTCCGGCGTTGCCGCCCCCGTCTCGGATTCCGAGCAAGTTCACTGGCGCGACGTGATTTACGCCGAGCAGCCGTATCTTGCTAACGTTTATCCCGGTGATACGCGCGAGATCAACATCATCTTTAAGGTTGAGAACATAGTGCTCGACTACTTTAACCTGGGAGTTCATCCCATCGAGCGCGCGGTCTTTACCTTGGACGAGAGCATGGCACCTGCGCCCGCCAAGGGCTTCTGCATCGATGCCGATGCGTGTATCGGTTGCGGCACCTGCCTTGAGCACTGCCCGCAGAAGTGCATCGAGCCGGGAGACTCGTATCGCATAGAGCCCGAGCACTGCCTGCATTGCGGTGCCTGTGCCGAGAATTGCCCCATCGGCGCCGTTGCGCGCCTGTAGCCCAAATACCGCCATCAGTTTCAACATCGACCAAAGGAGTCCCACGATGCAAAAGCCTGCGCTTGCCTTCCAATGGCACATTACGGATGAATGTGATCAGCGTTGCAAACATTGCTATATCTTTGCCAACGGTGCCTGCGCCGGTTTTAAGCGCATGCCGTGGGAGCAGATGGTCCAGGTCGTTGATCAGGCTCAGGCGCTCTGCGAGCGCATCGGCCGTCAGCCGTACTTTTACGTTACGGGCGGCGACCCCATTCTTCATCCCGATTTTTGGCGCCTTGCCGAGCTCCTGCACGAGCGCGGTTTCATGTGGTGCGTAATGGGCAATCCGTTCCATCTGACCGACGAGGTCTGCGCTCGCATGAAAGAGCTGGGTTGTCGCAAATACCAGCTCTCGCTTGATGGACTCGAGGCAACGCACGATTACTTCCGTAAACCCGGCTCGTTTGCCGAGACTCTGCGTGCCATTGGTTGCCTTAAGCGTGCAGGTATCTGGGTTGCCGTCATGAACACGGTATCGAGCATGAATGCCGCCGAGTTGCCGCAGCTCATCGATCTGGTGGCAAGCCTCGAGGTCGACGTGTTCGCCTTTGGTCGGTACTGCCCCACGTCGGGCCAAAAGCGTGACGAGTTCCATTTGGAACCGCTGGAGTATCGCGATGTGCTGCTGGCCGCGCAGGAGCGCATGGAGTTCCACCAGGCGGCGGGCTGCAAGACGTTCTTCCAGCTCAAGGATCACCTGTGGACGCTGCTTTTGTGGGAGCAGGGTAAGTTCACCATTCCCGAGGACGCCAAGCCCGGCATGATCTATGACGGCTGCCATTGCGGCACGGGGCATATGACGGTGCTGCCCACGGGTGACGTCTATGCGTGCCGTCGTATGGAGAGCAAGGTGGGCAACGTTGCCGAAAACTCGCTGGAAGAGCTCTTCTTCTCTCCGCAAATGGAAGCCAAGCGCGACTTTAAAAAGTTCAAGAAGTGCTCCAAATGCGAACTTTTTGGCTGGTGCCGCGGCTGCCCCGCTGTGACGTATGGTTACACAGGCGATATGTATGAAGCCGATCCTCAGTGCTGGAAAGAGATCGAGGAATAGAATCGCCGTGTCATCGGGTATCCGTTGGGGACGTTCTTTAACGACTATTCATTTAAGTACGTCCCCAATGAGCGGTTGTGAGGGACCCACGCAAAAAGCTGTACGCCAGCATCCTAAGATGTCGAAAAATGTCGACTTTGGATGCTGACATACACGTTTGGGTTCGGCGGGGGACTAGGCAATCATTGCATCGAGCGTAATGAGCTCCCTGATCCGCTCTGTGCGTGTCTGCCCATGACGCTTTGCCTTTGCGTCAAACGCCTCAAGAACCGATTCACCCACACGTGCCGACAAAACAACGCTCGGCTCATCGGAGATCGGCGGCCTCCCTAACTTGATGGTGCGGCCCTTTGGCCACTCATCTTTTTCGTATGCCTCTGCTGCCTTTTCCAGCTCTCCGGGAGCAAATCCCATCATCTCCTCGAGCTGCTTAGCGTCCATAGCGCCTCCTATCGATCGACCCCGATTTCCCTGAGCACCTTGCGCGTAGGAGGGACAAGGGCGTGGTAAATGATGTAGCCATCTCGATCGGGGCAATATCGAGCGATGAGTTCCATGAGACGGCTTCTTCCATCAAGTCCAACGAGAACGTAATCGATACCTCCATTTTCAAGATCACGCCTGAACCATGCGAAAGCGGAGTTCCAGGCGCATGTAATATCCGTCTCCGTCAGCCCGTGCTTGAGGGCATGGGGGTGGATTGCGATGAGCTCCATAAGGGCCTCTCTTTTTGTATACAGTTTTGTAGACAAAAATGCAAGCAGTTAATAGGGTTAAGCGGCCTGTTTTGATTGGACTTCTCGATGTGAAATTGGCACCGGAGGCTCCAGCACTTCTTCGCTTCTCAGCTCGGAATGTGAGCGTCCGTTGAACTCCCAGAGGGGAGCGTCTTCATAGATTATCGAGAGGAGCTTGGAGACCTCGGGTGTTTTCTTGCGTTCATAAAGCTCGGGTCGTACGACAATCAATAAGAAAGCTGCGTCTTCGGCAATTTGCTGGGCTGTCGGCATACCGTTGAGTCCAACGGAACGCAAGAGCTTTGTCATGATGAAATCGAACTCATCTTCTCTTGCATGGAAATCAGATGCCTTGAGCTCAGGGTCTCTCAGGACGTACTGCTTGAGTCGTTCGACAGATCGACTGCACTTTATATGCCCGCAGATGACTTCGTCATAGCTGAGCCTTCTGATTGGAAGACGTTCGTGACCGGCGAAGATGGCTGCTACTCTGATGCCAACGCGCCGTTCGCGCAGCGCGCGCATCTCACCGGTGTATTCGCTGCGCCGTTCATATTTTCGATAGGAGTATCCGTAGTCATCATAGTAATAAGGGGCTTCATCAACAGCGTCATCGAGCTCTGGCGCTATGAGATAGAGTTTTCTATCTCTGGATATAATGCAGGGATTGTCGATTTGTCCCGATTCGTTCCTGATTTGCCAAATAGTCTCATTTATCTCAAATCTCGAGACTGGATTGGGGGCACAGGAGTTGTAGAGCTCAATAAGTTCATCGAGTGAAATGATTCCACAGGCATCTGTGTAGGCGCGGGCGAAGCGCCGTACTTCTTGATTTGATTCAAGCACACGGCGCTCCCAAGCATCCAAAGTGTCCTGCGGACTTCGATAGCGGGCATGACGATCGATGCGCAACGCGCTCCAATGGTTATCCGCGGCAACGTTCATCAGATCTAAGCGCAGATCTTTGTCGGCGATGTGAGCGAGCGACTGATAGTGTTCCAGATCAAGCTCCGGTCGAAAACCCATGTCTTCCGGAACAATTCGTGCGAGCTTTATGCAACGCTTGAGATAAGTCGGGCCCAGGCTTGGGCTAAAGTGCTGCTTGAGGTGGCAAGCGATGGGCGAGAGTAAGCCATTGAGATTGGAGATGGGGTATCCGGCAATCTCTTGCTCGAGACGGCGCCCGATGAGCAGAGCCCCTTCCGAGGAGGTCTCATGGTTGATACCTTTCTGGCCGAGGTGTTTGGCCTCGACAATCCTGCTGATATCTGAGCAGGTGTTTGAAATAATGTCGGGTGAAAGGGTTGGAATCTTTTTAGCCATAACGATGCACTCCTGTGTGACTCACGGATAACGGAAACGTTTGGTTGTGAGTGCCGTTCTTTGATGGCGACGGCGAACAGGAGCGCAACCTGTCTGAGATGGACGAGTGCAGTAACCACCGATCTTACTTACCGAGCTCGCTCCAGCGTGTCATTGGGGACCTCCGCGGGATCTCTCGACCAGTCTCATGCCTTGAGGCGAGTATAGCATATAAGCAAACGTATGTTCTATAAATTTGAGAAACTGAATTCCTACCTACTCATTTAAGTACGTCCCCAATGAGCGGTTGTGAGGGACCCACGCAAAAAAGCTGTACGTCAGCATCCAAAGATGTCGAAAAATGTCGACTTTGGATGCTGACGTACATGTTTGGGTTCGGCGGGGCTAGTTATTTGGGGACGTTCTTTAACGACTACTCATTTAAGCACGTCCCCAATGAGTGCTAGAGCAGGTTCTTCTGTACCCACGCGATGATGTCGCTCGACTCGTAGAGCGGTTTACCGTCGATGAACAGGCAGGGAACCTGGCGTTTTCCTCCGACGGCGATGAGCGTCTGCTCGGCATCGGAATCGGTCGAGATATTGCGTTCGGGAATGGTCACGCCGTTATCGGCCAAAAAGCGCTTGACCTTTATGCAATACGGGCAGCCGGTCATAACGTAGAGCGCGAGTTCATGATCAGTAGCCATGGTGTCTCCAATCGGTTGAGGTTTCGGTTGAGATACCCAAAGCCGCCGTGGTCTATGCGCGATCCATTGATGACTCGATGGCATGGACCAGAAACGCCGTGGCTCCGGTGCCGCAGGGCTTGTCGTAGTAGTCGATAAAGCGCTGATCGGCGAGGTAACCGTGGGCGAGTCCCAGATATGCCTCGTCTTGGGGCTCGCTGCCCCAGTTGAGGCCAACCCAACGGCGATGCATCGCGACGAGCTTGCGGGCCTCGCTGCCCTCCGGATCGCCGTCGCCCATGGCAATCGAGAGCTGACCCAGAACAGCGCGTTCAAGTTCCTTCATGTCGTTCCATGTCTGAGGATCCATGTCCAGTAACGTTTCGTTTGCTGCATCGATAGCCTCATCGCCATAGCGCGCCCGCGCCTCGGCACCGTAGCGCTCCTCGTTTTCCTGCACGGTGCGCCAGCGCTCCAATTGCGGCAGCACGGCGCCCATGAGCGAGACGGCTTCGTCGAGCGACATACCGGTGTTTTGTGCCAAGCGCGGGGCACAATCCTCGATCATTGCCTCCATCGTAGTGTCGTAGGTGTACTTGCCATGGTCGTAGCACCACTTGCAGTAATGATCGGTTGTGGCGCCGTGAGCATCGGTGCCGCAGTCGTCGGGCGTGAGTATCATGCCGCAGCTCTGACAATGGTGCTCGGGCATTTCGAGCAGATGAGACAGGGGTTCGCCGGTCACGGCGGCGATGAGCTTCATCATGTCGATGCCCGGGGTGACTTCGCCGCGCTCCCAGCGGCTCACGGCTTGGCGCGTGACGTAGAGCTTGGCGGCGAGCTGCTCTTGGGTGAGATTGTTGTCGCGGCGGATGGCGATGAGCTTTTCTGCAAAGGACATGACGGCTCCTTTCTGCTGTTTATTGGCTTTAAGCATACGCGGCGGCTGGTGTCCTTCCAAGCAACCGTTGGTTGCATGCAGATGGCGACGAGAGAGAATCGCGGCCCGTCGCCCGCGCGCCCATGCCGTACAATGACCGGCATGGAATCTATTGCACACATACATACCGACCTGCCACAGAAGTTCGGCATCCCACGCAACAGCTTTTTGGCGCCCCATCTGCAGGGACGCATCGTCTTTGAACCGGAATTTGCCTCCAACGCAGCAGTTGAGGGTCTGGATTCCTTCTCTCACCTATGGCTGCTCTGGCGCTTCGAAAACGGCACGCCCGGCGGCACGGCTAAGGACATAGCCGCCGATGCCAAAAAGCAGGACAGGTCCGGCACCAACGCAAAATGGTCGAAGACCGTGCGTCCGCCGCGCCTGGGCGGAGCCGAGCGTGTGGGCGTCTTTGCCACGCGCAGTCCGTTTCGCCCTAATCCCATCGGGCTCACCTGCGTCAAGCTCGACCGCGTCGAGCTTACCGACGATGGCCCCATCATCCATGTGCTGGGGGCCGATCTGCGCGACGGCACGCCCATCTATGACATCAAGCCCTACATTCCGTTTGCAGACTGTCACCCGGATGCGACTGGTGGCTGGATTGAGGATGCGCCGTGGCAAAAGCTCGATGTCGAGCTCCCGCAAACGCTGCAGGACATGGTCCCGCCCGCAAAGCTCCCCGGCCTGGTCGAGGTCCTTCGCCAAGATCCGCGCCGCGCAGGCAGCAAGCACGAGCCAAACCGCGTTTATCACTTGGCATACGCCGGACTCGACGTGTCTTTTACCGTTGACGGAACCAGGCTAACGGTGCTCGCCGTCAAAGAGGCGCGGGACTAACCGGCGATTCGTCCGACCCCGCCAAATTCAAGACCAAAACCCATGCCAAAACCGCCCGCGCTGGTGGACAATAACGCCTACCAAAACAATCCGCTTTGCACGGGAGCTCAGCATGAAATACGACTTTACCTCGCTTATCGACCGCCACGGCATGGACGCCATCGCCGTTGACTCCTGGGGAGAAATCCCCGGCATGGCGCCAAACGTACCCGATGAGGGCTTCGACCGCATCCCGATGTGGGTGGCGGATATGAATTTTGCCACGGTGCCCACGGTTCAGGAACACATCATTCAGCGCGCCCAGCATCCCATGTTTGGCTATTTCAATCCGCGTGACGAGTACTTCGACCGCATCATCGAATGGCAAAGCCGCCGTAATGGCGTCGAAGGCCTGCTCCCCGAGCATATCGGCTACGAAAACGGCGTACTGGGCGGTGTCGTGTCCACGCTGCGCGCGTATGTCCAGCCGGGCGATGCGGTGCTGGTCCATAGCCCCACCTACATTGGTTTTACCAAGTCCATCGAAGCCGCGGGCTATCGCATTGTCCACAGCCCGCTTGAGCTCGACGATCAGGGCGTGTGGCGTATGGACTTTGAGGACATGGAGCGCAAGCTCGCCCAAAACCACATCCATGCCGCGGTGTTCTGCTCGCCGCACAATCCCTGCGGCCGCGTATGGGAGCGCGACGAGATTGAGCGCGCCATGGACATCTATCGCCAGCACGATTGCGTGGTGATCTCGGATGAGATTTGGTCCGATATCATCCTGCCTAGTCACAAGCATATCCCGACGCAGTCGGTGAGCGAGGATGCCCGCATGCGCACGGTTGCCCTCTACGCGCCCAGCAAGACGTTCAACCTGGCGGGCCTGGTCGGCAGCTACCACATCATCTATAACGAGACGCTGCGCGACCGCGTGTGCACCGTGTCCAACAAGACTCACTACAACGAGATGAACGTCCTCTCCATGCATGCGCTTATCGGTGCCTACCAGCCGCAAGGCTACGAGTGGGTGGACGAGCTCAACCAGGTGCTTGCCGGCAATATCGAGTACTTCTGCAATTACGTGGACGAGCATTTTGCGGGCGTGTCCTATTCGCGTCCGCAGGGCACCTACATGGTGTTTCTAGACTGCACCGAGTGGTGTCGCGAACATGGCCGCGATATTCAGTGGCTGCTTGACGAGGGGGCGCGCGTGGGCGTTGGGTATCAGGATGGCCGTCCGTTCCACGGGCCCTGCCACATTCGCGTGAATCTGGCGCTGCCGCTTTCGCGGGTAAAGGAGGCGTGTGAGCGCCTGGACCGCTACGTTTTTGGGGTATAGGGGGCGCTCGATTCGAGTGCTGCTCCATGCGCCCACGCCGTCAAAATGCGTGGGCGCATGGGGCGCAGAGGGTAGCGAGCGCGTTTTCCGCATTCGCTACTTTTCGTGAATCTGCTTACCGCAGAGATGCTCAATCGTAATCTCGTAGAGTTGGACGCCCTTGATGTCTTTGGCGATTTCCTCCTCGACTTCTTCGGCGGAAGGGTAGTACTTAAGCGCGAGCTGGCGGACTTTGTCCTCGATAAACGCGGGCGCTTCATCTACCAGGCGACAACGACCAAAGACCACGGTACTCATAACGTAGGGAGCCCAGTCATCTTCCTTGTACCACTCGTTGCCGTAAACGGTAAAGCAGATCTTGTCATCGCGCTTGAGTGCGTCGACCTTGTGGCCGGCTTTGGCGCCATGGAAATAAATCTTGTCGTGCTCGGCGTCAAAGAAGTAGTTGACGGGAATGGCGTACGGGTAGCCATCGTCGCCGTTGACGGCAAAGACGCCGCGCTTACAGGTGGCGAGCAACTCGCGTGCTTCCTCGTCGGTGATGGCGCGTTTCTTTCGACGTAAGGGCCTAAACATCGTTGGCTTCCTTTCTACTGCGCATGGTGGTTGAGCACAAACTATAGCGAAACGGCCCCGTTTTTCTTGATACAAGCGAGTATGTTTTTGAGCTTGTTAAAGTCGAGCGGTTTGGGCAGATGGGCGTTCATGCCGGCGTCGTGCGCCGCCTTGGCGTCTTCGGCAAAGGCGTTGGCGGTGAGCGCGATGATGGGGATGTCGGCCGCATCGGCCTTTTCGCTCAGGCGGATCGCGCGGGTTGCCTCGTAGCCGTCCATGCCCGGCATCATGATGTCCATTAGAATCGCATCGAAGCTACCCGCGGGACGGCCAACGTATAGGTCGACCGCTTCGTTGCCGTCGGCGGCGCGAGTTACGACGATGCCCTCGCTTTCGAGCAGAGCCTGGGCAATCTCGGCATTGAGCTCGTTATCTTCTGCCAAAAGAACGTTCATGTCGGCAAGCGAGCAACTGTATGCCTGCTCGTCCGTACGTTCTTTTGCCTGAGGGTTCTTGTCGATATCGAGCGGAATCTGGACGTTAAACGTACTTCCCACGCCAACTTCACTCGAAATCTCAATCGTGCCGCCCATCATGTCGATGAGCGATTTGACGATTGGCATGCCCATGCCGGTTCCTTGGAACTTGCTGCGCGCATCGTCACCTTCTTGGGCAAACGGCTCATAGATATGCTTTAAAAACTCGGGAGCCATGCCAATGCCGGTATCCGAAACGCTAAAGCAAAAGAGCGCGCGCCCATCATCGAGTGGCTTGGTCTGTGAGCTAAAGGTGACGGAGCCGCCGCGCTTGTTGTACTTAATGCTGTTGTCTAGCAGGTTGATTATGATCCGTCGGATATGGGTGGGACTGCCGATCATGTATGGCCCTGTGGCGTACGGCAGGCTATTGTCCTGCATTGTGATGCCGTTACCGGACGCGCGGAGCTTGCACAGCACCAGCGCATCGTCACAGAGCTCTTTGAGGTTAAAAGGAGCATGTTCCAGTGTTAGCTTGCGGTCTTCGATTTTGCCCATCTCGAGGATATCGTTGATTAGCGAGAGCAGGTGATTGGCGGCAACACGCGCCTTGGCGCGGCTTTCGCGGGTGACTTGCATATCGCCGTCTTTCAATTCCTCAATTTCGATAAGGCCCAGGATGCCGTTGAGCGGCGTGCGGATGTCGTGGCTCATGCGCGTGAGGAAAGCGGTTTTGGCGGCGTTGGCGGCATCGGCTTTCTGCCGTTCCTCCTGTGCGCGGTAAAGCGACCAGACAAGGATGACGATGCCGGTGAGCAAAATGCAGATGACGACTGCCGCAATGACGATGCGGTTGCGGTAGAGAAGTCGGAACGCATCCGATTCTTGCGCCGAGTACGATGTGGGGAAATAGCTGTTTGCAGAGAGCGATTCACCTGCATTGACGATGCCCTTATTGATGATTCCCAGCAGCTCGGGCTTGCCGCGCGAAATTAAACACGATAGTTGCGCCGTGTTGGTGAGTTCCTGTGTTTCGAAATCCTCGATGTCGTAGATGTCGCGGAGAGTTTCCAGGCGCGTGCTGGGGACAATGATGCAACGTGCCTTCCCCTCATTGAGGGCTTTGAGCACCTCGCCGTCATTCGAATACTCGGTTACCGTTGCGTTCGGAAAGAGACTTTCGAGCTCAAAACGGTTAACGATTGTGCTCTTTGTACAAGCGATGTTCTTAAGGTCTCTGTTCAGGTTTTTGCCACTGTGAATGGCGGTCAGCGAAACCGTTCCCATCGAGTTTGACTGGATGACCCCTGTCTGCTCGGCGAGCCAGTAGTCGCGAAACAACGGCAGGGCGACATCGATGGTTCCGTTGGAAAGGGCTTTGATCATTTGCTTGTTGTTCGAGAGTGCGATTGTTTTGACCGTAATGCCAAACTTGTCGTGCAACGTCGTTGCAAGCGAGGCGAGCGACCCTTCCATCTCGCCGTCGTCATTTTGCGTGCAGTAAGGAAGTTGGTTTTTAAGATAGCCGAGCGTGATGGTATTGCCGTTTTCTTTGAGCCAGGTGGTCTCGGTACCGGTGAGCGATGACGAGCCACTGTTTTGGGTCGAGTAACTCGATTTGACTTCCTCGTTATAGCGCGGGTTATCGCGGGCGATGGTCGTCATGGCGGCGTTGATGTCGTTCATCAGATCGGGGCGGCTTTTGGGAACGGCAAAATAGTAGTCGCTCGAGCCTACGTAGAACATGGGTGACGCATCGGGCGACGAAATGGTGTCGTTCATGATGACGGCGTCGACCTCGCCGTCTGCAAGCGCCTCAAAGAGGGCACTGCCGGTGTCGATTTCTTTATAGGTGCAGGTAACGCCTTCGCCGGCGAGCCACTGCTGGCCGACGATAGTTTGCATAACGCCAGAGTTGCAGCCGATGGTGAGGCCTTGGAGCGCTTGGGGGTCGCCCTTGGCCAGATCGTCGCGGTCGGGCCTGGCGTAGATGTAGTAGCGCTCGGTGCCCTCGGGGTTCGAGGAAAAGAGCAGCTTCTGCTCGCGCTCTGCTGAATACGAGATGTTGGGCATGAGGTCGATTTCGCCAGCCTCGAGCATGTCCATAAGCTCGGAGAAGGTGCCGCTAACGTATTCGTATTGCCAGCCCTTTGTGTAATACGAGAGGGTCTGGAGGTACTCGTAGCCCCATCCCGAGAGTCGCTCGCCCGGCGCACCTTCCTGGAAGCCCTTGTTGTTGACGAGCCAGCCAACGCGGACCGTCTTGACCTGCTGGTCGGAGTCGGCGGCAAAGGCGGGGGCGGGCATGGCGGCGCTCAGTACGGCGAGTGCAGCCAGCGCGACGGCCAGGGTGCGATATAGGGTTAAGCGAAGGACGGCGGAAGGTTTCACATGCAATCCTATCGAGTCGAGACAATTTCACATAAGGATACCAGCTCAGCCCACCTGGTCGGCAGCTGCACCGCTAAACGGTCCCGCCCGGCAGTTGGGGACAGTCCCTTTCTGCCGGCACAGACGATATGAGCAGGACATAAAACATTGAGAGCCCCCGGCATGAAAGTCCGCGG
>CATWBO010000023.1 GCA_958349055.1 uncultured bacterium
AGCGCGGGCTTTGCAAGCCTGAGGTCAGGGGTTCGATCCCCCTAACCTCCACCATGATGGACCTGTAGCTCAGTTGGTTAGAGCGTCCGGCTGATAACCGGGAGGTCACAAGTTCGAATCTTGTCAGGTCCACCATCAAAAACGTGAAGAGCCCTGGGGCATTGCCTCGGGGCTTTTTTCTTATCCAACAAAATTAGTCAAAATAGCCCGTCCCAAATTAACTAGTTTGATTTTGTGTGCTGGGCGAAAGATTGGGTAGTATAGCTATTCAATGCGGCAGCCCTGCCGCGCGTTAACCGCTACGTACCGGAGGTGTTCCATGGTTCGTGTCGACATAGAGACCATCGTCATGGCCGCCGGTCCCGTGCCATCGCTTATCGTGCTTCGCGAGCGCAGCAGTAAATCGGATTCGCCCGCGCCGCTGCGTTCCCTTTCCATTCAGACTGGTTCGTTTGAGGCCGCTGCCATCAGCCGCGGCATCGATAGCGGCCGTGCCGAGCGCCCGATCACGCATGACCTGCTGCTCGATACTGTTGACGCCCTAGGCGCCAAGCTCGAGCGCATCGAGATCGTGCGCGCCGAGCCGCCGGTGTTCTATGCGACGATCGTCGTGCTCGCCGATGGCGGCGAGCGCAAGATTGACGCCCGTCCCAGCGACGCCATCGCCCTCGCCGTGCGCAGCAATGCCCCCATGTTTGTGGAGGACGACATCATGAATCGCCTGGGTACCGTTTCCACCCACGCCGAGGAAGTCGACGACGAGCAGGAGTTCGAGAAGTTCGACGAGTTCGTCCATACGCTCTCCCCCGATGATTTCTAAATGCGGGGCGGCCAGGTTGCGGAGCGTTCGCTGATGGCCGGCGGCATGTCGGCCGAGGCGGCTGCCATTGCGCGTGAAGCCCAGATGCGTTCGGAGGCATCCGAGGCGGCTCGCATCGCCTATGTGACGCAGGCCCGCACGCTTCGCGAGCGCCGTGGCTCCTATATCAAGATGGTTGTCATCTCCGCCCTTGTCGCGGCAATCTGCTCGCGCCTTCGTGGTACAGTTGGTGCGCTTGGGTTTTCGATTTCAACAGGCTTGGTAATCTGGGGTGTGGTCGATGCGGTAATGCTGACCAACCAGATCAAGGTGCTCGACAAGCGCGCGGCAGATATGATGCGCGCCCGCGACGCTGCCGCCAAGATCGCTGCCGAGGCGCAAGAACTGTAACGACGCCAGACTCGATGGGAAGGTCTAAAGATGGCACAGGATATGCAGGACGCCGGTAACGTCTCCGCCGAGCTCGACGCCATGGTGTGCGATCTGATTGGCGCCTTCTTGGACGACCTGGCCGCGGGTGAGAACCCGGGTGTGGTCGTGGCAATTGAGGACGCTGCTTCCAACCGCTATCTGGCGGCGCTCGACGAGGATGGCGAAGAGGCGTGCCTCGAGGCTGCCACCAACTTTATCTCCGAGCATAAGATGGGTCTTAAGGACGAGGGGCTGGGCCGTATCGCCCGCTATGCCATCGGCTACACCGGTTGTGTCGAAATTGACGGCGGCTACCACGATGCCCTGCTCGTGAGTTTCTTCGAGACCACGCTCGAGAGCGGTTTTTCGGCATATGTGCTGTATGAGGGCATGGGCGCCGGCGATGGTTTTATGTGGAGCGACCCTGAACCTGCAGGTGAGGAAACCCCTCTTATCTAAAATCGCTAAAATAAACGAGTTTTCGGTAAAAGGCTCAATATTCCCGCTGAGCGTTGCATTGCTGGGCGGGCCGCATACGCGTGCCGTTTGTATATGGATAGAAGATAGGGGAACTACATGCGCGTAGACAATCTGAGGAACATCGCCATCATCGCCCACGTCGACCACGGCAAGACGACGATGGTCGACAAGCTCCTGCGTGCCACGGACGCCTTCCGTGCCAACCAGCAGGTCGAGGACCGCGTCCTGGACTCTAACGACCAGGAGCGCGAGCGCGGCATCACGATTCTCGCCAAGAACATCTCTATCGAGTACAAGGACGTCAAGATCAACGTCATCGATACCCCGGGCCACGCCGACTTTGGCGGCGAGGTCGAGCGCGTGCTGCGTATGGCCGACGGCGCCCTGCTGCTGGTCGATGCCTTTGAGGGCCCCATGCCCCAGACCCGCTTCGTGCTGCGTCACGCTATCGACACCGGCCTCAAGATCATGATCGTCATCAACAAGATCGATCGTCCGGGCGCCAACCCCGAGAAGGCCTACAACGACTGCCTCGACCTCATGGCCGACCTGGGTGCTACCGACGACCAGCTTGAGTTCGCCATGGAGCACGTCGTCTACGCCAGCGCCATGAACGGCTTTGCTCGCCTCGATCCCGAAGACGGCAATATGGACATGTACCCGCTGCTCGACATGATCATCGACGACATGCCCGCGCCCGAGGTTGACGAGAACGCCCCGCTGGCCATGCAGTGCGTGACCATCGATCACTCCAACTTTGTCGGCCGCATCGGCATCGGCCGTGTGTACTCCGGCACCATCCACCAGGGCGACCAGATTCTGGTTGTGAAGAACGATGGCTCCAGCGCCACCGCTACCGTCAAGCAGCTCTTTACCTTCGACTATCTGGGCCGCACCGAGTGCCAGGAAGTCGGCGCCGGCGACATCGCCGCCGTCGTGGGTATCGACCGCACCGATATCGGCGATGTCTACACCGACCCCGAGAACCCCGTCGAGCTCGAGCCCATCGAGATCGACCCGCCGACCCTGTCCATCGTCTTCGAGGCCTCGACCTCTCCGCTCGTCGGCCGCGATGGCGACATCGTGGGCGCCCGCCAGCTCAAGGAGCGCCTGTTCAACGAGGCCGAGAACAACGTGACCATGAAGATCGAGGAGCTCGAGGACAAGAGTGGCGTCGAGGTCTCGGGCCGCGGCATTCTGCACCTGTCCGTCCTGATGGAGTCCATGCGCCGCGAGGGCTTTGAGTTCCAGGTCGGCCGTCCCCGCGTTCTGTTTAAGAAGGACGAGAACGGCAACAAGTTGGAGCCCGTCGAGCAGGCCGTCGTCGAGTGCCCGGACGAGTACTCGGGCAAGGTCGTCGAGGTCTTCGGTACCTCGGGCGGCATCATGACGAGCATGGATACCTCGGGCATCGTGACGCACCTCGAGTTTAAGATCCCGACCCGCGGCATCATGGGTCTTAAGAACCGCATTATGAACGTCACCCACGGCGAGGGCGTGTTTTACCACACCTTCCTGGAGTACGGTCCCTACGCCGGCGAGATCGGCAACCGTCAGAACGGCGCCATGATCTCCATGACCACCGAGAAGGCCGTTGCCTACGCTCTGGGCACGCTGCAGGAGCGCGGCCAGCTGTTCGTTGAGCCGGGCACCGAGTGCTACGAGGGCATGATCGTGGGCGAGCGCAGCAAGGCCGGCGACATGGTCGTCAACATCGCCCGTACCAAGAACCTGGGCAACCAGCGTTCCTCGACCTCCGATATCTCCGTGCAGCTGGTGCCGCCCCGCACCTTCTCGCTGGAGGAGGCGCTGGAGTACATCGCCGACGACGAGCTGGTCGAGATCACTCCCAAGAACATTCGCCTGCGCAAGCGTCTGCTCAACGCCACCGACCGCAAGAAGGCTGCCGTCCGCGCCGGCCAGGTCAACAAATAAGCGCTGGGCTTTATAGCGACTAACAAGAAAGGGCGCCGACCGCGATGGTCGGCGCCCTTTTTGGTGCAAGGGGATTGAGTTGGTCTGCACCACCACAAAGGTGCCTGTCCCCTTTGTGGTGGTTGGCGTCTAAGCGGTGGGGAGTTCCGGCGTATTAGCTGGCTGCTGGGGCTTGAGGTGGGCGTTGCGCCAGATGATCTGGATGATGTAACCGAGCGTGAAGACGAAAGCTACGCCGCTGATGAAGTCGCCGACGAGAGGGATTGCCGTGAGCACGCCCGCGATTATGCCGCCGACGGCTGCCATGGCGTAGCGGTTCTGGCTGTGTCCGACCATGCGCGCGATAGCACAGCCCGCGAAGGCTGCCGAGACCAGCGCGATACCGATAACGCCGCACATGATGGCTCCAGCAAGCGACAGACCTGCGATCGAGATAATCAGCAGCAGGACGGTGGGGACGACGGCCACCGTACCCAGAAGACCGCTCACCCACAGGGGCGCGGGGTGCTGGTGGAGCATTCCGGCGGCGCTGGCGGTCGCGCGCGGAAAGACGAGCTCGAGCAGCAGAGCGATGAAGCAGGTCGAGAGCGCTGCGGCGACGATACCGCCGATGACATCGTTAACGGTGGAAGTATCTTCGTTCTCGGTGTGGTCGATCTTGAGGGCACCGACCTCGGCTCCCGCGGCACGCTCGGGGTCCTCGGAGACGTGCGCGTTCACCGTGCCGGTGATGCGGGCGTTCTTGCCCAAGATGAGCTTGTCGGCCCAGACCTCGACATCGCCCTCGACGGTGCCATCGATGGTCACCGTGTCGCCCGCAAGCGCTGCCGACTTGGTGGAACCGCGCAGGGCAACCGTCTCGCCTATTGCATAGAAGCAGTTGGCGGTGCTGTCGGAATTGAGCACGACATGCTGACCGACGACCGTGACGCTGCCATCAACCGTAGTCTTGGCAATATCGATGGTACGCGCCGCAAGACGAATCGCGCCGCCTACCGTGCAGTCGCGAATTGAGAGGGTATCGCCCGCAGCGATGATATCGCGGTCGATGGAGGTGTCGTCCAGGTTGAGGCTCTGACCTGCCCAGTACAGGTCACCTTCGACGCCGGACGGAGTGGCGTCATTGTCGGTCGCAAGTACGTTGCCTGCGGAGTCCGTGCCGGCAAGAGCCGTAGCGGGAAGTGCGGTGAGCGCCAGAGCGATGAGTGCGAATAGGATGGTGATGCGGCCCCACGCTTTACGGCGCTGGGTCGACGGGAGTTGATTGTGGGGCATGGTGAATCCTTCGTCAGATGCTCGATATGCACCTAACAGGGTACCCAACGCGTGGGCGCTCTAAAAGAACCTCTCGGGTGCATTTCGAAGGATGAGTCCGCGCCGCCTACTTTTTACGGTGCAAGAAGCGCGCGATATCTTCTTCGGTGGGGCTTTTGATGTCAAAACGCAGCGACAGCCAGCGCAGCCCCATGGTTACCGCAACGCATACGATCAACGCGGTGATGTTGCTGACGACGCCGCTCATGACAAGGCATACATAGCTCGCCGAGCCGGCGATGGCTGCGATGGCATAGAAGTTGGTGCGCTGGAAAATGCCCGGTACCACGCCCATAAAACTGTCGCGCAGCATGCCGCCGCCCACCGCGGTGAAAAAGCCCATCATGATGCACACCGCCGGCGCAAAGCCGTAGACCAGCGCCTTGTCTGCTCCAGTGGCGGCATAGATGCCGACCGAGATGATGTCGAGCAGGGGAATGAGTTTTTCGGGTTTGTCGACGATTGCCGGGAAGATGTAGATGATGGCTGCAGTGGCAATGGAAAGCGGGAGCGCCATCGGCTGGTTGAGGATGTAGACGTTGCCCACCTGCAGCGTCATATCGCGCAAAAGACCGCCGCCCAGTCCACAGACCACAGCGAGCGCGACGGCGCCTACCAGGTCGAGCTTGTGCTCGCGCGCGACCAGCACGCCTGAGATCGATGCCGCGACAACAGCGAACATCTCGAGCCAAAATGGGATAGCGACCATGGCATCCGTGGCGTGTGAGGTAACGGTCATAGCGGCGACGACGGGCAAGATGGGGTCCTTTTGGTTGCGGGTTTAGACAATGCCCGTACATAGTACATGGTTGGCGGGCGTGGTGACCCTATTGCTCGGTAAACGGTCGGGACTGGGTGGGGGCGTAGGCACCAAACATGTACATCAGCTTCCAAAGATGTCGAAAAATGTCGTTTTTGGAGGGTGATGTACATGTTTGAGATTCAAGGTGAGATCGAAAACAATGGGGGCGTGGCTGAATAGGAGGGATGTCCAATTTTTGAGCTTTGCTCAAAATTTATCCGGTCGGCTTACGCCGACCGCGCTGCGCTAAAAACGCGCCGCTGGCGCGTTTTCTTTACGCTCCGCGTCCTGGCGGGTTCGAATCCCTCCTCCTGCGCGTTATTGAAATGTGCCCAAAAAGAAAAAAGCCCCATTGCTGGGGCTTATGCCATCTAATGGCGGAGGAGGAGGGATTCGAACCCTCGTGACCTTATACAGGCCAAACGGTTTTCGAGACCGCCGCATTCAACCACTCTGCCACCCCTCCGCGTGGGGTAAAACAAAGCAGGCTCGAAGGCCTGCTTTGGAATTAACTGGCGGAGAGTCAGGGATTTGAACCCTGGAGACGCTTTTGACGCCTACACGATTTCCAATCGTGCTCCTTCGGCCACTCGGACAACTCTCCGTTAAATGCGAAAGTTAGTATACACGAGGAATCGTAAGGTGCAAGCCGAAAACTTAGCATTTTTTGATCCACAGCGTCTCGCGCTGTGCCTAAAACGCGCGGCGCATGCAGTCTGACCAGCAAAATCATGCTTAGCGAATTGTTCAAAAAAGGACTTTATAGACCACGAGCAAACGTATTTAAAATCTTTTTGGCGATCAATTAGACCACTGGTATGCATTTTGCGACCACAGCCTTGTGCCCGTTGATCTGCGGCTTGGCTCAGCTTGTCCCCACGGCACCGTATCTTGTCCACAGATCCGTCAAGCTTTTGGTCAGCATTTGGTTGGAATGCGCATGAAACGTCGTGCGAGTATGGGCATATGTGGAGGTCATGAGGTTGTAGCTGCATATTCTTGCAGCCTAGGAGGTTGAAAGATATTATTACCAAGTCTTTTCCTGCTTCAGGCGCACCTTCACGACCTGAAGCCACATTTGCCCAGAGGAGGTGACAATATGAAGGCTTATGAACTGCTGTTCTTTGTTGACCCGTCGCTCGACCCCGAGACTCGTCTCGCTGTTATGAAGCGTATCGATACCACGATCGCTGAGGGCGCTGGCAAGGTCGACTCCGTTGACGAGTGGGGCAAGCGCAAGCTCGCCTACGAGATCAACGACCTCACCGATGGTGACTACACCCTCATCAACTTCCACGCAGATCCTACCCAGATCGCCGAGCTTGATCGCGTCCTGCGCATCACCGACGCTGTGGTCCGCCACATGATCGTCCGTCGCGACGACCAGGAGTAAGACTGTCGTTTTGGACTGGGCTTGTGCCCCAAGAGGAAGTAGTGAGTTATGAGCATCAATCGAGTGAACATCACCGGTAACCTCACCCGCGATCCCGAGCTGCGCGCCACCGCCGGCGGAACCCAGGTTCTGTCCTTTGGCGTCGCCGTGAACGATCGTCGCCGCAACGCGCAGACTGGCGAGTGGGAGGACTATCCCAACTTTGTCGACTGCACTATGTTCGGCACCCGCGCCGAGGCCGTGAGCCGTTTCCTGGCAAAGGGAAACAAGGTCGCGATCGAGGGCAAGCTGCGCTACAGCTCTTGGGAGCGCGACGGCCAGCGCCGGAGCAAGCTTGAGGTCATCGTCGATGAGATCGAGTTTATGAGCTCCCGTGGTGGCCAGGGTGGTTACGATCAGGGCGGTTACGCCCCCGCAGCTCCCGCGCCCGCAGCACGTCCTGCCGCACCGGTGGCCACGCCGCCCGCGGTCGACGTCTACGATGAGGACATCCCGTTCTAAGGGTTGTTCACCTATTTTTGAGTGAGAGGCGGCTTCGGTTCGCCGAAGTTGCCAAATGAAAGGTATTTTGACATGGCTAATGATTTTTCTGCACGTCAGCCGCGTCGTAAGTACTGCCAGTTCTGCAAGGAGAACACTGAGTTCATCGACTATAAGGACACTCAGCTTCTCCGTAAGTACATGACCGACCGTGGCAAGATCAAGCCCCGTCGCGTCACTGGCGCTTGCACGCAGCATCAGCATGACATCGCCAACGCCATCAAGCGCGCCCGCGAGATGGCTCTCCTGCCGTACACCGTCCCCGTGGTTTCCTCTCGTGGCAACCGCGACCGCGGCTAAGAAGGGAGACGCATCATGAAGGTTATTCTTCTCGATGAGATCAAGGGCAAGGGCGGCGAGGGTGACGTCGTAGAGGTCGCTCAGGGTTACGCTGAGAACTTCCTGTTCCCCAAGAAGCTCGCTGTTGCCGCCACCAAGGGCAACCTCAAGCAGCTTGACGAGCGTCGCAACAACATCGCCAAGCGCGAGGCCGTCCGTCTGGCTACCGCCAACGAGACCAAGGCTGCCTTCGAGGGCAAGACGGTCACCGTTGACGTCAAGGTCGGCGACGAGGGCATCCTCTTTGGCTCCGTTACCGCCGCTATGATCGCTGACGCCATCAAGGCTCAGCTCGGTATGGACATCGACCGCAAGCGCGTCGAGCTCGGTAAGCCCATCAAGGTTGCCGGTGCCCACACCGTTGCCATCTCGCTGTACCGCGAGATCAAGGCCGAGGTTGTCGTTCTCGTCGGCGTTACCGCCGAGGAGCTCGCTGCCGAGGCTGAGGTCGAGGAGGCCGCTGAGGTCGCCGAGGCCGAGACCGCCGAGGTCGAGACTGAGGCTGCTGCCGAGTAGCATTTGCTGCAACGCAACAATCTTGTTCTAAGAAGGGCGCTCTGGGAAACCAGGGCGCCCTTTTGTTTTTTGCGCTGAGTGAGTGTCATGGTGAACGTTGCGTCGAAGTCCTATATACAGGACCGTTCATCCGTTTGGTTCGGTGATGATTGGCGGCGCGCGGCGCGTTTTGGGACCATGGCTGATACTATGGATGCTCGCAAGCGATATGAATGAGGATGCTCATGGCATATGACGATAGGGAGACCGGGCTGACGGTTGAGGACCGCGGCTCAAAGTTGGGTCTTCCCCAAAACCAAGATGCAGAGGCCAATGTACTGGCCGCTATGCTGCTATCGCCCGAGGTGGTCGAAGAAGCCCAGGTCGAGCTGCAGCCCGATGACTTCTACCGGCCCATTCATAAGACCATCTATACCGCGATGGTCGATATGTACAACAGCCGCATTCCTATCGACTCCATCTCGCTGATCGATTACCTGCGAAGTATCAACAAGCTCGATGCCGTGGGCGGCGAGGCCTACATTTTGGAGTTGATGGGTCAGACCTTGTCGCTCGTCAACTGGCAGCACCATGCCGCCATCGTTCGCCGCGATTCGATGCTGCGCGAGCTGATCGGCGCAACCAACGAGATCAACGCGCTGGCATATAACGCCCCCACCGACACCAAAGAGGTCGTGGAGCTGGCCGAGAGCAAGCTGCTCAAGGTTACGGCACGCGAGGTCAAGTCGAGCTACAAGACGCTGACCGAGTTTATGGTCGAGGCCTATAACGAGGCCGAGGAAGTGTGCCAGGCCGGTGGCCAGGCTGCGGGCGTGCCCACGGGCTTCCCGTCACTCGACCGCATGCTCATGGGTTTTCGCGAGGGTCAGCTCATCATCATCGGCGCCCGCCCTGCTGTGGGTAAGACGTCGTTCGCCCTGAATCTGGCGCTCAATGCTGCCGCTGCCGGTTATACCGTCGGCTTCTTCTCTCTGGAGATGTCGGGCAAGGAAATTGCCCAGCGTCTGATTTGCGCCTACGCCATGATCTCGATCAGTGACTTCCGCATGGGCCGCATTAGCCCCGAGCAGTGGGCCAATATCAACGAGGCCACGCAGACCTTGTCCAAGCTCGATATTCTGATTGACGATACGCCCGGCACCACAGTGACCGAGATTCGCGCCAAGAGCCGCCGCATGCTCCATAACAAGGAGAAGTCAATCATCATCCTGGACTACCTGCAGCTGGTGAGTCCTCCGCCGGGACGCCGCTCCGAGAGCCGTACCGTCGAGGTTTCGGAGATGTCGCGTGGTCTGAAGATCATGGCCAAGGAGCTCAAGATCCCGCTCATCGCGCTATCGCAGCTCTCGCGTCAGGTCGAATCCCGTACTGGCAAGCGCCCGCAGCTTTCCGACCTTCGTGAATCGGGCTCCATCGAGCAGGACGCCGATATCGTTATGTTTTTGGACCGCTCCGCCGACGAGGCCGAAGCCTCGCGCGACGATCGACCCGACGAGGGCGTTACGCGTATCGTCGTGGCCAAGAACCGTTCGGGCCCGATCGGCGACGTCGACCTGATGTTCCTGCCGGCATCCACCAAGTTCTATGAGCTTGATGGGGCACATGCCGAGGAGTAGGACAGGCGCCCGTTGCACGGGTATACTGGGAATGTTTTGTGCTTCTGCGTGCCGGCGTGGCGCGTAGACAGTCCATGAATGTAAGGAGTAAACATGCCGTCAACCGTTTTGGTCGGTGCCCAGTGGGGCGATGAGGGCAAGGGTAAGATTTGCGACCTGGTCGCCGGCGACTTTGATGCCGTCGTGCGCTACTCGGGCGGCAACAACGCCGGTCACACCATCGTCGTCAACGGCAAGAAGTACGGCCTGCACCAGGTGCCCTCCGGCATCATGTATTCCGACCACGTGTCGGTGATCGGTAACGGCTGCGTCGTCAACCCCAAGGTTGTCCTTGAGGAGATCGACATGTTCGAGGCCGACGGCATCACCACCAAGAACCTCAAGATCAGCGGCAACGCGCATGTCATCATGCCGTACCACATCGATCTGGATGGCGCCTTTGAGCAGAAGCTCGGCAAGAAGAACATCGGTACCACCAAGCGCGGTATCGGTCCGTGCTATCAGGACAAGATGGCCCGCATTGGTCTGCGCATGCAGGACATGCTGGACGAGGTGCTGTTCCGCGACAAGCTGGAGACCGCTCTCGCCCGCGTGAACCCTGAGCTCGAGCTCATCTACAACCTGCCCGCCTACACCGTGGACCAGATTTGCGACGAGTACCTGCCCATGGCCGAGCGCCTGCGTCCCTACATCACCGAGACGAGCCTGCTGCTCAACAACATGATCGATGAGGGCAAGGACCTGCTGTTTGAGGGTGCCCAGGCGACGCTGCTCGACATCGACCACGGCACCTATCCGTACGTGACGTCTTCCAACTGCACCGCCGGCGGCGCCATTACCGGCTCCGGCGTGGGCATGAAGAACGTCGACCGCGTGCTGGGCGTCATGAAGGCCTATATCACCCGCGTCGGTTCGGGCCCCATGCCCACCGAGCTTTCCTATGAGTCCGAGGCCGGTCACACGCTGACCGAGGAGGGCTATGAGTACGGCGTGACCACCGGTCGCCGTCGTCGCTGCGGCTGGTTCGACGGCCCCATCGCCAACTACGCCTCGCGCGTCAACGGCCTCACCGATATCGCCCTGACCAAGCTCGACGTGCTTTCGGCTTTCGACACCATCAAGGTGTGCGTGGCCTACGACGTCGATGGCGAGCGCTACACCAGCGTGCCCGAGCATCAGGTGCGCTTTGAGCACGCCAAGCCCATCTACGAGGAGCTCCCCGGCTGGAAGTGCGACATCACCGGTTGCCGCAGCTTTGACGAGTTGCCGCAGGAGGCTCAGGACTACGTGGCGTTTATCGAGGATCTGGCACACACCCGCGTGACGTTCATTGGCGTTGGCGCTGGTCGCGAGCAGATCATCAACCGATTCTGGAAGTAATCGGGACTATTTGGTTATTGCGATATACCCCTTTGCAGCCCGGACGGGCGGCCGAGGGGTATATTTGCTTGCAAAGGGCTCGCGCGGAGCGGGCCATTCATCCATAGAGGAGGCACCCTTGAAGGCGGACACTCAAACCATCGACATCCTGTTGTTGGGCAGCGGCGGCCGTGAGCATGCTTTGGCAGCTAAGCTCGCAGCATCACCGCGCGCCGGCAAGCTCTACATCGCGCCGGGCAACGGCGGCACCGCGAGCTGCGGCGAGAACGTTGTTCTCGACGACTGCGATCCTGCGGCCGTGGCGGCGTTTGCGCAGAGTCACGGATGCGGACTCGTGGTAATTGGCCCCGAGGCTCCGCTCGTGGCGGGCGTGGCCGACGCCGTGCGCGCGGCAGGTATTCCCTGCTTTGGCCCGGGTGCCGAGGGCGCCCAGATGGAGGGTTCCAAGCTGTTCTCCAAGCAGCTCATGGAGCGCGCCGGTATCCCGACGGCAGCCTATGGTTCGTTTACCGACGAGGCTTCGGCTCTCGCCTACGTGCGCGAGCAGGGCGCTCCGCTGGTCGTGAAGGCCGACGGCCTTGCCGCGGGCAAGGGCGTTATCGTGGCGACCGAACTTGAGCAGGCCGAGGAGGCCGTGCGCGAGTGCTTTGGCGGCACCTTTGGCGATGCCGGCAATACCGTGGTCATCGAGGAGATGCTCGTTGGTCCCGAGTGCTCGCTTTTGGCCTTTACCGACGGCAAGACCGTGCGCCCTATGGCCACCTCGCAGGATCACAAGCGTGCGCTCGAGGGCGACAAGGGCCCCAACACCGGCGGCATGGGCGTCTACAGCCCGGTGCCCATCGTGACCGACGAGGAGCACGCCACCATGGTAAAGGTCATGGAGCAGACCGTTGCCGAGCTTACTGCCGAGGGCATCGACTATCGCGGCTGCCTGTACGGTGGCTTTATGCTCACGCCCGCCGGCCCCAAGGTGCTGGAGTTCAATGCTCGCTTTGGCGACCCCGAGACGCAGGTCGTGCTGCCGCGCCTTAAGAACGACCTGGTCGAGGTCATGCTGGCCTGCGCCAACTGCGAGCTCGACCAGATTGAGCTCGACTGGCGTGACGAGTGGGCCGTGGCCGTTGTCCTGACGAGTGCGGGCTATCCCGGCAGCTACGAGAAGGGCAAGGTCATCACCGGTATCGCCGACGCCGAGGCCATGGAGAACGTGACCGTGTACCACGCGGGCACTGCCGTGGTGGACGGCCAGCTCGTGACCAATGGTGGCCGCGTGCTTGCCGTGACCGCTCTGGGCGACACGTTCGAGAACGCTCGCAACCTTGCCTACGAGGCCTGCGAGAAGATTGATTTTGAGGGCAAGACCCTGCGCCACGACATCGGCCTGCGTGCGCTGCGCGGCCGCGACGCCTGGGATGCCTAAAATCCGAGAGGAATGAGACGGATGGACGAGAAGAACGAAGAGCTCGTGGACGCACGGATCGTCGAGGAGGACAGCCGCATGTATGGGCACGCCGAGGGCGAACCTGGTGGCGAGGTCGCTGACGAGCCGGCGCTGGTGCTGGGCGACGACGACCCGCACGATGCCGAGCTGCACGAGAAGATTCTTTCGGAGGAGTGCGCCTGGAAGGGCAAGATCCTCGACGTCCACCGTCTTGAGGTTGAGCTGCCTAACGGTCGCCGCAGCGCCCGCGATATCGTTCGCCATCCGGGCGCGGCGGCCGTTGTGGCGCTGACCGAGAGCGGTAAGATCGTACTGGTGCGTCAGTACCGCACCGCCATCGACCGCGTGACGGTCGAGATTCCCGCCGGCAAGCTCGACCCGGGCGAGGATCCACTCGATTGCGCTAAGCGCGAGCTACACGAGGAGACGGGCTTTAGGGCCGGTCGCATTCGCTTTTTGACGTCGATTGTCACGTCTTGCGGTTTTTGCGACGAGATCATTCACATCTACTTGGCTACCAAGCTGGAGTTTGATGCGCCCAACCCCGACGATGACGAGTTTGTCAACGTTGACCTGGTGCCGTTGCACGAGCTGATCGACGCCGTGCTCGACGGCAAGATCGAAGACGCCAAAACCGTCGTGGGCGCCTTGGCCTGTGATAGCATCGCGCACAGACTGGGCGGAGCTGAGCTTTAAAAGCGAGGGCGACCCTGGGGCAAACACTACTGATTATTTGCCCCAGGGTCTTACGTTATTGTTTTATCTCCGAGGACTGCATGTTTAAGAGGTTTCTTTCGTATTACGAGCCCCAGATGGGGCTTTTTGTTGCTGATACTGTTTGTGCTCTGGTGCTTGCCGCCATTGACCTGGCGTTCCCCATTATCCTGCGCAATTTGACCGGTGGGCTGTTTACTCAGGGTCAGGCTGCCATTATGCAGGCGCTCGGCATGATCGCGGTGGGCTTGGTGCTGATGTATGCCGTCCGCTGCGCTTGTCGCTACTTTGTGAGCTATTGGGGTCACGTGATGGGCGCGCGCATGGAGTCCAAGATGCGCGAGGACCTGTTTGACCAGTATGAGCGCTTTAGCTTTGCGTACTTCGACCGCAACAGCTCGGGCGACATGATGAGCCGCGTGGTCAACGACCTGTTCGATATCTGCGAGGCGGCGCACCACGTGCCCGAGTGGATCATCATCTGCGGCATCGTGATTATCGGCTCGTTTGTGATTCTCTTTACCATCGCTCCGGTGCTGGCGCTTGCCATGGCTGCGGTGACAGCAGCGTTTGCGGTCATCATGTTTTGGCAGAACATGCGCATGCGCGAGGTCTTTAGCGACAATCGCAAAAAAATCAGCGGCATCAATGCGCAGCTGCAGGATTCGCTGGCGGGCATGCGCGTGGTCAAGAGCTTTGCCAATGAGGAGACCGAGCGCTCTAAGTTCCGCGCCTCCAACAATCGCTACCTTTCGTCCAAGGAAAACATGTATCACGCCATGGGCGTCTATACTGCGACGTATGGCCTGCTCTCGGGCGTGCTGTACGTGATCGTGGTGCTGCTGGGTGGTTGGCTCGTTGCCCAGGGTCAGCTGCAGGCGGTCGATATGGCAACCTTCGCGCTCTACATTTCGCTGTTCTGCACGCCGCTCGAGACACTCGTCAATTCGGCCGAAATGTATCAGAAGGCCATCGCCGGCTTTAAGCGTATGGACGAGGTGCTCTCGACCGCGCCGGATATCCAGGACAAGCCGGGCGCCACGGATCTGCAGGTGACCGCCGGCGCCGTGGATTATCACGACGTGTGCTTTAACTACGAGGACGTTGAGCTGGGCGAGGGTGATGCCGATGAGCGTCCCGTTATCGACCATATGAATCTGTCCATCAAGCCCGGGCAGACCATCGCTTTGGTTGGCCCTTCGGGCGGTGGCAAGTCCACGACCTGTTCGCTGCTGCCGCGCTTTTATGACGTGGCTGCCGGATCCATTAGCATCGACGGTCAGGACGTGCGCGATGTGACGCAGCAGAGCCTGCGCCGCACCATCGGCCTGGTGCAGCAGGATGTCTACCTGTTTGACGGAACAATCGGCGAGAACATCGCCTACGGCAAGCCGGGCGCCACGGCAGAAGAGATCGCCGCAGCCGCCCGTCGTGCCAACATCGATGCCTTTATCGAGTCGCTTCCACAGGGTTATGACACGGTCGTGGGCGAGCGCGGCAGCCGTCTTTCGGGCGGACAGAAGCAGCGCGTTGCCATCGCGCGCGTGTTTCTCAAGAACCCCAAGATCCTGATTTTGGACGAGGCGACGAGTGCTTTGGATAACGAGAGCGAGGAGGCGGTGCAGGAGTCACTCGAAGAGCTGGCACGCGGCCGTACCACAATCATCATTGCTCACCGTCTCTCGACTATTAAGCATGCCGATGAGATTGCGACCGTTGAGCATGGTCGCGTTGTGGAGCGTGGCACGCACGAGGAGCTTCTCGCCCGTGGCGGCACCTATGCCCGTTACTATCGAATGCAGTTCGAAGGTGCGCGTGCGCACGAGCTCGACTGATTGATATGACAGGAAGTTTATGGCTGACAAGAACCCTTTGACTCCGGAAGAAGTGACGGAGTTATTCTCCGAAATCGATGCATCCGGTGTCTTGGATCCCACGCTTGCCAAAAAGCGAACCGAGCGCATGCGTGAGAAGGAGGCTGCGGCCAAGCGCGGTGACAAAGCGGCGCTAGCGCAGCTGCGCAGCGAGGACCGCGCGAGCCAGGCAAAACATATCGACCCGCTGTCCGAGGACGATCCTTCGGGCTCGCAGGTGAGCCATACCATTACGAAGACTGCCATGGCCGTGGTCATCGGTATTTTGGTGCTGATCGTGGGCATGCAGATCGGTTACGGCGTGATGCGACGCCTGAACACCGCGAACCTCTCCGAGAGCGTTTCGGTGGATACCGTCTCGACCGCGCTCAAGGGTGGACTCGAATGGGGCAACGGCTTTACGCAGTTTCCGCTCGATTTTACCGTCGACGAGGCCGATGAGCGCACGGGCACGGTTGAGGTGACGGTGTTGGACACATCGTCTGCCAATGAGCTCGAGCTGCTGTCCAACGGGCAGATCCAGGCCGCGGCGCTTGCGACCAACGCCCTGCTCAACGACAAGATTGACCGTGTGGTGTATAACGTTCACGCCTATATCGACGAGGATAGCAACATTCAGCACGATTCCTTTTTTGGCATGTTTCCCGCGCGGGGTCATCAGAGCGCCATTTTGACGTTCGTGTGGACCAAGAGCTCATCCAACGCCACGAGTATCGACTGGAAGATGCGCATCGTAAGCATGGACGACACCATTGCCGAGCGCATTCAAAAACAGGTGAACTCGGTTTCGTCGCTGATCGAGGACCCGGTGGTGAGCCAGACCAAGATTGACGAGGAAAAGGCCGAACGTGACCTGGAGCATCGTCTGCATGGCCGCGAGATTTTCCGCGGCGGCAAGCCCGATCGCTCACCGTCCGATCTGCTGGAACAGGACAAGAAAAAGTAAGACGCCATCATCCCGCGTGAGCCACAAGCCCCGCGGGATGATTTTTAATCCCCGTCCCAGAAAAATCATTATGCATAGAAAGTCATAATTATCATTTCGTAAACATTTCGATGAAATTAACGCCATGAGGCATGCTTGCGGTTACAATACCGCGAGGCCTAACTACACACCTTTAAGCCGGTCCTGTGAGACCGGGAAGGAGAATTATGGCGAACAACCATACCGCGGGCGCCGTCGCCCGCACCTTCGCGCCCAGCGAGCTTTGCCAGCGTATGCTGGCCAAAACCAGCAAGGGCACCTGTGGTCCCTGCATCCTGTATCTTGAGGATGGGACCATTTTTTATGGACGTGCATGCGGCGCCGAGGGCACCGCGACCGGCGAAGTCTGCTTCAACACCTCGCTCGAGGGCTACTTTGAGGTCATGACCGACCCGAGTTACGCCGGCCAAATTGTAACCATGACCTATCCGCAGATCGGCAACTACGGTATCGACGAGACCGACGTCCAGTCGGCCTTCCCCGGCGACGCCGTGCGCCCTGCGAGCGCTCCGGCTATGCGCGGCATGATCGTTCGCGACATGTGCGCCGCGCCTTCTAACTGGCGCTCGGCCGTCAGTGTGCCGGAGTACCTGCACGCTCACGGCGTCGTCGCTATCGAGGGTGTCGACACCCGCGCTCTGGTGCGCCATCTGCGCGACAATGGTTCCAAGATGGGCATTATCTCGACCGAGATCTTCGACGTCGACGAGCTTGCCGAGCGCTTGTCCGCCGCGCCTACGCTGGTCGGCGAGAACCTGGTCAAGACCGTAAGTTGCCCCGCGCCTCACGAGTTTGTAGCCGCCGACCTGCCTGCCACGCATGACTTTGCGCTTGCGGTTGCCGCTCCTGCCCGTCACAAAGTGGTCGCCTACGACTGCGGTGTGAAGCGCGGCATTCTGGAGGGGCTGGTCCGCGCCGGCTGCGACCTTACCGTCGTGCCGTGGGATACGCCCGCCCAGCAGGTGCTCGACATGAATCCCGACGGCGTCTTTTTGTCCAACGGCCCCGGCGACCCCGACGCCGTGGTGGAGACCTGCGAGCAGGTGCAGCAGCTGATCGGCAAGGTGCCGGTCTTTGGCATCTGCCTTGGTCACCAGATGATCAGCTTGGCGTGCGGCGCCCAAATGGAAAAGCTTAAGTTCGGTCACCGTGGTGGCAACCAGCCGGTCATGAACCTGGTAAGCCGTCGCGTGGAGATCACCGCGCAAAACCATGGCTTTGGCCTGCTGTTCCCCAGCTTGGGCAAGCTTGTCCCCGAGCTTTCCGGCGGCGAGACCGAGCATGCGGTCGATGGGGATCTGCGCGTCTGGGTGCGCCGCGGCATCGCGCCGGTCGTGATGAACGAGCGCTTTGGCCGCATTCGCCTGACACATGTGAACCTCAACGACGGCACCGCCGAGGGCATCCAGCTGCTCGACGCCCCGTGTTTCTCGGTCCAGTACCACCCCGAGGCCTCGCCTGGCCCCACCGATGCCCACTATCTCTTTACCGCCTTTATGCGACTCATGGACGGCGAGGAGAACTACCTGGACATCGACACCGCGAAGGACCGCCTGGCTGGCTGGAATTTCGCCGAGACCGCCGCGACCGAGACCGAGGAGAACTAACATGCCGAAACGTACTGACATCAAGCGCATCCTCGTTATTGGTTCGGGCCCCATCGTTATTGGCCAGGCCTGCGAGTTCGACTACTCCGGCGCCCAGGCCTGCAAGGTGCTCAAGGAGGATGGCTTTGAGGTCATCCTGGTCAACTCCAATCCGGCGACCATCATGACCGACCCGGGCTTGGCCGACCGCACCTATGTCGAGCCTATCACCGCCGAGTTTATCGAGCGCGTGATCAAGAAAGAGCGCCCGGACGCGCTGCTGCCCACGCTGGGCGGCCAGACCGGTCTGAACGCCGCCGTCGAGCTGGCAAAGGACGGCACGCTCGACAAGTACGGCGTCGAGATGATCGGCTGCGACCTGGCCGCTATCGAGCGCGGCGAGGACCGCAAACTCTTTAACGAGGCCATGGCCGAGATCGGCCTGGAGGTCGCGCGCTCGGGCTATGCCTACAGCGTGGCCGACGCCGAGGCTATCGCCGAGCGCGTGGGATATCCCTGCGTACTGCGCCCGAGCTTTACCCTCGGCGGCGCCGGTGGCGGCATCGCACATACTCACGAGGAGCTCGTCTCCATCGTGAGCCAGGGCCTTGAGCTCTCGCCCGCCCACGAGGTGCTGGTCGAGGAGTCCATCGAGGGTTGGAAAGAGTATGAGATGGAGGTCATGCGCGACCACGCCGGCAACGGCATCATCGTGTGCTCCATCGAGAATCTCGACCCCATGGGCGTGCACACCGGCGACTCCATCACTGTGGCGCCGGCGCAGACACTAAGTGACCTTGAGTACCAGCGCATGCGTGTCGCGTCGCTCGCCATTCTGGAGAAGATTGGCGTCGAGACCGGCGGCTCCAACGTGCAGTTTGCCGTGAACCCCCAGACCGGCCGCCTGATCGTCATCGAGATGAACCCGCGCGTGAGCCGTTCGTCCGCACTGGCCTCCAAGGCCACGGGCTTCCCCATCGCCAAGGCCGCCGCTCGCCTGGCCGTGGGCTACACGCTCGACGAGATCGTCAACGACATCACCAAGGCAACGCCCGCCTGCTTTGAGCCCACGATCGACTACTGCGTGGTCAAGGTGCCGCGCTTTGCCTTCGAGAAGTTTAAGGGCACCGACCCCACGCTCACCACGCGCATGAAGGCCGTGGGCGAGATTATGGCGATCGGCCGCACCTTTGAGGAGGCCTTCGGCAAGGCCATGCGCTCGCTGGAGGACGGTCACCAGGGCATTTGCGCCGGTGGCAAGGAGAGTGCCGACAAGCTGAGCGACGATGAACTCGCTCAGGCCGTGGCAACCCCGACCGAGCACCGCATCTTCTTTGTGGTCGAGGCCCTGCGCCGCGGCTGGGATGTCGCGCGTATCCATGCCATCTGCGGTATCGATCCGTGGTACCTCAACCGTATCAACGACATGGTTCAGGTCCAGGAGAGCATCCGCGGACTGCGCGTGGAGGATATCGACGCCGATGCGATGCGCCTGCTCAAGCAGTACGGCACGAGCGACGCGGAGATCGCCGCGCTGACCGGCTCGGACGAGCGCTTTGTGCGTGCCTACCGCAAGGGCCTGGGCGTGGTCCCCAGCATGAAGACGGTCGACACCTGCGCGGCCGAGTTCTCGAGCGCCACGGAGTACCACTACAAGACCTACGAGAACATCTTCCGCACGAGCCCAGACGCCAAGAAGTGCGTTGCCCCCGACGAGACCACGCCGGCGAGCAAGCCCAAGGCCATGATCCTGGGCGCTGGCCCCAACCGCATTGGCCAGGGTATCGAGTTCGACTACTGCTGCGTGCACGCGAGCTATGCTCTGGCGGCCCGCGGCTTTGAGACCATCATGGTCAACTGCAACCCCGAGACCGTCTCGACCGACTACGACACCTCTGACCGCCTGTACTTTGAGCCGCTTACCTACGAGGACGTTATGGACGTCATCGACGTTGAGCGCCCCGACGGCGTCGTGGTGACGCTCGGCGGCCAGACTCCGCTTAAGCTGGCACGCATGCTCGAGGAGAGCGGCGTGAACATTATGGGCACCAAGCCCGATGCCATCGACTTTGCCGAGGACCGCGAGCGTTTCGCTGCCCTGCTCGACAAGCTGGGCATCATGTATCCGCCGGCGGGCCAGGCCACCTCGTTTGAGGAGGCCGAGGCCGTGGCCGCGCACATCGGTTATCCGCTGCTGGTGCGTCCGAGCTACGTGCTGGGCGGCCGTGGCATGATGATCGCCTACGATGCCGAGCATCTGCGCGATTACATGGCCGAGGCTGCACGCATCAGCCCCGACTACCCGGTGTACCTGGACCGCTTCCTGGAGGGAGCGATCGAGTCCGACGTCGACGCCCTGTGCGACGGCGAAGAGGTCTACATCGGCGGCATCCTGGAGCACATCGAGGAGGCCGGCATTCACTCCGGCGACTCCGCGACCTGCATCCCGCCGTTTAGCTTTAGCGAGAGCCTGCAGGCCAAGCTTCGCGAGACCACGCGCCGTATCGCGATGGCGCTGGGCGTGCGCGGTCTCGTCAACGTGCAGTACGCCATCAAGGGCGAGACCGTCTACGTGATCGAGGCCAACCCGCGCGCGAGCCGTACCGTGCCGTTTATCTCCAAGGCCACCGGCGTGCCGCTGGCCAAGTGCGCGGCGCGCATCATGGCCGGCGATTCCATCGCGAGCCTGGGCCTGCCGAGCGACGAGCGTCAGCTCGATTGGTTCTGCATGAAGGAAGCCGTTATGCCCTGGGGCCGTTTCCCGGGTGCCGACGTTATCCTGGGGCCCGAGATGAAGTCGACGGGCGAGGTCATGGGCATTGCCAAGAGCTATCCCGAGGCATACGCCAAGACACAGTTGGCGATCGATTACAAGCTGCCCGATCCCAGCAGCGGCAAGGTGTTTATCAGCGTGTGCGACCGCGACAAGCGCCATATCCTTTCGGTCGCGCGTATCCTGCGCTACCTGGGCTTTGACATCTGCTCTACCGAGGGTACGGCACGCGTGCTGCGTGGCGGCAACGTGACCTGCGAGGTCGTGGAGAAGATCAGCGGCCCGCACGACGGCGAGCGTCCCAACATCGGTGACCTGATCGCCGACGGCAAGATCGCGGTAATCGTCAACACGCCGTACGGCCCGGGTTCGCGCGGCGATGGCTACCTACTGCGCACCGAGGCTGTGCGCCGCGGCGTGACCTGCGTGACGGCGATGTCTGCGGCCAACACGTACGTGAGTGCCATCGAGGCCGTGCGCGAGGACCAGCAGGGTCACGGCAGCGCCAACGACATGGGCATGGACGTCATCGCCCTGCAGGACCTGCCGCAGTACACGGTGTAGAGTGACCTGTCCGGCCGGGGCGGGGGCCGAGTTTCCCCCTTCGCTCCGGCTGCAAGCAGAGTCGTTCAGTGGGAAACTCGATCCCCCGCCCCGGCCTGCGGTGACTTGGTCGCACCGTGTGCTGCAGAAGGGGCTTTGCGCGATGACTTAGGCTAAGGAGGATGCGGATGTCGAGTGAGGATTTTGTTCCTTGGGGAGCTTGGATTTGGGCTCTACGTGGGACGGAATCCTCGCTCGTTTTGTTGATGGGACATTTTCCTCGCTCGGTTACCCACGGACCGTGCGCCCCGGCTATTGCATCTTCGTGGTGAAGGTCGTCTTGCCGGCGGCGATGTGCACGTGGAGTTGGGTTCGACTGTCGCAGCTGATGAGGACGCCGACTTCGAACGGGGCTCCCGGATGCCGAGCAAAGCGGAAACCTGTCACCCCGGGCTTCCGCACAGAGTCGATTAGGGGGAGGGACAACCTCGCCCGCGTCGTGCTTGCGATAGCTTGACAGGAATTATTACGCAAAATCTAAGATGTTTCAAAGACGCGAAGTAGATGATATATTTTACTTCGCGTTTCCTAATGGTTTTGAATTTTGCGAAGTAGGTTGCCATGAAACTTATCGATCGCCCGTTCTACATGAGCAAGCTTTCCAAGGTGGCAGGTACGCCTGATATCAAGGTGATCACCGGAATCAGGCGATGCGGAAAATCGAAATTGCTTGAGGCGTTTGCCAGCCAACTTCGTTCAAACGACCCCTCGGCCAACGTCATACACGTCAACTTCAATCTACTTGAGTTCGAGCCGTTGGCGGAATACCATGCGCTGCATACATATGTTGAAAAGCACTATATTGAGGGTTGCCGGAATATCGTCATGATCGACGAGGTCCAGATGTGTGAAGGGTTCGAGCGGGCTATCAACAGTCTTCATGCGTCAGAGAAATATGACATTTACATCACGGGGTCGAACGCCTTTCTTCTCTCAAGCGACCTCTCGACGTTGTTCACGGGAAGAACGGTGGAGATCGAGGTCTTTCCGTTTTCACTTGCGGAGTTTTCGGCGTATCACGAGATCGCTTCTCCAGCCGAGGCCCTTGCTCGCTATGTCCGCGAGGGAGGAATGCCGGGTTCCTATATCTACCAGGACGAAAGGATGCGTTTCTCATACATCTCGGATGTGCTTGAAACTCTTATCCTGCGCGACATCAGACAAAAATATCGTATACGTAATGCAGAGCAGCTTAAACGTTCCTGCGAGTTCTTGATGGATAACGTCGGAAACATCTCTTCCCTCAAGGGGATGGCGGCCGAGCTGTCACGAGCGAACCTTAAGATAAGCGACAAGACGCTGGCTGTGTATATCGACTACCTGTGTAATGCGTTTGCGTTCTACCGGTTTCGTCGCTTTGACGTCTCAGGAAAGAAATACCTGTCGACGGGAGATAAATACTACCTGGCCGACCATTCGTTTCGCTACGCCGCGCTTGGCACGAAAAAGCTCGATTTTGGCCATGTTTACGAGAATATGGTGGCAATCGAGCTTATGCGCCGCGGATGGGAGGTCTACGTGGGCGTTCTCTACCAAAAGGAAATAGACTTTGTCGCCATCAGGCGTGACCGCCGTGTCTATATCCAGGTGAGTGACGACATTTCCCAAGAAGCGACGCTTGAGCGTGAGCTTGATCCGCTGCGACGGATTCGAGACGCCTATCCCAAGTGCGTCATCGCCCGAACAGGGCACGAAACGACTGATTGGGATGGCATTAAGGTCGTCGACCTGGCACGATGGCTTATGGGTGAATCAGGCGAGCTGGCCGTCTAGCACGCGATGACGCGGGCTGAAACGAACGAGCGAGGATATCTAAACCCAGTAACGAAACAACTCACCACCCTCCGTCAACCTTCCATTCCAAACCAAATCAGCCAATGTACGTCATGGCAATCCCCGGTAGGTCGAAGGTGCTCTGCGGCGGCCCGGTGTTTTCATCTGAACGACTTTGCAAAGCAACCGGGCCAATTTATTTCAGCCAACGTACGTCATAGCAATCCCCGGTAGGTCGCAGGGCGCTTCGCGGGCGGGCCAGGCTTTATCTGAACGACTTTGCGAAGCAACCGGAGTGAAGATAAAGCCTGGCCCGCCCGCGAAGCGCCACAAAGACCGCAGGGACGGGAGCAGCTATACTACTCTCAGTAGTTAAGGGTCGCGGATTCGCTGCGTCACCGCTCTCAACAGGAGGTCTTTGTTTATGGCAGATCAAAAGCCGGTTGTCGGGATCATCATGGGTTCCAAGTCCGATCTGGGCGTTATGGAAGGCTGCACCGCCGAGCTCGAGGCGCTGGGTGTGCCCTATGAGCTCGTGATCGCGAGTGCGCACCGCACGCCGGCGAAGGTCCACGAGTGGGCCTCGACTGCTGCCGACCGCGGCATCAAGGTGATTATTGCTGCCGCCGGCAAGGCCGCTCACTTGGGTGGTGTCGTGGCGGCCTTTACGCCGTTGCCGGTCATCGGCGTGCCTATGAAGACGAGTGACCTGGGCGGCATGGATTCGCTGCTGTCGATGGTGCAGATGCCTTCCGGCGTACCCGTGGCCTGCGTTGCCATCAACGGCGCCAAGAACGCCGCCATCTATGCCACGCAGATTCTGGGTGCTTGCGACCCCGAGTACCGCAAGGTTATCGAGAAGATGAAGCAGGAGATGGCTGACGCCTAAGCGTTCCGCCGTTTCACCGCAGTATAAGGAGAGCCATGTCCGATTATCAGGGAAAACGATTCAAGGCTTCTCAGATTCCCGATCCGTCGAAGCCGGGTGCTGCCCATGCGGCGCAGCAGGGTCGGACATCCTCTCCTCAGCAGCCGCGCGCGCCGCGCCCAGTGACACCGGCGACGCATCGTCGACAGGACGCGCCGGCCGCATATCGTCCTTCGTCTTATAGCTCCGCTAAGAAGCCGCCCCGGTCTTCATCGCATGCCGCGCCGTCGGATTACACCGAGCCGCCGCGCAAAAAGCGCCGCTCCATTATTCCCATTCTGCTCATCATCATCGGTATCGGCCTGATTGTCGCCGCCGCCGCTATCTTTATTAATGCCCAGATTGGCTACAAGCAGGCGAGCGAGTCGTATCAAAAGATCGAAAAGCAATATGTGAGCGACAAGGACGCCAGTGGCGTGCCGATTATCGACTTTGATGCGCTTGCTCAGACGAACCCCGAGATTGTGGGTTGGATTTACGTGCCGGGAACCAACATCAACTATCCCGTGGTGCAGACCAACAACAACTCCAAATACCTCAACACGCTGTTCGACGGAACGGCTAACGCGTCCGGTGCCATTTTCCTGGATAGCGATGACACCGCGCCGGGAATGGTCGACCAGCAGACCACGATCTACGGCCACCATATGAACGATGGGTCGATGTTCAACGTGATTTCGGACACCACTGATCAGGCGACGTTCGATAGCATTGAATATGTGTACTACATCACGCGCGATGCGACGTATAAGCTGCGTCCGCTGGCGACCAAGGTGGTCGAGGACACGTATGCCAAGGCGCGCACGACCAATTTTGAGGGCGATGATGGGCTGACGAATTATCTGTCCGAGATGCTCGATGGCGCCTCTGCCGCGGCAAGCGACGCGAGCGATCGTGCAGCTTCGGCAACCAAGGTCGTGACGCTTGTGACCTGCCGCTCGCTTTCACTGAGCAACACGCGCGCCGTCATGGTGCTCACGCCGGTCGAAGAATAAAGTAGCTGCTTGAGCAATCAAAAGGGAGAAATAATGCTAGAGAGTGGCAAATCGATGCCTTCTGTCGATGCTTGGCTGCGCGAGGCCAAGGCTGATGCTTCGGCGTCCGGGTGCGGCATGTATCTGACACATAACGGTGTGGTTCGCGCGACGCCCAAGTCCGAGGTGCGCGGGATCGAGACCGATGGTGTGGCGCCCGGGCGCAAAGTTGGCGGCATGGTGTTTGACTACGATGCCGAAAAAGTGCGGTCTGCTATCGAGGCGACGCGCGCGATGCCCGGTATCGGCTATGTTCGCGTGTGGCTGGCAAGTGGCGAGCTTTCCGTGGGCGATGACATCATGCTTGTACTCATCGGTGGAGACATTCGCCCACACGTGGTCGATGCCCTGCAGGCGCTTGTCGGCACCATTAAGAATGAGTGTGTGAACGAGATCGAGCGCGAGGCATAGGGCTTCGCGATCAATTCGATTCCATCTATAGCAAAAACCCGCTGGCAGATTGGCCTGTCAGCGGGTTTTCTTATGCGTTGGAGAATCTCGGCATCGCGTAGCGCTACACGCGCGTCGCATCCTTGGGGCTCATGGTCATGCTCTGGAAGCGGTTTTCCATGTACTCGTTGTCGAAGTACTTGCCATAGAACTGCGCGACGGGAATATCCGGCTCCGTGCCGTTGACGCGCTGGTACCAATAGTCAAGCGACTGCAGCGTCATAACACCGTCGACCAGCATGATGATGGTGAAGATGACGGTTGCCGAGTAGCGGCTCTTCCACGGAATCATGTTGATGAGCTTGAGCAGCCTCGGCAGCAGCAGCTTGATCCAGATGAGTCCACCTAGGCCCCACAGGCAGGCAAAGCCCGTGCAGGTGCGGCCGCCCGTAAGCACGGCGATGGGGTCGGGCATGCCAAAGAGCTTCATGTGCGAGTAGCTCCACGAGACCACGCCGAACGAGGTTTGCATAAACCAGCCCACGAACACCTCAAAGCTTGCGCCGAGCAAGGCGCTCACCAGGAAAATGATGATGGGGTTCTTTTTATAGAAGCGGTTGAGCACCATGGTCATGAGCACGGCGCCAAAGCCATAGATGGGGCTGAAGGGGCCAAACAGCATGCCGGCACGATCCTGGTAGACGCCGGGGTCGTCGACCGTCATGTGCCAGATGTCCTCGGCGATCAGGCCGAGTATGCAGCAGACGAAGAACACCCAGAACAGGTTGAAGTAGTTGAGCTTGATATAGCCCTCGCCGGTTTCGTCGCGACCGAGCATGCCCTCGGCTGCGGCGTCGCGGTCGAGCATCTCCTGCAGGCGGCGCTGCAGCTCGCGCTCCTGGCGCAGCGTGGGATCGACGGTGGCCGAAAGCGCAACGAGGATGACGAGCTGGATGGCGGGACGCAGCAAGAAGGGCCCGATGCCCTGGAGCATCACGTCGACCAAAAGCTCGATGACGGTGAACGCGATGAGGATATAGGAGAGGCGGGCGGCATTGCGGCGCTGGTTCTTGATGAGGTCCAGGCCAAAGATGATCAAGATGACGGCACTGGCAGCCGAGAGCATGATGCCGGCGACAATCAGTCCGATCGCGACCAGCATGTTGTCGCCGAGCTTTTCGGCGGCGTTGCCGTTAACAAGCGAGGTGATGACTTGCCACATAAAGGCGGCGACCGACGGGAGCGTACTCACGCCAGTTAGGATGCACAGGATTGCGTATACCTTGATGACAAGCGGGATCTTCTTGACCTCCGTGGCGCTGGGGACGCTGGGGTCGAGTTGGTTTTGATCCATAGAAAAGTAACCTTTCTCGTTATGTTGTGGCTTATAAGGATACGCCGCCGACCAGCCGAAAGACAGGACGAACGTCCCAATTGCAACAATGTAATCTCCAACGGTGGACGAGAGGTGCCGTGGCGTGGATTGGAGCGGAGCTGCCGTCCACGTCATGTAGCCAAATAAATGTTTGGTCACAAAACGGATTATTAGCTCGGTGGGCTTTTAAAAAGCGCTGCTCATGCGCTGGGGAGCGCGTCGCGCCGTGCGTATAATAAGGCGGGTAACGCCAAAATACGAGGCTCTGAGGGGATGCCATGTCTCAAGAAACCATCCGCGCGGCCGAGCGTGCCGCGGGACAGGTGAACGCCATGTCGACGTATGATCCGGACTCCGACCAGCTGCATGAGGAATGCGGCGTTTTTGGTGTCTGGGCGCCCGATCGCGACGTGGCTCGATTGACGTACTTTGGCCTGCGTGCACTGCAGCACCGTGGCCAAGAATCGGCGGGAATCGCCGTGGGTGACGGCGGTACGGTTATGGTCCGCAAGGATCTGGGCCTGCTCGACCGCGTGTTCTCCAATGCCGACTTGTCGACACTCTCCGGTCAGCTGGCCGTGGGTCATGTGCGCTACGGCACCGCCGGCGCCAAGAGCTGGGAAGCCTCTCAGCCGCACCTCTCTACCATCAATAGCGTCATTATCGCGCTCGCGCACAACGGCACCCTCGTCAACACCGACGAGCTGCGCCGCCAGCTGATCGAGCTGGGCGTGCCGTTCCTCTCCAACTCGGATTCCGAGGTCGCGACCAAGCTCATCGGCTACTTTACCCAGCGTACGGGCCATCTGCGCGAGGGCATTCGCAAGACCATGGAGCTCGTGCGCGGCGGTTATGCCATGACGCTCATCAATGAGCAGGCACTCTACGCCTTCCGCGACCCGCACGGCATTCGCCCGCTCGTGTTGGGCAAGCTGGTGGACGAGGGCCTGGACCAGGCCGATGCGGCATCCGTTTCGCAGCTGCCGTCGCAGGACGGCGCCGCGACGGTTGGCGCCACCACCCATGCCACCCGCGCCGGCGGCTGGGTCGTCGCCTCCGAGACTTGTGCGCTCGACATTGTGGGCGCCGAGTACGTCCGCGACGTCCGTCCCGGCGAGATTTTGCGCATCAGCGCCGAGGGCCTTGTGTCCGAGCAGGGCGTGCCTGCTGCCGAGGAGCCTGCTAACTGCATCTTTGAGCAGGTCTACTTCGCTCGTCCCGATTCCATCATGAACGGCAAGAGCGTCTACGCCTGCCGTTATGACATGGGTCGTCAGCTGGCACATGAGGAGCCCGTCGAGGCCGACCTGGTCATCGGCGTGCCCGACTCCGGCCTGCCGCCCGCGGAGGGCTATTCGCACGAGAGCGGTATTCCCTTTGGCGAGGGCCTTATCAAGAACCGCTATGTGGGCCGTACGTTCATCGAGCCTACACAGGAGTTGCGCGCCATGGGCGTGCGTATGAAACTCAACCCGCTGCGCGATAACATCGAGGGCAAGCGCCTAGTCGTCATCGACGACTCCATCGTGCGCGGCACCACCATGGTGCAGCTCGTCAAGATGCTGCGCAACGCCGGCGCCAAGGAGATTCACATTCGCATCAACTCGCCCGAGGTCATCTGGCCGTGCTTCTACGGTATCGATACCGACGTGCAGTCGCAGCTTATCAGCGCCAATAAGACGGTCGACGAGATTTGCGAGTACATCGGCGCCGATTCGCTGGCCTTCCTTTCGGTCGAGGGTCTGCTGAAGGTCATGCCCAAGGGCGGCTACTGCGACGCGTGCTTTACCGGCCGCTACCCCGTGGCGATTCCCGAGAGCTTTGGCCGCGACAAGTTCATGGAGGGCTTTAAGCCCCGTAACCTGGACAAGCCGCTGCACTTTGACGACGACGCCGTGGTCGAGAAATACGTCGATCGCAGCTGGGAAGAGGAGCACGGCGAGGCCTAAAACCTGCCAAAAGGGGACAGGTTTATTTTAGTAGGTTTTACCTGCTGTTTTGTTGATATGGCGGTGCGAGCTGCTATGGCGCGCGCCGAAATGAACGCAACTATGAGTACCGTTTGTCGCTCGCGTGGCGAACGGTAGTGGGAGAGGAAGGCTCAGATGAGCGACAGCAAGCATGTGACGTACGAGGATGCCGGCGTCGATACCGCCGAGGGCGGCCGCGCCGTCGATGCGATTAAGCAGATGGTTAAGGACACCAACCGCCCCGAGGTCATCGGCGGCATCGGTGGCTTTGGTGGCCTGTTCTCGGCCGCCGCGCTTAAGGATATGGAAGACCCGATCCTGATCAGCGGCACCGACGGCGTGGGCACCAAGCTCGTGCTCGCCCAGATCATGGACCGTCACGAGACGGTGGGCCAGGACTTGGTCGCCATGTGCGTCAACGACATTCTGGCCTCGGGCGCCGAGCCGCTGTTCTTCTTGGATTACGTTGCCATCGGCCACATCGAGGCCGAGCACATGGCAAAGATCATCAAGGGTGTGGCCGACGGCTGCAAGCTCGCGGGCTGCGCGCTCGTGGGCGGCGAGATGGCCGAGCACCCCGGCGTCATGGCTCCGGCCGATTACGACCTCGCCGGCTTTACCGTGGGTGTTGTCGATCGTCCCAAGATGCTTGACCCCGCGAACGTTCGCCCCGGCGACGTGATTCTGGGCCTGCCTTCCACCGGCGTGCACTCCAACGGCTACTCGCTCGTGCGCAAGGTCATCGGTGTCGACGGTATCAAGCCGGGTACGCCCGAGGCTGCCGCTAAGGCCGAGGAGCTAAGCCGTCCGCTCGAGGAGCTCGGCGGTGCTTCGCTGGCCGACGCTCTGCTGGCCCCCACGCGCATCTACGTCAAGCCGATTCTGGAGCTGCTGCGCGGCGGCGCCAACGTGCACGCCATCGCCCACATCACCGGCGGCGGTATTACCGAGAACCTCAACCGCGCGCTCGCCGACGACGTCGACGCCGTGGTCACCCGCAACGGCGCCGAGATGGGCTGGGATGTTCCGCCCGTTATTACTTACGTGTCGCGTCAGGCCGAGCTCGCGCCCAACGAGGCATGCAAGACCTTCAACATGGGCGTCGGCCTGTGCCTGATTGTTGCCCCCGAGGACGAGGCCGCCGTGACCGAGGCACTGGTCGCGCTGGGCGAGAAGCCGTTCCGCGTGGGCGAGTGCGTCGAGGGTTCCGGTAAGGTCGTGTACTCCGATGAGCGCTAACGAGCAGATGGCTGCTGCCGAGGGCCTGGGCTATGTGCCCTACACCCGTCCGACCGGCACCGATACGGCTGAGCCGCTTAAGATCGGCGTGCTTATCAGCGGTTCGGGTACCAACCTGCAGGCGCTGATCGACCTGATCGCCGCCGGCAAGCTCAACGCCTCGATTGAGCTTGTGGTGTCGAGCCGTCCTTCGGCCAAGGGCTTGCAGCGTGCCGAGCGCGCGGGCATCCAGACGCTCACGCTGTCCAAGGATGTCTACGCCGACCCCATCGCCGCCGACGAGATCATCGCGCACGAGCTGCTCGAGCGCGGCTGCGAGTATGTGGTCATGGCCGGTTACATGCGCATGGTGCACACGCCGCTGCTGGCCGCGTTCCCCAATCGCGTGGTCAACCTGCATCCGGCGCTGCTACCGAGCTTTACCGGCGCCCACGCGATTGACGACGCGTTTGCTCGCGGCGTCAAGGTGACCGGCGTGACCGTGCACTTTGCCAACGAGATCTACGACAACGGCCCCATCATCGCCCAGCGCGCGCTGGCTGTCGAGGAGGGCTGGGATGTCGACACGCTCGAGGAGCACATCCATGCGATCGAGCACGTGCTGTATTCCGAAGTCGTGCAGATGCTCGCCGACGGCCGCGTCCACGTGCTGGAGAGCGGCAAGGTCGCAATTGATGCGCCTCGCGGCTAGCGTCGCACAGTACAATTTAGCCGAGTAGTCAGGGTGGTCATTGGCGCCAAGGCGCGAGTGGCCACCCTTTGTTTTAGTAGTCACCTGCGACGTTCTTGAATGACTAGTCGTTTAAGAACGTCCCCGATGACTAGGTGAGAGAGGTGAGCGCATGGCGGATAACGAAGCGCTTTTTACGCCTGAACTGGTGTTTTTTGATTGGGAGTGTGCGTCGCCGGATGAGGTGTTTGCGCTGCTCGAGGACGAGCTTGCCCCGCGCGGCTACATTGCCGAGGGCTGGCTTGACGCCGTCCGCACACGCGAGGGTGCCTATCCCACGGGGCTTGCCATGCCGGCGGCTAACATTGCCATTCCGCATACAGATCCGGGGTTTGTGGCTAAGCCCTATATCGCGGTGGTAAAGCCCGCTGCGCCCGTGACGTTTAACGCGATGGCGGGCATGGGCGCTCCGGTGCCGGCGCAGATCATCGTCAACCTGGGTATTTCCGAGCCGGGCGGCCAGGTCGAGGCTCTGCAGGCGCTCATGAACATCTTTATGGACGCCGATGCCGTATCCGACGTGCTCGGCCAGATCACGCCCCGGGGCATGGTCGACGCCATCCGCCGTCACTTCTAAGGTGCCGGCTGCCAGAGCTGTCCCCTTTGCACCAAAATGGTGCAGATTAACCTGTCCCCAATGCACCAAGCGTGCCGCGGGGGCTGCGTTGTGACACAATGGCGTTTGTTCGATTCGTTATGCGAAAGGCCAACTATGGCAAATAAGAAAAAGAACCCCGCACCCGAGCCGACGCCCGAGCAGCAGGCTCGCGCCGCCTCCAACTCTCGCAAGAAGCAGCGCAAGACCTACGTTTCCAAGACCGTCAAGATCGTCCTGGTGGTCATCGGCGTGCTGGCAATGCTGCTTTCCGTCTCGGCGATGGCGTGCTCCGGCCTTATGTCGCAGGCCGAGGACACCTCGGGCTACAAGCTGACCGGCGGTGTTGCTGCTACTATCAACGGCACCAACCTCACCGAGGACACCGTGACCAAGCAGATCATGAGCATGCGCACGTCCTACGGCTACACTAAGGACGAGGACTGGGCGCAGTATCTGGTCGACAACGACCTCACGCCCAAGAAGTATCGCAAGCAACTCATCGACTCCTACACGCAGCAGATTCTGCTTCAGCAGGCGCAGAAGGAAAACGGCGTGACGGTGTCGGACAAGGAGGTCGAGAAGGCTTGGAAGGACGCGTGCAAGAGCGCGGGCGGCGCCAAGACTTTTAAGGAGACTCTCAAGACCTACGGCTACACCGAGGACACCTACAAGGATTCGCTCAAGGAGAGTCTGGCGCAGCAAAAGCTTAAGGATGCTGTGGCGCCCACCAGCAAGCCCAAGGACAGCGAGATCGTCGATTACATCAACGAGAACCTGTCCAACTACAACGATGCCCGTCGTTCGTCGAACATCCTGATCAAGGTTGATTCCGACGCTTCCGACGAGGACAAGGCTGCCGCCAAGGCCAAGGCGCAGGAGTGCCTGGACAAGATCAACTCCGGTGAGCTGAGCTTTGAGGACGCCGTTGAACAGTACTCCGAGGACACCGGTTCCAAGGAGAAGAAGGGCGATGTGGGTTGGGATAAGCTCACCACTTTCGTCGACAGCTACCAGACGGCGCTCGAGGGGCTCAACAAGGGCGACGTGAGCGAAGTCGTCGAGTCGACCTATGGTTACCACATCATCAAGTGCACCGACTACTTCCATGTCGATAATCAGGTCGAGGACATTAAGCAGGTACCCAAGGACATCAAGAAGTATGTCTCCAACGTGGTGAAGACGCAGGCGGCCAGCACCGCGTACAGCGAGTGGCTGGAGCAGTACAAGAAAGACGCCGACATCACCGTTAACCCCATGCCCAAGGACGTGCCGTACAACGTCAGTCTGAAGGGCGTCACCAAGAGTTCGACCGACGATTCGTCGACGACTGAGTAATCATGGGGCGGCGCTCACGCGAGTGCCGCCCACGCTATTGAGGAGGATTTGCAGATGACTAACGAAGAGCTGCAGAAGGAAATGATCGCGGCCATGAAGGCTAAGGACAAGGTTCGCCTGTCCATCATTCGCCAGGTCAAGGCCGAGGTGAAGAATATCGAGGTCAACGAGCGCCGCGATGTGACCGAGGAAGACGTCAACAGCATGATCAAGCGTCTGATTAAGCAGACGAGCGAGACGCTGGAGATGTCCATTAAGGCCGGTACCGACCAGGAGCGTACCGACAACCTGACCGAGCAGGTCGAGATTCTGGAGAGCCTGCTGCCCGCGCAGGTTTCGGGCGAGGAGCTCGAGGCTCTGATCGAGCAGGTCATCGCCGAGCTGGGCGCCACGTCCAAGAAGCAGATGGGCCAGGTTATGGGGGCACTCGGCAAGGCCACCGGCGGCAACTTCGATAAGCCGGCCGCGGCAAAGATCGTCGGCGCAAAATTGGCGTAAGTGCCGGCCGACACATAGTTGATGTTGAGGGGGGGGCGTGACCATTGCGGTCGCGCCCCTTTTTTGATGGCAGCTGAAGGGCACTCATTGGGGACAGACTTAAATGAGTACCCGCTCATTGGGTACTCATTTAAGTCTGTCCCCAATGAGTGGGCGGAAGGTTGCGGGTTCTTTACGGGAATGTAGTGTGGGCTGCGGAAACGTGGTTCTTTCCGTACAATAGTTCAACTCGTGTAAACGCAGGGAAGGGACATTCATGGCAGACATGATCGAGATCAAGCATCTCAACAAGTACTTTGGCGACCTGCATGTGCTCAAAGATATCAACCTCACCGTCAAGCGCGGCGAGAAACTCGTAATGATCGGGCCGTCCGGTTCGGGTAAGTCGACGCTCATCCGCTGCGTCGATTATCTCGAGGAGCCCACATCGGGCGAAGTCATTATCGACGGTACGCCGCTCACCAAGAAGAATCACCTGGAGATGGCTCGCAAGTACAGCTCCATGGTGTTTCAGCAGTTCAACCTGTATCCCAATATGACGGTGCTCGGCAACCTAACGCTTGCACCCATCAAGCTGCAAAAGAAGAGCAAGGAAGAAGCGACCCAGATCGCCATCGCCGCACTCAAGCGCGTCGGCATGGCGCATAAGGCCGGCGAGTATCCGCAAAACCTCTCGGGCGGTCAGCAGCAGCGCATTGCCATCGCCCGTGCCCTGTGCACCAAGCAGCCCATCATCCTGTTTGACGAGCCGACCTCGGCACTCGACCCCGAGATGGTCCAGGAGGTCCTGGACGTTATGATCGAGCTCGCGCAGGAGGACATCACCATGATCTGCGTGACGCACGAGATGGGCTTTGCGCGCCAGGTGGCCGACCGCGTCATCTTTATGGAGGACGGCCGCATCCTGGAGGAGGGTACGCCCGAGCACTTCTTCGATAATCCCGAGAACCCGCGCTGCCGCGAGTTCCTGTCCAAGATTCTGCACTAGGCGCGGGTGATGGACATGACGGATATGACGAGGGCGGCCGTATCGCGCCGTCACTTTTTGCAGCTGGCGGGGGCCGGCATGCTTGCTCTGACAGGAACCGCGCTCACCGGCTGCGGCAGCTCCGCCAGTGGCGAGAGCTCCGATAAGGGGTCCAAGCTCGCGGCCATCAAGTCGCGTGGCCATCTGAATGCCGGCGTTAAGAAGGACGTTCCCGGCTATGGCTATTACGACACCGCCAAGGGCCGCTTTGAGGGTATGGAAGTCGATTTGTGCTACCAGATCGCCGCTGCCGTCTTTGGCGTGAGCTGCAAGGAGGCCCGTGCCCAGGAGCTTGTCGAGTTTACCGATGTAACGCCCAAGACGCGTGGCCCGCTCATCGATAATGGCCAGCTCGACGTGGTCGCGGCGACCTACACCATCACCGACGAGCGCAAGAAGAGCTGGGATTTCTCGACGCCGTACCGCACCGACTACGTGGGACTCATGGTCAAGAAACGCTCGGGCTTTACCTCGATCGAGGACCTGGACGGCAAGGTTATCGGCGTGAGCCAGGGTGCCACCACGCAGGGGCTGATCGAGCAGATGATCAAGGACAACGGCTTTCACTGCGAGCCCGAGTTCAGGGCCTTTAGCGGCTATCCCATCATCAAGAGTTCGCTCGACGCCGGCAATATCGACGTCTTTGCCATGGACCGCTCCACGCTGGCCGGCTACATGAACGAGACCGTCGAGCTGCTGCAGCCCGAGGTCAAGTTTGGCGAGCAAGGCTACGGCGTGGCGACCAAGAAGGGTTGCGACCTTTCGGCCGTGGTCGATCAGGTGATTTGCGATCGCTTGGCCGACGGCTGGCTCGATCAAGAGGTCAAGACCTGGGGTCTTGTGTAGGCGCTCGTCCAAGGAAGGAATCAAATGCTCGAAGGATTGTTTGACGCCGACCGCTGGTCGACGACATTTCAAAACATGGGGCCCTTCTGGGAGGGCTTTGGCGTGACGCTGCAGGTGGTCGTTGCCGGCCTGCTGCTGTCGCTGGTGCTGGGCACGCTGCTGGGCGTGTTCTCGACCACCCGTTCGCGCGTGCTGCGCGCCATCAGTCGCGTGTACGTGGAGTTTTACCAGAACACCCCGCTGCCCGTGCAGGTGCTTTTTATGTATATGGCCGGCCCGCAGTTTTTGCAGGCCATAACCGGTGCCGACCAGCCGGTGCGCATCGCGCCGTTCGTGCTGGGCTTTCTGGGCGTGGGCCTGTATCACGCGGCCTACATTTCGGAGGTCATCCGCACCGGCATCGAGGCCGTTCCGCGCGGTCAGATGGAGGCGGCTCAGAGCCAGGGCTTCACGCGCGCTCAGGCCTACTGGTACATCGTGCTGCCCCAGACGTTCAAGATCATCCTGCCGCCGCTGTGCAACCAGGCGCTCAACTTGGTCAAGAACACGTCGGTGCTGGCGCTCGTGGCCGGCGGCGACCTTATGTATCGCTCCGACAACTTCGTAAGCCTGTATGGCTACCTGCAGGGATACATCGTCTGCTGCCTCATGTACTTCATTATCTGTTTCCCGCTCGCCATGCTGGTGCAATGGCTCGAGCGCCGCTCCAAGGAGCGTCCGCGTGGTGTGAGCCTGGCCGAGCTGGGGCTCGACAACGTAGAGGAGGCCTAGCGCATGGAAATCTTCAACGCGACCAACCTGCTCTACATTTGGGGCGGCTTTGTTAAGACCATCGAGATCTCGGCGCTGTCGATCTTTTTCTCGCTCATCTTTGGCACGGTGCTGGCGCTCGTCAAGAGCTATGCGCCCCGCCCGTTCCGCATTTTGGTGAGTGCCTATATCGAGCTGTTCCGCTGCACGCCGAACCTGCTGTGGATCCTGTTTATCTACTTTACGGTGCAGGGTTTGGACATTGTGATTTCGACCATCGCCTTTACGTTGTTTACCAGCGCTGTTATGGCCGAGATTGTGCGCGGCGGCCTCAACTCGATTCCGCGCGGCCAGTTTGAGGCAGCGCAGAGCCAGGGTTTTGGCTTCTTTGCCACCATGCGCTACATCATTCTGCCGCAGACGTTTAAGACGATCATTCCGGCGCTGTTTAGCCAGTGCACGACCGTCATCAAGGACAGCTCGTATCTTTCGGGCATTAACGTGGCCGAGCTCATGTACACAGCAAACGTCGTGATGGCCCACGCAATCGACCTGTCGCAGGTGCTTATGCTCTACGGCCTGGTGTTTGCGATGTACTTTGCGCTGAACTTTGGCATTTCGCTGTTGGTCCGAGCGTATCAACGTCGCATCGTAGCCGCATAGCCTGGCTTTCCCTGGCACCCAACCTTGGCCTTCAAACCGTCGCTCGCGTACCAAAGTACGCGTCGCTCCTCTTTCAGGCCAATCTTGGGCACCAGGAAAACCCAGGTACGCTATCGTGGGAAAAGGCGATAAACAGCTTTTTTCTCATTTGTTAGAAAGGAATCGCGATGAGCGATCTGGAGAATAAGAAGAACCCTGTGGTCATTACCATCGCGCGCGACTTTGGCGCCGAGGGCCACGAGATTGGCCGCATGCTTGCCGACGAGTTGGGGATTCCACTGTACGATAACGAGCTGCTGGTGCGTGCGTCGCTGCGTGCGGGCGAGTCGCTCGACAAGATGGCCGCCTACGACGAGCGTCTGGCCGTGGAGAACATGGCGTTTCTGCCCGACCGTTACGATGCGCGTTCGTACTCGGACAAGTTGTTCCAGAAGATGAGCCAGGTGATTCTGGATCTGGGCGAGACCGAGAGTTGCATTATCGAAGGCCGCCTGTCCGATTATCTGCTTCGCAACAACCCCAACCACATTGCCGTGTTGGTGACCGCGCCCTTTGAGGACCGCGTCGAGATCGTGCGCAAGAAGCGCGGCCTTAACAAAAAGAAGGGCGCCAAGCTGGTCAAGCAGCAGCAGAAGGCGCGCGAGGCGTTCTACAAGCGCTACAGCGCCGGCAAGTGGAAGATGACGAGCGGTAAGGACATCGTCGTCAACCGCGCCAAGCTGGGCCGCGAGGGCTGCAAGGATGTCATCGCCGCAGCCTACCGCTACAAAGTAGCTCAGCTCGAAGGCTAGACTCCAAAACCACCACAAGGGGGACAGGCACCTTTGTGGTGGTTTTGTTTTAAGCCGAGGGGATTGGTCGGTACCGCCGCCGACGCATCGCTCAAAGAACTCAAAGGTGCTCAAGCAACTCAAGGATGCTCAAAAAAATCAACGGTGCTCAAAATACTCAAGGGCGGGCACCGTTGAGTTTCCTTTACTGTCTCGATCTGTAACATCTGGGCGGCTAAATCGTCTCTATCTGTTACAGATTTAGATAAAGTGCGGAGCCGAGTGGGGAAATCTAAATCTGTAACAGCTGGCCTGCTATTTGGGGTCTAGATGTTACAGATTGAGACAAACTGGTGGAGAGAGCTGCCGTGTCGTTCAAACCACCACAAAGGGGACAGGCACCTTTGTGGTGGTTTTTGTTTTAGAGCGAGGGGAAGGCTTTGGTGAGACCGGCGCGGGTTTGGGTGTCGGTCTTTTGGTAGATGGAGCTCAGGTGACGCTGCACCATGCGCATCGAGATGCCGAGCTCCTCGGCGATCTGCTTGAGCGGGCGCTCGTCCTGGGTCACGGCCATGAGCACGTCGACTTCACGCGGGGTGAGAGCGTGATCGGCGATGAAGACCTGACGCTGTTCCTCGATGGAGGGTGCGGCGAGTGCTTCCTCGGCTCGTTGCTGGTATTCGCGCTCCTGCTCGGTTTGGGGCAGGCGGAATAGGCCTGCGGCAACGAACGCCGCGCTGGCCGCCACAAGCAGCACGAGCGCGCCGATCATGATGAGGGCGACATTGCCCGAGGTGACCAGTGCCAGCGAGATGCCCGATGTGGTGAATGCACATGCATTGTTGGCGGCGCGGCCCATGCCAGCCCACAAAGCCGGAGTGTGCATACGCGGTGCCAGCTGTGTAAACGTGGCGGTGAAGAATGTGACGAAAAAGCCCGAGCTCAGATAAAAGACGATGAGGCCCAGGTTGGGATCGGCACCAGCTTCCACGGCCAAGATTGAGATGGTGGAGAGCACCGTGACACCGAGCATGACGGGACCCATGTAGCGACGCTCGGCAAGGTCAAAGACGATGCCGGCGACCAGGCCGCTCGCTGCCAAAAAGAGGCGTGGCCAAGTCTGCACGGCGATGGTGCCGTGGGCGTTGGAGAACGTGACCACGTTATCGAGCGTGGAGAACAGGCAGGCGAGAATCATGACGAGTGCGATGCTCCAACACGCCTGCTTGGCGAGGACGCGTGAGGGCTCGGTAAAAGGGTTGATGGTGGAGCTGGGGTTCTCATCTGCCACTTGGGGCGCGGCACTGAGGGAGGAGATGACGATCGTCGCCGCGCCAAGAATGATGAGCTCAACGATGCCGCCGCAATCGAGCAGGTTAAGGGCAAACTGCAGGAGGATGCCTGCGGCATAGGCCGCCCCCGCGCCGGTTGCGAGCTTGGGGTCGTCTTGGAATGCCAACGCAAAGGCGCGATGCGCAGCGGCGCCCAGCAGGCCGAGCCCAAAGAATACCACGCACCCCAGAATCTCGAGCGCAAGTGGACCTGCGGGGACCTGAATCTGGGTCAAGCCAACGATAGCGATGGGAACGGCGGCGTTGGCGGCTGCCTGGGCCTGACCTTTGCGTTGGGCAAGAGCCAATAACGGCGCGTATCCGATAAAGCCGATAACGCTGGCACCCAGGATAAAGCCTTGCGCGAGCACAACGCGCTCGGCACCGGCGAGCAGCCCGACATTGATGTCGAAGCGAAATTCGGCGGCAAGGAAGACAAAGGTAAAGAGCGCGAGTGCCAGAAGCGCGTTGATTTTAGGCTTGCTTAGGTTCAAGGACGGTCCTTTGGGTGGACGGAATAATCGTGCCCTCGATTGTAGACCATGACGTTAGGGGGCGGGCCTTTCGGG
>CATWBO010000024.1 GCA_958349055.1 uncultured bacterium
CTCCCGGATGGCCCCAAAAATTTTTTCAAAAAAGTTGTTGCGCGCCGGACAGACTTCTGTGTATACTAATCCCCGCAGCGCACGCGAGCGGAAACAAACGCGAACGCCTGCCTGGGGAGTTAGCTCAGTTTGGTTAGAGCGCCGGCCTGTCACGTCGGAGGTCGCGGGTTCGAGCCCCGTACTTCCCGCCAACGCAATTAAAGCCACGTCTTCGGACGTGGCTTTTTGCGTTTGATGCACTTTGTTTCGGTAGAACGATTGCCCTGGTGCATCTTCGCCCAGAATCCCCGCGCCTTCGGGAACGCAAGTAAAATCTAACAAGTATATTTGTCTGAACAACAGCTTTGTTGCGCAACACCTGTTCAACGAGACAGGGGGTTAGGTTATACTAAATTGCACTGTAGGCCGCATCTGATGCATTTCGCTCCAAGCGCGGCACTCAGTGGATATCCGATTTACTATTTGGATGTCCTGCGGTCATTTAGCGTCTCGACACAAGCTCGGCCCCGGAGCTCGTTCGAGCTGTTCGTATTCCTTGAAAGGGGAAAAATGGACATATCGAGGAAGACTGATTACGCCCTTCGTATGTTGGCGATGCTTGCCGAGGATCCGGAGCGTTTGCTTTCTGTTCGCACCGCTGCCGAAGAGGTCAATGTTCCGTATTCGTTTGCCCGCTCGATTCAGCACGGTTTGGTCCAGGCCGGTATTGTGGAGAGCCTGCGTGGCGTCCACGGTGGCATGCGTCTCAAGGTCAGTCCGGACGACGTTACCATTCGTCAGGTCGTCGAGGCCGTTCAGGGCCCTATGGTTATGAATGATTGCACCGCACCCGATGGCGACTGTGCACGCATGGGCACGTGCTGCTATCATCCCCTGTGGGCCGGAGCTCAAGCGTTGATGCGCGACTACCTCGATTCCGTTTCGCTCGGCGACATCGTCGCTCATCGCCAGTTCCCGGCCGTCGATTCCAAATTCGCCGACCGCGACGCGTTTCCCGAGTACGCCACCTGCGCGTGCGCTTGCCGGGAGGAATAGCGCCGCATAAGGAGCATAGATATGATTCAGGACCCCTTTCGTTCGATGATTCGTTCGGAAGGGGTCCTGCGTTATCGCGACCTTCCGTGGCGCCGCACGCGCAATCCATACATCATTTGGCTTTCCGAGGTCATGCTGCAGCAAACACAGGTGCCGCGTGTGGAGGCGCGCATGCCGGCGTGGCTCGATCGTTTTCCGACCGTGCAGGCGCTTGCCCAGGCCGCGCCTTCCGATGTTTTGGACGCTTGGCAGGGGATGGGCTACAACCGACGAGCTCTGGCGCTTCACGGGGCCGCTCAACGGGTCGTAGAGGATTGGGGCGGGGAGTTTCCGCACGAGACGCGTGACTTGGTCGCTCTGCCTGGTATTGGCCCGGCAACGGCGCAGGGTATCCGGTCGTTTGCGTTTGACCTTCCGGGCGTGTATCTGGAGACCAACGTGCGCACGGTCTTTCTGCATCACTTCTTTCCCGATGTACCGGCTGTTCCCGATCGCGAGCTGGTGCCGCTGATTCAGGCGGCCTGTCCGGCGGCCCCCGGTGCGGCGACCGACGAGATCGCTCCCTTCGCCGTGCCGCTCGATGATGCCGATACGCCGCGCGCGTGGTATTACGCGTTGCTGGATTACGGCGCATATCTAAAAAAGACGTTGCCCAATCCGTCCAGGCGCTCGGCGGGCTATAGCCGTCAATCAAAGTTTGAGGGCTCGCGTCGCCAAAAGCGCGCGCATATCGTGCGTATGTTGCTGGCAGCGCGCGATGGCCAGCCGGCGGGGATTACGCTTGCTGATGCCGTGGTGGGCGTTAACGAGATGGAAGCGGCGGCTGGGCGTGGACCGGTCGAGCGCGAGCTTGTCGCGGGCATTCTGGCCGACCTGGAGCGTGAGGGCTTTTGCCGAGCCGAGGGCGATCGCTGGCTGAGTGTGTAGCCCGCTCAAATCTGAAGAACGGGATTGTAAGGTTTAAATTCTCGGCTTGAGGGGCATCCTAAAGACGAGGCCGCTCGGAGCCTACGGGCGGCATGCGTTGAAGGGAAGTACACCTATGGATTTTGAGAATTCCCAAACCAAGAAGAACCTCGAGACCGCTTTTGCCGGTGAGTCCCAGGCACACACCAAGTATCGCTACTATGCCTCCAAGGCAAAGAAGGACGGCTACGTTCAGATCTCGAACATCTTTGCCGAGACGGCTGGCAACGAGTCCGAGCACGCCAAACTGTGGTTTAAGTATCTGCACGATGGCGCCGTCCCCGATACCCTGGACAATCTGCGCGATGCCGCCGCGGGTGAGAACTACGAGTGGACCACTATGTACGACGAGTTTGCCAAGACCGCCGAGGAAGAGGGCTTTGCCGAGATTGCCGCAAAGTTCCGTGGTGTCGCCGCCGTCGAGAAGGCCCACGAGGAGCGCTACAACAAGCTCGTCGAGCGCATCGAGTCGGGCGAGGTGTTTGAGCGTGAGGGCGTAAAGGTGTGGAAGTGCCTGAACTGCGGGCACCTGCATGTGGGTGCCGAGGCGCCTGAGGTGTGCCCGGTGTGCAACCACCCCAAGGCGTACTTTGAGGAGCAGGTGGTGAACTACTAGCGCGTGGCGCTGGCTGCTGCGGAGCGCAGGGCGGGGAGATGCCTTTCCCTCTCGCTCACGGCTTCGCAGAGTCGCGCGAGGGAAAGGCATCTCCCCGCCCCGCGCCCCGGCGTTGGGTCGTCGCGTGCTCGTTACTGAAAAGCTGATAAGAAGTTTGTGTGCCGCCCCTTTTGGGGCGGCACGTTTTTGTAGGGGGGCTGGTTGGGACGGCACCGTTCATGGGTGGGGTACACTGGGTAGCGACTTTTAGTTTATCTACTACCTGATGGGGTGTTTTTTATGGGTAAGAAATCTCGGGCTCGGGTTGCTGCAGCGGGGACACGCAAGGATCCTGAGCGTCGGGTTGTTAAGGGCGGCAAGGCAAAGCGTGCCGATAAGGAGAAAAAGGTCGGCGCGCATGCTCATCCTGAGTGGGCGCCTCATTTGAATTCGGCTAGTGAGGATTTGACTGCCAAGTTGTTTACTCTGGTCGAGGTCATCTTGGGTGTGGTGCCTGTGGTGGTCATCGGTCTGTTCTTGGCATCGAAGGATGCCACGAGCGTGGATAAGCTCACCGATGTCTTTTCTCAGGACCCCTCGATGGTGGTTACGTTTATCTCTGCGTGCCTGCAGCCGTTTGTGGCATACATGTTGTACATGATTTATCGCAAATACTGCGAGGGCGATGCGGGCTTTGCCGCCGGCAACCTGATTGGACTCTTGTGCTCCGAGATTTTGCTGCTCAATATTCCTGGCGTTATCGGCATGGGCATCTTGTTGTGGCGTGTCTGGCGCAATGTTGCTCCGCACTTTGAGAGCTGGTTGTTTGAGCGCCGTGCAATGGGCGTGCTAGTCGACATCGCGGGCTCACTCGTGATCCTAGTCCTGGCGTTTATGTGTGCCACCGCCGCCCGCGGTCTCGCGGGCATATAGTCTGTCCTCACCGACCACGGAGCGCAGGGCGGGGAAACTTTTCCCTCTCGCTCACGGCTTCGCAGGGTCGCGCGAGGCAAAGGTTTCCCCGCCCTGCGCTCCGGCGTTGAGTCATCGCATGCTCGTTACAGAAAAGCTGATAATAAGTTTGTGTGCCGCCCCTTTTGGGGCGGCACGTTTTTGTGTGGGGTCCCTGTCTTCACAATTTCCGTCAAGCTTTTGGTTAGATTTTGGTCAGCTGGCGTAAGGGCGGAAGGCCAAAAGATTGCTGGCGAAAAAAGCTCAGAGAAAGTGCTGGTAGGGGAGTTGTTGAGCTTTTCGACAGCTTTTGAGCAAAAGAAACTTTGTGGCTATTGCCGGCGATTGCGTTGTCGCGGTCATGGCGGTGCGGGATGCTGGTCGTAAGCGTCGAATGCTCCGATTTTGGAGGCCAGCATGGATCTGTTTCTTGAGACTCCGCAGCAACAAGCTGAGCGCATGCTGCGTCAGCAACAACGACTCATGGAGATGCAAATGCAAGGGGCGGCAGCCCAGCCCTTTGCGCAAAATGTCGTGCCCGCTGCTGTACCTGCAGCTGTGCCCGGGTATGAATCGGCGCCAGAGGCCTATTCCGTACAGCAAGAATCATATGCGCAGGAGCTCGCGTTCGACAAACGCCGCGTGCGCCGCCGCCGTTTGGGCCAGCGCCTGCGCACATTGGCGATGATCGTGCTCATCCCGCTGGGGCTTGCGGCCATCTTTCTGGCGTCGTATGCCCTCACGTGCATCCTCAACGGCGCATCGCCCAATGAGGTACTTCAGCACTTGGCAGCTCTTGGTCAGCGCTTGGGGGATGTCGCAGCAACCATCCGCGCCAGCTGGGAGAGCTAGCGGACCAGCACCCATAGCGCAAAGGTAACTTGTCTGCGCTCGATTGGACATGAACTGCGTTTGACAGGGTAAGATTGATCGCGGTTTTGATTGGTGCTCGATTGGGTTTGTTGGGCGGAGTTTATGTCTGCTATTGATATTGTGCTTGTTGTGATCGCCTTGGTGGCGGTGGGGGTTGCTGTGGCTTGCGCCCTCCAGCTCAAGAGCCTGCGTGCCGAGCTGCGGGAGCGTGGCGACAGTAGCGCGGAAACGCTGGCAGCGCTCGAGCAGGCCAACAGCACGCTCGACACCCTGAACGTCGCGTTGGCCGAAACCCGCCGCACGGCAAATGCCATCGCGCAGCAGCAGACGACCGATGCCGCCGTAGAGCAGCAGCGCTACCTGACCATTGCGCGCGAGTTCTCGCAGGCCGGCGACCGTATGGATGACCTGCGCCGCGAGACGGCCCAACAGCTCGGCGCCAACCGCGAAGGCATCGAGCGCCGCCTGGACAAGGTGCGCGAGACGGTCGATGCCAAGTTGGGCGCCATCCGCAAAGACAACAACGTGCAGCTCGACCAAATGCGCGCGACGGTGGACGAGAAGCTCTCTCGCACACTCAACGACCGACTGTCGGCATCGTTTAAGCAGGTGAGCGACCAGCTCGAGGCCGTGTACAAGGGCCTGGGCGACATGCAGTCTATCGCCACCGGCGTGGGCGACCTTAAGCGCGTGCTGGGCAATGTCAAGGCGCGTGGCATTTTGGGCGAGGTGCAGCTGGGTGCAATCCTGGCGGACATCCTCACGCCCGATCAGTATCTGGAAAACGTCGCCACCAAGCCCGGCGCCTCGGAACGCGTTGAGTTTGCCGTCAAGCTGCCGGTAGACGAGGGCGACCCCGTGCTGCTGCCGATCGACTCCAAGTTTCCGGGCGACGCGTACGAGCATCTGCTCGACGCCCAGGAGTCTGGTGACGCTGAGGCCGTCGCCGCAGCGCGCAAGACGCTCGATATGATGGTGAAACGCGAGGCCAAGGACATCTGCGAAAAGTACCTGAGTGTGCCGGCAACGACCAACTTTGGCATCATGTTCGTGCCGTTTGAGGGGCTGTACGCCGAGATCGTCAGCCGCCCCGGGCTTATCGAGATCCTGGGCCGCGACTATCACGTCAACGTAGCCGGTCCCAGCACCATGGCCGCCATTCTCAACAGCCTGCAGATGAGCTACCAGACGTTTAGGCTGCAAAAACGTACCGACGACGTACTGCGCGTGCTCTCCGCCGTCAAGGCCGAGCTGCCGCGCTATCAGGCGGCGCTGCGCCGCGCCCAGCAGCAGATCGAGACCGCGGGCAAAACGGTCGAGGGCATCATTACCACGCGCACCAACGTCATGGAGCGCAAGCTCAAGGACATCGACGCGCTGGAGGATGCCGACCAAGCCGATGAGATTTTGGGGCTCACATCCGCGGAGCTGCTCGCAGGCCAAAAAGACGAGGACTAGCTGCATCTGACGGCGGGGCGCCGGTGTAAACGCGGGTGCCCCGCTGCTTTTCGCATCGTGCTTGCCTGAAGTGCGCTTCAATGTGCAACAATGGCGTTTCGCCCTATCAGACGCGAAAGGAAGCCCATGTCTCAGAGAAGCACCAGTCCGCTCAAACGCTCCACCGTGCGCCGCACGCTGCAGCGTTTTTGGGACGTCACGCGCACGCAGCCGCTGATCGTCTTTCTCTCGGTGTTCTCGTCGGCGGGCTACATCTTTTTGCTCACGTTTGCCAACACCTACGTGATGGCCCTCATCGTCGACCGCGTCCAGGCCGGCCCCGTGGCGGGTGACCAGGTGTTTGAGGTCTTCGGCCCCTATATCCTAGCGCTCGTGCTCGTCAACTTGGCAGGCCAGATCCTCTCCAAGCTGCAGGACTACACCGTCTACAAGCTCGAGATTGCGGGCAACTATCACCTGGCGCGTCTGTGCTTCGACACGCTCTCCAACCAATCCATGACATTCCATACCAGCCGCTTTGGCGGATCGCTTGTGAGCCAGACAAGCCGTTTTATGAGCGGCTACACGGGCTTGGTCGACGTGACGGTGTATTCGCTTATCCCCACTATCACTTCGGTGGTCTGCACGGTGGCGGCGCTCGCCCCGGTGGTGCCCACATTTACCGTGATCCTGGTGGGCATTATGGTCATCTACATCGCGTTTGTCTGGCTTATGTACAAGCGCATCATGCCGCTTTCGGCCGCGACGTCCGCCGCGCAGAACAAGCTGTCGGGCGTGCTTTCCGACGCGGTCACGAACATTCTGGCCGTCAAGACCTGTGGGCGCGAGGACTTTGAGCGCGACCTGTTCGATACCGCCGACCGCGCCGCACGCGATGCCGAAACGGTTTCGATGCACGCCATGATGCAGCGCAACTTTACGACTTCGGGCCTTATCGTCATCACCATGGCCGTGGTGAGTGTGTTCGTGGCGGGCGGCAACGCGTGGTTTGGCATCTCGGCGGGCTCGCTCGTCATGATCTTTACCTACACCTATAACCTCACCATGCGCCTGAACTACGTGAGTTCCATGATGCAGCGTATCAACCGCGCTTTGGGCGATGCGGCCGAGATGACGCGCGTGCTGGACGAGCCACGCTTGGTGGCAGACGACCCGGATGCCCCCGAGCTCAAGGTGAGCGAGGGCGCGATTGATTTTGAGCACCTGAGCTTTGCGTACCGTGACGCTGCGGCGGGCGAGAACGTGTTCGATGACCTGACGCTTCATGTGGCGGCGGGCCAGCGCGTGGGCCTGGTGGGCAAATCGGGCTCGGGTAAGACGACGCTTACCAAGCTGCTGCTGCGCCTGGACGATGTTCAGGGCGGCCGCGTGCTCGTGGACGGTCAGGATGTCTCGCGCTGCACGCAGCAAAGTCTGCGCCGCCAGGTTGCCTACGTGCCGCAGGAGGCGCTGCTGTTCCACCGCTCCATTCGCGAAAACATTGCCTACGGTCGCCCCAACGCCACTGATGAGCAGATTCGCGAGGCCGCGCGCCTGGCCAACGCCCTGGAGTTTATCGACCGCTTGCCTCGTGGCTTTGACACCATGGTGGGCGAGCGCGGCGTCAAGCTCTCGGGCGGCCAGCGTCAGCGCGTGGCTATCGCCCGCGCGATTCTCACCGACGCGCCGATTCTGGTGCTCGACGAGGCGACCTCTGCCCTGGACAGCGAGTCCGAGGCGCTGGTGCAGGAGGCGCTCGAAAACCTGATGCGTGGACGTACCTCCATTGTGGTGGCGCACCGCCTGTCCACCGTGGCGGCGCTCGACCGTATTGTGGTGCTGGCCGATGGCGAGATCGTCGAGGACGGCACGCATACGCAGCTTGTCGAGGCAGGTGGCGAGTACGCGAGCCTGTGGAGCCGTCAGACCGGCGCATTCTTGGAGGCGTAAGCGTCTCGGACGTGGGACAATCGTTTCCGTGAAGTTATGTTTCTGCCGAGCCGAGGAGTCGTTATGCCACGCGAGACCAATGCCGCCAAGCGCGAGCGCGCCATCGAGGTGTGCGAGCGCCTCAACCGTCGCTATGGCCCAGTCGAGTGCTTTTTGGACCACGAGAATCCCTTCCGCCTGCTGATCGCGGTGCTACTCTCGGCGCAAACGACCGACGCGCAGGTCAACAAGGTGACGCCGCGGCTGTTTGCCCAGTGGCCCACGCCCGAGGCCATGGCCGGGGCGAGCGTGGCTGACGTGGCAGACACCATCAAGTCACTCGGCTTCTACAAGAGCAAAGCCAAGCATGCCGTCGAGGCCGCGCAGATGATCGTCGCCGACTATGGCGGCGAGGTGCCGGCCGACATGAAGGAGCTTGTAAAGCTGCCGGGCGTGGGACGCAAGACGGCGAACATCGTGCTCAACGTGGGGTATGGCATCGTGGAGGGCATTGCGGTGGACACGCACGTCAACCGCATTGCGCACCGCCTGATGTTGAGTCCCAAGACGCATGCCAAGGAGCCGCTCAAGACCGAGCAGGATCTGCTTAAGATTTTGCCGCACGAGTATTGGGAGTCGGTCAACCATCAGTGGATTACCTTCGGTCGCGAGATCTGCGACGCCCGCAAACCCAAGTGCGACGAGTGTCCGCTGGCAGATTTGTGCCCCAGCGTGCGCGTGACGGGGTAGGGCGGAACTCATCTTCGTCTGGCGTTTTTTGCGGGGCCGGGTTTGCCCTTGAGCCGGAGTTCTCTCCATGCGCTACCATGACAGGCAACGAATTTGACGAACGACCCGCCGAGCTTGCCCCGGCGGGCTTTTGGCGTTGCGATGTCGGAGGAACAGCATGCTCATTCACCGTATAGCCGCGCAGCTCTACACTGCCGAGGCCTTGCAGACCGTCGAGGCCGGACTCGATGCCGGCGAGGACGTGACGCTGGCCGTGTCGCAGTCGGGTCGCACGCTTATGGCGGCAGCCCAGTTTGCGCGCCGTCCGCGCCCCACGGTCTACATTGTGAGCGGCGAGGACGCGGCCGATCGCGCCGTGCGCAGCCTTGCCGCTTATGTGGGCCTGGCGCACGTGTGCCGTTTTCCCGAGCGCAAGGACTATCCGTGGCGCGAGCAGGCGCCCGACGACGCCGTGGTGGCGCAGCGCTGCGAGGCGCTCGGGCGCATCGTGCGCGGCGACAACTGCATCATGGTCGCCTCGGCCCGCGCGCTGCTGCGCTGCGTGCCGCCGGTCGAGAGCCGCTACTGGGAGTCCACGACCTTTGCGGTGGGCGAGGAGATCCCTTTTGACGAGGTGCCGCAGCGCCTGGTGGGCATGGGCTACACCAATGCCGGCGCCGCCGATGCACCCGGCCTGTTCCGCGTGCACGGCGACACCGTCGAGGTGTTTCCCGCACAGGAAAAGGCGCCCGTGCGCATCGAGTTTTTCGGCGACGAGATCGACCGTATCCGCCGCATGGTGAGTTCCACGGGCCAGACCATCGGCAACGAGGACAGCATCGAGATCTTCCCCTGTCGCGAGCTCGCACTCACCGACGACGCCGTCCACAACATGCATGTGGCGCTCTACCGCGCCAGCCAGGACGACAGCAAGTTGGCGGCGCTGCTCGAGATGGTGGATGCACGCATCGTCACGCCCGAGCTCGACCGCTTTTTGCCGGTGATGTACGGCCAGACCGTGAGCCCGCTGTCGCATGTGAGCGGCAAGGCGCTCGTGGTGCTGTCCGAGCCGCGCTCGCTGTTCGACGACTGCCTGCGCGCCTACGAGGATATCGAGGCACGCGCCGGCGAGGCAGGGGTCGACCGTCTGGACGGCCTGTACGTGCGTGCCCAGCAACTCGACTTTGGTGCCCAGCAGCGCCTTAACTACGTGAGCTTGATTCGTGCCGGCGGTGCGGTGACGGCAGAGCTCAAGATTGAGCAGCCGGCCATCGCGGGCTCGGACAATCGCTTTATGACGCGCATCCAGGAGGTCGTGGGCAAGCGCTATGCCTGCGTGTTTGCCATCCCCGACCGCGGTGCACGCGAGTCGATGGAGCTCACCTTTGGCGATGAGGGTATTACCTTTGAGGAGTCGCTGACGGCCGCGCCCGAAAACGCGGGCGCTATTGGCGACCGTGTGCGCGTGGCAGCGGCGGATTCTGCCGATCGTGCTGTCCGCCAGGATGCTCATGCTGCAATTCGCGAACGCAAGGTCGACGCGCTCAACGCCCGCTCGCTCGAGGCGGGCGCCGCGCAGGCTGCCGCCGGCGCCGCCGTGCCCACCATCTCGCGTGGACGCGTGACCTTTGTCGATGCCGCCTTGCCGCAGGGCGTGGTGGTGCCCGATGCCAACCTGGCTGTGTTCTCGATTGCCGACCTCAACGCCCGCATGGACGCCAACCGCGCGCGCAGCCGCCGCAAGGTGGACATTACGCAGATCACGTTCCCGTTTAAGCCGGGCGACTACGTGGTGCACGCCACTCACGGCATCGCGCTCTTTAGCGAGATCGCGCGTCAGGAAGTGGGCGGCAAGGAGCGCGACTACTTTTTGCTGGAATATGCCGACGGCGACAAGCTCTACGTGCCGCTCGAGCAGGTCGACCGCATCACGCGATACGTCGGTCCCGACGGCGATAAACCGCGCTTGACCAGGCTCAACACCGCCGACTGGACGCGTGCCACCAACAAGGCGCGCAAGAACGCCAAAAAGCTGGCGTTTGACCTGGTCGATCTGTATACGCGCCGCTCGTCGATTACCGGTATCGCCTGCCCGCCCGATACGCCCGAGCAGATTGAGATGGAGGAGAGCTTCCCTTACGACGAGACGCGCGATCAGCTGGAGGCTATCGCTGACATTAAGGCCGACATGGAGGCACCCAAGCCCATGGACCGCCTGCTGTGCGGCGACGTGGGCTTTGGCAAGACCGAGGTCGCCCTGCGTGCGGCATTTAAGTGCGTGGACTCCGGCCGTCAGGTCATGGTGCTTTGCCCCACGACCATTTTGGCCCAGCAGCACTACGAGACGTTCTTTGAGCGCTTTGCCCCGTTTGGCCTCGAGGTCGAGGTGCTCAGCCGTTTCCGCACGCCGGCGCAGCAAAAGCGCGCGCTCAAGGCGTTTGCCGAGGGTGCGATCGACGTGCTCATCGGCACGCACCGCCTGCTCTCGGCCGATGTGAACCCCAAGAACCTGGGCCTGGTGATCATTGACGAAGAGCAGCGCTTTGGCGTGCAGCACAAGGAGCAGCTCAAGAACCTGCGCGAGCAGATTGACGTGCTCACGCTTTCGGCCACGCCCATCCCGCGTACCATGCAGATGGCCACGAGCGGCGTGCGCGACATGAGCCTGATCACCACGCCGCCCACCGGACGTCGCCCCGTGATCGTGCACGTGGGGGAGTACGACCCCGACGTGGTAAGCGCAGCGATTCGCCTGGAGGTGGGTCGCGGCGGACAGGTGTACTACGTGTCCAACCGCGTCAAGACCATCGACGACGCCGTGGCGCGCGTTCACGAGGCCGCGCCCGAGGCGCGCGTGGGCGTGGCGCACGGCAAGATGAGCCCGCGCGAGGTCGAGGACGTGATGATCGAGTTCGCGACCAAAAAGATCGACGTGCTCATCGCCACGACCATCGTGGAGAGCGGTATCGACAACGCGACCGCCAACACGCTCATCATCGAGGACTCGCAGCGCCTGGGTCTGGCACAGCTTTACCAGCTCAAGGGCCGTGTGGGCCGTTCTGTCACGCAGGCCTACGCGTACTTTATGTTCCCGGGCGAGCTGCCTCTCACCGAGGAGGCCACGGCGCGCCTGACTGCACTTTCCGAGTTCCAGGACCTGGGCAGCGGCATGCGTATCGCCATGCGCGACCTGGAGATTCGCGGCGCCGGTTCGCTGATGGGCGCTGAGCAGCACGGCAACCTGTCGAGCGTGGGCTTTGACCTGTTTACGCAGATGTTGGGCCAGGCCGTGGCCGAGGCGCGCGGCGATGGCGATGCCGGCGTGGAGGCGGCGAGCGTGGGCATCAACCTGCCGGCCGACTACTTCTTGTCCGAGGAGTACCTGCCGGCGGTGGACCAGCGCGTGCTCGTGTACCGTAAGCTCGCAGCGGCCGAGGACCTGGAGAGCATCGATGAGGTTCAGGAGGAGACCGAGGCCGCGCATGGCGAGCTGCCGTTGGCGGGACTCAACCTGTTCAATCGCGCGCGCATCCGCATTCGCGGCGAGCGCCTGGGGCTCGAGAGTGTCACGCTCAGCGGCGGTCGCATCACGTTTTTGGGCGTCGACGTGCCCAAGAAGGTGGCATTTGAGCTTAAGACCCGCTATGGCGCGGTGAACTTCCCCAAGAGTCGCAAACTGTCGGTGCCCTACAAGGCGGGCGCCGGTGCGGGCAGCGGCCTGGGTCGCGGCCTCGACGCCAACGACGGCACCGGCCCCGTGGCGGCGGCGCTCATGCTGCTGCAACAGCTGGGTGCTAGTGATGATGACTAGCGAGTCGATACTGCAAACACCCCATTTGGGCACTCTGGTTCCATCGAAAGGAAAGCATGTTCGGATACATCTATAAGAAAGATGCCGCCATGATCGCGATTGTCCTGTGCCTTTGTCTGTGCGTGGGCAGCTTCTTCGATTATCAGATCTCGAGCGCGCTGTTCAACATCGGCAGCATGTACGGCCGCTTTATCGAGGCCGCCGGCGAGCTGCCGTTCGAGCTGACGGCAAGCGTCGCAGGCGTCATGCTCGTGCGCGCGGTGCGTCCCGACTCCAGGGGGAGCAAATGGCTCGCCGTGCTCGGCATCTTCGTCAACGTTGGCCTGGCCGGCTACGAGATCGTCTCGTCCCTAAAGGTTGGCGGCAAACTCATCGCGGTTCAGCTGGTGCTGACGTTTGTGCTGGTCATCGCTGCCAACCTTATCGTCTGTCGCCTCACGCGCGCGACCGAGCCCGACGAGCTCACACGCTGGGCGCTGATGGTACTTGCCGTGTGGGTCGCTCAGGCCATTATCCTCAACGTGATCGTCAAGCCGCTGTGGTCGCGCCCGCGCATGCGCGTGATCGAGGTCACGCCGGGACTCAATTTTCAGCCGTGGTGGGTAATCGGCAATCCCGACAAGTGGACCTATATCGCCGCCGGCGTGATCAAGGACGGGTTCAAGTCGTTCGCGAGCGGGCACACCGCGCATGCGGCGATCGGCCTTATGCTCGCCGGGCTTCCCGCGGCAGCCTTTAAGGAAAAGCCCTCGCGCCGTCGCGTGGTCTTTTGGGCGGCGGCTGTGGTTGCGGCGCTTGTCGCCTTTGGTCGTATCGTGATCGGAGCGCACTTTTTGAGCGACGTGAGCTGCGGCTTTGCCCTGGTGCTGGCGCTTGAGTGCCTTGCCGCGCGCATTGCCTATCCCAACGGCGTACAATAGCCCCGTTTGAATCATCGGGCCCGTGCCCGGCTAGAGAGGATTGCCATGCTCGCGTTTAACAACGACTATTCCCACGGCGCACATCCGGCAGTGCTGCAGGCGCTCGTCGACACCAACATGGAGCCGCAGCCCGGCTACGGTACCGATGCGCACACCGAGCGTGCCAAGCAGCTTATCCGCGAGGCCTGTCAGGCCCCCGATGCCGACGTGTTTTTTCTGGTGGGCGGCACGCAGACCAACGCGACGGTGATCGACATGCTGCTTGCGCCCTACGAGGGCGTCGTTGCTGCCGAGACTGGTCACGTCGCCTGTCACGAGGCGGGCGCCATCGAGTTTGGCGGCCACAAGGTGCTCACCATCCCCGGCTATGAGGGTAAGATGCACGCTGAGGATTTCGAAAACTATATCCAAGTGTTCTACGAAAACGAGAGCTGTGAGCACATGGTGTTTCCGGGCGCCGTGTATGTGAGCCTGTCGACCGAGTACGGCACGCTGTACTCCAAGGCCGAGCTCGCGGCGATTCATGCGGTGTGCCAGAAGCGCGAGATTCCGCTGTTTGTGGATGGCGCCCGCCTGGCCTATGCGCTGGCGGCCGATGAGTGCGACATTACCCTGCCCGAGCTGGCGCAGCTGTGCGACGTGTTCTACATCGGTGGCACCAAGTGCGGCGCTCTGTGCGGCGAGGCCGTGGTGTTTTGCGGCATGCACGCTCCGGCGCATCCCATTCCGCGCATTAAGCAGCACGGCGCGCTGCTGGCCAAGGGTCGCCTGACGGGCGTGCAGTTTGAGGCGCTCTTTACCGACGGCCTGTATTTTGAGATTGGTCGCCAGGCGATTGAGACCGCTCAGGCGCTGCGTCGCGTGTTGCACGAGCGCGGTTACCAGTTCTTCTTGGAGACGCCCACAAACCAGCAGTTTGTGATTCTGCCCAACGAGGACATGGCCCGCATTCGCGAGCATGCCTCAATCGAGTACTGGGAAAAGTACGACGAGACCCATACGGTGGTGCGCTTTTGCACCAGCTGGGCCACGACGCAGGAGGACATCGACGCGTTGGCGGCTGTCCTGTAGCTTGATGCAATGACGAGGGCCGTCCTACGCCTGGGTTTGGCGCAGGGCGGCCTTTGCTTTTGTGGGGGAAGGATTGTATGACCGAGATGTCCGAGCCGACGATTCGCCTGGCGACGCTCGATGACGCGCCGGCGTTGCTTGCCATCTATGAGCCGTATGTGCGCCAGACGGCGATTACCTGCGAATACGAGGTGCCGAGCGTTGAGGAGTTCGCCGGGCGCATCGAGCGTACGCTCAAGCGCTATCCGTATTTGGTAATGGAGCTGGACGGGCGCCCGGTAGGCTATGCCTATGTGAGCCCGCTTAACAGCCGCGAGGCGTACGACTGGTCGGTCGAGACGTCAATCTACCTGGCGCGCGAGGTGCGTCACGGCGGGCTGGGTCGCAAGCTGCACGATGCGCTCAAGCAGTGCCTGGTCGCGATGGGCATCACCAACATGTGCGCGCTCATCGCCGTGCCGCACGACAAGGACGACGAATACCTGACGCACAACAGCCAGGACTTCCATGCCCATATGGGGTATCGCCTGGTGGGCGCCTTCGATCGCTGCGCCCAAAAGTTCGGCCGCTGGTACGACATGTGCTGGATGGAGCTGGTCCTGGCCGAACGCGTCCCCAACCAACCCAAACCAACCTGGTTCCCCGACCTCCCCAAACCTACCATTTAGGGACAGGTTTATTTTGGCAGGTTAGCCGATGGGCTCGGTGTATTTGGCGCGGTCGGTTCGTTGGATGCGCTTGGAGACGTGGAGCGGGCGGCCGTCGGTGTCGTAGACGTAGTCGGTGATTAGGATCAGCGCCTGCCCGCGCTCGACGTTGAGCAAAAACGCCTCGTTTTGCGAGGCATAGCACACCTCAAAGGTCTTATGCCCCTGCGCCGGTGCGCGATGGAACTCCTGTCGCAGCGTGGCGTAGAGCGAACCGTTGATATCGCGATCGATGAGCGACCCAAAGCTTGGCGGCAGATAGGTGGTCTCCAGACACAGCGGCGCATCGTCCAGGTAGCGCAGGCGAACAAGTTTGACGAGCTTGCTGCCCACGGCGGCGTCAAAGAACTTAGCTATGCTGCCGCCCGCCTTGGCAAAACCCGAGTCCACCGTGCGCGTGGTGGGCTTCATGCCCTGACCCTGTACCTGTGCCGTGTAGCTCGAAAACATCAGGTTGTTCTCGTGGAGCGCGGGCGTGTCGGCCACAAAGGCGCCACGTCCGCGCTCGGTGCGCACCAGGCCCTCGCCAACTAACACCTTAAGCGCGTGGCGCACGGTGCTGCGCGACAGCCCCGATTCGTCCATGAGCTCCATCTCGGACGGCAGCTTGTCTCCGCGTGCGTAGGTGCCGGCGGCGATGCGGTCACGCAGCATGCCCGCCAGACGCTCGTATTGGGTCAGTTTCTTTTTAGACGAAGCGCTCATACGACTAACCTGTATCTAACTTGTATGCTTACCTAATCAAGTATGTATCCAATACAACAATAAAACCGCTGGTAACCAGTTATCAAAAACCGCATCAGCAAATTTTCCAAGACAAATATAGCATACAACTAGTCGACATCACCAAAACATGTATGTAACTTGTATGCCATCAAGAGCATCAAACGAGAAGAAAGGCTGATGCACGATGACTACTCAGGAACAGGTTAAGGACGTCGTCTCCCAGGTTTTGGCTGACAAGGCAGACAAGGGCGGCATCAAGCGCGTCGTGTGGATTGGCGCCGGCGGATCCAACGGCGGCAACTATCCTGCCCAGTACTTTATGGAGCACGAGGCCACGCAGGTCGTGAGCTCCAGCTACACCAGCAACGAGTTCGTGCACGCCACCCCGGCCTACGTCAACGAGAACACCCTGGCCGTCGTCGTGTCCATGCGCGGCACCAAGGAGACCATCGTCGCCGCCCAGGTCGCCAAGGACCACGGCGCCAGCACCATCGCCATCTATGTTGACGAGTCCGGCCTCACCGAGGTCTGCGACTACAAGATCCAGTACGACAGCCTAGCCATCGACGAGTCCTGCATGGGCCGCACCAACTCCGCCGTCGTGACCATGATTGCCATGGAGCTTACGCAGCAGACCGAGGGCTATGCTGAGTACGAGACCGCCATGGCCGCCTTCGACCTGATTGATCCCATCTATCGCAAGGCCTTCGAGTACACCCGTCCGCTCGCTGCCAAGTGGGCCGAGCAGAACGCCGACAAGCCCTGCATCAACGTGATGGCTCAGGGTCCGCTCTTTGGTGCCGCCTACGTCTTTAGCATCTGCAACGTGCAGGAGATGCTGCAGATCGACTCCTGTACCATCAACACTTGCGACTTCTTCCATGGTCCTTTCGAGATCCTGGACAAGCGCACCTCGCTGTTCCAGCTCATCAGCGTTGGCCGCAGCCGCTGCAACGACGAGCGCGGCATCCGCTTCGTCAACCAGTACGGTGGCGAGCGCGTCTATCAGCTCGACGCCAAGGAGCTCGGCCTCAACGACATCAAGGACAGCGTGAGCGAATACTTCAACCACCTGATCTTTGCGCCGATTCTCAACAACGTGTACATGCGCGCGCTCTCTGCCGTCACCCACAAGGACTACATGACGCGCCGCTACATGTGGAAGCTGGACTATTAAGGGATAGAGCGGCCTAACAGCTCGATGTCCTCATAAGTTGCGGTGGAATAGTTCCTATTTGGGGGCTTGAAGTCTCTATTTAGGAACCATTTCACCGCAACCGCCAAGTAATCCGCTGGGGACGGAGGAAAACGGATTACTTTTCCGCTCACCGATTTGTGCCTTGAAAAATGTATATAACGACTATAACGTAGTACGAAACATATTGGAAATGATACCGAGGAGGCTGCGTTGAAGAAAAGCAATCTGGGCTATGCGCTGGTGCTGATCGCCGCGCTTATGTGGGGCACCATCGGAATCTTTGTTAACGGAATATCGGCCCTGGGCGTTTCGTCTCAGAGCATGGCGGCCTTTCGCCTGTTGTCGGGTGCTGTCTTAATGGCTCCGGTCTTGGCATTTATGGGTTGCCAGGGAGGTGCTCGTGAGGGAAAAGCCTCGGGTCCCATGGCATTGTTTAAGGCAAGTCCTAAAGAACTCGTCCCATGCGCGCTTGTCGGTATAGTCGGTTTAGCCGTCGCCAACACCTGCTATTACGAGTGCATGGGCGAGGTGGGCATGTCCACGGCCTCGGTGCTGCTCTACACCTCGCCGGTGTTTGGCGTCGCGCTCGGCCGCGTGCTTTATCGCGAGGACGTGACCCCCAACAAGCTCGTCGCCATCGTCTTTAACATTGTGGGTTGCGTGCTCGCGGTGACGAGCGGCGACCTGTCCGGTTTCCATTTCTCGACTTGGGGCGTCGCGTCGGGTGTGATCGCCGGACTTTGCGGTGCACTGCTGGCTGTGTTTAGCCGCATGGCCACCAAGACGCTGCATCCGCTGGCGGTGACGTTTTGGGGCTTTGTTTTTGGCGGATGCTTTATGGCGGTGCTTTCGGCTCCGTGGTCCGATGTAGCCGCGGCAATGTCCCCGCAGCTCATTCTGCTGTTCGCAGGCTTTGGCTTTATTCCGACGGCTCTTGCGTACATCTTCTATATGCAGGGCCTTTCGATGGATCTTGAGACATCGAAGGTGCCGGTCGTGGCTTCGTTTGAAACCGTGGCGACCGTTCTGGTCGGTATTGGCATCTACGCCGAGCCCGCCGGCGCGATCAAGGTCCTGGGCATCGTGCTGGTGCTCGCGTCCATCCTGATTATGAACACCAACTTCTCCAAGCTGCGCAACAGTGCCTTTGTCGGCCATATCGTTGAGAGCATGACCTTTAAGCCCAACGCGTGGTGGACGGAGAAATCGCAGGACATGGATCTGTTCCGCGAGCGCACGGGCATTGCGCTGGAGCCCACTGTGCAGGAAAGCCCCTGGTACTTCGTGCGATAGGGGATTGGCGAGGCGTCTGATCTGGGGTTATCCAGCCAGCGCCGGCCTGCTCGGCTCCAACGTTTCAAGTACGTTAAACCCGTCAACGGTCGATTTTCACCCGCGAACGGTCTTTATACTAATTAGCAATATAAACAACGTATAAGACGTTATAATGACCATAACGAAAAGGAGGAGGCAAGATGAATCAGATCATTCTCGCATCTCATGGCGGCCTGGCCGCAGGCGCCAAAGACACGCTCGAGATGGTTCTCGGCGACGTGTCGAACGTCCACGTCGTGTCGCTTGCTCGTGACGACAAGGAGCCCATCACCAACAAGGTGGACGCCATGATCGCCACGTTCAACGCGGACGACACCGTCTATGTGCTGACCGATATGCTCGGCAGCTCGGTCAACAACAGCATGGTCGAGCTTTCCAAGAACGGCACGAAGTTCACGGTTGTCAGTGGTTTCAACATCCCGCTGGCGCTCACGCTCGCTATGAGCCCCGTCCCCGTCAAGGGTGCCGAGCTCGCGGCCCTCATCAACGAGGCCCGCACCGGTCTGACCAACCCCAACGCACCGGTCGAGGCTGCCGCGGCCCCCACTAAGAAGGCCAAGGCGCCCCGTCACAGCTCCGGTCCCGCCAAGATCGTCCTCGCACGTCTTGACTACCGTCTGCTGCACGGCCAGGTCGTCTTTACCTGGACCACCAAGGTCCAGGCCGAGCGCATCATCGTCGTCGACAACGCTGCCGCCAACGATGACATCAAGAAGGGCGCTCTTAAGCTGGCCAAGCCCCAGGGCGTGCGCCTGAACGTCTTCACCGTCGAGCGTGCCCTCGCCAAGATGGACAAGCTCAACACCCTCGGCGAGCGCGTCATGTTCGTCTTTGGCAACACTGCCGAGATGCTGCAGTTCTGCCAGGGCTACAAGCTCGACGCCATCAACCTGGGCGCCACCGCCAACCACGACGGTGCCGAGCAGGTCGGCGGCAAGGACAGCTCCGTCTTCTTCGACGCCACCCAGAAGGCCGACGTCAACCAGCTGCTCGACATGGGCATCAAGCTCTACGTCCAGCAGACCCCTACGTATCAGAGCGTCGACATCGACGCCAAGCTGTAATCAACCAGGCATTTGCCTGACTGAAAGGAGAAGGGTATGAATACGTTCATCAGTGCGGTGCTCGTCGGCCTCGTCGGCGTGTTCTGCATGTGGGACTCCCGCCTGCTCGGTCGTCTTAACTTCGAGCAGCCCCTCGTTGGCGCTACGCTCGTCGGTCTGCTGCTGGGCGATGTGCCCACCGGCCTTGCCGTCGGTGCCGCCGTCGAGCTCGTGTCCATGGGCCTGGTGCAGGTCGGCGCCGCCGTTCCGCCCGATATGGTCCTGGGCGGCATCGTGGCCGCTGCCTTTGCGTGCCTGACCGATGCTTCCGCCGAGACCGCCATGACGATCGCCATCCCGGTCGCCGTCCTGGGTCAGCTCCTCGGCATCGTGTTCCGTTCCATCATCGCCGCCCTCACCCATGTGGCCGATAGCGCGATCGATAACGGCAAGTTTAAGACCGCCTACCGTATGCACATCTGCGCCGGCTCCGGTCTGTACGCCATCATGTACTTCCTGCCGATCTTCCTGGCCGTCTTTGTCGGCACCGACCTGGTCCAGGCCATCGTCAACATGGTTCCCGAGTGGCTGTCCACTGGTCTGAACGTCTCGACCAAGATCATGACTGCCTACGGCTTGGCCCTGCTGCTCACCATGATGATCAAGAAGGGCATGACCCCGTTCCTGTTCATCGGTTTCCTGCTCGCCGCTTACCTCAACCTGTCCGTCATCGCGGTCGCTCTGATCGGTGTGTGCCTGGCTGTCGTCTTCATGGGCTTCAAGTTCAACGGTTCCCATGCAGCCGCCGGTGTCGATTCCGACTACGATCCGCTCGAAGACGACGAAGACTAAGGAGGAACACACTATGGCAACCGCAACCAAGGACGTGTCCCTGAACAAGAAGGTCAGCCAGTTCTTCTGGCGCTCCTGGGCCATCCAGGCCTCTTGGAACTACGAGCGTCAGATGAACATGGGCTTCCTCTACGGCATGGTTCCCACGCTCGATCGCCTCTATCCGGACGAGTCCGACCCCAAGCAGCTCGCTGCTAAGAAAGAGGCTTACCACCGTCACATGGCGTTCTACAACTGCACTCCGCAGACGAGCGCTTTTGTCCTAGGCCTCGCCGCCTCCATGGAGGAGGAGTACGCCAAGGATCCCGAGAACTTCGACCCCGATTCGATCAACGCGGTCAAGACCTCCCTCATGGGCCCGCTTTCCGGTATTGGTGACTCCTTCTTCCAGGGCACCATCCGCGTTATCGCCTTTGGTCTGGGCGTTCAGCTGGCTCAGCAGGGTTCCATCATGGGCCCGATCCTGGCCATGCTCATCTCCATCGTCCCCTCTGTGCTGATCACTTGGTTCGCAGCCAAGATGGGCTATCAGGGCGGCCATGAGTACCTGAGCAAGCTTCAGGGCGGCGACCTCATGGAGAAGCTCATGTATGTCTGCGGCATCGTGGGTCTTATGTCCGTGGGCGGCATGATCGCTACGCTGATCGGCGCCACCACCCCGCTGCAGTTCGCTGACGGCACCGTCGTTATCCAGGACATCCTGGACGGCATGATGCCTCAGATGATCTCCCTCGGCCTCACCGGCCTTATGTATGCGCTCATCAAGAAGAACGTCAACACCGGTTGGCTTCTCGTGATCGCCATCGTGGGCGGCATCGCCCTCTCCGCGGCCGGCATCCTGGCCTAGTCGCGACCAAGCGCCTAAGCGCTTTCCCCCGGGGGCCTGCCTGGCATCCCATACCCCAGGCAGGCTTCCATCCCTATACGTGACAAAGGGACCGTCCCTTATGTCACGTCCTCGACGGGCTGGCGACTCGGCCCTAATTACGGTAACCCTGCGAGCGTCCGGCAATGTGGCGCCGCAAAAATTGAAAGGAATGTGTCAGATGTACGAGATCGACCTTAACCTCCCTAAGCAGATCGTCGCTGACGTCCTGTCCAACCACGAGATCCACAGCGTCGCTTTCGTCGGCTGCGGTGCCTCCATGTCTGACCTGTACCCCGCCAAGTACTTCCTGGCCAACAACACGGACAAGCTGAACGTTCAGATCTTCACCGCTAACGAGTTCAATTACGACACGCCTTCCTGGGTCAACGAGCACACCTTCGTGATCACCTGCTCCCTCGGTGGCTCCACGCCCGAGACCGTCGAGGCTAACAAGACCGCCAAGAAGCACAACTGCCCGGTCGTCTCCCTCACCAACAAGGCTGGCTCCGCTCTGACCGTCGACGCCGACCACGTCATCGTCCACGGCTTCCATGCCAACTTTGCCGCCAAGGCCGAGAAGCCTGGCTACGCCATCGCTCTTGCTCTCGAGATCCTTCAGCAGACCGAGGGCTATGATCACTACGAGGATATGATCACCGGCCTCACCAACATCTTCGACCTGTGCGAGAACGCTGCTCAGCACTGCAAGAAGCTCGCCAAGAAGTTCGCCGAGGACTTCAAGGACGACAAGATGATCTACTTCATGGCTTCCGGTGCCTCCGAGAAGATGGCCTACTCTCACGCCGCCTTCCTGTTCACCGAGATGCAGTGGATCGACGCCGCCGCCTACAACACCGGCGAGTACTTCCACGGCCCGTTCGAGGTTTCCACCGAGGGTAAGCCCTACGTCTTCTTCATGTCCGATGGTGCCACCCGTCCGATGGACGCCCGCGCCCTCACCTTCCTTGAGCGCATGGGCGCCAAGGTCGCTCTGATCGACTCCAAGGACTACGGTCTGGCCGACGCTGTGCCGGCGAGCGTCATCACCTACTTCAACCCGCTGCTGCACCTCGCCGTTATGCGCGAGTACGGCAACCAGATCGCCGAGGCTCGTCAGCACCCGCTGACCATGCGTCGCTACATGTGGAAGCTTTCCTACTAATAGGTTCCGCCGTTCTACCGAACGGCGGTGAGGCCGACGCTGCGCGAGCCTCTGTCGGACAATCTGCCGTTCAATTTCAAGGGCGCGACCGAAAGGTCAGCGCCCTTTCATTTCACGGCACCTTGTCACGGCAGAGACTCGCTCGCTGACTTTGCCAATAACGGGGCGTTGAACTATATCGATGGCGTTGTGCGCTATTTGTCCCGGAGGAAAACTGTCAATTGTTTTAGGAGGTCGCCGTGATCAAGGCGGTGCTGTTTGATATGGACGGCGTGCTGGTCGATACCGAGTGGTTCTACAACCGTCGTCGCGTGGCGTTTATGGAAGAGAAGGGGTTCCACTTTGACGAGATCCCCGATCTTTCGGGGTCTAACGAGCCCGCCATTTGGGAGGCGCTGGTGCCCGACGATGTTGAGCTGCGCGAGCGCCTGCGCGTGGAGTACAAGCAAGTCTACAGCCCGGACCATCCCGTTCCGTATGCCGAGTTGCTCAACGAGCAGACGGAGCCGGTGATGCGCGAGCTGCACGAGCGCGGCGTGAAGTGCGCCATCGCGAGCTCGTCCTATCGCGAGTTGATTGACGAACTGGTGGAGATTGCCGGTATCGCCGACGTGCTGGACTACACCATCAGCGGTCACGAGTGCAGCGCGTTTAAGCCCGACCCCGAGATCTACCTGCGCGCCATGGAGGCGCTGGGGGTGGAGCCTACCGAGTGCCTGGTTATCGAGGACTCGCCTTTGGGTATCGAGGCCGGCAAGCGTTCCGGCGCCCGAGTCCTGGCGCTGCGTCCGCACGAGGGCGTCAACCTGGATCAGTCTGCCGCCGACGTTGTCATCGACAACCTGTCCGACATTTTGGCCGCTCTGTAGCGTCAATTCATCGCGAGAAGTGCCGATTCGCGCATTTATTGCAGCAGATGGGCTCATTTTGGCTTCGATTTGGTCCGTTTGGCTTCGACTCAGACTAAGTGAGTAGACTTTTTGGCGCAGGCGGAGCACAAAACATATCTTCCTTTGTAAAACCGCAGGTCACAGAGATGGCTGTTTTGGGTGTGCTCGGCAGATCGCAAAAAGTCTACTCACTTAGATTTTTGCCCTTTGGTCGTAGGAGTTGCTGGTTCCGTTTTGGTTGTCGAGGGAGGGTGAATTGAGGCGCCCCCGTACGCTCCATGCTACAATCGCCGGCATGCCCCACAATTACATCTGCCTTCGAAGGGAGCCTACGTGGCGAACGCCATCGATCAGCTCACGGACCGCGTGCTCGTGCTCGGCCGCCTTACCATCGTCCGCCGCGCTATTACCACTGTGGCGGTCACCATTTCCGCCGTTCTCCAGACATTTCTGATCCAGGCGTTCATTCGGCCCGCCGACCTGCTTCCGAGCGGTCTTACCGGCGTCGCGGTCCTGCTCGATCGCGTTACCTCGCTCGGCGGCGTTCACATCGACATCTCGCTCGGTATGCTCGCGCTCAACATCCCCGTGGCGCTCCTATGCTGGAGCGGCATTAGCAAGCGCTTCGTAATCTTCTCGATGATGCAAGTTGTGCTCTCATCGCTGTTCCTCAACATCTTTCATTTCGCCCCGTTTTTGGGCGACAAGATCATGCTCATCATTTTTGGTGGCGTGGTCTCGGGTCTGGGTGCCGCCATCGCGCTCAAGTCCGGTGCATCAACCGGCGGCACCGACTTCATCGCGCTGTGGGTGTCCAACCACACGGGTAAGACCATCTGGGGCGTCATCTTTGGCTTTAACTGTTTTATTCTGGCGATCTTCGGTTTTATGTTTGGCTGGGACAACGCGGCATATTCCATCGTGTTCCAGTTTATTTCGACCAAGACCATCGACAGCTTCTATCGCCGCTACGACCGCGTGACGCTACAGATCACGACGCGTAAGGCCGACGAGATCATGACAGCCTACGTCGACCATTTTCAGCATGGCATTAGCTGTGCCGAGGTCATCGGCGGGTACAGCCGCGAAAAGATGTACCTGCTGCACACCGTTGTTTCGACCTACGAGAGCCAGGACATTATCAAACTGGTGTGCGACATTGATCCCGGCGCCGTGATCAATGTGTTCCACACGCTCAACTTTGTGGGCGGATGGTGGGGCGGCCATGTCGACGAGCCCATGCCCACAGCCGTTCCCGATCCCGATAAGCCCGCGCGCATGGCCAGCAGGCAGGCGCGCCTCATCGAGCAGGACAGCCTGCAGCAGGACGACGGCAAGTAAGGATTTGCTGTATGTGGTGTATCGTTTTATCAAACTGAGGTAACATATAAAAAGACGTTATATACGTATTAGTTATTTCGATATTTTGATAAGAGTGATCAGACATGCCTGCACCAAAAAATGCACCGCTTTACCAGCAGATTTACGACGAAATCAAGGATGCGATCGAGAAAGGTGTTTATGCACCCAAGGAGCGTATTCCGTCCGAGCTTGAGCTTGCCGAACAGTACGAGGTGAGCCGCATTACGGTGCGCCGCGCCGTTGAGGAGCTGTGCTCCGATGGCTACCTGGTTAAGCAGCAGGGCCGCGGCACCTTTGTTTCTACGCCGCACATCAATCGCCAGTTCCACGCTTCGACGCTGCAGACGTTTACCGCGCTGTGTGCCGACAATGGCATGAAGGCGGGCGCACATGTGGTCGATCGCCAGATTGTGCCGGCACGTCAAAACGAGATGGAGTTCTTTGGCCTGCAGAAGGACGCGCTGCTGCTGCACATCAAGCGCGTGCGTACAGCTGACGGCGAGCCCATCTTTGAGGAGAACATCTTTGTGCCGTTTGACGCCTACCGTGAGCTGTTGACGGCCGATCTTGAGGACAAGTCGATTTTTGCCGAGGTCGAGCGCGTTGGAGGAACCCCGATTGTCTCGGTTGGCTACCGCACGGTCGAGGCCGTTCGAGCCAATGCCGAGCAGGCGGCCGAGCTGGGCATTGCCCCGCACGATCCGCTGCTCAACCTGCGCGCCGGCTTTATCGGCCCCAATGGCGAACCGGTCCTGATGGGTAAGCAGTACTACGTTGGATCGCGCTACGTCATGGTGATGTAAGTTACGCGGTTTTACCAAACCGCGTAACGGCTCGACGCTGCAAACGCCCCTAAGCGGCAATCTGACGTTCAATCGTCGGTCGCGTACCAAAGTACGCTTCCCTCCTCTTTCACGTCACCTTGCTCGCTTAGGGGCGTTTTCGCTGACTTATGCTCAACCGGCGACGTTTCCGCGCTTATCAAGATAGTCGTTGGGGACGTTCTTAAACGACTAGTCATTCAAGAACGTCCCCAACGACTACCCGCAGAATGAGCGTGGCCGGCAGCCGTGCGGTACCGGTCCGCGTGGCGGCGTATAATCGGCGGCAGATGATTTGGACGTTAGGAAACCATGACCGATAGCATGCAGCAGATGGCGCTCGACACGCTCGGCGCCTATTTTGGCTACACCTCGTTTCGCCCGGGGCAGGACCGCATGGTCGATGCGATCCTTGCCGGTCGCGATGCGCTGGGCGTTATGCCCACAGGCGCCGGCAAGTCCATTTGCTACCAGGTGCCCGCGCTCATGCTGCCCGGCATTACCTTTGTGGTGAGTCCGCTGCTGTCGCTTATGGAGGACCAGACCCGTGCGTTGCTCGCGGCGGGCGCACGACCCAGCTATCTCAACTCCAGCCTTACTCCGGCCCAGCAAAACACCGTGCTCAAGCGGGCGCGCGAGGGTCGCTACCAGCTTATGTATGTGGCACCCGAGCGCCTGCTCGAGCCGCGCTTTCTGGCCTTTGCGCAGGAAGCTGCGGTCGAAGGCGGCATTGGCGTGCCGCTCGTGGCCATTGACGAGGCCCACTGCGTGAGCCAGTGGGGCCAGGATTTCCGCCCCGCCTACCTGCAGATTCGCGAGTTTATCGATTCGCTGCCGCAGCGCCCCATCGTGGCGGCCTTTACCGCTACGGCGACTGAGCGCGTGCGTGCGGACATTCAGCAGATGCTCGGCCTGCAAAACCCCGCGACGGTAGTGACGGGCTTCGATCGCAAGAACCTCTACTTTGGCTGCGAGGAGATGGGCGACAAGGCCAAGACCGCCTGGGTGCGCGACTATGTGATCGCGCATTCGGGCGAGAGCGGCATCGTGTATTGCTCGACCCGCAAGACGGTCGATGCGCTGGCAGGCGAGCTTGCCGAGGCGCTGGGCCCCAGCGGCATTCGCGTTGGCCGCTACCATGCCGGCATGGGCAACGACGCCCGCCGTCAAAGCCAGCGCGCCTTTATCGACGACGATATTCAGGTGATGGTTGCCACCAACGCCTTTGGCATGGGCATCGACAAGCCCAACGTGCGCTACGTGATTCACAACAACGTGCCCGAGAGCATCGAGGCGTACTACCAAGAGGCGGGACGCGCCGGCCGCGATGGCGATCCGGCAAGCTGCCACCTGCTGTGGAACGGCAACGATTTCCGTATGCGCCGCTTTTTGATCGACCGCGGCGATGCTGCCGACGAGGCGCTCGACGACGAACAGCGCGCGTGGGCGCTCCAGAACCGTTACCGCCTGCTCAGCCAGATGGAGGGCTATTGCAATACCACCGGCTGCCTGCGCGAATACATGCTGCGCTACTTTGGCGACGAGGCCGCGGCCGAGCATGCTGCCGCGGCTGGTTCGGGCGCCGCCGCCACGGACGAGGCCGAGGGCTGCGGCAACTGCAGCAACTGCCTCACGCAGTTCGAGGTCGAGGACGTCACCGATATGGCCCGCGCCGCCGTGCGCTACGTCGCCACGCGCCCCATGCGCTTTGGCAAGTCGCTCATCGCCGACGTGCTCCACGGCGGCAACACCGAGCGCATTCGCCAGATGCATCTGGACGAGGACCGCGGCTACGGTGAGCTGTCGAGCGAATCGGTCGGGCGTATCAAGGACATCATCGGCCAGCTGTGCGGCCGCGGTTATTTGGCCACCTCGCAGGGGCAGTACCCGGTCGTGGGACTCGGTCCGCGCGCCGGCGAGGTCGAGGACGAGGCGTTCGCCTTTACCGTTAAGCGTCGCGCGTCCAAGCGCAAGGCCTCGGCCCGCGCCCGCCGTGCGGTGGATCTGCTGCGCGAGGAGGCCGAGATGGATCAGCGCCCGCGCGTGGGCGACGATGCCGAGCTGTTCGAGCGCCTGCGCGCCCTGCGCAAGGAGATTTCGACCGAGCTGGAGATGGCGCCGTACATGGTCTTCTCCGACAAGGCCCTGCGCGGCCTGTGCCGCCTGCGCCCTCAGACGCGTGACGAGCTGATCCAGGTCAACGGCATTGGCGAGAAAAAGGCCGACGCCTTTGGCGAGCAGTTTATGGCGGCGATTGAAGAGTTTGAGTCCGAGCATGCGCGGGATGGAGCGTAACGATGGTAGCCGATAGCAAGACCGAACGTTCCGAGCGCGCCGAGGTGCCCGCCGTGCCGCTGTACCAGCAGGTTATGGACGACCTGAAGGGCGAAATCGCGCGCGGCGTGTACGTAGCCGGCTCGCGCATTCCTTCCGAGATGGAGCTCGCGAAGTCCTATGGCGTGGGACGCATCACCGTGCGTCGCGCCATCGAGGAGCTGTCGCGTGCGGGGTATCTCAACCGCCAGCAGGGGAGGGGCACCTTTGTGTGTGCTCCCAAGCTCAAGCGCAAGATTCGCCAGAAGGGCGACGTCCAGAGCTTCACCGAGGGTTGTGCCGCCAACGACATGGTGGCCGGAGCACGCCTGGTATCGCGCACGGTGGTTGCGGCGACGCACGAGGATGCGGCGTTCTTTGGCGTGGAGCCCGGCTGCGAGCTTATCGTGGTCGAGCGCGTGCGCACGGCAGATGGCGTGCCAGTCATGCTTGAGAACAACGCCTTTGTGCTGGCTGACCATCCCTATCTGCAGACGCTTGCCGACGAGGACCTCACCGATAACTCGATCTTTGCGCTCGTTGCCGAGCATTCGGGTCGCGCGCCGCTCAAGTCCGACCCTTGTACCGTGGAGATTGCGCTTGCCGACGCTCAGACAGCCCCGCTGCTGGAGGTGCCGGTCGGCGAGCCGCTCTTCTATATGGAGGCGTACTTTACCGATGCGGACGATCGGCCCTTGCTGCTCGGGCGTCAAAAGATCGTGGGCTCGCGCTACGTGTTCGACATTTAACATCCATAGATAGAACAACGTAGAACAAATTTACCGAGATGACTTCACGGGTGTTGTTGCACGTGTTATAAATAGGACAACATAGAACGACCGCAGGTACGAGCAACCGTCGCCAAAAGCCGCCACACAAGGAGGAGCATCAGCATGAACGCACATGATCTGATTCAGGAAATTATCGAGCGCAAGGGCAAGGTCGAGAACGTCTTTTGGATCGCCTGCGGCGGTTCGATGATCGACCTCATGCCGGCTAACGAACTGCTCAAGCGCGAGGCCACCACGTTTACCTCGACGGTCTACACGGCGCGCGAGTTTTGCCTGATGGCCCCCAAGAGCCTAGGGCCGAAGTCGCTCGTCGTCGCCTGCAGCCACAGCGGTAACACGCAGGAGGTTGTCGACGGTTGCGAGATGGCGCTGGCTGCCGGAGCCAAGGTCGTTGCCCTCACCGACTGCGAGGGCTCCAAGATCGACAACGGCAAGTGGACCACCTGGGTCTACCCCTGGGGCGAGGGCGTGCCGCAGGCCGAGGTCCCGCAGGGTATCGGCGCTCTGATCGCCGCCGAGCTGCTCGACCAGCAGGGGGGTTACGAGGCGCTTGCTGACATGTACGCCGGCCTTAAGCAGATGGATGCACTGCTGCCCGCTGCCCGCGAGAAGGTCAATGCCGAGCTGGGCGATCGCTTTGCCGAGCTCTGCCAGCAGCACGAGTTCTTCTACATTCTGGGATCCGGCCCCAACTTTAGCCAGACCTACGCCATGGCCATCTGCTCGCTCATGGAGATGCAGTGGCAGCACTGCTGCTATATCCACTCCGGCGAGTACTTCCACGGCCCGTTCGAGGCCACCGAGCCCGGCGTGTTCTACTTTGTGCAGCTTGGCGCCGGCGAGTGCCGCCCCATGGAGGAGCGCGCTCTTGCGTTCCTCAACACGCACACCGATACGGTCATGGTGCTCGACGCGCTTGAGTACGGCGTGGGCGACGTGCCTGCCAGCGTGCGTTCGTACCTGGAGCCGATCTTCTTTTACAACATGAGCTGCGAGCTGCGCGCAGCCCGCGGTAAGGTTTTCGACCACAGCCCCGAGGTTCGTCGCTATATGGGCATCGAGCAGTACTAAGTAACGGGAAAACCATTCACCTTCGATTCGCAAGGGCGCTGCATGAGTCAAAAAACGGGCCGTACCGGGGATTTCCGGCGTGGCCCGTCCTACGTTGCGTCTGTATGTGCGAAGTGTCGCGTCAACCGGTGGCCTACTTGGCGGCGTAGGCCTCGGCGTCCCACCAGTCGAGCTGGGCGATGTTGTCGCGGATGTGCTGGCAGCTCTTGTGGAAGCCCTCGAGCTCGTATTCGGACAGGTCCAGCGTGTAGACCTCCTCGACGCCCTCGGCACCAATCACGCACGGCAGGGAGGTAAAGATGCCCTCCTCTCCATATTGGCCGGTCATGAGCGTAGAGGCCGAAAGCACGGCGTGCTCGTTGTGCAGCACGGCAGCGCAGACGCGCGCGGCGGAGTTGGCGACGGCGTACTCGGTGCACTGCTTGCCGGCGTAGGTCACATAGCCGCCCTTGCGCGCGAGCTCCTCGACCTCCATGTGGTCGAAGGCGTACTTGTCGGGGTTCTCGGCCTGAAGCTCGTTGAGGCTCTTACCGGCGATAGTTGCTGCCTTAAAGGCGGCAAGCTGGCTAAAGCCGTGCTCGCCGATCATGTAGGCGTCGACGGACTTGGGCGAGATGCCGATCTTCTTGGAGATCTCGGTGCGCAGGCGGGCGGAATCCAGACCGCAGCCCGAGCCGATGATCTTTTTGGGATCGTAGCCGGTCAGATGCCACAGCTCGGTGCACACGACGTCGCAGGGGTTGGAGATGGAGACGAAGATGCCGTCGAAGCCGGCGTCGACGATGCGCTTGGCAAAGGAGCGGGCGGCGTCGGTGGTAAAGAACAGCTCGCCGTCGCGGCTGCCGGCGGCCAGCGCGACCTTACCGGCGGCGTTGACGATGACGTCGCAGCAGGCAAGCTCCTCGTAGTGGTCGTAGCAGTTGACGATCTTGGTGTTGTACGGGACAAACGAAAGGGAGTCGCGCAGGTCCTGGACCTCGGACGTCACCTTGGCCTCGTTGATATCGCACAGGTACAGCTCATCGGCAATGCCCTGCATGAGCAGGCTGTTGGCGACATGTGCTCCTACGTGGCCCTGGCCGACCACACCGATCTTACGCGTCTGGTACATATATGTATCCTTTCGGCCGAGTTTTTCGCGTCGAACCATTGTAGCGTCCTGTTGCCACTTTGCTAGGCTAAAGCGCCGCAGATTTTTGGGACATGCCTTAATCTCTACTTTTGGAGTGATTTGGGCCGCTGACGGCATCGCTGGGCGATGTGCTCGCGCGGATGGGGCCGCTCGTTGTACCATAGCTGCAACTGACTCGTAAGGAGCATCCATGCCCATTCGCATTCCCGACGCCCTCCCTGCCGCCGCGCAGCTCGAGAGCGAGAACATCTTTGTCATGACCGAGTACCGCGCGCTGCACCAGGACATCCGTCCGCTGCGCGTGCTCATCCTCAACCTCATGCCCACCAAAATTGCCACCGAGACGCAGATCATGCGCAAGCTCTCCAACACGCCGCTGCAGGTGGAGGTGGACCTGCTGCGCACCAAGACGCACGAGGCCACGCACGTGAGCGCCGGTCACCTGGAGACGTTCTACCGCACGTTCGACGACATCCGCGACATCCACTACGACGGCCTGATTATCACGGGCGCGCCCGTGGAGCAGATGCCGTTCGAGGAGGTCGACTACTGGCCCGAGCTCTGCCAGATCATGGACTGGTCCACCACGCATGTGCACTCCACGCTGCACATTTGCTGGGGCGCGCAAGCTGGCCTGTATCACCATTACGGCATTCAGAAGTACGATCTACCGGCCAAGGCAAGTGGCGTGTTCGAGCATTATTTGGTGAAGCCGCAAAGCCCGCTGGTCCGCGGCTTCGACGACCGCTTCTATGCCGTGCATTCGCGCAACACCGACGTGCGCCGCGAGGACGTGGAGGCCGAGCCGCAGCTTGAGGTCGTGGCCGTATCCGACGAGGTAGGCCTATACATCGTCAAGTCGACCGACAGCCGCCGTTTCTTTGTCTTTGGCCATCCCGAGTACGATACCGACACGTTGCGCCTGGAGTACGAGCGCGACGTGAAGCGCGGCCTCAACCCTCAGGTGCCGGCGCATTACTTCCCGGGTGACGACCCCACCGCCGAGCCGCGTAACGTCTGGCGCAGCCAGGCTCAGCTGCTCTACACCAACTGGCTCAACTACTACGTCTACCAGACCACGCCCTACGACCTGGCCCGCGCCGGCGAAGAGCACTAGGCCGTCAGGAGGTGCGCCAGCCGTTAGGCGCTGATGATGTGGGGTAGCGGCAGGTCGTGGGCGTCGGTGGGGACGTGGTCGACACGCTGCTCGTCAAAGGCGATGCCGATGATTTGGCATGCGGGTGAGAGCATGGGCAGGTAGCGGTCATAGCAGCCGCCGCCGTAGCCCAGGCGCGCGCCGGCGCGGTCGAAGGCTACGAGTGGCATGATAATCATGTCGAGAGCCTCGGCAGGCACGATAGGGAAGCGGCCGCTGTCGATGTCCGTGGCCGCGAAGGTCCGCGTGGGGTGGGCGATAAACGGCGCCGCGGACGCATCGCTGACGGCAACTGCCCGCATGCACATGCGCTGGCCACAAGCTGCGGTGTCTGTTGCCGAGAGCATGCACGGATAGGCCACGCGCCAGCCACGTTTGGCGGCAGCTGCGGCAAACGCGGCTGAGTCGACTTCGGAACCCATCGCGGCATAGACGGCAACGGTGTGCGGCGCCGCGGCATCCAAGCGGCCCAGCAGCTCAACCAGTCGCGCACAGATATCAGCAGACTTCGCCGCCCGCAAGTCCAAATCAAGAGCATCACGCCGAGCAATCACCGCCCGCCGCAACTCAGCCTTGTCCATCCCGGCTTCCTCTCCCAAACCTACCAAAAAGGGACAGGTTTATTTTGGCAGGTTTTATCTGGGCAAACAGCGAAAACCACCGCGAAGGGAACACAGGCACCCTCGTGGTGGTTTTGATGGCGACTCGTCTCTATTACAACGCCGCGGCGATTGCTTCGGCCACAAATTTGTTAAGCGATTCACCCTTCTTTGCCGCCGCCAGTGCTGCCTGCTTGTGAAGCTCGGAGCCTGTTCTCACATTGAATGAGCCCTTAAAAGCCCGCTCTGGTTCCTTGCCCTTTTCGGCACAAAACTCAAGGTAATCGTCGACGGCGTCGTGGAAGCATCGCTCCACTTCTTCAACCGTGGAGCCTTCAAATACAATTGCGTCCCTAATGCCGGCGACCATACCTGTCAGCACGTGCTGTTCGGCATCGAACTCGACCGGGGCGAAATAACCCTTGTAAGCCAAAACGTTACTCATGGCTGCCTCCGACATCTTGTAGAAATCGAACGATGTTTCGGATGGTTCCCGCCGTCAATTCGTCAGATGGATGGGGTGCGTGCATCACGAACATTCTGCCGTCCGATGGCCTGTAGAAGCGAATGCGCGATCCGGATGTCCTGCCTTTGTTGTCCATTTCAAAGCCATATGAAGCCATAACTTTAAGAAAGTCAGCAAATCTATACGTTGAAGGACAGCTAAGCAGCTGGGCGATGAGTTTGTCGATCCGAGTCATCCTGCCTCACATCCTGCAACTATATTATAGTTGCAATTTAAGTCCGATGCAATCACCCATACTATAGAACATGTGTACGTATAGAACAAGTGTTCGAATCACCACTGAGAAAGGGGACAGGCACCTTTGTGGTGGTCTGTGCTGTGATGGGCGTCTGCGGCAGTTCGTCTCGATCTGTAACAGTAACTCGGCAAAATCGGACCTAGATGTTACAGATCGAGACAAACCGCCGCAGTGGGCTGCGCCGCCCCGTCCAAGCCGCAGAAAAAAGGTAGATTTTCAGGCATGTCCCAAAAATCTACCTTTGCTGTGCGTTAGCCCAGCAGGTCGATAACGTTAAAGCCGGTGTTGCTCTTGGCGATGACGTCTCGGCCGCCAAAGACGCAGGAGGGCGAGACGGCCGCAATGCGCGTCACGTCGGCGCCGAGTGTGCGCAGCTCACCGGGCGTGGCAGCGAGCATCTGGGCGCGGCGTTCCTCGCGTGCATGCGGATCGAGCCCGGCCAGGTAGGTCGTATTGCGGCGCTTGGTGAGCGCGTACGGCTTCACCGGCGCGTCCATGCCGCTCACACAGCTAACGATAAAGCCCTCAAAGGCGGCCTCGTCGGGCTCAAAACTGCCGAGCCATTCGCCTGCGCGCGCCACGCGCTCAATCGAGGGGTCGATTGCCGGGTCGCGGTAGGTGTAGAACGCCACCTGACGCTCACCTGCCGCGCGGAATCCGCAGCCGTACGCACCGCCCTTCACGCGGATCTCGTTCCACAGGTAGTCGTAGGAGAGTGCGTTGGCGGCAACCGCCCAGGTGCCCGTCACGTCGAGCCCCAAGCGACGCGGGTCGCACGCGCTTGCCGCAAAACAGATGTCGCTGGGGATGACAAAAGCCTCGTGGCGGTCGCACGGCGTCGGCACCACGAGCGCGTCGCGGCCGGCAACGGCGCCGTCGCCGGCGTCCAGCCCCAGGTCGCCCGCGGCGGCCCAGTACGCGTTAAAGTCCTCATCGCTGCCGGTAAAGCTCGCCATGCAGCCATCGGCCACGAAGATACGACCTGCCAGCTCGGCAAGCTTGGCACGCAGGCCGTCCAGGCGCTCGTCAAAGTGGTCGAGCAGATCGCGCAGGAACAGATAGAAGTCCACGCCCGAAAGCTGCTCGCGCACCACGGCCGAAGGCGAGCTGTAGCTCATCGCGCGACCGAGCGCCGCCGAGTGACCGTTGTTGATAAAGCCCTGCTCAAGCCCAATGCGAATCTGTGTGAGCACGTCGCGCACGCGGTCGGCATCGGCATCGAGCAAAAGCGTGCTCGACCACACCTCGCGCGGCAGGCTCGCCAGCGCATCGATCTTCTCGGACAGGGCGCCGGCGCTCACCAGCAGGTAGGGGTGCACGCCGTCCACGTCGGGTTGGGTCATGACCTCGGTCGTAAAGCTCAAAAAGCCCAGCCTGCCGGCAAGCAAGTTATCGAGCTCCTCTGCCGAGTGCTCGCTCGTGGGCAGCTGTTTGAACAGGCGGCAGAGCAGTGTCACGTAGGGCAGGTCTTCAAACGCGACGCAGCTCAGGTCGAAATACTGCATGGCGTAGGCCAGACGGTTGGTGGGGATGCCGTGGCGCAGGCAGGGGATGGGTGCGGTCGTGTCCACGACCAGCGGCGGCTCGGGGCGCGCCTCGCCAATGTCGGACACGCGCAGGCGCGGCAGCGTGGCCTTGGCCTCGGGCGTGTCTTCCGCCTCCTGCGCGGTACGCAGCGCAGCCGTGCGCTCGACCACGTCGGCCAGCTCGGCATCGGTCATGGCATCGCGCTTGGCTGCCAGCTCAGCGGCCTCGGCGCCCTCCGAGCCGGCGCCAGCGTCCACCGGCACCAGCTCGACGAGCGCCATGTGGTCGTTCTCCAGCACCAACTCGCGCAGCAGGTCCTCAAAGTAGGTGCCGTCCAGCTCGCTACGCAGCTCCTTGTACACCGGGCCGTACTTGAGTGCCAGCGTCGCGGCGTCGTCATCGTAGAGCCAGGTGCTTAGCGCGTCGCACGCAATCGCCACGCCGTCGGCGATACCGTAGTCGCGCTGGCGCAGGTCGTATTCGTTGCTGCTGATGATGGCTTCCAGGCGCTCGCGCGGAACGCCGTGCTCGCACAGGTCGCGGCAGGCGTCCTGGAACACGCGGCGCAGCTCGCGCGCCACGCCGGGCTGCGCGTTTTGCAGCATGATGAGCTCGTAGGGCTGTAGGCTCTCGGCCGCGGTGTAGCTCACCACGTTGCCGCCCAGACCGGCAGCCAGAATGGCCTTCTTAACCGGTGCTTCGTTGGAGCCCAGCAGCGCCTCGAACAGCATGTCTGCCGCGATCGTGCGCTTGCGGTCGAGCGCGCTGCCCAGCACAAGGCCCAGGCCCACCAGGGCGTTCTCGGGTGTAGTGGCCATCTCGACGCGCTTATACTCGCAGGTCACGGGTGCCTGCACGCCCAGCGGATTGGGCGCCAGCGTGGACGGGTCCTCGCCGGCGGCGACGGCAGCGTCCATGCGGCGGCTCGCGGCACTCGGCTGCGACAGATAACGCTCGTCCAAAAAGGCCAGTGCGCGGTCCACATCTAGGTCGCCGTAAAGCGTGATGTAGGAGTTGGAAGGATTGTAGTGGCGCGCGTGCGTGTCCAGGAACTGCTCGTAGGTGAGCGCGGGAATCGCGCGCGGGTCGCCACCGCTCTCGTGCGCATAGGCGGTGTCGGGGTAGAGCGCGGCGTTGACGGCGTCGTCCAGCACGCTCATGGGGTCGGACAGCGCGCCCTTCATCTCGTTGAACACCACGCCGTTATAGCGCAGCGTGCCCTCGCGCAGGCTCGCGGAGCTGCCGTCGCCCTCGCCCTCGGCGCTCTCCGGCAGGTCCAGCTCGTAGTGCCAGCCCTCCTGCTCAAAAATGGTGGGCTTGGTATAGATGGCCGGGTTGAACACCGCGTCCAGGTACACGTCCATCAGGTTGTACAGGTCCTGCTCGTTGGTGGTGGCAACGGGGTAGATGGTCTTGTCGGGGTAGGTCATGGCGTTGAGGAACGTCTGCATGGAGCTCTTGATCAGGTCGACAAACGGCTCCTTGACGGGGAACTTAGCCGATCCGCACAGCACCGAGTGCTCAAGAATATGGAACACGCCGGTGGAATCGGCCGGCGGCGTCTTAAAGCCAATGGCAAAGGCCTTGTTCTCGTCGTCGCACGCCAGGTACAGCAGGCGAGCACCCGAGGCAGTGTGGCGCAGCACGTAAGCGTCAGAGTCGAGCTCGGGCACGGTCTCGCAGCGCTCGACGGCAAAACCGTGGCAGGTGGTACCGGGCACCAGCAGCGCGGCGGCAGCGGCGCGCGGGTCGGTTGAGGTGGTGGGCATATGCAGTCTCCTTTGACGCCCCAGCGGGGGCGAATCGAGTCGAATCCTCGAGAGTATACCCATATGGAGCGCGGCTCTGCAGCGAACTGGAGACGATGTGGGTAGACTAGCCTAACTAGGTTGATAACGAATGCCGCGGGTAGCCGCTGCACCCCGCTAAAGTGAAATAACACCCCGTTTACCGAATCATTTAGGAAATATATGGACTCCTAAAAAGTTCTAATACAATATAAGTCATCTATCTATAAACTGCTGATTCCTTGCAAAGGTATGGTTGATATGGTTGAAGCAAATAGCGTTATCCCCCTGTACAAACAGATTGTTCGCGCGCTTTCTGATTCGATCGCCAACGGCACGTACCGCCCGGGAGATAAGCTCCCGACCGAGGCGGAGCTTATCGAGCAATTTGGCGTGAGCCGAATAACGGTTCGCTCCGCAATTAAAGAAATGGAAGATGCTGGGCTTGTTGAGAGGGCCCGCGGCAAGGGCACGTTCGTTTCGTCGGACACGCAGATGTATGCCGCGGACGACCGTGAGAGCTTTACCCATTCGTGCCAGCTTGCGGGCAAACAGGCGTCTACCAGGGTTCTCGAAATGGGCTGGGACTTCCCAAGCCTGCGAGACGCGAAGTTCCTGGGCGTAGACGATACCCAAAAGGTATTGCGTAGTCGTCGTCTGCGGCTTGTGGATGGCAAGCCCACGATGCTGGAAACCAATAGCTATTCCGCTGCGCTTTCTTTTTTGGAGCATGAATCCCTTGATGATTCGCTGATGGCGGTACTCGATCGCCAGGGGATCAAGATGGGTCCCAACACGCGTACGCTCGAGGTCTGCTATGCGAGCGAGCTCGAGGCGGCATATCTTAACGTGGAGCTGGACTCTTCGCTGCTTCTGTTTGTCGATAGACGTTATGCTCCAAGCGGCGAGCCGCTCTTCATCTCCCGTCAGGTGTACTGCACCGAGCGGCTGAAGTTCTATTTGTAAATTAGAGATAGATTGGTCTATTTACCGATCAATTGTTACCGTTCGCGGATTTGGAAAATAGACACACCGCGTAGGGTAGATTGCTAATATACTTTGTTATGACAATATAGTACGTCCTATTGGTATTGGAGAACTATGAATAAGATATTGCTAGCGAGTCATGGTTATCTCGCCCAAGGCATGAAAAGCTCTCTGGAGATTCTGATGGGCACCAACGACCGAATCGAGTGCCTGTGCGCCTATGTCGATGACGATTCAAGGGACGTCGCGGCGTTGATTGATGCATGGATGGAGACGAGGGACCCTGCCGACTCTTGGTTTGTCGTGACTGACATCTTTGGCGGCTCTGTAAACAACGAATTCATTCAGAGACAGACCACCGGATCGTTTACGTTGATTACCGGAATGAACTTGCCGCTGCTGGTGGAAATGGTTACACAGCTGGACTCCCTGGATGCGGACAAGGCCAAGGCCGCGGTCGAGGGGTCGCGTCCGTTTATTCAGCTTTGCGAGGCGGCGGACATGCTTGCCGGCGCCGAGGAAGAAGAGTTCTAGTTAGTTCTGGTTCGAGCCCTAGCTAAGGGCCACACCTGTCATTCCTTTATCACGTGCGGAGATGATAACGATGATTAAGCTTACGAGAGTTGATTACCGACTGATTCACGGCCAAGTTGCCATGTCCTGGACTCACGCTTTGGATGTAGATTGCATCCTGCTTGCCAGCGATGCTGTGGCAAAAGACGACATGAGGAAGGCGGCCTTGAGGCTCGCCCGCCCCAGCGGCGTTAAACTCGTCATCAAGGATGTTGACGCTGCTATCGAGGCGCTCAACAGCGGCGTTACCGACAAGTATTCGCTGTTTATCATCGCTGAGACGATTGAAGATGTCTATCGTCTCGCTAAGGGTTGCAAAGACATCAAAGAGATCAATCTGGGTGGAACCCGAAAGACCCCTGAGACCACGCTTCATCCGACCCCTGCAATCTTTGCGACCGAGAAAGATGCCGAGCATATCCAAGAGCTCCTGGGCGATGGCGTGGCCGTCGAAATCCGTCAGGTTCCCAATGACGCCAAGGTGTTTGCCAAGGACGTTTTTTAGCCGAAAACATGCTGGTGTTCGGTATTTATTGAACCGATACTCTATGTCTATGCCCGTCGATCATTTGATCGGCGGGCTTTTTATTAAAGAAAAATCAAATAAATCCGAAATAGGTCTTGCAT
>CATWBO010000025.1 GCA_958349055.1 uncultured bacterium
AACTGCGGGAAAGGCCTATCCCCTCAATGTGTTCGGCTGAGATCGGAAATCAACCCGCTAGAAAACAGCACTTTAACGAGGGTTGCCAAAGGACTCTGCGCCTACAGCAAAAAAGAAGGGGCCCTTCCCTCCTTGTTGGCGGAGAGGATCTCATCGAGTGCGGCGGCAACTCCCTGATGACTGCATGCTCCTATATGATGGTTTGCCATTTTGTGGATCAGATTCGTCGAATCGTCGACGGCGGCAAAATTGTCAAATGACTTTAGGAGTGGGATGTCGTTTTCCGCATTACCGAAGACGCAAACTTCGCTGCTGTCGACCTCCAGAAGCTCCTGGAGTTTTTTGGCTCCCGAGGATTTGTTCCAACCGCGGGGCAACACATCTATGACAGGTTGGTTGGGTGCCGGAAGCACAAAGTCGAAGGCGGGAAAGGAATGCTCGCATGCAGCCCTCGTCTGCTCGACCTGTTCGGGGCTTCCTCCGGCGTAGATGAGGGATTTGACGATGGGTCGCTTTGGAAAACTTTCCATGGCACTCGGATGTCCGCCAAAGACGTCGGCATTGGAATCGATTAGTCGCTGGTCGACGCCTACGGCGTATTCATGGTTGTCGAGGTCGACGACCAGTGCCGTTTTGTCGAACGCAAGAACAAATTGCGACAGCTGCTCGAGTGCTTTGGCATCGAGCTCTTTTTTATAGGCGATGGCGCCATCGAGGATAACGACCTGTCCATTTACAAATACTGCCGACGTGATCGAGTCCGCCGCATGCGAAAACATCCAGTCGAGGCATGAGAGAGGCCTTCCCGAACAAGGGGCGAATCGCACGCCGCCGTCTTGAAGTCGGTCTATGGCGGCGAGTGTTTTCTCTGGAACGTGGGGTGCGCCCTGTGGCAGAAGCGTTCCATCGAGATCGCATAGAACGAGTTTGATCATGGTGGTTTCCTTTCTGACGGTATCACGCTCTAACAATCGTTAAGCAAATGGCGCTCCAACTCTGGTGAGACAAAACCCTTTGAAGCAAAACACTTTATGTAAAACAGTCAAAAGTTGGCACGGACCCTGCTTCTAGAAAAATAGAGAGCCACGGTGAAGGGCCACCGCGGCAAAAGGAGGAAAGAAGGTTTCCATGGATAGTTTCATTAAGAAAATCGAGCCGTTCCTGTATAAGATAACGACCCAGGTGCATTTGCTGGCGGTTCGTGATGCCTTGCTCACCGTCGTGCCCTTTTTGGTTTTAGGCGGTTTTGCCACGTTTTTCGCCGCGGTGTTCTTTACCGAGACAGGCCCCTTGGCCGGCATTCTCGATGCCCAGACCATCGCCAACCTCAGCACATTGTTCCAGCGTATCAACAACGGAACGATGGGTTTGCTCTCCCTGTTTTTGGTGTGCATGATTCCTTATTTCTTAGGTAATGCCAAATCGTTCGAGAACCCCTTCATCCTCTCGATGAACTCACTTGCTATTTTCTTCGTGTTCAATCCGCTGGGAGGTGGCAATGCCTACTTTGGCACGCAGGGTGTTTTGCTCTCGATTTTGATCTCGCTGCTTTCGGCTGAGCTCTTTATGAAGCTCTTTGGTAATGAGAAACTCAAGTGGGATATGGGTGGAAACGTTCCCGCCGCAGTGACCCGTTCATTCAATTCGATTTTCGTCATCGTTATCTGCGTTTCTGTTTTTGCGCTGGCCGCGACCGCAATCAATCTGCTCTCGGGCCTCGAGACCATCGAGTGGATTTACTCGGTGCTCCAAACTCCGCTCCTGGGTATCGGCGCATCGCTTCCCGGAGCCATTATCTATTCAGTCATCGGCGGTTTCTTTTTCACACTGGGCATTCAGCCCTCCGGCATCCAGGCTCCTATCGAGGCGGCTATGATCGCTGGTACGGCAGAGGGCACGATCTTCAATCAGCCGTTCTTTTACTGCTACAGCAACTTCGGCGGTTGCGGTGCCGCTTGGGCGTTGGTTATCTGCCTGTTCCTGTTTACGAAGCGCAAGGAGTTTAAGTCTGTCTGCAAGCTCGTGTTTTTCCCCGAGATCTTCAATATCTCGGAGCCCGTCATGTTCGGGCTTCCGGTCGTCTTCAATTTCATTTTCCTGATTCCCATGATCTGCGTCCCCGTCATCGATTCCATCATCGCCTACGTGCTGACCTCCATCGGCGTCCTTCCAGTTCTGACGAACACGGTCGTCTGGTCCATCCCGATGTTCATGAACGGATTTATCGCAAGCAACGGAAGTGTTGCTGTTCTTATCGCTCAGGGCTGCCTGCTGCTCCTCGATGTCGCCCTTTGGCTTCCCTTTGTGAAGATCTATGAGCGTCAGCTCAACGAGCAGTCTTCTGACGAGAAGCTCGAGGCTGCTGCGGAGGCATAGGCCTTTATTGATTGAGCTGTCATGCAAGGCGGGGCGAGGTTCGGAGACGATTGTCGCCCCGTCATTCAATTGAGGAGGTTTTAATGAAGCTCGGTGTTGTGGGGTCCGGATCGATCGTCAGGGTCGTGTTGGAACTTTGGAAAAAGCTTGATATCGAAGTTGGAGCTCTTTGGTGTCGAGAGCAAGATCTCGATCAGGGGTGTTCGCTCAAAGAAGAGTTCGGTATCCCCGTTGTCTATACAGACTACGGTGAATTTCTAGCCGATGATTCGTATGACACGGTCTATGTCGGTCTGGTCAATTCGCTGCATTTTGAGTATTCTCTCGGTGCGCTTGAGGCGGGAAAGCATGTCGTATGCGAAAAGCCGTTCACCTCGACCGCCGCGCAGGCTCGAAAGCTCATAGATACCGCTCGTGGGAACAATCTGTTTGTTTTCGAATCGATTCTTCCATGGTATCAAGAGAACTATCGCGAGATTCGTCGCCGCCTTCCCGAACTGGGCGATATCAAGCTTGTCCAGTGCAGCCTATCGCAGTATTCGCGCCGCTATGCCGCCTATTTGGAGGGGACGGTCCTTCCGGTGTTCGATCCCATGCTCGATGGCGGTGCCCTCTTTGATATGGGCACATATTCGGTTCACTGGGTCATGGGACTCTTTGGGGTGCCAAAGGACGTGTCTTATCACGCAAACCTGGGATACAACGGTATTGATGTTTCGGGCGTTCTCGTTTTGGACTATGGGAGCTTCAAAGCGGTTTGCATGACTGCGAAGGACTCCACTTCGCCCAATCGCTCCATCATCCAGGGCGATAAAGGTTACCTGCTTCAGCCGACGGAGCCTGCCCGCTGCGAAGGGGTGAGCATCGTTTTGAACGGGCAAGAGCCAAAGTCTGTGGACATCGAAAAGCTCGAGGATGGATTCGGCTGTATCTGGAGGTCAATCTCCCAAACGATGGCCGATAGGGACTTTGAAGGTGCCTGGGCGCTCGTGGAACGAGCCGCCGAGGTGATCGATGTGATGGAGCGGGCTCGCAAGAATGCGGGCATTCGGTTCTCGTGCGACTAGGAGATAGTCATGAAACGTATTCTTAACTGTTGTGCGTCTGATTTTGGACAGGAAGGCACACCTCTCGAACTCAAGGGATCCATCCGCTCCGCCCAGGGTAGAACGCTTTTGAGCGAGCTCGACGGTTGTTTTTCAACTTTGTTCGATGGGGTTACTAACGCCGAGATCGCTTCGGCTTTTGGAGCCGATTTATTGATGCTCAAGCGTCTCAACTGGAAAACGCATGAGTTTTGCGGAATGGCTTACGATAATCCGGTGGCTGAGTTGAGGCGACTTTCGGGTGTCGGCGTGGGCGTCAATATGAACATGTCTCCCGAGTACGGTGATTTTTGCGTATGCGAGGACGCTGCGATCGACGAGTATGTATCGATGAGGCCCGATTTCCTTTCAATAACCGGATATCGTTTTCCTTCGGTGACGACAGAGTCCGTTCTCGAGCGGATAGAGGCGACCCGCAACCGCTGGGATGGTTTTTTAAACGTTCACTTTGTCTTGAGCGAGTACGCCGATCTTGACCTGGACCGCTATCTTGCTTTTGTCGATGCGGGCGCAGATATGATCACTATGCCTGTCCCCGGAACGGTCCAAGGCATCACGGAGGAGCGTTTACTCCCCGTCGTGGACGCCATCAGAGAACGAGGGGCGCTAGTATCCTTGACGACATTTACGAGTCAAGAGGGCTCCGATACGGATACTGTTCGCGAGCTCGCGCTTTCTGCCCGCCGTTGCGGATCCGATGTGTTCGCCTTTGGCGATGCGAATATTTGTGGTACGCCCGAGCCTGAGGATATCATGGCGGCCTCCTTGGCCATGCGCGGCAAACGTCATACCTATGTGCGCATGGCACGTTCCGCGGCGCGTTAGGAGCCGGTCCCTATGAAACGCATTGTTGTTATGGGGCTTGGCGGTATATCTTCACGAGTGGCAGAAGGGTGCGCCCGTGCGAAAAACGTTGAGTTCTATGGTTTTTGCAGCCGGCAAAGGAGTAGGGCGGAAGCCGCCTGTAGGGCTTGGGGTGCACAAAAGGCGTTCGAGGGGATCCAAGAATTGTTCTTGGATCCCCTTATTGATGTGATTTATGTTTGCACCCCCAGCAATACCCACGTCTCGATTGTCCGAGAGCTTCTTGCGCATGGCTTGAATGTGATATGCGAAAAGCCGCTGGCACCAAATGCCCGAGAGGCCGCTGCCTTGTTCGAGGCTGCTCGGGCGAACGGGTGCTTTTTGATGGAAGCGCAAAAGACGCTGCATTCTCCGCTGCTCACGCGAGTTAGGAGCATCGTCGATGCCGGAACAATCGGCACGATCGAGTCGATCGAGGCGTGCTATGGCTATGATTTCTTTGGGAGCGGCCTTTCGTCACATACATGGCTTCTCGAAGATGGGGGAGGCTGTTCGCTCGATATCGGCGTCTACCCGTTGTGCTTTGCTGTTGCCGTCATGGGACAACTTCCGCTCGGCTTTCGCACAGAGCATGATTGTCTTGAGGGTTATGGCGTTGACTTTGGCATGCGCTCGGTCCTCGAGTATCGCGGCGGCGTCACGGCGCATGTTTGGTCAACGTGGCTTCACGATATCTCCGACAAGGGATGGGGAGTCGTGAAGGGGTCGAGAGGCTACATCTATGTACCTGCCTATTGGAAAGGCAGCAGCGCCTATTTGACCAAGCGCAATGGAGAGCGAACGGAGATACGCGTCGAATTCGCATCCGATTTCGTTCCAGAGATCGAGAACGCGGTATCTTGCATGGACCACGCGTTATCCACATGCCCCGGATGCGGCGAGCGGGAGACGCTGGGCATGCTGGAGATTGCGGGCTCAAACGCTGCGTTGTAAGCGTCTCCTATATCGATCATAAAAGGCCCCTCCCATCGTAGAGCTAAAACGATGGGAGGGGCCTGCGTATCAGGCCCCTCCGTCCAGGATGCAGGGGTTTAGGGGTTAAACACATCGGGGACAGAGGGGCAATGCCAAAGTTCTCTCAGCTCCGATGGACAGGGGTTCCGAACTATCGGAGCTGAGGGATTCGAGTGGCTAGGGAAGCGGTTTTCCGGCTGCTGTGTAGAGCTTGAACCATTCTGCGCGGGTAAGCTCTACATTGACGCCCTCGAGCGTTTCCCTGAGATGCACGGGATTGGTGGTGCCAATCATGGGGATAATGCCCGCGGGATGCCTCATAATCCACGCAGCCGCGATCCCTTGGGGGCAGACGTCGTACTTGATGCAAAGCCTATCAATTTCCTGATTCAGCTCCGGATAATTCGGATCTCCGATAAACGAATGGTACCCCCAGGGATGATGTGCCTGAAGAATGCTCCAGGCTTCAAGTCGAATGTCGTGAAGCCGGCAATAATCGAGGATGCCACCGTCACGGTCGATACCGAAGTCGGTGTATTTGTTGACATTGATCTGGGAATCGATGATCAAGGCATGAGCGATTGAGAGCTGCATCTGACAGATGGAGATGGGCTGGCGGCAGTATTTCGCAAGGAGCGCGATGTGCATGGGCGTGAAGTTCGAAACGCCAAAGGAAAGCACCTTGCCTGCATGGTAGAGCTCATCAAACGCCTGAGCGATGCCTTCGGGATCAAACAGTGGGTCAGACTTGTGAAGCAACATCGCATCGAGATGGTCGGTGCCAAGCCGCTTAAGCGCTTTGTCGGCCGCCTCGATAATATGCTCATAGGAGAGGTCGTACCACTTTCCATCCGCCTCATCATGGATTCCTGTCTTGGTCTCGATAAAGACTTGATCCCTTAGATGCGGCTTGGATTTAAAGAATCCACCGATCAGCTCCTCGGAGCGACCTCGACCGTAGATGTCCGACGTGTCGATAAGTGTGATCCCGTGCTCTTCGATGGCAGCCGATAGGATCCGATCGACTTCTTCCTGTGTTTTCTCACGATTGCGCGTTCCGTCTTGATTCACTTCTATTTCGGGAGCGAACCGCATGGTTCCCAGTCCCACGCTCGATATTTTTTTAGTCGAGGTTGGAATGGTCGTGTATTTCATCGAACTATCTCCTTATCAGCTGAGCCCCGCGAGGGCATCTTCGAGTATATGCATGACAAGCATTGTGTGTTCCGGTTTGATGGGTTGCTCGGCGTTGTTGACCAGTGCGTCGTAGATGCCGTCGTAGATGCGGGCATAGTCCCCGACTTCCGAGACGACCTTCTCTTCGTGGTAAACGCCCTCATCGTCATACCAGATGAGCGTGCCGTAATCCTCTGGGCGGTCGATGCCGAACCCCTCTTGTCCGGGCATATAGAACAGTTTGAGGTGCTCTTCCTGGCGGTCCTTCTTCTGCTTGACGAAATATCCTCGCGTTCCGTAGGCTTCGAAGCTTGGGCGCTCATGGGCTCTAAAATAACTTGCGCGCACCGAATACTTAAGGGCCCCATAGTTGAGGTCGATGTCGAAATAATCGTTCATGCGACCGGGGCCGAGCATCTGTCGCGTATCAAAATGAGCGCTATCGGGTTTTCCAAAGAGCGAAACGGCTTGATCGAGCGAGTGAACGGCGTGCCCGTACACAAAAGAGAGATATGGGTTGTATTCGTGACATGCCTCGGGAGTATAGGGTCGATAGTAGTCGAAATGATTGGCGATTTCATAGACATCGCCGAGCTTACCCGAGTGCACCACCTTCTGAAGCGTTAAAAAATCCGAATCATAACGCCGGTTTTGCATCGCCGTGGCGAACAGGCCATGCTCGTGGGCATAGTCGAAGATCTCTTCCGCCTGCTCCGAGGTGACGCAAAACGGCTTCTCGACAATAATGTTTTTGCCGGCCCTGAGGCAGCGCATGGCATAGTCGTAATGCGAATCGTGCAGCGTCGAGATCGACACCAAATCGATCTCGGGGTCTTGAAGGATATCGTCAAGATTGTCGGTATAGACGACCCCCTCGAGATACTTCCATTTCGAACCACCGCGACGACGCTCATAGACACTCTTGATGCGCCACTGCTTGGGGCGAGTCAGCACAAAGGGGATATGGTATCGGTTGGTGCTTCGCCCATTGCCTATGTAGGCCACGGTTAATTGTCGCATGATGTAAACCTCCGATTTGCCGAGTCCGTCCCTGCGGACAGACGTATGCTCCTGAGCGCCTCTGTGATAACCAGATGGTCCCTGCCCTCGTGAAGTCCGCTTACCGTGACGGTGGCGGCGATAGTATCGCCAGCATAGAGGGGAAAGCATCCGGCTCCGGGCAGCTCAGGGCTATTTTTGTCAAACATTGCATCCCAAGTGCCCCTGATCTTGTGGTCGATTTCGACCCATGCGCTTGAATGCCCTGTGGCAAGTGTCGCAAGGCGTTTGCCGTCAAGGTAGGTCGCGTATGTGAGGTCTTTATCGTCTGCGAAGTATTGGAAAAGCGGGGTTTGGTCCGACTCACGGACGATACGCACCGCTATCCCGATCTCGCTTCCATCTCCCCTAAACTCGCGATTTCGCGATACCTTGATGATTTTATTGCCTAAAAGGAGCGCGTCCGCGCTGCCAAAAGAAGCACAATGCCCCAGCTCGACCTCATCTTCCTCGATATCCTGGAGCCGCCGTTTTGCGTCCATCTACTCACCCATGAGCTCTTTGGCCTGTGCAAGGGCCTTGACGCCATCCATGCGACCAAAGGCCATCATGTCGATAACGGCAACGGGGCAGGGCATTTGCTCGGAGATCTTGTCGAGCTGATAGCGAACCTGGGGTGAGACCAGCACGCAATCGGGCTTGAGATTGACGACTTCGGTTGCCTGCGCAAGGGCGAATTCATAAACTTTCGCCTCGTAGCCTTCGGCATCTGCGGCTTTTTGCGTATTTTCGGCGATCAGTCCGCTTGACATCCCGTTGACGCAGAACACGACGATTTTCTTCATGACGATTCCTTTCATTCAAGGATCAAAAGGCGCTAGCCTTGGATTGCTTTATGGAGCTCGATGATTTCGCTTGCGAGATCGATGACGGTCGAGGCCGCCATCAGCTGGTCTTCTGCATGGATGAGTAGCAGACAGAGGGGAAGCTCCCCTTGAGCGTCGCGTGCTAGCAGTTTTGCGTGCGCATGGTGGGCATCGAGCATTGCCTTGTTGGCGTTGTCCAGCAGGGCCTCCGCTTTTTCGAAGTCATGCTCTTTAGCGATTTTGATCCCTTCCATCGCGGAGCTTCGGGCATCGCCTGCAAGCATCACAAAGCCCATGAGTTCTTCTACAAAAGCATCGTTGACAGTTGCCATAAGTACCTCCTTTAACTAGGTCAAAACTAGGTTGATTTCATTTAAGCAATATGTGTGCCAACTTTACAGACACTAGTATTTTGCTGTATTTTGCAACTAGGAGGTGTGTTAATGAAACGAATCGATATCGTAAGGCAAGGTCTGGTAAAGCTAGATTCCACCGAGGGCGTGACCGCAAGTGAATTGGCGACGGCCTTGGGGCTTTCGCGTGCGGGTGTCAGCGGGGACCTGAATGAGCTCTGCCGTATGGGGGAGGCCGTCAAGGGGACGACGCGCCCCGTTCGCTATCGTCCCGTAAACAATCATTGTATCGCTGCGGAGACGGGTCCTGAGAAGGGGGCACCCTTGGAGAAAGCCTCGTATCGGGCACTCGGGCCGGATTGTCCGGAGGGGGATGTCGATGCGCTCGGCGCTTTCGAGAAGTTGAATCCCTGCATGCGTCAGCAGATAAAGCTCATACGAGCCGCCGTATTGTACCCACCGCATGGAATTCACATGCTCATGCATGGGCCGACCGGTGTGGGCAAGTCGATGCTCGCAAAAGAGATATACACGTATGCCGTGCAATCGGGGAGGTTGGGCCCCGGTGCGCCCTTTGTCTCGTTTAATTGCGCCGACTACGCCGATAACCCCCAATTACTGGTCAGCGAGTTCATGGGGATCCGCAAAGGGGCCTATACCGGTGCCGATGAAGACCGTCCGGGGCTTATAGAGAAGGCTGACGGAGGCATCCTCTTTTTGGATGAAGTCCATCGTCTACCGCCACAGGGACAGGAGATGCTCTTCACCTACATCGATCGCGGGGTGTTTAGGAGGCTGGGGGATACCGAGAGCGAACGCGGTGCCCAGGTCCTTCTCCTGTGCGCGACCACGGAGGACCTTTCGTCGGTGCTTCTGGCGACGTTTTTGCGCAGAATTCCGATGACTGTCGAGATTCCGTCCCTGGCCGAAAGAGGCCGGGCGGAACGTTTCTCGCTAATCGCGCGGTTCTATTTGGAAGAATCGCGGCATTTGGGTAAGCCGATATCGGTGTCGACGAACGCGGTCAAGGCGTTGCTTGCCTATGATTGCCCGGGAAACGTCGGGCAGCTTAAGAGCGATATCAAAATCACCTGCGCGTATGCCTATTCGGACAGCCGTGGTGTGGGAGATATAAAGGTATCCTCGCTTGATCTGCCGCCGTCGATCCGAGAGGGTCTATACAGAACCGTCGATCGCGAGGAGGTTTGGGGCGACTATCGCTCGGAGGACCCGCGTTATTGCTGTTTTGATTCGACACGGGAGCGTTTTGCCGAAAACGCCGTGGAGCCAAATCGCAGAAACGACATCTACGAGATGATCGACGAGCGCATCGATATGCTCAGAGCGGCAGGGGCCCGCGAATCGACGATCGCGGAGGATGTGGGGGAGCGGATAGCCGAGTACTTTCAATCGGGAGAAACACGATGCGCCTCGGCGTCCGTCGCCGATGTGAGAAATCTGGTCTCTCCCGAGATGGTCGAGGCCACCGATGTCGTTTTGGCGGTGGCATCCGAGCGGCTCGATAGAACGTTCGACGAGGGATTGAGATTCGGTTTCGCCGCGCATCTCACGAGCACCGTCTCGCGGCTCAAAGGCGGCAAGACCGCTATCAATCCCAAGTTGAACGATATCAGGAAGAACTATCCCAAGGAATTCTCGGCGGCTCTTGAGATGGCGGCCATCGTCGAATCCCGTTTCGAAATCAAGGTTCCTCTGGAAGAGGTCGGTTTCTTTGCCCTGTTTTTGCGCGGTGAATCCGATGGGCCGAAATCTGGCGTATTGGTGCTCGTCGTGATGCATGGTCCATCGACTGCCTCTTCGATGGCTGAGACCGCCAATCGGATCCTGGGGATGCAGAGCGTCGTGGGGATCGATGCGGCACTTACCGAAACCCCCTCGGAGGTTTATACACGGGTACTGGATATCGTCAAGGAGGTAAAACCCCAAGAAGGCGTTTTCTGTCTCGTCGACATGGGGTCACTTTCCCACTTTGCCGAGAGGATTACGGCGGAAACCGGAATCCCCGCGCGTTCGTTTTCGCTCGCCAGCACAATGCATGTTATCGAAGCCGCGAGGAAGGCGTCTCTCGGTGCCACGCTTGACGGGCTGATGGGGGACATGGCCAATGTGAACGACCTGCTGGGTACGCCTGTTCCCAGCGCCGCGGTGCAGACGGCGTATTCATCGGGAACATGTTATGTGGTGGCCGCATGTTCGACGGGCCGTGGAGGCGCCGCGATCATCAAGTCCTTCTTAAAGGAAAGCCTTGACCTTCATAACGACTTTTGCGATGTTGTGACGTGTGGTATGGGCATGCAAGATGTTGAGGATACCGTTCGGACGCTTGAGCGGTCCGGCACCGTTCTGTGCATAGTCTCCTCCCTTCCCGTTCAGGTTCCCGTCGAGCTCTTCTCATTGGTCGACGTGCTTGAGGGTCATGCCATTCCTAAGATCCAAGAAAAGATTGATTCCGAGTACCTCGTCGATAACGTCGGGGAGACGCTTCGCTCGATGCTTAAAAGCATCGACGTCGATCTTTTAACGAGGCTTATCCAGCATGCCGTTGCCACCATACAGGACAGGATGTCCCGCACCCTGCTTCCCGATGTCCGCATAGGCGTCCTGTTGCATTTGGGCTGCCTGTTCGAGAGGTTGAAGACCGGCGGGCCGTCTTATCCGTTCGACGATAAGGGCAGCTTTATGGAGGAGCATTGGGGCCTGGTGGAGACGATTCGCGAGGAGCTTGATGCTGTTGGCCGTGAGCTGGGCGTTGTGGTCAGCGATGATGACATATGCTATGTCGCGCGCTTTTTCTCGTCCGAAAATTGTGCTGATAAAAGATGAGGTGACCTATGGCCGGCAGGAAAGGCCTTGTGCTCGGGCAGAAGGCGGTCCACGCTCAGGGACTGACCCAGGCACAGGTTCAAAAACTTGCGTTAACGCCGACCATGAGGCAATCGCTTCTGGTTTTGCAGATGTCGTCGATGGACCTGGAGACCTATCTCTCCGAGCAGGTCATGGAGAATCCCCTCATCGATCTTGATGCGTTCCAGGAAAGATCCGAGACGACATGGCGCGTTCGCGATGAAGACGATGATCCGTTTGCCCGCGCGATTGAACCGTTCACGTTCCATGATTATCTTAAGGAGCAGATCCCATTCTTTGATCTTGAGAAGAACGTCGAGACGCTATGTCGATACATGATCGATTGCCTCGATGCGAGGGGATACCTTCCAAAGCCTATCGTCGAGAGATGCCTGGAAGATCCGCGTATCGAGCCAATAGCGAGAAAGGCGATCGGGACGCTTAGGGCCATGGATCCCGTTGGGGTGGGCGCGTGCGGTCTGGAAGAATGCTTGGTGCTCCAGCTTAAAGCTATGGGACACGACTATGACTTGACGTATGAAATCGTCAATGGGCACCTTGATGAGCTCGCACGCAACCAATTGGGAAGTATCGCACGTGCCTGTAATGTGCGTAGGGGAGACGTGGACGCAAGCGTACGGGTTATCCGTAGACTAAGTCCTATTCCTTCCAGAGGCTTCAATGTGCTTAACGACGCGGTTCGCATCAAGCCTGAGGCGACATTGATTCCCGATGAGAGGGGCGGCGTGGAGGTCGTCCTTGCTTCATCCTGGAGCGAGGCGATTAGGATCGATGAGCGATTGGCCTCCCGCCTGGACGAGGGCGCAACACAGGGCACATGCGGAAAATGGTTGGAGGGGGCCAAAAGTTTAAAGAATGTGCTGCATCAACGTGAGACGACGGTTGCCTCGGTGATAAGGGCGGTGGCGGCACATCAAGTGGAGGCGGTAAGCGAGGGCGTTGACGCCGTTGTCCCTTTGACCATGGACGTTATAGCCCGGGAACTCGGTGTGAGCGAATCGACGGTGAGCCGAGCCGTTCGAGATAAATGGGTGTTGATGCCTTGCGGCATGGTCGAGCTCAAATCGCTTTTTTCGTCGGTTGCCTATGAACAGAGGTCAAATATGAGTTCAGGCCATATCTCGGCGGAATCGGTTCAGGCGAGGATGCGCGAATTGATAGATTGCGAAGATCCTGGAAAGCCCCTGTCCGACCAAAAACTGACGGATATTCTTGTTTCGGAGGGGGTAAACCTGTCTCGACGGGTCGTGGCAAAATACCGGTCGGCGATGGGAATACCGGTTGCATCGGTAAGAAAAGCGGTTGCAGCCGGTTAGGCCTTATGCGCTGTTGACGAGCCGAGCGTGCAGCTCGGCCTTCATGCGCCCCCAGGTGATTTGCGTTTCAGGGTCGCGGAAAGGCTCCGTGATGCCAAAGGGCTCGTCGAGTAGTCGGTAAATGTCGCCCTGCTCGCGCGCCAGCGCGCGGCTTGCCGGATATACGAGCTCAAACATAAAGCAGATGAGCCCCACCAGGTAGTCTGCCGGCTCGTTGCGCTCATCGCGCGCAACGCAGCGGCGCTCGGCAAAGGCCTGCAATGTCGGCGCCGAAAAATGACTGTTAAGAAACTCGTCCTCGCTCACTTTGAGGACGGTGTCGACCGTGCTGTCGGCGATAGTGCGCATGATATCGACCTTATCGCCATCGCGCACGATGTCGCAAAAGCGGCGTGTGCGCCCATCGAGCTGCGTGGGCAGGCGAAAATCGCTGTGATACGCAATGCTTGTGCGAATCAGCTCGTCGTAGCTATCGGTCTCGATAAAGTTGCGAATACCGGTCGTGGCGGGGGCGTCGGCAGGATTCTCGCCAAAGAGGACCTCGACGCCCAATGCGGCGTGACTCATGCTCTCGGCGTCTTTAAAGGTGTCCCAACGGCGTAGCTGCTCAAATCGACCCATATCGTGCAGTAGGCCGCAAAGCCAGGCTAGGTCAATGTCTGCCGTCTGCCAGCCCTGCTCACGGGCGACGGCATCGCATGCTTCTGCCACGTGGTATGTGTGCTCGACCTTGAGTGCGATACGCGGGTTTGTGGCGTCGTAGGCATCGGTATAGTCCTTAAAGGCCGCAAGTGCCCGTGTTCGATCGATGGTTGCCATAATGAGTTCCTTAGAAACGTCTTTCGATCCGGTGGCAATTGTAGGCGAATTATGCCGTAGCCTGCCGCAGATTCCGTCACGTACAATGAGCGGCACTGACTACTTCTAATGACGAGGAACGATATGGTGCTCAGAATTGTTAAAACCGTTTGGCCGGTGATGCTCACCTATGTTGCGGTGGGCGCGCCGTGCGGAATGATTATGGGTCAAACGGGGATGGAGCCCTGGATGGTCTTTGCCCTGAGCAGTACGTTTGTGACGGGCAGCGGCCAGTTCATGATCTGCAACCTATGGCTGGCGGGCGTGCCGGCACCTTCGATTATCGCAAGCGTCGCTGCCATCTCCTCTCGCTTTGCGCTCTACTCGGCATCGCTTGCGCCGCACCTTGCCGGGGCTTCGAAACGCCAGACGCTGGCGGTCACGGCGACGCTTACCGAAGAGGCCTACGGCATCTCGCTGGCCAAGTTGGTCGAGGGCGATGGTTGGGGCCCTAAGGAGGCCTTTGCGCTCAACGCGATTCTGATCGCAACATGGGGCGTCTCGTGCACGGCGGGCGCTGTTGCCGGCGCTGCCATCGATGTTCCTACCGCTATCGCAGGCTTTGTCTGCACGTCTCTCTTCATCTGCCTGCTCTTTTCGCAGTGCCTGTCGCGCGGCAATGTCGTCGCGGCGGTTTCGGGCGCGGTGTCCGTCGCCATGTTCAAGTTCTTGGGCCTTGCGAATATCGCCGTGCCGGCAAGCGTCGTGGTCGGCGTTGCCATCGCGCTTGTGTGCGATGCCTTGTCCGATGGGAGGGGTGCTCGCGATGCCCGTTAACGAGTTCTTGGTTCTGTGGCTGTCGTCGTGGGCGGCCATCGCATTCTTTCGCATCGCGCCGGCGTTCGCCCTGCGCGGGCGGACCCTTCCGCCCCGCGTCACCGAGGCCCTGGGCTACATCCCGCCTGCCGCCTTTGCCGCGCTGGTCGCCAACGATTTGGTAAGCCCCGGGGCCTTCGATGCGGGGCTGTGGCCGACCTTGGTTCCCTGGGTTGCTGCCGCCGGCGTCGTTGTGGTGGCAATCAAGACAAAGTCGATGTTGTGGTGCTGTGTCTCGGGCGTTGTGCTGTATATCGTTTTGAGCCTCATATAGGGGCCGGTGCCTCCTTTTGTCGTCGCTGTTCCCGAATCGAATTTCTCATCGAGCTGGTCTGCTTCTTCTGGTACCATGGTCAGACTTTACTGTAGCAAAGCATGACGTGGGCTTTTGTTCCCTGTCAGCGGAAATGGGGGTTTCATGGCTCAGGAAGCAACCAACAGCGAGCAAAAGAAATTCAAGGTCCCGCGTATCCCGGGCGACATCATGATCTATCCCATGATCGTCGGCCTTTTGCTCAACACCTTCTGCCCGCAGGTCTTTGAGATCGGCGGCTTCTTTACGGCTGCCTGCCGCGGTGGTTCCAATACCATCGTTGCGGCGATCCTGCTCTTCGTGGGTGCCGGCATCAGCTTTAAGTCCACGCCGGGCGCCATCAAGACCGGCATTGTCGTGCTGATCCCCAAGCTTGTCGTCGCGGCGGCTCTCGGTTTGGGCGTGGCCTATTTCTTTAACGACAACTTCCTTGGCCTCAGCTCGGTGTCCATCATCGGCGGCATCGCGTTCTGCAACATGGCGCTCTATACGGGCATCATGGGTGAGTTCGGTGACGAGTCCGAGCAGGGCGCCGTTGGTATCCTGTTCTTTACGGCTGGCCCCGCCGTCACCATGATCATTCTGGGTGTCTCCGGCCTCGCCAACATTCCCGTCGGTACCATCATCGGCTCTATCCTGCCGCTCGTGATTGGCATGGTTCTGGGCAACCTGTTCCCGTTCATCAAGAATCTGCTGGTCCCCGGCACCAATCCCGCAATTGCCGTCATCGGTTTTCAGCTCGGTGCGTCCATGAGCCTGTCGAGCTTCATCACCGGTGGTATTTCGGGCATCCTGCTGGGTCTCATCACGCTCTTTATCGTCGGTCCCATCACCTTTGTCTTTGAGCGCCTGTGCGGCGGCAACGGCAAGGCTGCTGTTGCCTGTTCCACCATCGCCGGTACGGCCATGACCACGCCGGTCGCCCTCGCCGAGGTTGCGCCGCGCTATGCCGAGCTTGCGCCCACTGCGTACGCCCAGATCGCAACGGCCGTTATCATCACGGCGATCATGGCCCCGATCCTGACCGGCTGGGTCGACAAGAAGTTCTGCCGCGGCAAGGAAGACCTGTCGGTTGCCGGTGTCGAGGCTATTGAGGAGGCTGTCGCGACCGATATCGACGGCGAGTAATCACCTGTTCGAATCAATGAAATCGGCGTGTGCAATTCACGCCGTCCGAGCGCCCGTACGGCATCTGTTATTCGGTGTCATTCGGGCGCTCTGCTATTATTCCCCTTACCCCTGCGGGCTAAGGGGTGTTTCTTGCCCGAGCGAATCTCGGGCGATTCTGGCCACTTGGATATAGAGGGGATGGAACCTAGTGGTTAAGGCACTCAAGATCGAGATTTTTGTGCTGAGCATGATTATTCTTATCGGGCTTGCCGCACGAAGCCGCCGCTCCTTGTTCTCGAGTACCCAGCAGCTGTTGTTTAGCATGCTGGGTTACACGTCTGCCGCGTACATTTTCTTCGATATGATCTGGGTGCTCTCGGATGGAGTGGGCGGCACCGCAGGCCTCGCGGCCAACTGGATTTCCAATGCGGTCTCGTTTTCGCTGTTCGCCATCGCGTGCCTCATTTGGTTTTTCTATTCCGAGACGATGCAGGGCTCGCAGCTCTTGACCACGCCCTATAGGGTGGCGCTTTTGACGTTGCCGACCGTATTGGTGGTCGCGCTGGCGTTTACCAGCTACTGGACACACGCCCTGTTCTATATCGATGCGCAGGGCATATACCGTCGCGGTGCGCTTTATATGATTCAGCCTATCGTTAGCTACTGCTACGTCATATATACGTCCTTGCATGCTTTTGTTCAGGCTCGAAAAGTCGAAAGCCTGCAACAGAAGGCCATTTATCGCACTCTTGCCTTCTTTGCGGTTCCCGCTCTGGTGGGCGGTACCTTTCAGGTGGCGTTTTCGATACCGGGCCTTTGTGTCGGTATACTGCTGAGCATTCTGCTGCTCTACATCGTCTATCAAGAGCAGCTGATCTCGACTGACCCGTTGACCGGGCTCAATAACCGCAATCGTTTTGAGACCTATATGCTGTCGCTGTTCTCGGGTGCGGACCAGGCCAAGGATGTGTATCTGCTGATGATGGATGCCGACGGCTTTAAGCAGATCAACGACCACTATGGACATGTCGAGGGCGACCATGCTCTTCAGGTTGTTGCGACGGCGCTCAAGGACGTCTGCTCGGTGTCTGGTGGCTTTATCGCGCGCTACGGCGGCGATGAGTTCGTGGTGCTTCAAAAGGCGGCGACGGAGCAGGAGATTATCAGCCTGTGTACGGCGATCAACGACGAGCTTGCGCGCGCCGAGGTGCCGTATTCGTTGCGGATGTCCATCGGATACGCGCGGGTCGGCGATGGGGTCGATACCTGGCAAGACTTACTTCGCGCCGCCGATGCGGAGCTCTACTGCGTTAAGGCCGAGAAGAAGAAAGCCGGCGTTCAGATTCGCTAGTAAAAAGGGGCGCACGACCGTTGAGTCGTGCGCCCCTATTTCTTACGAAGGCCTAGTAGCGGCTGTCGAAGATGCGCCTCGTCTTTTTCTCGGAACGCGGCAGCTCGCTAGGCCTTTTTAGGTTTGTTGACGATGATGATGCCGCCGCAGACCAGCAGCAGGGCAACGATAACGGTAACGGGGCTCGTGCCGGCGCCCTCGCCGAGCAGCAGCGCGCTCAGCAGCACGCCAAAGACCGGGTTCATAAACCCAAAGACCGAAACGCGGCTGACGGGGTTGACGGCAAGTAGGCGCGACCACAGCGAGTAGGCGACCGCGGAGATAAGCGCCATATAGACGATGAGCGCGATGGCGGGGGCGATTGCCGTGGGGGAGAGCACGCCGCCCATCAAAAAGCCGATAGCGGTGAGGACGAGGCCGCCGACCAAGAACTGCCAGCCGGCAAGCAAGACGCCGTCGTGCTCGCGCGAGAAGATGCCGATCAGGCAGGTCGAAAGGGCGCCCGCGACGGTGGAGGCCAGGATAAAGCCCTCGCCGTCGAGCGTAAAGCCAAAGGTGCCGTCCGTGCCTGAAAGGTTAACGAGTGCGACGCCGGCGAAGCCCAACACGCAGCCGAGCACCTTGGCCGCATCGAGCTTTTCGGTGCGGAATGCCAGGGCGGCAAAGAGGATGGCCAAGAAATTAGCGCTGGCCTCGATGATGGAGCTCGACATGGCGCTTGCACGGGAGAGACCGAGGTAGAAAAAGAAGTACTGGCCGATGGTCTGGAAGAGCGACAGCGTGAAGATAGGTTTGATGTCGCGCGTCTGCGGAACGAGCGGACGGCGTTGGACCGCGCTCATGCCAACAATGACCAGCGCGCCGGCAAGGGTGAAGCGCAGGCCCGCGAAGAACAGCTGCGAGGCGCTATCGTGTGCCGGGATGCCAAAGAGCGCGTAGCCGATCTTGATGCAGGGAAAAGCCGACCCCCAGAGCGCGCAGCATACGAGGCAGCCCAGGATGAGTCCGGGCAGGGTGGCGAGATATGGCTTGCGGCTTTCCATGGTGTCCTTCCTACATGCGCGAAGCAAAAAAGAACCCGCCACCAGGAGTGCCGGTGGCGGGTGTTGTTACCCGATGGGATTGTACCCGAAGGGAAAGGTTTAGGCGAAGTAGGCTACGCCGCTCTCAAAGATCGGCATGAACTTATCGCCGGGGACATGCTCGGGCACGTTGCGGTACAGGTTGTCGCCGCGACGCTCGGCATGGCCCATCTTGCCCAGGACGCGGCCGTCGGGGCTCGTGATGCCCTCGATGGCGAGTGCGGAGCCGTTGGGGTTGACGGAGAGATCCATGCTGGGCTTGCCGTTCTCGCCCACGTACTGCGTGGCGACCTGGCCGTTGGCGATCAGCTGGGCGAGCACTTCGTCATTGGCGACAAAGCGGCCCTCGCCGTGGCTGATGGCGACGGTGTAGGGGTCGTCCAGGCTGCACTGCGACAGCCACGGGGACAAGTTGGACGAGATGCGGGTGCGCACCAGACGGCTCTGGTGGCGACCGATGGTGTTGAACGTCAACGTGGGCGCATCGGGCGTGGCGTCGACGATGTCGCCGTAGGGCACCAGGCCGAGCTTGATCAGGGCCTGGAAGCCGTTGCAGATGCCCAACATCAGGCCATCGCGGGCCTTGAGCAGATCGCGGACGGCCTCGGTGACCTCGGGAGCGCGGAAGAATGCCGTGATGAACTTGGCGGAGCCGTCGGGCTCGTCGCCGCCCGAGAAGCCGCCGGGAATCATGACGATCTGGCTTTGGCGGATGCGGCGGGCAAGCTCATGGGTGCTCTCGGCGACGGCCTCGGGCGTGAGGTTGTTGATCACGAAGGTGTCGGCCTCGGCACCGGCGGCGCGGAATGCACGGGCGCTGTCGTACTCGCAGTTGTTGCCGGGGAACACGGGGATGACCACGCGCGGGCGGGCGATCTTGGCGCCACCGTACACATGGATATCCTTGGCGCGGAAGTCGATGGTCTCGACCTCGGGGGTCTCGCCGGCGCTGCGGTAGGCGAAGACGCCCTCGATGCCGCTCTCCCAGGCCTCTTGGAGCTCGGAGAGCTCGATGACCTCGGAGCCGGTATCGATGACATAGCCCTCGACGGTGGTGCCCAGGGGCTCGACGACAACGCCGTCGGCGACCTGGGGCAGCTCGGCATCGTCGGCAAGCTCGACGATAAAGCTACCGTAGAGCGGGGTGAAGAGGCTCTCCACGTCCACGTCCTCGGCAAGCTCGATACCGATCTGGTTGCCGACGCACATCTTAAAGAGGCTCTCGGCGCCGCAGCCGTAGCCGGGCGTGGAGACGGCCAGGGCATCGCCGGTGGCAGTGAGCGCCTCGACGGCATCGAATGCTGCGAGCAGCTGCTGGGCGTCGGGGCGGTAGTCCTCACCATAGGTGGCGGGGGCGATGCGGACGACGCGATGCGTCAGACCCTTGAACTCGGGCGAGACGGCACGGGCGGCCTTGCCCACGGCCACAGCGAAGCTGATCAGAGTCGGCGGAACGTTGAGCTCGCCGGCCTCGTCCTCAAACGAGCCGCTCATAGAGTCCTTGCCGCCGATGGCACCGGCACCCAGGTCGATTTGGGCCATGAGGGCGCCCAGGACGGCTGCCATGGGCTTGCCCCAGCGCTCGGCCTCGGTGCGCAGGCGCTCGAAGTACTCCTGGAAGGAGAGGTAGGCGCGCTTGTGCTCAAAGCCGGCGGCCACGAGCTTGGCGATGGACTCGACCACGGACAGGTAGGCGCCCGCAAACTGGTCGGCCTCCATCAGGTAGGGGTTGAAGCCCCATGCCATGGCGCTTGCCGTGGTGGTCTCGCCGTCCACGGGGAACTTGGCGACCATAGCCGAGCTCGGGGTGAGCTGTGTCTTGCCGCCAAAAGGCATGAGCACGGTCGCGGCACCGATGGTGGAGTCGAAGCGCTCGGACAGGCCCTTGTTGGAGGCGACGTTGAGGTCAGTGACAAGCGAAGTCATGCGCTCGGCAAGCGTGGTGCCGGCCCAGCTGGGCTGCCACACGCTGCGGGCGCACACGTGGGCGACCTGGTGCTTGGGCGCGCCGTTGGAGTTGAGGAACTCGCGGGAGAGGTCGACGATGGCGACACCGTTCCAGGCCATGCGCATGCGCGGCTCGGCGGTAACCTCGGCGATAACGGTCGCCTCGAGGTTCTCCTCGGCGGCGTAGCCCATGAACTCCTCGACGTCACCGTCGGCGACGGCGCAGGCCATACGCTCCTGGGACTCGGAGATGGCGAGCTCGGTGCCGTCCAGGCCGTCGTACTTCTTGGTCACGGTGTCCAGGTCGACATACAGGCCGTCGGCAAGCTCGCCCACGGCGACCGAGACGCCGCCGGCGCCAAAGTCGTTGCAGCGCTTGATCAGGCGGCAGGCGTCGCCGCGGCGGAACAGGCGCTGCAGCTTGCGCTCGACCGGGGCGTTGCCCTTCTGGACCTCGGCGCCCGAGGTCTCGATGGACTCGGTGTTCTGGGTCTTGGAGGAGCCGGTGGCACCGCCGATGCCGTCACGGCCGGTGCGGCCGCCCAAAAGGATGATCTTGTCGGTGGGGGCGGGGCACTCGCGGCGTACGTGGTTTGCCGGGGTAGCGCCCACGACGGCACCGACCTCCATGCGCTTGGCCACGTAGCCGGGGTGATAGAGCTCGTTGACCTGGCCGGTGGCAAGGCCGATCTGGTTGCCGTAGCTGGAGTAGCCGGCGGCAGCGGTGGTTACGAGCTTGCGCTGCGGCAGCTTGCCCTCGAGCGTCTCGGACACGGGGACGGTGGGGTCGCCGGCGCCGGTGACGCGCATGGCCTGGTACACGTAGCTGCGGCCCGAGAGCGGGTCGCGGATGGCGCCGCCCACGCAGGTGGCGGCACCGCCGAAGGGCTCAATCTCGGTCGGGTGGTTGTGAGTCTCGTTCTTAAACAGGAACAGCCAGTCCTGGTCCTCGCCGTCGACATCAACCTTCACCTTGACGGTGCAGGCGTTGATCTCCTCGGACTCATCGACATCGGTCATGACGCCGGTCTTCTTAAGGTACTTGGCGCCGATGGTACCCATGTCCATGAGGCAGACGGGCTTGGCGTCGCGACCGAGTTCGTGGCGCATCTCCATGTAGCGGTCGAAGGCCTGCTGCACCACGGCGTCGTCGATCGTCACGTCGTCCAGGACGGTGCCGAAGGTGGTATGGCGGCAGTGGTCGGACCAGTAGGTGTCGATCACGCGGATCTCGGTGATGGTGGGGTCGCGGTCCTCATCGCGGAAGTACTGCTGGCAGAAGGCGATGTCCGCCTCGTCCATGGCAAGACCGCGCTCGGAGATAAAGGCGGCAAGGCCGGCCTCGTCGAGCTCGCGGAAGCCGTCGAGCACCTCGACGGGCGCAGGCTCGGGGGTCTCCATGTACAGTGTCTTGGGCAGGTCGAGCGAGGCGATGCGCGCCTCGACGGGGTTCACCACGTAGTGCTTGATGGCCTCGACGGCGGCTTCGTCCAGAGCGCCCGAGATCATATAGACCTTGGCGGAGCGCACGGCGGGGCGCTCGCCCTGGCTGATGAGCTGCACGCACTCGCTGGCGGAGTCGGCGCGCTGGTCAAACTGGCCAGGCAGGAATTCGACGGCAAAGACGGCGCCATCGCTTGCGGGGAGCTCGTCGTAGGTCACATCGACCTGGGGCTCGCTAAAGACGGTCGGCACGCAGGAGCGGAAAAGCTCCTCGTCGATGCCCTCGACGTCGTAGCGGTTGATGATCCTCAGGGCCTCGATGCCCTTGATGCCGAGAATCTCGGTCAGCTCGCCCTTGAGCTGCTGAGCCTCGACGTCGAACCCGGGTTTCTTCTCCACGTAGATACGAGAGACCATTGGTTCCTGCCTTCCTGATCGGTTGGGCGTACGGTACGGTATGCGGCAGCGGTCGGTTTGCGGGGTCTGCCCTGCGGTCGCCTTGAGCCACATGTTTGTAAACCTCACTATGATACGACAGCTCGCGGCGCGTAGAGGACGGCGAGGGTGCTACAGTGAAGCGCAAACAAGAGAAAGGCATCACATGGCATTCGTTTCGCTCGCCATCATCGCGCTCGTGGCCTTTGCAAGCCCCTTCATCGCCTCGGCGATTCCTGGAAAACCCGTTCCCGAAACGGTCTTTTTGCTCGTGTTCGGCGCGGTGTTGGGACCTCATATGCTTGGCGTCATCCATGTGGATGCCGAGGTCTCGCTTGTGTCAGAGCTCGGTCTGGCATTTTTGTTCCTGCTTGCCGGCTTTGAGATCGACCCTAAGAACATCACGGGCGTCGAGGGGCGCTACGGTATGGCCACGTGGGTTGTCACATTTTGTATCGCCTGGCTTGCCGTGCGCTTTACCCCGTGGTTCTCGGTCAGCCATTTCGACGGTATCGCCGTGACGCTCGCCTTGACCTCGACGGCGCTTGGAGCGCTCATGCCCATCTTGCGCGAGCGGTTGCTTGCTGGAACGCGCGTCGGTGATTCGATTCTCGCCTATGGTACGTGGGGCGAGCTCGGTCCCGTGCTCGCCATGTCGGTACTGCTGTCTGCCCGTACGGGTATCGAGACGCTGCTGATCTTGGGCCTGTTCGCCGTGGTGTGTGTGCTGCTTGCCGTGGTCCCCAGCCGCTCCAAACGCGTCGGCAGCCGCTTCTTTGCGTTTGTCGAGGAGCGCGCCGATACCACGTCGCAGACCTTCGTGCGCCTGACGGTGCTTATTTTGGTCACGCTCGTGGCGTTCTCGGCCATCTTTAGCCTCGATATCGTGTTGGGCGCTTTTGCCGCCGGCTTCGTCCTGCGCTATATCATCCCCGAGGGCAACCATACGCTCGAGACCAAGCTCGACGGCCTGGCCTACGGCTTTTTGATCCCGGTGTTCTTTACCGTGTCGGGCGCAAAGATCGATCTGACGGCCGTGGTGTCGCGCCCCGGGCTGCTCGTGGGCTTTATCGTGGCGTTGTTGATTATTCGTGCCGTACCCATTCTTATTTCTATGAGCATTTGTCCTGCGACGCGCGATGTGTCGGCGTATGGTCGCATTACCGTGGCCCTGTACTGCACCACGGCGCTGCCGATCATCGTTGCCGTGACGAGCGTGGCCGTCAACGCGGGCGCGCTGTCGCAAGATATTGCGTCGGTCATGGTTGCCGCCGGTGCCATCACGGTATTCTTGATGCCGCTGCTCGCGCAGCTCTTCTACCGCGTGGTCGACGCCGCGCCGGTCGCCGCCGTGGCAGAGGTTGCCGAGCGCCCTGCCGAGGCACTCGATATCCTGCGTGCCCATCACGATTTGGCGAGTCTGCTCGCACGAGAGCACGAGCTGCTGACCTCGCATGGCCATGGTCGCGTATTCGAGGGCCTGCCTACGCTCGATACGATTGCCGAGCGTCTTTCCGCCGAGGCGGCGAGCGGCCACATCGATGCCCGCATCGTGGACGCGGCGCACCTGCTTGCCGACAAGACCTATGGAGACGAGGTCGACCCGTCCGAGCTGACTCTGCGCGAGCGTCGCCGCCTGGAGCGCGCCAAGCTCGCCGTGCGCGAATACCGCCGCCGCATGCTGGAGCTCTATGCGCGCGAAGAAGCCGAAGACGACGACGGTAAGTAGTCGATACTTTCTCGGGGAAGCCGCGTCCCGCTTTGAAGGCTCGGAACGGGATGTGGTTTCCGAAACGGGGGCCGTTGGGAAGCTGTGTCCCGGAATGGGCGCTCAGAGTGGGATGCAGTTTCCGCAAGGAGGTCCTGGGGGAAACCGTGCCCCGTTCTGATCCGAAATACTGGGACATAGTTTCCCTTTCATAACAGGAGAAGGCGCGCTGTCTGCAGTTGATTCAGACGGCGCGCCTTTTTGGTTGAGCTATGTTGAAGCTTGAAGCCAAAGCTTGTGGCTCCTTAGGAGCGGGCGGCTCCGTCGACGGGGAGGATGGCGCCCGTGACATAGGAGGACATGTCGCTCGCCAGGAAAACGAAGGCGTTGGCAACGTCCTCGGGCTCGCCCATGCGACCGAGCGGAATAGTGGCGATGATGGGCTTGATGACCTCTTCGGGCAGGTTGGCGACCATATCGGTCTTGGTTACGCCTGGGGCAACGGCGTTGACGCGGATGCCCATGGGGGCGAGCTCGCGCGAGAGCGACTGGACCATGCCGTTGACGGCAAACTTGGACGTGGGGTAACCGACGCCGGAGGGCTGGCCGTACTTGGCGACCATCGAGCTTGTGGTAGTGATGGTGCCGCCGTGGCCGGCCTCGGTCATGATCCTGGCGGCAGCTTGGTGACCGTTAAAGACGGCGACGACGTTGAGGTCCATGACCTTTGCGAACTCCTCGGCCGTATAGTTAAGGAGCGGCGAGCGCTGGGAGATGCCGGCATTGTTGACGACCGTGTCCAAGCCGCCCATGTCGGCGGCAGCCTGGGTAAAGGCCTCGGTCACGGCTTCGAGCGAGGTGAGGTCGCAGGAGCGGCCCCAGACCTTGGCGTCGGGATAGGCGGCTGCCAGCTTCTCAACGGCCGCGTCGGCAGTCTCCTGGCGCGAGCCAAAAACGGTGACGGCAGCGCCTTCCTCGATAAAACGGCAGGCGATGGCATAGCCGATACCGCGCGTGCCTCCGGTGATGATTGCTTTCTTGCCCTCGAGCAACATGGTGCTTCCTCTCATCGCGGGCGGACATTCGCAGCACAGCGTAGCGGTAGCCGGAATCGGTCGCGTTTGCATATCGGTGAACGGTAGCCCGCGTTACCGATGAGCGGCTCGCGCAAATATGCTCTGCCGTTGTGCTTAGGGCAGGAGACAAAAGGGCTCCCGTCCCACGTCGGACGGGAGCCCTCAAAGCGCGTATTGCCGGGCGAGCGTTGGGTTAGTTGGCCATAACGCCTTCGGTCCAGGCCTCGACGTCCTCGATACGCAGGACGTTGGCGACTTCGGCCACGCAGTCGACGCTGGCAAGCTCGGCGGCGGCAGCCTGGACGTCCTTCTCGAGCGCGCGGTGCGTCAGGAAGATGACCGAGCAGGCATCGCTGACGCCCGACTTGCCGTCCTCGACCTGGTTGATGAGCGAGATCGAGATGTTGTGCTTGGCAAAGATGTCGACCGTCTCGGACAGGGCGCCCACGCGGTCGGCGACCTTCAGACGCACATAGTACTTGGTCTGGAGCTCGTCCATGGGCTTAAAGGTGAGGTTGTGGCCATAGGGCTCAATCTCGGGCAGCGGAGCCACGCCACGGCTGATCTGCTCGGAGAGCGACAGGATATCGCCCACGACGGCGCTCGCGGTGGGGAAGGAGCCTGCGCCCGCGCCGTAGAACATGGTCTCGCCCACGGCGTCGCCTACCACGTAGACGGCGTTCATGGCGCCGTTGACCTTGGCAAGCATATGGTCTGCCGGGATGAGCGTGGGATGCACACGAACGTCGACACCGGCGTCGGTGTTGCGGGCGATGCCCAGCAGCTTGATGGTGTAGCCGAGCTCGCGGGCCTGGGCGATGTCCTCGGCGCCGATGGTACGGATGCCCTGCTGGTACACATCGTCGGTGGTAACGCGGGTGCCAAAGCCGATGGAGGCGAGGATGGCCGTCTTGCTGGCGGCGTCGAAGCCGTCGACATCGGCGGACGGGTCGGCCTCGGCATAGCCCTTGGCCTGCGCGTCGGCAAGCACGTCAGCGTAATCGGCGCCCTCGGCGTCCATACGCGACAGGATATAGTTGGTGGTGCCGTTGAGGATGCCGGCGATGGTCAGGATCTTGTTACCCACCAGGTCGTGCTCGAGCGTGCTGACGATGGGGATGCCGCCACCGCAGCTGGCCTCGCATTTAATCTGCACGCCGCACTCACGCGCCTTCTCGGCGAGTGTCTCGACATGACGGCCCAGCAGGGCCTTGTTGGCAGAGACGACGTGCTTGCCGTTCTCGAAGGCGGTGGTGAAGATCTCGGTCGCGGGGTGCTCGCCTCCGATGAGCTCGACGACGATATCGACGGCTGGGTCGGTGACGACATCATGCCAGTCACTCGTAAAGGCCTCGCGCTCAATACCGGCTGCTTCAGCCTGCTCCCAGGCAAGCGCGCAGGCGCGGGTCAGCTTAAGGTCGATGCCGTAGGCGGCCAGGTACTCATCGTGGTGGCTCTTAATCAGGCGGGCCACGCCGCCGCCGACGGTTCCCAGACCGATGAGGCCGACGTTCACGGTGCGCAGGGGTTCGCTCATAGATAGCTCCTTCGTGCATCTTATGGATGGATTAACCGCTTAAAGGTTGAGTGCATTCTAGCGTGAACCGAGGACGCGTGCTCGCCAGGCAACAGGAGCCGCACAAAACGGCACCCCCGAAACGCTGCGGAAACATTGGAAACATGCTCGCTACAAACGGAACTCCGTAACAAACTGTCAACGTCTGCACCATAAGGTTTGCCCTGTACCGCAAGACGGCCGCACCGCGGCCAGCGAAAAGGGGGACACCATGTTCAACATCAACAGCACGCTCAGCCGTAGGAACTTTCTCGCAGGCGCCGCGGCGCTCGGCAGCACCGCCGCACTCGCTGGTTGTTCGTCGGGTAGCTCGGACGGCGGCTCCGCCGATGACGGCAAGACCTTCAAGATTGGTGTCATCGGCCCTCTGACTGGCGCCGCGGCAACCTATGGTGTTTCGGCCGAGAAGGGTGCCAAGCTCGCCGCCAAGGATTTCTCGACCAAGGACCTCAAGCTCTCGCTTAAGTCCGAGGATGACGTCGCCGACGGCGAGAAGGCCATCAACGCCTTCAATACCTTGTGCGACTGGGGCATGCAGGCGCTCGTCGGCCCCGTCACCACCGGTGCTGCCGTCGCCGTCTCGGGCGAGATCGCCGACGATATGCTCATGGTCACGCCTTCGGCCTCGTCGCTCGACGTTACCAAGGACAAGACCACGGTTTTCCAGGTTTGCTTCACCGATCCCACCATGGGCGCCAGCGCCGCGAAGTTCTTGGCCGAGAAGTATGCAGACGCCAAGATCGCCCTGTTCTACAACTCCGGCGATACGTACAGCTCGGGCGTTGCCGATGCCTTTGCCGAGCAGGCCAAGGCATCCAAGCTCGACATCGTCGATACCGAGACCTTTAAGGACGACTCCTCCACGAGCTTTACCAACCAGCTCACCAAGGCCAAGGAGGCCGGCGCCACGCTTATCTTTGCCCCGATCTACTACACGCCGGCGTCCGTCCTGCTCAAGAACGCCAAGGACATGGGCTACGACATGACCCTCATGGGTACCGACGGCATGGACGGCCTGCTCTCTGTGGAAGGCTTCGATACCTCTCTTGCCGAGGGCGTACTGCTCATGACCCCGTTTTCGGCTGACGATGAGAAGAATGCCGACTTCGTCAAGGCCTATAAGGATGCCTACGACGAGACGCCCAACCAGTTTGCCGCCGACGCTTACGATTGCGTCCACGCAATCGTCGAGGCTATCGATAGGGCGGGGATTGACATTTCGGCCGACGGTGCCGACATTGCCGGCGACCTTGCCAAGGCCATGCGCAAGATCAAGATCGAGGGCCTGACAGGCGAGCTGACGTGGAATGACGAGGGCCAGGTCGAAAAGCCCGCCACAGCCTATGTGATTCAGGACGGCAAGTACATCGCCGCCTAAGTGCGCATAAAGCGCGACCGGTGAGGCCGTTTTATTCAGGGCAGGGACGCCTGTAACAGAACGGAAACATTACTTTCACACAATAAAGTGGCATTACTGCATAAAGTAATAGAAATACGCAGAATTATGGATAAATGAACAAATCCAAAGAAAAGTTGAAATAATCGCCACTTTCCTTAACTAAAGCGTCTAGTATTTTGCGAACGCCGAACACGGCGAAGGATGGCCTGTCGGGTAACCGAAACCCGACGAGATTTGAGAGGAGAGCCGCATGTCGAGCCTCACCGGTAAGTCATTGAACCCTGTTATGAATCGCAGGAGCGTTATCGCGAGCGCAGCAGGTCTGGGGGCGATGTCCATTCTAGCTGGCTGCTCCTCCAACGGCGGCGACAGCGGTTCCGCGTCGGGCGACGCTTCGTTTAAGATCGGTACCATCGGCCCGCTGACCGGCGCCAACGCGTCCTACGGCAAGTCCGTTACACAGGCTGTCGAGCTTGGCTGCAAGGATTTCTCGACTAAGGAGCTGCCGCTTGTCAGCAAGGCCGAGGACGACCAGGCTGACGGCGAGAAGGCCGTCAACGCCTTCAACACCCTGCTTGACTGGGGCATGCAGGCCCTCGTCGGTCCGACCACCACGGGTGCGTCGGTCGCCGTTGCCGCAGAGTGCGGTAACGACCCCGAGACGTTCATGATCACCCCGTCCGCGTCTTCCGAGGACGTTACCAAGGGCAAGGATTGCGTCTTCCAGGTTTGCTTTACCGACCCCAACCAGGGTGTCAACGCTGCCAAGTTCCTGGCAGAGAAATATGCGGACGAGAAGTTCGTGCTGTTCTATAACTCCGGCGACGCCTATTCTTCGGGCATCGCAGATTCCTTTAAGGCCCAGGCCGCTAAGTCCAAGCTCGAGATTGTCGACGAGGAGACCTTTAAGGACGACTCCGCCACGAGCTTTACCAACCAGCTGACCAAGGCCAAGCAGGCAGGCGCCACCATGATCTTTGCGCCGATCTACTACACGCCGGCGTCCGTCCTGCTCAAGAACGCCAAGGACATGGGCTACGACGTCAAGATGATGGGCTGCGACGGCATGGACGGCATCCTGGGCGTTGAGGGCTTCGACACCTCTCTTGCCGAGGGTCTGCTGCTCATGACCCCGTTCTCCGCCGACGACGAGAAGAACGCCGACTTCGTCAACGCTTACAAAGATAAGTACGGCGATACCCCCGACCAGTTTGCCGCCGACGCCTACGACGGCGTGCATGCGGTGGTCGAGGCTCTCAAGGAGGCCGGCCTGGGTGTCGACGCCGACCCCACCGAGGTTGCCGAGAAGCTTCCCGAGGCTATGCGCAACATTACTGTTGACGGTCTGACTGGCAAGCTCTCCTGGAACGACAAGGGCCAGGTCCAGAAGGACCCGACGGCGTACGTCATTACCGACGGCAAGTACGTACAGGCCTAATAGGCCGCCTTACATAGAGCGGTTTTGATCCCAAGCAGGGGAGGTTTTGGCCTTCCCTGCTTGCTTGGTATCTAGGGACGATGTAACGTCCCTGTTTCATACATCAACTGGAAACCTATTCGAAAGGGGGATGTGGAACATGACGGTCTTTATCCAATACCTGGTCAACGGCCTGTCCATGGGCAGCGTCTACGCCATCATCGCGTTGGGCTACACCATGGTCTACGGTATCGCCAAGATGCTCAACTTCGCTCACGGCGACGTCATCATGGTCGGTGCCTATGTCTCGTTCTGTGCCACGTCGTATCTCGGCCTCCCGGGCTGGGCATCTGTAGTTCTCTCTTGTGTGGTCTGCACGGTTCTCGGTGTTCTCATCGAGGGTCTGGCCTATAAGCCGCTGCGCCAAGCAGGCCCTCTGGCCGTTCTGATCACGGCCATCGGCGTGTCTTACTTCCTGCAGAACGCCGCGCAGCTTCTGTGGGGCGCCACGCCCAAGAACTTCACTTCGCTCGTCACCTTCCAGGTGCCGGAGTTCTTGGCCAAGTTCAACGTAAGCGCCGTCTCGCTCGTCACCATCGTCGCCTGCCTGGTTATCATGGCCGGCCTGATGTTCTTTACAGGTAAGACCAAGATGGGCAAAGCCATGCGCGCCGTGTCCGAGGACAAAGCCGCCGCTCAGCTCATGGGCATCAACGTCAACCGCACCATCTCGATGACGTTTGCCATCGGCTCCGCCCTTGCCGCCATCGCCGGCGTGCTGCTGTGCTCCTACTCGCCGGTCCTGCAGCCCACCACGGGCGCCATGCCTGGCATCAAGGCCTTCGACGCTGCCGTTTTCGGCGGCATCGGCTCCATCCCCGGTGCCTTTGTCGGTGGCATTCTCATCGGCATCATCGAGGCGATGGCGCAGGCTTACATTTCCACGAGCCTTGCCAACTCCATCGTCTTTGGTGTTTTGATCATCGTCCTGCTCGTCAAGCCTGCCGGCCTCTTGGGCAAGTACGTCCCCGAGAAGGTGTAGGTGAGCGTTATGAAGTTTCTTAAAGACAAGCAGACGCGTCACGACTTTGTCACGTACGCCATGTGCATCGTGGCCTTCGCCATCGTGTTCTTTATGCAGTCCAACCACATGATCCCGCGCATGATCGCCGGTCAGCTGGTTCCCATCACGGCCTATATCGTCATGGCCATTTCCCTCAACCTCGTCGTCGGCATCGCGGGCGACCTGTCGCTGGGCCATGCGGGCTTTATGAGCGTCGGTGCCTATACGGGCATCGTCACCGCGGTCGCCCTTGAGAGCGCCGTTCCCTCCGATCCGGTACGCCTTATCATCAGCATCGTGGTCGGCGCCTTCGCTGCCGCCATCCTGGGCTTCTTGATCGGTATCCCGGTCCTTCGCCTGAGCGGCGATTACCTGGCTATCGTGACGCTGGCCTTTGGCGAGATCATCAAAGAGATCGTCACTTGCCTTATCGTGGGCGTCGACTCCCGCGGCCTGCATGTGATCTTTAACATCACGGGCAACTCTACGATCGACGACCTGCACCTGCTCGAGGACGGCACCGCCATCATCAAGGGCGCCCAGGGCGCCTCGGGTGTGTCGACGTACTCGACCTTCCTCGCCGGTGCCATCCTGGTCATGGTTGCGCTCGTGATTGTACTCAACCTGGTTCGCAGCCGTACCGGTCGTGCCATCATGGCCGTGCGCGACAACAAGATCGCTGCCGAGTCCGTGGGCATCTCCGTCACCCAGTACCGCATGATCGCCTTCGTGGTTTCCGCTGCCCTCGCCGGTGCTGCCGGGGCCCTGTTCGGCGGTAACTTCTCGCAGCTCTCCGCTACTAAGTTCGACTTCAACACGTCCATCCTCATCCTGGTGTTCGTGGTCCTGGGCGGTCTGGGCAATATGCGCGGCTCCGTTATCGCGGCGGCGTTGCTCACGGTGCTTCCCGAGCTGCTCCGTCAGTTCTCGGACTACCGCATGCTCATCTACGCCATCGTGCTGATCCTGGTCATGATCTTTACCAACAACCCGCAGCTCAAGGCGTTCTTCGGTCGCGTCAAGGACCGCTTTGCTTCCAAGAAGGAGGTGGCAGCCGATGCCCAGTAAATTTGAGTTCAACAAGGGCAAGATGGTCCCGTATCCTTCTGGCGCCATCGTTCCCGATCGCGACCTGGGCGAGCGCCCGGCGCTCGAGTGCATCCACCTGGGCATTGAGTTTGGCGGCCTCAAGGCGGTCGACGACTTTAGCCTGACCATCGGCAAGACCGAGATCGCCGGTCTGATCGGCCCTAACGGTGCCGGCAAGACCACGGTCTTCAACCTGCTCACCAAGGTGTATCAGCCCACGCACGGCACCATCCTGCTCGACGGCGAGGACACATCGGGCAAGTCGGTCTATCAGGTCAACCGTATGGGCATCGCCCGTACCTTCCAGAACATTCGCCTGTTCAACACCATGACGGTGGAGGACAACGTAAAGGTCGGCCTGCACAACCAGGAGCGCTATTCCGGTTTTGAGGGTGTGCTGCGCCTGCCGACGTACTGGAAGCACGAGAAGGCCGCCCACGAGCGCGCCATGGAGCTGCTGTCCATCTTTGATATGGAGCACCTGGCAAACGAGCAGGCCGGCTCGCTGCCTTATGGCGCCCAGCGTCGTCTGGAGATTGTCCGCGCGCTTGCGACCAGCCCCAAGCTGTTGCTGCTCGACGAGCCTGCCGCCGGCATGAACCCGTCCGAGACCGCCGAGCTCATGGAGAACATCGTTAAGATCCGCGACACCTTTGGCATTGCCATCATGCTTATCGAGCACGACATGTCGCTCGTTATGAACATCTGCGAGGGCATCTGCGTGCTCAACTTTGGTAAGGTCATCGCCAAGGGCACGGCCGAGGAGATCCAGAACAACGACGCCGTTATCGAGGCATATCTGGGCAAGCAGGATAAGGGGGAGAACTAAATGGCAGAGCCGATGCTTTCCGTCTACAACATCAACGTCTGGTACGGCGCCATCCACGCCATCAAGGACATCTCCTTTAACGTCAACGAGGGTGAGATCGTGGCCTTGATCGGCGCGAACGGTGCCGGCAAGTCCACAACGCTCAAGACTGTCTCGGGCCTGCTGCGTTCCAAGACCGGCTCCATCAAGTTTATGGGCGAGGACATTACCCATACGCCCGCCGATAAGCTGGTTGGTAAGGGCCTGGCCCAGGTGCCCGAGGGCCGTCGCGCCTTTTTGCAGATGACGGTCGAGGAGAACCTGGAGATGGGCGCCTACACGCAGCCCAAGTCCACGGTGGCTCCGGGCCTCGAGCGCGTCTACGAGCAGTTCCCGCGCCTGAAGGAACGCCGTCGCCAGGTCGCCGGCACCCTTTCGGGCGGCGAGCAGCAGATGCTCGTTATGGGTCGCGCCCTTATGAGCAACCCCAAGCTGCTCATGCTCGACGAACCCTCCATGGGTCTGGCGCCGATTCTGATCGAACAGATCTTCCAGATTGTCGAGGACTTGCACAAGGCCGGCACCACGGTGCTCTTGGTCGAGCAAAACGCGCAGATGGCGCTTTCCATCGCCACGCGCGGCTACGTGCTCGAGACCGGCAAGATCACCATGACCGGCACCGGACAGGAGCTCCTGCACGACGACAACGTCCGCAAAGCCTATCTGGGCGGTTAGGCGGTTCCGCCGTTCTACCGAACGGCGGATCGGCCGACGCTGCGCGGGCACCAGAGCGACAACTAGTCATTCAAAGAAGACGGCATGACCAGAAGGTCTATGCCGTCTTCTTTTCATGCCAATTTGTTCGCCCTGGCGCACGCCCGCTGTCCGTCCTCTTACTGCGACTGTACCATGGTCCAAGGTGATCGATGGGCGGGCTGCTGTTCCTGGCGCTGTGCGCACGGAATGGGCTACTTGCTAACCTAGTGGCTAACGTCCCTCCTCAGCTTTCGATCGCGGCTGTCGCGTCGTTGGTGTGCCGCGCGCATCACGGCGCGGCGGGCATCCTCCTTCATGGCGTGCTTCTGAGCGAGGTTCCTGACAATGCAAAACGGGCATTCGCGGGTCGGATCCTCGTGCCGACGGTCTATCATCGAGACGGGCCGTCGGCGACGAGCCAGTCATCAAAAACTCTCATTATTCGCCCCTTGGACGCGAGGACTGCGCTGCCTTGTTGCCCCATGCTCTCTTCTCGGAAGGATGGTGACCCGATGGGCTGGATAGAGGGCCTCAACGACGCGATGGACTACATAGAGGCGAACCTCGAGGGGGACCTCGACCTCGCCCATGCGGCGCGGCTCGCCGCCTGCACCGAGGGACAGTTCCGGAGGATGTTCTCCTATATCGCCGGCATCGGTCTCGGGGAGTACGTGCGCCGGCGCCGCATCTCCCGCGCCGCGCTCGACCTGTCCCGCGGGGAGCGGGTCGTCGACGTCGCGGTCCGGTACGGCTACTGCTCCCCGACCGCGTTCAACCGAGCGTTCAGGGACGCCCTCGGGATCTCGCCCAGCGAGGCGAAGCGCCCGGGCGCCCCGCTCTCGGTCTTTCCGAGGCTCTCGTTCTCCCTCACCGTCACGGGCGCCGAGCCCCTGCCGTGGAGGATCGTCCCATGGGGCGGGATGCGCCTCGTCGGGGTGTCGCTTCCGTGCGGGCCGTCCGAGGCGGGCCTCCTCGCCCAGATGGGGGAGGAGGGGAGAGAGGAGCTCGGGAGGTTCTGGGGTGGCGCCTCGCGCTCCGGGAGCATCGAGGCCCTGCTCGCCCTCGCCGATGGCTCGGGACCCGAGGGGGTTCTCGGGGTCAACGTGTCCGAGGGCGGGGAGTCGAGCTACCGAATAGCGGTGGCGTCCTCGGGGGAGGCCCCCGGCTGGGCGGACGAGATTTACGTCCCCGCCGGCACGTGGGCCGTGTTCGGCTGCACCGGGCCGTGCGACGTCGCGACCGCCGAGCACTACCGCAGAATCTTCTCCGAGTGGCTCCCGTCCTCGGGCTACGAGCTCGCCGGCGACGTCAGCCTCGAGGTGTACCCGCATGGCGACTTCGCGTCGAGAGGGTATCGCAGCGAGATCTGGATGCCCGTGGCGAGGAGGCCCAGGGGGTGACCCGTCCTTCCTTTTGTCTGACGCGGGGGATGCCCCGCGGTGCCCGCGCGGGCGGGCGCTGAGTAGAGAGGAAGAAACATGCAGGAAAAACCGATGTCCATCCCCGCGACGGGGGCGGTCGGTAAGTCGACCGTGGCGGGCCTCATGCTCGCCTTGTTCGTCGCGGCGCTCGACTCGACCGTGGTGGCCACTGCCATGCCCACCGTCGCCGCGGCGCTCGGAGGGGAGGCCCACTATGCCTGGCCGATGACCGCCTACCTCGTGGCGAGCACCGTATCCACCCTCCTGTGCGGAGGGCTGGCGTTCTCGTTCGGCCTCAGGAGGGTGTACGTGGCGGGGCTCGCGCTCTTCGCCGCATCGTCCGTCCTGTGCGCCCTCGCACCGACGATAGAGGCGCTGGCGGCGTTCCGCCTGCTTCAGGGCGTGGGCGGCGGCGTTCTCGAGGCGGGTGTGTTCATTGCCGCGGCGATGATGCTCGCCCCGAGGGACAGGGGACCGTACCTCGGGGCGGCTTCGGCCATGTACGGGATTGCGAGCGTCGTAGGGCCCGTCATCGGCGGGGCCGTCGCCCAGGGGTTATCCTGGCACGTCATCTTCGTCGTCAACCTCCCCATCTCGATCGTCGCCCTGTTCCTGTCGGGGCGTTGCCTGCCCGGCAGGGCTCCCGGGGCCCCTGTAGTTGGCTTCGACGTCTCGGGGAGCGTCGCCGCCTCGCTGTGCGTTCTGAGCCTCGTCCTCGCCTTCAGCTTGGCGGGCAGCGTCTTTCCCATGGCCTCGCCGCAGTTCGTCGCCCTCGTCGTGCTGTCCGTTGCCTGCGCCGCGCTCCTTTCCCGCGTGGAGAGGGGCAAGGCCGCCCCGACCGTCTCCATGGGGCTGTTTCGCCGCGGGCAGGTCGTAGCGGGGTTCGTCTCCGGCTTCTGCGTCCAATTCGCCCTCATGGCGGGCGTCTCCTACCTGCCTAGGCTCCTCCAGGAGGGGCTGGGCATGGCCGCTGCCTCGTCCGGCGCGGTGCTCATTCCCATGACGCTTGCCCTCATGGTCGGCAGCAATACATCCGGCGCGGCGTTCCGCGCGACCGGGCGGCTCCGCGCCATCGCGGCGGCGTCATCCGCCGTCGTCCTTGCGGCGTCGGTGACGTTCTCTGCGATGTCCCCGATGCTAGCGGTCGCCTCCTGCGCCGCCGTCGCGGCGGTGCTGGGTCTCGGCGTCGGCATCGGCATGCCCGTGTCCAACCTTGCCGCCCAGACGGGCGCCGATCCGGCGGACGCCGGGCGCGCCACCTCCATGGCCATGTTCTTCAGGGGCTTCGGCGGCACCGTCTCGACTGCGGCGTGCGGCATGCTTGCCCCCGCCGCGACCGCCGCGGGTACGGCTGGGGTGTTCGGCGCGGTGTGCGTGGCGGCCGTCGCCGGCCTGGTCGCGTCGCGGTTCATCCCGAGGGAGATCCCCTCGTAGGCGCAGCCACTTCTCGGCTCTTTCGCAACCGGGATGGAGATGCAAGGGACGGCCCCTTGCCCGGGGCCGGGGCGGGGAGTCTCGGCTGCCGAGGGCGGCCCGGCATTGCCGCCGGGCCATCCCCGTCATGAGGTCATGCTCGACATCTCCTCAGCCTTTCGGGATTGGCCCGAAGTCGAGAGATTTCCATCAGCTTCCCGTCGGTCGATGACCGGTTCACCACGCAGGAAGAGCGTGACGGAAGGTCTCGCAAAAAGGCTCCGAGCGCGGCGTGCTCACGCCCGTCGTGGTGCGCCCGAAGGGGGATGGCTGCTACGAGCTCGATCATGTGCGAGGAGAAGACGAACCAGTCGTTGCAGATCCAATATGGATCTCGCCAACCTCGGCAAGCTGCTCGATGAGTGGAAGTCCTGTCGGGTCGTCTATTTCAACACCACCCAGAATGATGGTGTCATCGCGCAGGTCGATCTGTGTGTTGAACACAGCGAGGTTAAAGCCGGAGGCTACAAATCCGATAGCAGCCAGGACGAGCCCCGTGGCAACAAGCCCACCCGCTACGGCAAGGTAAATCTTTTTTACGCTGGACATGTTTGCACTCCTTCCTATGCCGTGAGCGGCGCCGCTTCAGCGACCCTGCGGCTCTTATTGCCTCGATCTTTCCAGAAGGGCGAAACGGCTTTCTTCGCCCAAAGGGCAGAGAGGCGCGCGATTTGCTTGGACGCCGTCCAGGCGCCGGCTCCCGCGAGAAGCGCCACACCGATGGAAGCGAATCCCATTCCCATCGAGGTTAAAACGTACGGAACATGCACGATAATGATGCCGTCCACGGCGAACAGGAGCCCCACCACGCCCGCGCCCCCGAATGCCGCGGCCACGATCCACACGCAGAGCGCAAGAACCCAAATGCAGATGTAGACCGTAGCGGCAACGGTGACGAACGCGAGCAGCAGCGGAATCCATACCGGAGAGCCCACGATGGCGAGCGCCCATAGAAGCGCCGTGCTCTTGCGCTTGGTCCTCGCAATTGCGCGCGGCACGGCGGGCAGTTCGTCGAGCGTTGCCTCGGCGACCTCACCGAGCGTGCCCATGGCGGCCACAGCCTCGGCCTCCGTCATGCCGTCCTCCATACGGTCGGCGATGACCTCCGCGTAGAACTCCTGCGTTTCCTTTACCTGATCTGCCGGCAGGCAGGCCAGAAGCTCGCCCAGCCGGTTCAAGAACTCATCGCGCGTCATGGTGCGCTCCCTTCACGTAACGGTAGATCTCCTGCACGGATGGCCATTCGGCGAGGAACTCGGCGATACGCTCATGCCCGGTGTCCGTGATGCGGTAGTACCTTCGCAGCCGCCCGTTGTGCTCGGCGGAGCGCGCCGTGATGCACCCCGCCTTCTCCAGGCGCTTGAGCAACGGATAGAGCGTGGACTCCGTGAGCCCCATGCTCGCGGGCACGTCCTTCACGATCTGATAGCCGTAGGATTCCTCGCCCGAGACGGCCGCGAGTACGCAGGCCTCGAGGAAGCCGCGCTTCATCTGTGCCTCCATCCGCACACCTCCTTTCGTAGTATACTGTGTAACACCTACTATATGACACATAGTATATGATGTCAACAGTTGTCGTAGTCGTTGGGGACGTTCTTTAATGACTGGTCGTTTAAGAAAGTCCCCAAAGAAAAAGTGTATACAGCAAAAAGGGGGTCTGTACATTTAGGTCGGCACCCCATTTAGTTTCGGTG
>CATWBO010000026.1 GCA_958349055.1 uncultured bacterium
GCTGACCGAGGACATTCAGTTCACCACGTTCTGCGCTATTCACGGCATTCGCATTGGCTATGCGCCGGCTGAGTTCTTCGATGAACAGCCCGTGACGTTTAAGGCGTCCTGGAAACAGCGTATGCGTTGGACCAAGGGCTTTTACCAGGTGTTCTTTACCTACGGCAAGCATCTTGTCAAATCGACGTTTCGCTATCATCGCTTTGCCGCATATGACATGTTTATGACCATCGCTCCGGGCATGCTGCTGTCCCTGATCTCCATGCTCGCCAACGCGACCTTCCTCATCGTGGGCGGGCTTTCGCACGGCTTCTTGGCCACCGAGGTCGAGATGCAGGCTTGTGCCGCCTCGCTTATCATGACGTTCGTGATGATGTACCAGACCTTCTTTATCCTGGCGCTGCTCACGACCATCTTTGAGTACAAGCACATTCATTGCGCTCAAAAGTGGCGCCTGGTGACCAACCTGTTTACCTTCCCGATCTTTATGTTCAGCTATATCCCCATCACGGTTGCCGCGCTGTTCCTGAAGGTCGACTGGGTGCCCACGCAGCACGCCGTTAACGTTACCCTCGATGAGGTCATGCAGGGCGCCAAGTAACCACGATCAGAACCACCACAAAGGGGATGCACCTTTGTGGTGGTTTTTGCTTTAGAGCAGCCGTCCCGGGAGGTGTCCTATGTTCTATATCCCATTTTGGATCTGCGCCTTTGCCGGTGCGGTGATCGATGCCCGTGAGCGGCGGTTTCCCAACGCGCTTGCGGCTGCGTGTGCCGTGGCGGCGTTTGCGGGCGTGTGGCTGGATGCGGGCTTGAACACGGCACTTGACCGCGCTGGCCTTGCGGTCATCGTGTACCTTTCTCTCGCGTTGACCGAGTCCCTCTGGCGGCGCCTCCGTCAAGCCCCCGGCATCGGCATGGGAGATGCCAAGGCACTCTTCGCGCTTTGCACGCTCGACCCAATGGGTGGCGTCGTGGCATTTGCCGCCGCGCTCCTGGTCCTTGCCCTCTCCTGCCTCATCACAAAATCGTGCTCCTTGCCATTGCTCCCATTTTTGGTGCCGATTTTTGCCATAATCGAGGTCGTGGGCTGCACATTGTAACCGATTGCGCATCCTTCTTAAGGAGCATGCCATGGCAACTAACCAAGAAACGGCCGTCATTAAGGCGCGCATGGACCGTATTCCCTCGGCGTTATCACCCGAACTTGTCGAGCGCATTGCCGCCGATCGTGCTTCGGGCTATGTCAACCCGTACCGTTGCGACGATGACCAGGTCATCCGTCGCGTTGATCGAGCCGCAGACGAGGGCACGCTCATGCGTCCGGCATTTATGCGCGATGCTGAAAAGATTCTCCATTTGCCCGCGTATGCCCGATATGCTGGTAAAACGCAGGTCTTTAGCTTCCGTAGCAATGATGATCTGTCGCGCCGCGGCTTGCACGTGCAGCTTGTATCGCGCATCGCACGCGATATCGGCCGCGCCCTGGGGCTCAACTGCGATCTGATCGAGGCGATTGGCTTAGGCCACGACTTGGGACATACGCCTTTCGGCCATGCCGGCGAGCGCTTCCTCAACGATATCTATCATGAGCGTACTGGCGGCTTCTTTTTCCATAACGTGCAGTCGGTGTGCGTGCTCGATGCCCTGTACGGTCGCAACGTGTCGCTCCAGACTCTCGACGGCGTGCTGTGCCATAACGGCGAGTACGAGCAACGCGTGTTTGAGCTTTCGGATATGGGCTCCTTTGATCAGTTCGATCTGACGGTCGAGGACTGCATCGCCACGGGCTATAGCGCGATTGAGCACCTGCGTCCCATGACGCTCGAGGGCTGTGTGGTGCGTATTTCGGATATCCTCGCCTACGTCGGTCGTGATCGTCAGGACGCCATTGCGGCGGGCCTGCTGTCGCCCGACGTTTTTGACGATGGCCTGGGTGGTGCGTACAACAGCTGGATACTTACGCATGCCTCCATCGATATCGTTGAGCACAGCTATGGCAAGCCGCGCATCGAGATGAGCGAGGACCTGTTTGAGGAGATCCGCCGGGCGAAGCGCGAGAACTACGAGAAGATCTATAGCAAGGGCGGTATCGAAGGCGACTCCGAAGCGGAGCTGCGCGAGGCTTTCGAAAAGCTCTACGACCGTTGCCTGCAGGATATAAACGAAGGCGACGAGTCCTCCTACATATTTAAGCACCACATTTCGCGCATTGAGCAGCAGCTTTCCTACTACGACCGTACCTATGCCTGGCAGGACGACAAGAATCAAGCCGTGGTTGACTACATTGCGAGTATGACGGACGGTTATTTCTGCGAGCTGACGAGCAAGCTATTCCCGGGTCTGAAGTTTCCGCATCGTACCTATATTAACGAACGGTAGTTCGTATCTATTCGGTATACTGTTGGTGAACAAAGATTTTGATGGATGTACAGGATGGCTATGGACGACCTTTTTTCTGCCTCGACGCGCGAGCGTTCCTTTAAAAATGCGCCGCTCGCGGTGCGCATGCGTCCCAATTCGCTCGACGAGTACGTAGGCCAGCAAAAGGCTGTGGGCAAGGGTTCGTGGTTGCGTGCGGCGATTGAGCATGATGTGCTGTCGAGCGTGATTCTGTATGGGCCTGCCGGTACGGGCAAGACGACGCTGGCGCATATCATCGCCAAACATACCAAGAGCGAGTTTGTCGAGGTCAGCGCCGTCACGGGTACCGTGAAGGACCTGCGTCGCGTGATCGACGAGGCAAAGACGCGCCTGAATACGTATGACCGACGTACCATCTTGTTCATCGACGAGATTCACCGTTTTTCGAAGTCGCAGCAGGATGCGCTTTTGCATGCGGTTGAAAACCGTACCGTCATTATGATCGGCGCCACGACTGAGAACCCTTACTTCGAGGTCAACTCCGCACTGTTGTCGCGTGGGCGCGTGGTAGAGCTTGATCACCTGAAGGACGAGGATATCGCCACGCTCATCGAGCGTGCGCTCGAGGCGCCGCAGGGTTTGAACGGCAAGTTCTCGGCCGATGAGGATACGGTTAAGACCATCTGTACGCTGGCTGCGGGCGATGCACGCTCGGCCCTGACGACGCTCGAGCTGGCGAGCGAGATTGCCGTCACGCGTCCCGATACCGAGGGGACGCCGGCTCCGGCGGCAGGGGAGCGCTATCCTATCACCGTGGATGACGTGAAGATTGCCAATCCGCGTCGCGGTTTTTCGTATGACAAAAACGGCGACATGCACTACGACATTATCAGTGCGTTTATTAAGTCTATGCGCGGCAGCGACCCCGATGCCACGATCTATTGGCTCGCGCGCATGATCGACGCGGGGGAGGATCCTAAGTTTATCGCCCGCCGCATTATGATTCAGGCTTCTGAGGATGTTGGCAATGCCGATCCGCAGGCACTTTTGGTGGCGCAAGCCGCGTTTAAGTCTGCAGAGGTCATTGGCTATCCCGAGTGCCGCATTAACCTGGCTCAGGCTGCACTCTATGTGTGCTTGGCGCCTAAATCCAACGCGTGTGAGGCTTCGATCGATGCGGCGCTGGCCGATATCCACAGCAGTGGCCTTCGTGAGGTGCCCAGCTATCTTCGCGATCGTCACCGTCCCGGCAGCGACGAGTACGGTGTATACAAGTACCCACACGATTATCCCGAAGGTTGGGTCGACCAGCACTATTTGCCTGAAGGCCTGGAGCGTGGTGCCTTTTGGCAGCCTGCCGGCCGCGGTTGGGAAGAATGGCGTGTGGAGCAAAGCGAGCGCGACCGTAGCGGCAGGGCGCCAAAGTAAGCTTTTGGGAATCTTCCGTCCCCTTTGGGGTACCATGAACAACGTCTGTATTTCGATTCTTCCGGGAGGCTTGTATGAGTCCCATTCAAATCGCCCTGCTGGTGCTTGCCATTGCCGGCGTGTGGGCCATCGTTGAGCTCGCGCTTACCCTGCGCAAGGCCCGCACCGTTGTCGATTCGCTCGATAAGACCGTGAACGACCTCAACAACACCATCGCCGAGGCGCAGCCCGTGGTGGCAAAGCTTGATGGCGCCGTTGACGAACTCACTCCGGCACTTGCCCAGGTGGAGCCGCTGCTCAAGTCGAGCAAGACCGCCATTGACGCCCTGACGTCCAACCTCGTTGAGGTTGAGGCCGTCGTTCGCGACATTTCCGAGGTCACGGGCAGCATGGCCGAGGCCAGCAATGCTGTGTCGAGCGTGACCGACTCTGCTGCCGGTGCTGTGCAGAAACTCTTTAATAAGGTGAAGGCTCCCGCGGCCAACGCCGAGCGCAAGCTTTCCGCTGCTGCCGAAGAAGCCGAGCAGTCGACCGAGCGCGTCCTGATTGGCGAAGCCGGGGACGAGGTCGCCGCGGGTGACGATGGTGCACAAAAGCCTGCCGCTAAAGCAGCCCAGTATTACACTTACACGCCCGCCGAGACCTCTGAGGAGTCCTGCGATGAGTAGCGAAGCAACCTGCCCTATCACGCTGACCGTTGCCGGTGACCCGCGTCTCGCTCGCCTTGTGCGCATGACGGCAGCCAACGTTGGTGCCCTGTGCTCTATGTCTGTCGATCGCATTGAGGACATCCGCATGGCTGCCGAGGAGGCTTTCATTTTTGGTTGCACCGCGGTCGACTGCGACGACATCACCATCAAATTCGATGTCGATGAGACCCACGTTGGCATGACTATTACCTTTGGCGATCAGGCTACGGTCGATGAAGACGACCAGGCTGCGGTGTATGCCGAGCTCATCCTTGCGAGCGTTTGCGACTCCTACGAAAAGACTGCGGCGCCCCTGACGCTTTCCCTCGACCTCAAGGCGGATATTTAATATGACCGAACGTTCCCGTAGCGGCAAGACCGCTTGGGACAAGGAGAAAACCCGCGAGCTGTTTCGTCGCTACAAGGAGACCGGTGATCCGGACGCCCGCGAGCAGCTCGTCATGTCCCATATGAACCTGGTAAGGTTTCTTGCCAACAAATTTAAGAATCGCGGCGAGCCGCTCGACGACCTCATGCAGGTCGGCTATCTGGGTTTGCTCAAGGCTATCGACCGTTTTGACCCCGAGCGCGGACTCGAGTTCACGACGTTTGCGACACCCACTATCTTGGGCGAGATCAAACGCCATTTCCGCGACAAGGGCTGGAGCGTGCGCGTACCGCGTCGCCTGCAGGAGCTTTCTGCCAAGGTCAACCAGGCTACCGACAAGCTCACCAACGAGCTACAGCGTTCGCCCAAGGTTGAGGAAATCGCCGATTACCTGGGCGTGACCGTCGATGAGGTCCTCGAGGCTATGGAATCGTCTTCGGCCTATACCTCGGTGCCCATCGAGGCTCCTGGTGCGTCTGATTCCGACGATGCCCCCTCGATTCTCGATCGCTACGCCGACGACGACAATGAGCTCGACTTTACCGATGACCGCTTGGTGATCGAGGAAGCCATCCGTGATTTCTCGCCGCGCGAGCGCGAGGTTATCGAGCTGCGCTTTGTAAAGGGCATGACCCAGATCGAGATCGCCAAGAAGCTGGGTATATCGCAGGTCCAGGTTTCGCGCCTGCTGCGCCGCACGCTTAAGAAGATTCAGGACAAGATCGACCCCGACGGAGTGATGATTCGTTCATGAGTGAACACCCCCAACAAACCGATCGCGTGCTGCGCGACACCCGCATTCTGACGCTGCGCATTTGGGCTGTTGTCGGCTGCATTGTCATCGCCGCTGTCATCTTTAACCTTATGGGCATCCTGGCACCGGTTATCGAGTTTCTTGCCGTCGGCTCCATCATTGCTTTTGTGATGTCCCCGATCACCAACTGGCTCGAGCACCATGGCGTGAATCGCGGCATCGGTTCGCTTATCGCGCTTATTGTTGTCGTTGCCGTGCTCGTCGGCGTCGTTTGCATCTTGTCGCCGATTCTTTTTGGTCAGATCATGGAAGTCCTGAGCCGCCTTCCCGAGCAGCTTCGTGTTGCGGGCGGCGATCTCAATGAGATGATCTCGCATGCCAAGACGCTCAACAACACGCCGCTCAAGGAGTATTTGGACGATAATCTTTCGTCGCTTGTCACCGTGGCATCGAAGTACGTGTCTCAGATCGCTGCCGAGCTTGGCCGCGGTGTGTTCCCGCTCATCACCAATACGGCCTCGCAGCTGTTCGTGATCTTCCTGGGTCTGGTGCTCGCGTACTGGATGGCCTGCGACTACCCTCGCATGCACCACGAGATTTGCACCATCATCGGTCAGGAGAAGGAGACTTCGTACCGCTTTATGGTCGCCATCCTTTCTCGCTCTGTCGGCGGCTACATGCGCGGTATGGTCGTGACGTCCATCTGCGGTGGTTTCCTTGCCTTTATCGGTTTTATGATCATCGGCCATCCGTATGCGGCGCTCATGGCTATCTTTACCGGCATCATGCATTTGGTTCCCGTCGTCGGTCCATGGGTGAGCGCAGCAATCGCCACAGTGCTTGGTTTCATGTTCAGCCCCATGTTGGCGTTATGGACGCTCATCGTGACGATGGTCGCGCAAAACGTCACCGATAACGTGATTTCGCCTAAGGTCATGCAGAGCTCGGTGCAGGTGCATCCCATCATGAGCCTCACGGCGCTCGTTATTGGCTCGGCGCTCATGGGCCCCATCGGCATGATTATTGCCATCCCGCTTTGTGCGGCCCTCAAGGGCATCTTCGTGTACTACTTCGAGAATGAGACCGGCCGTCAGCTTGTGGCCTATGACGGCGCCGTGTTTAAGGGCACACCGTACCGCGATGCCGATGGCAACCCGGTCGCTGCCTACGACGCGCTCGGCGACGACACCTTCATCTACGAGTCCGAGCTCATCGGTAATGAGACCGCGCCCGAGGCTAAAGCTATGCCCAAGCCCGAGCTCGATAATCCTTGGATCAAGCTTTCGGACCTGCAGCCCGATGCGACGGGTTTCTTCAAAAACCCCTTCGCCAAAGACGATGATTCCAATTCGGACGACGATACCAAAACAGGTATCGACGGCTCCATGGACGATTCGGATTCTAAATAGGCCCTATTAACGTTTCTTGAAGTTGTAAATGACAATAAACACGAGCAAAGCGATTGATAAGGGGCCGGCTACATAGAAAAAGAGAACGTCAATTGCGCGTAGAGTGTAATAAGCCTTATCGCCGGACATTACTGCATACAATACGTAGCCAAATGCTGGTTGGTTTGCGTACCAGCAGGAGAAGGCCAAGAGCGCTAAAAGTGCTAGTACCAGAAGTGCATTCAGGACAAATCGTTTACTTTTCATCGATCGCTCCTTCCGGGTGACTCTTATATGTAATTCTACAGCAGTCCTTTTTCAAAGGATCGCACAGTACTGAATAACGTGCACTTTCGCTGGAGGGTCGCTGTTTGGCGACCCTCTTTTTTGCACTGGGGCGGTGGGATGGTAATATCGTTACGTTTGAACTGTTTCGATGTGAAACCGAGGAGATTCCCTCTATGAGTGCTGACTACCCGTCAATGACTACGGCCGAGATCCGCTCTAAGTTCCTCAACTTCTTTGAGGAGCGCGGTCTTAAGCTCTATCCTTCTTCGTCCCTCGTCCCCGACGATCCTTCGCTGCTGCTTGCCAACGCCGGCATGAACCAGTTTAAGGAGTACTACCAGGGCAAGAAGACCATGAAGGAGATCGGCGCGATCTCCTGCCAGAAGTGCGTCCGCACCAACGATATCGACTGCATCGGCGAGGACGGCCGTCACCTGTCCTTCTTCGAGATGCTCGGTGACTTCTCCTTTGGCGGCGTCTCCAAGCAGCAGGCCTGCGCTTGGGCCTTCGAACTCATCACCAAGGAGTTCAAGCTGCCGCTCGACCGCCTGTACTTCACCGTCTTTACCGAGGATGACGAGACTCACGACGTGTGGCGCTCCTTGGGCGTTGCCGAGGACCACATCTCCCGTCTGGGCGAGGACGACAACTTCTGGGCCGCTGGCCCCACCGGCCCCTGCGGTCCGTGCTCCGAGATCTACTTTGACATGGGCGAGGAGGTCGGCTGCGGTAAGCCCGACTGTAAGCCCGGCTGCGACTGCGACCGCTTCCTGGAGTTCTGGAACCTCGTGTTCACCCAGTACGACCGCCAGGAGGACGGCTCCATGCCGGAGCTGCCGCACCGCAACCTCGATACGGGCATGGGTCTGGAGCGCATGGCCGCTATCATGCAGCACAAGACCGCCAACTACGACGGCGATCTGATGCAGCATCTCATCAAGCTGGGCGAGGAGATCAGCGGCAAGACCTATGTCGCCGACGATTACTCCGGCGCCAGCCGCTCCCTGCGCATCATCGCCGACCACTCCCGCGCCGTCGACTTCATGATCTCGGACGGCATCCTGCCCGGTAACGAGGGTCGAGAGTACGTCCTGCGCCGCCTGCTCCGTCGCGCCGTGTTCCACGGCCGCCTGCTGGGTATCGAGGGTGCCTTCCTGACCAAGTTCATCGACGAGGTCAACGCTCAGATGGGCGAGGCCTATCCCGAGCTGCTCAAGAACGTCGCACTTGTTAAGGGCATCGTTGCCTCCGAGGAGGAGCGCTTCTCCACGACGCTCGACAACGGCCGCGTCTACCTGGACGAGGCCCTGGCAGCGCTTTCCGAGGGCGCTGTCCTTCCGGGCGATGTTGCCTTTAAGCTTCACGATACCTTTGGTTTCCCCATCGACCTGACCGTCGAGATCGCCGGCACCGCTGGTCACGACGTTGACATGGACGGCTTTACCGCCTGCATGGAGGACCAGAAGGCCCGCGCCCGCGCCAACGCCAAGGGCGATGCCTGGGGCAGTTTCAACGACGTGTGGGTCGAGCTTTCCGACAAGGTTGCCGCGACCGAGTTCGACGGCTATGACAACGACGTCATCGAGGGCGCCAAGGTTGTCGCCATCGTGCGCAACGGTGAGTCCGTCGAGTCCGCTGCCGCCGGGGAGGACGTCGAGGTCGTGCTCGACCGCACCCCGTTCTATGCCGAGATGGGCGGCCAGCAGGGCGACGCCGGCGAGCTTTCCGCCGAGGGCGTTGTGCTGACCGTTGCCGACACCAAGAACCACAACGGCCTGTATGCCCACGTCGCGCATGTCGTCGAGGGCACGCTGACCGTCGGTGCTGCCGTGACTGCCGCGCTCGACGCCGAGCGCCGTGGCTTCCTGCGCCGCAACCACACCGCTACGCACCTGCTCGATGCCGCGCTTAAGCAGGTCCTGGGCGAGCATGTCTCCCAGGCCGGCTCGCTGGTGACACCCGAGCACCTGCGCTTTGACTTCACGCACTTCGAGGCCCTGTCCTCCGAGCAGCTCAAGGCTGTCGAGGACCTGGTCAACCAACAGATCTTCGCTTCCAAGCCGGTCGTGACCCGCGTCATGGGCATCGACGAGGCCAAGGCCGCCGGTGCTGTCGCCCTGTTTGGCGAGAAGTACGGCGATGTCGTCCGCGTTGTCTCCGTGGGCTCCGAGGACCAGCCGTTTTCCCGTGAGCTCTGCGGTGGTACGCATGCCGCCAACACCGCCGAGATCGGTCTGTTCAAGATCATTTCCGAGTCCTCCACGGGCTCGAACGTTCGCCGTATCGAGGCCGTGACCTCCAAGGGTGCGCTCGACTATATGGCCGACCGCCTGTCACTCGTTGACGCCGCTGCCGCCGCGCTCAAGTGCCGTGTCGACGAGGTTCCCGCCCGCGTTGAGAACCTGCAGGCCGAGCTGCGCGAGACTTCCAACAAGCTCAAAAAGGCTCTGACCGGTGGCTCCTCCGATGCCATCTCCAGCGCCATCGATGGCGCTGTCGAGCTCGACGGCTACAAGCTCGTTGTCGCTGAGCTTCAGGGTCTCGAGGCCGCTGACCTGCGTAACGTGTGGGACACCGTGCATCAGAAGGTTGCTGGCCCCGTCGCCTGCGTCGTTGCCAGCGTGACCGAGAAGGGCACCCCGGCCCTGCTCGCTGCCGGCTCCGATGACGCCGTCAAGGCCGGTTTCCACGCCGGTAACGTGATCAAGCAGATTGCGGGCCTGGTCGACGGTCGTGGTGGCGGTCGTCCCGGCATGGCCCAGGCCGGTGGCAAGAACGCCGCCGGTATCGCCGATGCCCTCGCGGCCGCCAAGACCGCGCTCGGCGCCTAAGAACCTAAGTTGTCGCTGTGGTCGCGCTCGCATTGGACATAGGGGAGACCAGGATTGGCATTGCCGTCTCGAGCCGTGATGGCAAGATGGCGATGCCCGTCAAGGTGCTCCCGGCTGCCGAGGTCACCGGTATGGCCAAGACGTTTCGCTACCTGGTCGAGGACTATGAGCCCGACATTCTGGTAAGCGGACGTCCCCTGACCATGGCCGGTGAGCCCGGCCCCCAGGCCGAGCGCGTCGCCGCCGTGGCGCAAAAGATTGCCGACGAGCTCGATCTTCCGCTGGAGTTTGAGGACGAGCGTCTGTCCTCGCAAGAGGCCAAGCGCATCCTGCGCGAGCAGGGACTCAACGAAAAGCAGATGAGGGGCAAGATTGACATGATCGCCGCCAGCCTGTTTTTGCAGACGTGGCTCGATCGTAAAAACGAGGAGGTTCAGCATGCCTAGCGCTTCCGACCCGCGCCAGCCGAATCGCCAGGGGCAGCCCGTGTCGCGCCCTGTCCAGGCAGGCCAGCGCCCGGTGCAGCCGACACAGCGTCCGGCTCAGCCTGTTGCAAGTCCGGCGCAGCCCTCCTCGCATGCGGCCCGCCCCGCCCGGCGAACGACTCAGCTGCCAACTGCTCGTACGGCGCAGCCCACTGGCGGCACTCGTTTTAAGCAGCAGGCTCCTACGCAACGCGCGCAGGTACCTCAATCGCAATCTCATACGCATCGCGCCCATGGCTCGCACGGTGTGGCTCCCGCGACGCGTTCGAGCTACAACGCGCATGCCCGCCGCGGTGCTCAAAAGAAAAGCTCCCCGATGCCCATGATTATCGGCGTCGTGGTGGCCGTGCTCGCGCTCGTCGCGATCGTCTTCTTTGTCGTACCTGCCGTCAAAGGCTTTTTTACCGGTGGGGATACGAAGGTCACGGCTGGTCAGCAGGTCACCATTACGATTCCCGATGGCGCCTCGGGTGATACGATCGCCTCGATTCTCTCCGAGAATCATATCGTCGAGAACCCCAAGGATTACTACGCGGCGGTCAAAAAGCTCAACGCCGATATGTCGCTCAAGCCCGGCACCTACTCGTTTACCACGCTCATGGATGCGACGAAGGTCGTCCAGCAGCTCATGGAGGGTCCCAATGCCGGATCCAATACGCTTACGATTCCAGAGGGCTTGACCGTTGACCAGGTAGCTGACCGTGTGGCACAGGCTTATGACAGCATTTCTAAGGAAGACTTCCTTAACCAGGCCAAGGCCTCCTACTACGTAAATGACTATGGCTTCCTGAAAGATGCCGCGAACGATTCGCTTGAGGGTTTCCTGTTCCCTAAGACGTATTCGTTGGGCGATTCGCCCACGGCAGATGATGTGATTCGCGCCATGCTCGACCAGTTTAAGGCCGAGTACAAGTCGCTCGACTTTGCCGGCTGTGAGGCCAAGATCAAGGAGCGCTACGGCGTGGAGATGTTGGACTACGACATCGTCAACCTTGCCTCCATCGTCGAGCGCGAGGGTCTCAACGCCGATCAGCGCGCGCATGTGGCATCGGTGTTCTATAACCGCTTGGCGGGCAAGCTCGATGGCCTGCGTTATCTCAACAGCGATGCGACCATGATGTATGTCACTGGCGGCGAGGTTACCGCCGACGACCTGCAGAGCGATAGCCCCTACAACACCTACAAGCACGAGGGCCTTCCGCCCACGCCCATCTGCTCTCCGTCACTCGAGGCGCTCAAGGCCACGCTTGAGCCGACAGACTCCGATGACCTGTATTTCTACATTACGCAGGACGAGGAGTATTTCTCGCAGACCTACGAAGAGCACCAACAGTCTTGGAATTGATCATGAGGATTTTTAGCCCCAAACGATATGTTGCCTCTGTCGACCGCATCGACCTTGATACCCTGTGGGCCGACGGCAAACGCGCCATTCTGCTCGATCGCGATAACACCCTGGTGCCGCGCGACACCGAGCAGGTTCCCGCCGCGGTTTCCGCTTGGCTCGACGCCGCCCGCGCCAAAGGCTTTAAGCTGTGCATGGTGTCCAACAACTGGCATCGCGATCAGGTCATGAGCTCTGCACGCGAGCTGGGACTCGAGGCTATCAGCCACGCCATGAAGCCGGCGCCGTTTGCTCTCAAGGCCGGTCTTAAGCGCCTGGGCGCGACGGCCGATGAGGCCGTGCTGATTGGCGACCAACTGTACACGGACGTGTGGAGCGGTAATTTTGCCGGTGTTGACACTATTCTGGTTAAGCCGCAGGCAACCCAGGACCTGTGGTACACGCAGATCTTCCGTATTTTTGAGCGCCGGGCCCTGCGCGACCTTCCCTGCGAGGAATAGGTTTCGCCATGTCTCAGCACATCAAACACGGCTGCGACCATATTTTCTTTATCGGCTTTTTGGGAGCGGGCAAGTCGACGCTCGCGCGTAACGTGGGCACTATGTTCAAGCGTCGATTTATCGATACCGATCGTTTGGTTGTGCGTCGATGCGGCAAGTCGGTGACCGAGATATTTGAGACTGAGGGCGAGGACCGTTTTCGCGAGCTCGAGACCTCGGCACTCCGTTCGCTTCAAAGCGAGCGCAGCCTGCTGGTTTCGTGCGGGGGTGGCATCGTCGAGACGCCGGTGAACATTGAACTGATGCACGAGATGGGTACATGCGTGTACCTCGAAGGCGACTTTGAGGACTCGTTGCGCCAGATTCGCCGTTCCGATACCCGGCCCGATTTCCGCTCACCCGAGCATGCTGCGCGCCTGTTTGAGCATCGCCGTCCGCTGTATCGCCAGGCCGCCGATATTACCCTTGATATTCGCAACAAGTCCTTCGAGGACGTTTCCTACCTTTGTGCCGAGATGCTTTTGGAGCGTGGACTGCTATGATTCGCCGTCAACTTATCAATTTCCAAAACCGCAGTGTCGATGTCCGCGTCGGATTGGGCGCGTTCGAGGAGCTGCCGCGCATGTTTGCCTCGGCTGTGGGCAAGCCTAAGCGCGCGATGGTGGTTTGGAACGACGCTACATCCGAGCGTTTTGGCGAGGTCGTCGAGCATGCGCTGGTCGACGCCGGTTTTGCCGTGTCGCCGCTCGTCCTCGAGGTTTCGCCTGCCGGTGCTACGCTGACCGATGCCGATACCGTCTTTGGCGCCCTGTCGGCTAACGGCATTACCTGCGACGATCTCGTTGTCGCTGTCGGCGACACGGCGACCTGCTCGGTCGTTTGCTGGTGTGCCAATCAGTGGTGCGGTCGCACCGAGTGCGCCTTGCTGCCGACGACGTTCGACGCCATGCTCACGGTCGCGACGACCATGAAACCGCTCGTCGCCTCGTCGGCGCATGCGCTTCCCGCTATCGCGTTCCGTCCCGAGCCGGGCTTGGTCGTGTGTGACCTCGACCTTGTTCGCGAGGCGGACCCCGAGGATCTCAAGCTCGGCTATGCGATACTCGTTGGCACCATGCTTTCGAGCAGCAAGTCCCGTTGGAATCAGTTTACCGAGACCGTCCCCGAAATTCTCGCGGGCGAGGAGGTCGCGCTCGTCAATGCCGTTCAGTGGTCTCAGACTGCCCGCAAGGACGTACTGATGGCCACGAACCCGAGCGCCCGCCATGCGCTCGATTTTGGCAAGACGGGGGAGCGTGCCCTGCGCGCCTGCTTGGGCGATCCCGCTTCGCAGGTCCCTGCCTACCAGCTGTTGTCCGAGGGCATGCGCTTTGAGGCGCGCCTAGCACATGATGCCTGCGACTTCGATATCGATTACGTCTTTGAGGTCGATGACTGCCTGGAGGACTTTGGTATCGAGGAGCTTGCCTTCGATTTGGAGCCTGCCGCATATATCGAGGAGTTCCGTAGGCAGCAGTTTGTCCGCTCGAACCGCAGTATGTTGCCGCTGCCCGCGGCACTCGGCGCCATTCGTCTAACGAGCGTTGAGGACGAGGTTCTTGAGCGCCATGCTCACGCCTACTTGGCTTCTCGCAAAGAACTTCTCTAAGATTTATTGACATCCATTGTCTTTCGTATCATGTTGAGGGGCGGGTTTTCAATCGGTTGCGGATCGCATGCGATTTCATCTTCCGATCGAGGCCCGTCCCGCTTTTATGAGGACAATAAGAAAGGAATCTGCATGTCTGAGTTTGCTGCCGGTCCTGCCGGTCGTATCGAGCGTGTCCGTGCCCTGATGGTCGAGCGCGGCTACGACGCCATCGTGGTGCGCGACGAGGCCAACCTTCGTTGGCTTACGGGCGTGAAGGGCGTCTTCGACTACACCTTCGAGTTCCCGCACGCCGCGTTTATTACGGCCGACCAGTGCCTGTTCCATACCGACTCGCGCTACCTCAACAGCTTTGAGGAGAATACGCCCGCCGGCAGCCCCTGGGTCTACGACATGGACGAGGGCACCATCCCCGGCTGGGTCGCCGGCAAGATCGCGGCCAACAAGTGTCGCGTCTGCGCCGTCGAGGACGACATGCAGATCAACTTCTATCAGGGCATTCAGCGTGGCCTGGAGGATCGTTCCGTCGCCTGCATGTTGCCACTGATGCATGACGACATTCGCAAGATGCGCGCCATCAAGGACGCCGAGGAGATCGAGCTCATGCGCCATGCGCAGTCGATTACCGACGCCGCCTTCCAGCACATGCTCGGCTTTATTAAACCCGGCATGACCGAGAAGCAGGTTCGCAACGAGCTCGAGAACTTTATGTTCGCCAACGGCGCCGACAGCCTGGCCTTCGGCTCCATCGTGGCGAGCGGCCCCAATACCGCCAACCCGCATGCCGTCCCGAGCGACCGCGTGATCGAGAAGGGCGACTTCGTTCTCATGGATTATGGCGCGGGCTATTGCGACTATCGCTCCGATATGACGCGTACCGTCGTGATGGGCGAGCCCACGCCCGAACAGCTCGACCTGTACGCGCTCGTGCGCCGTACGCACGAGGAGTGCGTCGCCGCCATCCATCCGGGCGTCGAGGGCAACGACATTTTCAACCTTTCCAAGAAGATCATTGGCGATGCCGGTTATGGCGATTACTACAACCATGGTCTGGGCCACGGCGTGGGCATCGACATCCACGAGCTGCCTAACTTCAATCGCAGCAAGAATATCATCGAGGTCGGCTCGGTTATCACCATGGAGCCCGGCGTGTACCTGCCCGGCGTGGGCGGCGTGCGCCTGGAGGACTACGGCGTCGTCACCGAGAACGGCTACGAGCCCTTCACCAAGACGCCGCATGACCTTCACGTCATCGACTGCTAGCCCACTTCGATAGATTTTTGGGGCGGGGCGTCCGGATCGATTCGGACGCCCCGCGTTCTCTTTTTATGCGCTCGCTGCAGGCGCCGTCTGCAAGTGTATAATTTTCATCGTATGTAATTTGGACGCTTGTGCGTTCTGCCTATAACAAGAAAGGTCGCTATGCCTACCATTTCTACCGCCGACTTCAAGAACGGCCTCGGTCTCCGCATCAAGGACAAGGTCTACACCATCGTCGAGTTCCAGCACGTCAAGCCGGGCAAGGGCGGCGCGTTTGTGCGCTACAAGACCCGCGACATCAAGAGCGGCCGCGTCGTCGAGAACACCTGCAACGCCGGTACCAAGTTCGAGAGCGTCATGCTCACCACCCGTGAGTTCCAGTATCTCTACAACGATGGCACCGACTACATCTTCATGGACAACGAGTCCTATGAGCAGGTTCCCGTTCCCGAGGACATGGTGGGCGAGAACTCCAAGTGGCTGCGCGAGAACGACATCTGCCAGCTGCTCTTCGCCGACGACGAGCTCATGGGCGTGACCCCGCCGATGTTCATCGAGACCACCATCGTTCAGACCGATCCGGGCTTTAAGGGTGACACCGTCCAGGGTTCCACCAAGCCGGCCACGATCGACACCGGCGCTGTCATCCAGGTCCCCATGTACCTCAACGAGGGCGAGGTTATCAAGGTTGACACCCGCGACGGCAAGTTCGTCTCCCGCGTCTAGCAACCAACTTTTCTAGGAGGACTCATGCCCCAGGAAATCAAGATTGACGGCATCGGCATTTCGCCCGATGTTCTGACCGCCATCGTCTCGCGCGCCGTGTCCGATGTCGAGGGCATCGCCTCCGTGGGCGTCAAGGACCTTGCCACCAACCTTGTCTCCATGATGCTCTCGTCCAAGGCCCCGGCTTCTGAGCCGGCGGTCGAGGCCGAGGTCGTCGGCGACAAGCTCGCGCTCACCGTGCGCGTCGTGGTGTTCTTTGGCTATCCGTTCAAGAAACTCGCCGAGGCCGTTCGCGCCGCCGTGGTCACCGCCATCGATGCCCAGGTGGGCGTCGAGGTCGAGCGCGTTGACGTTTGTATCGACGGCCTCGTTTTCCCCAAGGAGTAACCTTTGAGCCTTAAGGTTTATCGCGGGCGCACGCTTGCCCGCAGTCAGGCGCTGCAGCTGCTGTTCCAGGCCGAGGCCACGGACAGCCCGCTCGAGCGCGTCCTCGAGGGCGATTTCCTGATTTCGAAAGGTCCCCTCGACCCCTATGCGCTGGAACTGTGTCGCGGTGCCTACGAGCATATCGACCGTATCGACTGCGCTCTGCGTTCCGTTGCCAAGAACTGGGATCTTATGCGCATGCCCGGCGCCGACCGCAATCTGCTGCGTATCGCCGTCTATGAGATGCGTTTCCTCACCGACGAGGAGGTCTCGGACGCCATCGTGATCAACGAGGCCGTCGAGCTTGCCAAGGCCTATGGCACCGACCAGTCCGCGTCGTTCGTCAACGGCGTGCTGGGCAAGATCGCCCGCAGCGAGGAGCTGCCGGGCGAGGACCTGTACCAGGAACTTCTGGCCGAAGATCGCGCTCGCGAGGAGGCCGAGGCTGCCGAGGCTGCCGCTAAGGTTGCTGTTGCTCAGGCTGAGGTTGGCGTGCTGGCCGAGGATGCGGACGCCGCCGAGGCTGTCGTCGACTCCTTCGAGGAGTAGTCATGCCAGAGGGTTCTGTCCGCAACTTTGACGAGATCTCGGACCGTCTGGACCAGATCATCGCTACCGTTCGCTCCAAGGATACGTCCCTGGAGCGTTCGCTCGATCTGTTTGACGAAGCGATTGAGCTGGGTTCCCGCGCGGTCGATATGGTCGACAAGTTTGAGTTGACGCCGCGTGAGGCCGATAAGCTCGAGCAGGAATACGATGAGGATGCGGCAAACGAATCCCAGGATAGCTAGGCCGCATCTCCGGATACGAATGGTTGATGGCATTCATGAAACGCGTGCGTCTTGATGACGAACTGATTTCACAGGGCATCTGCGCCGATCGCGCGGATGCCCTTCGCACTCTTATGGCCGGCTTGGTCTCGAGTGGCGGCGAGCGCTTGACTTCGCCTGGCCTTAAGGTGACGCCGGGCCTACCGCTGCACGTGAAGGGGCGTATTCCCTATGTCGGCCGTGGCGGGCTTAAGCTCGAAGGCGCGCTTGATGCGTTTGGCATCAATCCGACGGGACTTGCTTGTCTGGATGTGGGCTGCTCTACCGGCGGCTTTACCGATTGCCTGCTCAAGCGCGGAGCTGCGACCGTTGTCTCGGTGGACGTGGGTCGCGCCCAGTTCGATTGGTCGTTGCGTCAGGACGATCGCGTGATGCTGCATGAGCGCACCAACGTGACGCAGCTGCCTGAGCTTGGCTATGCCGGCGCCATCGACCTGGCTGTTTGTGATGTCTCGTTTACCAGCATCGCGAATATCATCGACGCCGTGCTGGCGTGCCTGGCGCCTACGGGTGCATTCTGCACGCTCGTAAAGCCGCAGTTTGAGGCTCCGGCTGCGCTGGTGGGCGAGGGCGGCATTGTGACCGATCCCGTCGTGCGCCGCGATACACTTGTGGCGGCGGTTGAACTCTTTGCTGCCAAGGGCCTGTTCCCGGTCGATGTGTGCGTGTCACCCATTCATGGTGCCAAGGGCAACGTTGAGTTTTTCCTGTACGGCACGAGATTTGACACCGGCGACCGCACGCAAGACGAGCTGCAATTCCAGGTATCGGTTTTGAGCGAGAAAGCTGCAACGCTATGAAGGTCTTTCTGGTTCCTAATTACTACAAGCAAGAGGCGGTCGAGAGCGGCCTGATGCTCGAGCTTTGGCTGACGCGCCAGGGCTATGAGGTCGCATGGGCTGCCGACCAGCGATCGAAGATTCAAAGCACGCCTGACATTGACGGCTCCGATCTGGTCATTACGCTCGGCGGCGATGGTACGTTGCTGCGCGCTGCCCGCATCCTCAACCATCGTGAGATTCCTATCCTCGGTCTTTCCTATGGTCATTTGGGCTTTTTGACGGCCGCGAGTCCCGAGGAGCGCGACATTTTGCAGGTTGTGAGCGATGCCCTGTCCGGCGAGCTCCACGTGAGCCGCCGCGCCACCATCGCCGCCGATATCGTTTCGGTGCGTGAAGACGGCACGAAGGATGTCGTGCGCACGTTTGCCCTCAACGATATGGCGCTTACGCGCGGCCCCCTGTCCGATATGGTTGAGTTTGACATCACGGTGTCCGGCCATCATATCGACCGCCTTCGCGGCGACGGTGTCGTCGTTTCGACGGCGACCGGCTCCACCGGCTACGCGCTTTCTGCCGGCGGCCCCATTGTCAGCCCCGATTACACGGGTATGGTCTGTGTGCCCATCGCCCCGCATACCATTCAGGCTCGCGCTTTTTTGACCTCGCCGAGTGATGTCGTCGAGATCTTTATGTCCGATGATCGCCCGAGCGTGCCGGCGATTGCCATCGACGGACAGTTTATTACCTGTGATGGCACCGTCGAGAGCGTGGCCGTGCGTCGCGGTCCCGGCGATGTGCTGCTGCTGGATTACGGCCCCGAGAGCTTCTATAACTCGGTGAGCCGCGTGTTCTACGGAGTGCGTCATGATCGATGAGCTGCAGGTTTCTAACATTGCACTCATTCGTGAGGCGACGCTGGTGCCGAGTGCCGGCCTGACTGTCCTGACCGGCGAGACCGGTGCCGGCAAGACCGCGCTGCTCTCGGCCCTCAAGCTTATTTTGGGCGAGCGCGCGGATTCGTCGACGGTGCGCGAGGGTGAGGCGCTGGCGAGCGTCGAGGCACGCCTGTTCGACGGTCCGCACGACACGGAGGGGTTCACCGTACAGCGTAGCCTTTCTGCCGAGGGCCGCAGCCGCGTAAAAATTGACGGCCGCATCGCCAGCGTGCGCGAGCTTTCGGAGCGCGTCGGCGTGATGATGGATCTTTGCGGTCAGCACGAGCACCAGCGCTTGCTCGATCCGGCGCATCATGTTGCCATGGTCGATGCCTGGGCTGGGCGCGCAGCGCTTGAGGCGCTCGAGAAGTATCGCGCCTGTTTTAAGGCTTCGCGTGTCGCCGCCAAGGAGGTTCGACGTGTCGAAGAGGCCTCGCGTGCGCAGGGGAGTCGCGTCGAGGAGGCGCGCTTTGCCCTTGAGCGCATCGGCGAGGTCGACCCCAAGCCAGGCGAGTACGAGGAGCTCGAGGAGCTGCTGCCGCGCTCCGAACATGCCGAGGTACTGGTTGCCACGGCTAACGATGCCCATGCATCGCTTGCCGCCGAAGGGGGAGCGCTCGATGCCGTGAACAGCGCCGTGGCAGAGCTTTCCCGTATGGCTAGCGTCGATCGCAAACTGGGTGACATTGCCGATGCGCTTTCGGATGCCTGTATCTCCCTTGAGGATAGCGCGAACGAGCTTCGTGCCTATCGCGATGGCGTCGCCTTCGACCCGCGCGAGCTCGCTCGCATGCGTGAGCGGTGTTCCGACCTCAAGGGCCTGTTGCGTCAGTGGGGTCCCACCATGGACGATGTTTTTGCCATGCGCGATCGCTCGCAAGAGCTGCTGTCCCTGGTCGATGATGGCGATGAGCAGATTAAAAAGGCGCGTGAGGCACTCGGGAGCGCCGAGTGCGAGTTGTTTGCCGCTGCCAAGGCACTTAAGCGCGCTCGCAATTCGGCGGCCCCTCGCTTCTGCCACGAGGTTGGCCGCCAGATGGCTCGCCTGGAGATGAGCGGCGCCGAGCTCGTCTGGGAGTCGCGCGATCTTCCCCGTGCTGAGTGGACGCCCCTTGGTCCTTCGAGCTACGAGCTGCTATACCGCAGCGGTGCTGGTTTGACGCCGCGTCCCCTGCGTCGAATTGCGTCGGGCGGCGAGCTCAGTCGCGTTATGCTGGCGAGCAAGGTGGTCTTGGGTAATGCTGATGGCGTCGACACACTGGTATTTGACGAGGTCGATGCCGGTGTCGGCGGCTCCACGGCGCGTGCACTCGCGGGCGTGCTGGCGGATCTCTCCGCTACGCATCAGGTCATCGTCGTAACCCACTTGGCGCAGGTCGCCGTCATGGCCGACAAGCATTATGTTGTCAGCAAGGAGCCGGGCGATGTTCCCCAGACGCATTTGGACGAGGTAACCGGCGAGGCGCGTACCGCCGAGATTGCCCGCATGCTCAGCGGCGATCAGTCCGAGGCAAGCTTGGCCCACGCCAAGCAGATGCTCGAAGAAGCTCGAGCCTAGGTCGTATCAGCGGTGTTGGTGGGACAAAATAGACTGAAATTTTGTCCCACTACGCGTTTTACTCTACGACCTTATCCGGTTGGATGAGCTCCTCGTAGTAGCTGATATGCTCTCGGGCGTCTTCAATCTCGGGCAGCAGGAAGTTGTAGATAACCTCGATGATCATCGTGGCGCTGATCTTGGAGAACGCAAAGTCACCCGTCGTCAGCAGCGCTTCGTGGTTGACGGTATTAAAAGTGTAGTCTGCCAGGCGCGCAAGTGGAGACTTGCTGTCGCTGCTGATGACGACTACGGTGGCACCGCAGTCGCGAGCCGCTTTTGCCATGCGATTCAGTCGGCGCGATTTGCCGGAGTTTGAGATGAGCACGATGACGTCGCCGGGGCGTAGTGTGAGCGCAAAGCCGATTGATGTCTCGCTAATGGTGCTCGCCATGCAGCGCAGGCCCAGCTGCGAAAACTTAAACGTCGCATCGAGCGCGACCGCGTTCGTATTGCCCACAGCCGCAAACTCAATAACCCCTGCATGCTTAAGGGCATGCACAACAGCCGCCAGCGTATCGTGGTCGATCCCGTCGATAGTCGCATTAAGCTCGCTCACCTTGGCAGCGAGGATATTCTTGAGGCTCTGCTCCATGTTGTCGAGCGAGACCTCGTCGGTCAGGCCCTCGTTGCGCTGGCTTTCCAAGTCGCGCGCCAGCGAAAACTGAAAGCTGCGAAAGCTGCCAAAGCCCAGCTTGCGGCAAAAGCGAGAAACCGTCGCCTCGGACGTGGCGGCGGCTCGTGAGAGCTGGGCGGCTGTCAGGCGCGGTGCCTCGGACTGGTGCTCCAGAATATAGTCGACAATGCGCTGCTCGGATTCGCTGTATCCCTTGTGGGTGCTAATAAGGGAGAGCGCGCTCTTGCTGCTATCGGACATGGACGGCTCCTGGTTGGCATGAAAATCGGACTTGTTTTTCATGCCATAGTATACGGGCATTTTCAATTACAAGATACACCTTGCCGTTTCAAGCGATGATGATAAACTTTCACCTACCGTTTACGGTTATGAAAGAACCTTTCACCGGAGAATTGCGCCTTGTCTCTTCTCACGCAAGCGGTGGGTTGGTATCTTTCAGGTGTGGAAAAACGCGCAAGAAGCGCGTGTAGGGGAGCGCCCGCGGGCGCATAACTCAAGAAGGAGGGACACATGGCTAAGTTTGACATCATCGCCGCCACCGGTTGCCCGACCGGTATCGCGCATACCTTCATGGCGAAGGAGGCGCTGGAGAAGGCAGCTGCCGAGCGTGGTCTGACCATTAAGGTTGAGACCCATGGCCAGGTCGGTGTCGAGAACGAGCTCACGAAGGGTGAGATCGCCGGTGCCAAGGCCGTCGTCGTCGCAGCCGACAAGGATGTCCAGGCGGAGCGTTTCGCCGGTAAGCCCATGGTTTCCGTTGGCGTTTCCAAGGCCCTGTCCGTTGAGGCCGCCGGTAAGCTGATTGACCGCGCGCTCGCCGCCAAGGGCGACAGCTCGGTTGCCGCCGCTGCCGATGTCGAGGACGAGGTCGAGGAGAAGGAGTCTATCGGCCACGTCATCTACAAGCACCTCATGAACGGCGTTAGCCACATGCTGGTCTTCGTCGTCGCCGGTGGTGTCCTGACCGCCGTTTCGTTCCTGTGGGGCATCACGTCCTTCGATTCGACGGCTTCTGACTACAACACCTTCGCCGCGATGCTCAAGATCATCGGCGGCATTGCCATGAACCTCATGGTTCCGGTGCTTTCCGCCTACATCGCCGAGTCCATCGGTAAGCGCCCGGCGCTCGTCCCTGGTTTTGTTGCCGGTATGATCGCCATTCAGGGTCTGCCTGTTAACGCCGAGACCGGCATGATCGACGCCGGTGGCGCCGGCGTGGGCTTCGGCTTCCTGGGCGGCATCGTCGGCGGCTTCCTCGCTGGCTATGTCATCCTGCTGCTCGAGAAGGTTTTCGCCGGTCTGCCCAAGAACCTGGACGGCCTCAAGGCAATCTTCCTGTACCCGCTGTTCTCGACGGCTATTGTCGGCCTCGTGATGCTCGGCATCTCCGGCCCCATGGCTGCCATCAACACCGCCATGATGGACTTCCTCAAGGGTCTGTCCGCATCTGGCGCTATCGTCCTGGGTCTTGCCATCGGCTGCATGTGCGCCTTTGACATGGGTGGCCCGGTCAACAAGGCTGCCTACGTCACCGGTACTGCTATGCTCACCGAGGCCCTGGCCGCCGGTGTCGGCACCGACACCTACAACTTCGGCACCAATTTCATGGCTGCCGTCTCCGCCGCCTGCATCGTTCCGCCGCTGATCACCACCTTCGCCGTCGTCGTCGGCAAGAAGTACTTCAGCCAGGAGGACCATGACGCCGGTATCGTCAACCTCATCCTTGGTTGCACCCACATCACCGAGGGCGCCATTCCGTTCATGACCAAGAACATCTGGCCCGTTATGCCCATCATGATGCTCGGTTCCTCCATCGCTTCGATCCTGACCATCATGTTCAACGTTCACGATCCGGCGCCCCATGGTGGCTTCCTGGTCCTGCCCGTTGTCGAGAACGGTCCGCTGTGGGTCCTCGCGATCCTCATCGGCGCCGTGGTCGGTGGCATCCTGTTCGTCGCCTTCAAGAAGTATGACTTCGAGAAGAACCAGAAGGCTGTTCCCGCAGCTCCCGCTGCCAAGCCGGTTGAGGCTCCCAAGGCTGCTGCCGTCGAGGCCCCCAAGGCCGAGGCTTCCGACTTCGTCAAGGTCGAGAACGTCTTTGTCGCCGAGGACTTCGCTTCCCGTGACGAGGCCCTGAGCTTTGTCTCCAACCAGGCTGTCAAGGCCGGTCTCGCCAACGATGCCGACGCTGTCATGAACGCCTTCCTGGCCCGCGAGGCTGAGGGCACCACGGGCATGATGGAGGGTTTCGCCATTCCGCATGCCAAGTCCGACGCTATTACCGAGGCCGCCGTCATCGTCGTCAAGGACGAGTCCGGCGTGACCGGCTGGGACACCATGGACGGCGCTCCCGTCAACGTGGCCATTGCCCTGCTCATCCCGGGCGCCCAGGCTGGCACCACGCACCTCAAGATTCTGTCCAAGGTCGCCGAGGCGCTCATGGACGAGGACTTCCGTGCCACCGTCAAGGGTTCCACCAACGCCGCCGAGATCGCCAAGACGATCAACGCCCGCCTGGTCTAATTCCACAGTACGCGAATAACATCGCCCCCTGTAACAAAGGCGGAGTCCCTCTCCAGGGGCTCCGCCTTTTTCATGCCCCCGGCACCTAGGGACGTTCCTTTCCTGCCAGCCCCCGGGACACTCCTCAGTCCCCAACAGGGGCATAGATAGCCCACATCAACCAAATCACCCACGCGAACAGAAATTCAGCCAAAATTCCTTTCGCACGATATTTCTTGGATGGAAGCATGTTCCCGCAGCTCGCCTGCCGGGCGGGGCGGTTAAGTATGTCGCGAGTTCCGCACGCAAAGGAAAGCACTTAATGTGCTTTCCGTCTTGCGCAGGACTGTAGAGCAGCAAACTTAACCGCCCCGCCCGGCAGGCGAGCGGACGACAAACACATCTGTCCAATAATTCGTCTGAAACACAATGAAAAACCGTTTGATGTGAGTTAATATAAACAACGTCGTGAATCTGACTCCTGCCACATGCATGACAGGGGTTAAACACAAAAAAGGAGTCAATTATGGTTTCTGAGAAGGCTACCCTCGTCAATCCGCAGGGTCTTCACATGCGTCCGGCTGGCCTCTTCGCCTCCACCATGGGCAAGTACGCCTGCGACGTGACGGTCGTCACCCCCGAGAAGGAGGTCAACGGCAAGTCCCCGATGGCCCTCATGGCTGCTGGTATCCCCTGTGGTACTGAGGTCGAGGTCAAGTGCGACGGCGCTGACGAGGCCGAGGCTCTGGCTGCTGCCATCGAGCTCATCAAGAGCGGTCTTGGCGAGTAGAACTCAAACGGGTCGCATGTTGAACAACTAAGTTCATATTTGGGGGCGCAGTGACCTGTTTTAAGGTAGCTGCGCTCTTTTGTCATGGATATGGCAAAACGCTTTATCGCATGACACGGAGAGAGGAATGGGAATGTATCAGGGAGTCAACGCTTCCGAGGGCATCGGTATCGGCACCGTCATGGTCGCCGTCGATCCCGACTTGACGTTTGAGCCGCACGAGGTTGCTGATTCGGCAGCAGAAAAGGAGCGCTATCAGACCGCTCTTTCGGTCTTCTGCGAGAAGACCCAGGCTCAGGCCGACCACATGAAGGAGACGGTGGGCGAGGCCGAGGCCGAGATTATGAGCGGACACATTGTCCTGGCTCAGGATCCGGGTATGACCGACGCCATCAACGCCGCCATTGACGGCGGCACCTGCGCCGAGCAGGCGCTCATGGACACCTCGACCATGTTCGAGAACATGTTCCTGTCCATGGACGACGAGATGTTCCGTCTGCGCGCGGCCGACATCGCCGACATCCGCACCGGTATTCTGGCTGAGCTGCTGGGCAAGGAGGTCGTCGACCTCTCCGTCCTGCCCGAGAATACCGTCGTTGTCGTGCACGACCTCACGCCGTCCATGACCGCCACGATCGATAAGGCCCATGTTGCCGGTATCGTCACCGAGACCGGTGGCCGCACGTCACACTCCGCGATCATCGCGCGCGCCCTCGAGATCCCGGCCGTCCTTTCGGTTTCCAACAGCTGCACCGCACTGCGCAACGGCATGACCGTTGTCGTCGACGGTGGCAAGGGTATCGTCGAGGCCGATCCCAACGAGGAGACGCTCGCCGCCTACACTGCCAAGGCCGAGGCTTTCGCTGCCGAGAAGGCAGCTCTCGAGGCCTTCCGTGGCAAGCCTTCCGTGACTGCCGACGGCATCAAGAAGATCATCGCCTGCAACATCGGCAACCCCGATGACGTGCCCAACGCGCTCGATCATGACGCCGAGGCTATCGGCCTGTTCCGCTCCGAGTTCCTGTTCATGGACTCCGCCGAGCTTCCCTCCGAGGAGGAGCAGTTCAACGCCTACCGTAAGGTCGCCAGCGCGCTCAAGGGCGCTCCTGTCATCATCCGCACGCTCGATGTGGGTGGCGACAAGGAGATTCCGTATCTGCACATGGTCAAGGAAGATAACCCCTTCATGGGCTTCCGTGCCGTGCGTTACTGCCTGGCCAATCCCGACCAGTACAAGGTCCAGCTCCGCGCTCTGCTGCGTGCTAGCGCCTTCGGCGACGTCAAGATCATGATCCCGCTCGTCACTTGTGTCGAGGAGGTCTTGGCTGTCAAGGAGCTCGTCGAGCAGTGCAAGGCCGAGCTGACCGAAGAGGGCCGCAAGTTCAACGAGAACATCGAGGTCGGCATCATGGTCGAGACGCCTGCCGCCTCGCTGCTCGCTGACCGCCTGGCCGAGGTCGCCGACTTCTTCTCCATCGGCACCAACGACCTGATCGGCTACACCATGTGCGCCGACCGTGGTAACGACACCATCTCCAACCTGTACCAGGTTTACTATCCCGCCGTGCTTCGCTCGCTCAAGAACATCATCGAGAGCGGCGTGAAGGCCGGCATCATGGTCGGTATGTGCGGCGAGGCTGCTGCCGATCCGCTGCTCGAGCCGCTGCTGATCAGCTGGGGCCTGGAGGAGTTCTCGATGAGCGCTCCGTCCATCCTGCGCGCCCGCAAGACCATCAGCCAGTGGACCAAGGCCGAGTGCGACGAGCTCGCCGAGAAGGCGCTCGCCTGCAACACCGCTGCCGAGGTCAAGGCACTGCTCGAGTCCGCAGCTCGCTAATTTGGTATCAGAGGTTACCGCGTGGTTGGAATGGGCCGACCACGCGGCCCTCACATATACAGGGGGTACTGTAAATGTTCTACACGCTAACCGCTAACCCGGCTGTCGACATGACGGTTTCGAGCTCTCCGCTCGAGCCCGACGAGAACGTCCGCACCGGCTCGGCCAGCTACACGGCTAACGGCAAGGGCCTCGACGTGTCCTTCGCCTTTAAGAAGATGGGCGTCGACACCGTCGCGCTCGGCTTCTTCGCCGGCTTCACGGGCAAGTTTATCGTCGAGGAGGTCATGAACCTGGGTTGCCTCTGCCGCCCGGTCTGGACCGACGGTATCACGCGCATCAACACCTACGTCAACGATGGTCAGCACGAGTACGGCATCCTGAACCCGGGTGCTCCGATCACGCCGCAGCACCAGGAGGAGCTCTACAACATCCTGGACACCGCGGGCGACCTTGAGTGCCTGATCGTCTCCGGCTCCGTGCCTCCCAAAGCTACGCCCGACTTCCTGGCTCAGGTCATGGAGCACGCTCAGGCTCGTGGCGCCGACGTCGTCCTGGACCTGTCCTCCGACAAGCTCAAGGAGCTCGCTCACAAGAAGCCGCTGCTCATCAAGCCGAACCATCACGAGATGAAGGCCATCTTCGGCGTGCCGGTCGACACCGACGACGAGGTCCGCGTTGCCATGAAGCTGGCTCACGAGGCTGGCGTCCAGAACGTGCTGCTCACCCGTGGTAGCCGCGGTGACGCTTACTTCTCCAACGGCGAGGACATCTGGTATGCCAAGCGTGAGTTCAACATCAAGCTGGTCTCTTCCGTCTGCGCCGGCGACTGCACCCTCGCTGCGTTCCTGCACAAGTGGTACAGGGATCGCGACAACGTCGAGGAGGCCATGAAGCTCGCTATGGCCACCGGCGCCAACGTTGCCGAGTCCGTCGGCATCGGCGACTTCGGCCACGTCGATGAGTACAGCAAGCGCGTTGCTGTCCGCAAGCTCGATCGTCAGTAATCGAAACGCGACATATTCGTGCGCATGCGGCGCCCCGGTTTCGGCTGGGGCGCCTTTTTGTTCCGCCATGGGGGAGAGGTGTCCTGCCGTACTTCATCGCTTCCACACCGTTCGCCGAGTTGTCCTAGCCTTTTACCGATACGTGGAATATACTTTCATTAACACGTTGCTTCGTGAAAGGAACATTCATGATTTATACGCTCACTGCAAATCCCGCCATTGACTACAACATCGCCTGCGACGGTCTTGCTGCCAACACCGTCACGCGTACCCGCAACGCCGTCTACACGCCCAACGGTAAGGGCCTCAACGTCTCGTTTACGCTTGACCACTACGGTGTCGACACCACGATCCTAGGCTTCTTTGCTGGCTTCTCGGGCGAGTTTATCGTCAAGGGCGCCGAGGCCCTGGGCGTGCCCGTCAAGCCCGTGTGGACCGACGGCATCACGCGCGTCAACGTCTTCCTCAACGCCGGACCCGACACCGAGTACAACATGGTCAACGCCGGTGCTGCCATCAACGAGGCCAACGAGCAGGAGATGTTTGAGCTTATCGATTCGCTCGCAGACATGACGTGCCTGGTCATCAGCGGCTCGCTGCCCCCCAACACCTCCGAGGGTTTCCTTGCCGAGGTGCTTCGCCGTGTTAAGGCAAAGGGCGCCGAGTTCGTGCTCGATATCTCGAGCCATCAGCTGGCCAACCTCATTGCCATGGAGCCGCTGCTCATTAAGCCCAACGACGACGAGCTGCTCGACATCTTTGGCATTAAGGTGAGCGGTGGCGACGACGAGTCTGTCAAGGGCGCGATGGCCGAGCTGCATGCCAAGGGCGCCAAGAACGTCCTGCTGACCCTTGGTGGCGACGGCGCGTACTTCTCCAACGGCGAGCACATCTGGTTTGCCAACCGCACCTTTGAGGTCAAGCTGCTGTCGACGGTCTGCGCCGGCGATTCCTCGCTCGCTGCCTTCCTGTCCGTGTGGCACGATGCCCCCGAGCGTGTTGAGGACGCTCTGCGCCTCTCGATGGCCACCGGCGCCAACGTGGTCGAGTGCCCGGGTCTGGGCGATTTTGCCAAGGTCGATGAGTATCAGAAGGGCATCGCCATCCGTCAGGTCTGCTAACGCAGCGCACGGACCTTGCATCCTTGCTTTGTAGAGCACCCGTCTCGGATTGCCGAGGCGGGTGCTTTTTCATGTTTGTAGTCGATACCTTGGGATCCAATCGTGCTTGAAGCGCGTTCGCGTGTGCGCCCGCTCTCGTTTCTTGCTAGACTTCTTGGAAACCATCGATCGATACGCCCGCAAGTGCAGGAGGCCACAGGAATGTGCAATGTTTCGCTTAACGCTACGCAGCCGTCAGCCGCCTCTCTGCGCGTGCTGAGCGCTCTTGAGACCGCTGGCCTTGAGGCCTGGTACGTGGGCGGTTGGGTGCGTGATGCCCTGATGGGATGCCCCAGCCACGATGTCGACATGTGCTGCAGCGGCCTGTGGCATGAGTCCAAGGCGGCACTCGAGGCCGCCGGTATTGCCGTAGTTGAGTCGGGCATTAAATTTGGCGGCATTACGGCTATTTGCGATGGCGAGCGCATTGAGGTCACCACCTATCGCCTAGACGGCTTCTATACCGACGGTCGTCATCCTCAGAGTGTGGAGCGCGCCGCTTCGCTTGAGGACGATCTGGCGCGCCGCGACTTTACCGTCAATGCCATGGCGTGGCATCCCGAGCGCGGCCTTGTCGACCGCTACGATGGCCAGGGCGACCTAGACCGCAAGCTGATTCGCGCGGTCGGTGATCCTAAGCGCCGCTTTAACGAGGATGCCCTGCGCATGTTGCGCGCGGTGCGCTTTGCCTGCCGCCTAGACTTTGTGATTGAGCCCGAGACCAAGCGTGCCCTTGCCGAGTGCGCTCCGCTGCTCGATGCCGTGGCGCGCGAGCGCGTGGGTATTGAGCTTGAGGGCATCCTTTCGACCGGCCACGGGGGAGACGCCATGCTGCGCTACCCCGAGCTCATCTGCGCCGCCGTGCCCGAGTTGGCAGCGGGTCGCGGGTTTGATCAGCGCAGTGTCTATCATGCGTTTAACGTCTACGAGCATATCGCACGTGTGCTGACGGTGGCGGGGGAGTTGGCGCTGTGCGACGGCGTTACACCCTCAATGAGCCTGATGTGGGCGGCGTATTTGCACGATGTGTCCAAGCCTGAGTGTTTCACGGTCGATCACGCCGGCAGCGGACATTTCTACGGTCATCCCGAGCTCGGCGCCAAGAAGGCGCGCATCATTATGGATCGCCTGGCGCTTTCGCACGATTTGGTTCGCGACGTGTGCCTACTCATCAAGTATCACGACAAGCCGCTGCGTCCCGAGCGCTCCTGCCTGCTCAATATGATGCGCGCGCTTTCGGGCGAGGGCGTCGATACGCCGCGTCTGATTGACGAGCTCATGGATCTTAAGCGTGCCGATACGCTCGGTAAGGCCCCGTCGTGTTTCTATTACGTCGAGACGATTGAGGAGATGCGCGCGCTGGCGCACGAGCTGCTGGAGGCGGGGGAGCCCTATACGCTCAAGATGCTCGCCATCAACGGCGGCGACCTGATCCGTGCCGGAGTCAAGCCCGGGCCGGAACTGGGGCAGCTACTCAACTCCGCCCTCGACGCCGTGATCGAAGACAACATCCTCAACGAGCGCGAAGCTCTTTTGGTCCGTCTCAACTTGAATTAGCTACCCAGTTTACCTGTGTGTTCCATAACCTGCCGACAATTTTTCGGCAATTTGGAATTTCTTCTTGCGCTGATGTTTTTTGTCCCGTAATATATTTCCTCGCAGCACGGCAGTGCAGATGTCATGTGGCCCGTTCGTCTAGCGGTTTAGGACGCCGCCCTCTCAAGGCGGAGATCACCAGTTCGAATCTGGTACGGGCTACCACGCATCTGATGCCCGGACTTCCCATGGAAGGCCGGGTTTTTTATTTTCAAACAACCGTCTGCAATTCCCGTTTGAACCAGAGCTTTGCGTTCTGCTTATGGTCCTTGCGGGTACAATAACCAAGATATTTTGACTGTTAGAAGGAGTCTCATGACGGAGTCCTCTCAGCATACGTCTAAGCCCCAGGTTGAGGTTGAGGCCTCGGGCGGAGATGACAATAAGAGCGCACGCCGCGGCGCCATCTTTATCGGCGTCGTGCTGGTGGGTTATATCGTCTATCTGGTGGTAACCGGGCAGATGGGGCAGTTCTGGGCCGCTATGTCGAGCGTGCAGGCGTCATGGCTCTTTGTCGCGTGTCTTTGCATGTTCATGTATCTGTTCTTTGGCATTGTGGCCTATGCGATCGCCGTATGGCTCGACCCCAATTCACCCGTCGGCATTCGCGATCTGATTTCGGTCGAGGCGAGTGGCATCTTCTTTGGCAACCTCACACCTATGATGATGGGCTCGACTCCCGCCCAGATCTACCGCCTGACCAAGGCGGGCCAAAATGTCGGCGAGGCTGGCGCCACGCAGTTCACACGCTTTATCGTGTACCAGTTTGGCCTCGTTGCCTGGGGCGCTATCCTACTGCTTGCTCGCATGCCGTTTTTCGCCGAGCGCTATGGCGACATGACGCTGCTGTGCGTCTTTAGCTTTGGTGGGCACTGCTGCATCTTGCTTGGCATCTTCGCCGTCGCGCTCATGCCTAAGACCGTCACGCGCGTCGCCCATTGCATCATCAATTGGCTTGAGCGCATTGGTGTCTCGGCCACTAAGATCGAGGGATGGCGCGCGTTTGTCGATGGCGAGATCTACTCCTTCTCCGAGAAGTTCAAGCTTTCGGCCGGACATTTTTCTTCCATGCTGCTCACCGTGTTTATCACCATGCTGCAGCTCGCGTTTTTCTATCTGGTGCCGTATTTCCTGATGCTTGCCTTTGGCCACCACGAGGTCGACTTTTTCTCGGTCATGGCCGCGAGCGCTTTTGTCCAGCTGCTGAGCTCTGCGGTTCCCTTGCCCGGTGGAACTGGTGGCGCTGAGGGCGGCTTTGCATTGTTCTTGGGTCATTTCTTTGGGTCGGCTTCGACCGCTGGCTATCTGCTGTGGCGCCTCATTACGTTTATTGCGCCGACCATTTTGGCTGCGCCCCTGTTGGGACTTAAGAGTGCCCACAACGAGAGCATCCATGCGCGCTGGGATCGCGTGATGCGCAAGCTCGGCCGCACGCCTCAGACGCCCTCTGCGCCCACTAAGCCGCACCCCACGAATGCTGTTACCGTTGATCCCAAGAAGCACGCTCAGAAGGCTTCTGGGACCGCTAAGCCGGCTCATAAAGCCTATGTGCGCCAGACAGGCGATGGTATTCGCGTATCTCCGTCGGCACTCAATAAGAAGAAGCACCCTAAGTCGCAGTAGGACAGTCGTGCGTTCTTCATGATGCGGGGCATATTTGTGCTGTATGGGGGATAATCCTCTTACGTAGATTATCTCTCATCTGTTGATGAATGCTCGCATATCGAAGGGGCACGCCCATGGCAACCAGCAAACCGCGTATTGATCGCCGTATCGTTCGCAGCCGCAATGCCATCCTTTCCGCTTTTGAGCGCTTGCTCATGGAAAAGCCGCTGGCAGACATTACGGTGAGTGCCATCGCGCGCGAGGCCAATGTCGACCGTAAAACCTTCTACGTGCACTTTGGTACGGTTGATGGCTTGCTCGATGCCATTGCCGTCGATGTGGTGGAGATGATTGTCGACTCGGTCGAGAAAACGCTTGCTTCCATGGACGGTGACACCAACGAGCGCGCCCTGGGCGCGGCGGCGACCTTCTTTAAAACCGTTAACGAGGCGCTGTGCAACAACCTGGTGCTCAATCGTCAGCTGATCGAGAACATTCCGCTCGATGATTTTATGGCTCGTCTTCGTGCGCCGCTCGAGCACGAGATTGCCGAGCGCGATCTGCTGCCCCAAGGTCTCAAGGACGAGATGTTCGACTACTATCTGGCGTTTTTGCTGTCGGGTATTATCGGAATCTATCGCACATGGGCGCTGTCTGACGGCTCGGTTCCTATCGAGCGCGTCTCGGAGGTCGCCAACGACCTGACACTCAATGGCCTGTCGAGTCTGGAATCTCGCTTGGATTAGGCCTACTGCCGGCATATGTTCCCAAGCATCCCTTCAATGAGTTGCGGTTAAATAGTTTCTGTTTTTGCTGCTAGATAGCATATGGGGGTGCGGACGATTTCTTGGACCGCGCCTAGGCGTATCCAAGCTTCCTGCGGTACTCCATCGGGCTCAGCCACTCGAGGGACTTCTTGATGCGCCTATCCCGACAGTACACGAGGTAGACCTTCTCGCCGCCCGGGAGCCTGAACTCGGTGATGTCGGTGAGCCACAGCCGGTTGGGCTCGTCGGCGTGGAAATTCCTGTTCACGAGGTTCTCCGGCGCCTTGGAGACCTCGTCGGCGTAGGAGCTGTAGCCTGAGGATCCTTAAATGAAAGTCCAGTTTATCCTTCCCACTCCAATTGGGGATCCTCCGATGCGCCTTCGCACGCTCGTATGACCTCGATACCATGCGAGCGTGCGAAGGCGACGAGCTCTGCGTTGCGGGCGTTTATGGTGCCGAAGGCGGCGGGGCACACGATAAGGCGCGCGCAGTGGACGAGGAGCTCTTTGGCGCGGGCTATGGTTTTATCCCCGATCGGCTCGAAGGCGCGCTCGGCCACGCATTCCGTCGCCAGGTCGTGCGCGAGCTCGCAGTCGATGTCCCCTTCGTGCAGAACGCCCGCGTAGAACGCCTTGCCCTGCCGAATGAGCTGGCGAAACACAGCCGACCCCGTACCTGCGCCGGCGATGACGAACGTGTGCGCATCGCCGTGCGGGCGCCCAATTTCCACGCTGCCGAAGCGCTCGTTGAAGGTGCCATGTTGAAGGCCGTAGAGCTCGCCAATTGTCTCGCGCGTAAATATTTTCTCGGGTGTGCCGGCGCGGAAGACTCGGCCGTCCTTCACGCAAATCACCTTGTCGGCGCTTTTCTGCGCGAGCTCGAGTTCGTGGATGGACATGATGACAGCCACATTCCGCGATTTCGCAAGGTGGCGAAGTATTCGCAGCAGGTCGATCTGGTAGCGGATATCGAGATACGACGTGGGCTCGTCGAGCACGAGCACACGCGGATCCTGCGCGATGGCGCGTGCGAGCATGACGCGCTGGCGTTGCCCGTCGCTTATCTGCATGAAGTCGCGCTCGGCGAGCTCTTCCACATGTGCGGTTTTCATGGCCTCGTCGACCCGACTATGGTCGTTAGGCGAGAGTGTGCCCATTCGCCCGGTGTAGGGATGTCTTCCCGCCTCTACGATATCGCGGCAGGTGAGGAGCTCGGTCCGGGGGCGATCTGTCAGCATAACGGCAAGGTTCCTTGCGAACTCCGCCGTCTTCCATCGGGAAATCTCTCGCCCGTCGAGCTCGACCGCGCCGGCAAGCGGTGCTAGATGGCGTGTGATGGTTTTCAAGATGGTCGACTTGCCCGAGCCGTTCGGCCCGATGAGCGCCACGACGTCGCCCGCGCGAACCTCCAGATCGACGCCTTCGACTACAACCTTCTTGTCGTAGCCCGCCGACAGGTCGCTTATGCGGAAAAGCGGCGCTCCGTCAGCCTGCGTTTCGACCGGGGTTTCGAGGTTCGACTCCGCTCGGAGGAGGCGTTCCGCGCGCAGTTCCGCACGAGCCGAAAGTGCCTTCTGGCGCTTTCGTGTGAGCTCAGGACTGTCTAAGCATGGAATGTCCCCTCCGAGCATTTTGGGCCGCGGCACGAATTCCCCCATCTACCTCACCCGCTTCTTCAACATGAGCGCGATAACCACCGGCGCGCCGAAGATGGCGGTGACTGCGCTGATGGAAAGCTCGACGGGAGAGAACAGCGTGCGCGCGATCAAATCGCAGCCCGCGCAGAAGATGGCGCCTCCCAAGAAGCACGCAGGAATCACGCGGATGGGCTTCGACGACTTTAGCGCCGACTTCACGAGATGCGGAACCGCGATGCCTACGAACGACACCGGACCAGCGAACGCGGTCACGCAGGCGGAGAGCATGCTCGCTAGAAGGACGAGCACCACGCGGAAGCGTGCGACGTTCACGCCGACGCTTTTCGCGTAGGCTTCTCCCAACTGGAAGGCGGAAAGGGGCTTCGATATCGCGAATACGCATGCGCTCACGGTGATCACCACGACCGCGATGACCGCCACGTCGTCCCAGCTCGAACCCGAGAAGCTACCCAAAGACCAGTTGTGCAGGTTCACGATGGACTGGTCGTCGGCGAAGGCGATGAGGAAGTTCGTCGCCGCCGAACAGATGTATCCCACCATGACGCCCGCCACGATGAGCATGGCCATGGAACTTATGCGCCGTGCGATGAGGAGCACGAAGCCGATGGTGATAAGGGAGCCCAGAAACGCTGCGGCCACCATGGCCGGCGAGGACATGGCCTGGTTCGCGCCTAGAAGTACGATCATCGTAAGCGCGACGATGAACTTTGCGCCCGAGGAGACGCCCAAGATGAACGGGTCGGCGATGGGGTTGTTGAAAAACGTCTGCAGCAGGAACCCGGAGAGCGAAAGTGCCCCGCCGAGAAGCACGGCTGAAAGCACGCGCGGCAGGCGAATCTCCCAGATGACCTGGCTTTCCATGGAATTGGCCGCGCCGCCTGAAAGGATGCCGGGGATGTGGTCTGCGGGCACGAGCACGCTCCCGATGCACAGGTTGGCCCCGACGAGCACGATGAGGGCAACAGCGAGCAGCGTCGTCACGGCGCGATACCGCGCGGCGCGCCCCGATTCGTCGTATGTCATGGAAAGCCGGCTTCTCATGGCGCTAGCCGAGCTTCCTCAGATAATGGAAGTCGCTCGCGTCATCGCCGGTGAACGCCCCGTGCAGCTCGTCGATAATGTCGGCGGTAGAAGTCATCTGCTGGTACATGTCGGCGCTTGTGACCCATACGTTGCCGTTCTTCACGGCTTTGAACTGCGACAATAGCGCGTTTTTGCCTACGAAGTCGTTCAAGGTGGCAACCGATTCGTCGATGGTTCCGTTGTAGACGATGATGTCGGCATCCTTCGCCGTCGCGTAGAAGCGCTCCATTTCGAGCGTTACTGACGAACCTGACGTCGGCGCCGTCTGTGCGTCATCGAGCGCGTAGCTGCCGCCTGCAAGCTCGATCATCTGCGCCACGTAGTCGCCCGCCCGCCGCGTGACGGCGGCCCCGTTCGAGTTAATGTAGAAATACGCCACGGTTTTACCTGACGACGCGAGCCCCGACGTTTGCTCGACGCGGGCCTTCTGCTCGTTGAACAGGTGCGTGGCCTCGTCTTCCTTGTCGAACAGGACGCCGAAAAGCTTAATCCACTCGACGCGCCCGAGTGCTTCGGGCTCGCTCGACGACTGTTCGGTGAGCACGACGAGCCCGAGCTTCTGCAGCTTTTCCTTCACATCGGGCGTGTGGTTGATCATGGTGTTTTCGATGGCGAGCGTGCAGCCCGAGGCCGATATTCGCTCGTAGTCGGGCGCGCTGTACTTGCCGCCGTAGGCGATCGCCCCACTTTCGAGCGCGCTTTTGAAGCCTGCGACCGAGCAATCGTCGGCCTTCGTGCCCGACATGATGATATTGTCGTTCGCATCGAGCGCGTCGACTAGGCACATCGTTGCCGACGACACGAGGTACACCTTGTCGGCGGGGCGCCTTATGACCGCGATGTCGGAGCTCAACCCGTCAGGTGCCTTCGCATCTTGCGGCACCACGAGGAAGCGCTCCCCGTTCGAAACGCAGATAAGCCGCAAGCCGCCTTCGAACTCGTCGACAGTGAAGTGCTTGGCGTATTCAAGCTGAAGCGCCCCCGTCGGCTCCCAGCCGCAGCCCAAATCGGCGTTGTGGAAGTCGGCCGCGGCGCTTGAAGCCGTTCCCGCAGGGGAACCGCCGCTTGCATCGTCGCCCGATTTCTCCTTCATGGTGGATGAGTCGAAGTGGAGCGTGTAGTCGATGGTATGCGGCGTCGACATGGCGACGGTCTCGGCCGACACGGCGATGTCCTCGTCGAGCGTGACGGGTATCTCGAATGTGGAGTTGCCGCCGTCGTTTACGGGCGCGTAGTCCACGCCGTCGACGGTCATTTTGTCGTAGTTCGAACTCGACCAGGTGATGGTCGCGGTGTAGGTGTCGCCATCCTTCACAATTGTGGTGGGTGAGGCGATGCTTGCGCGCCCTGACCCGCCGGAAAGCGAGACACTCACAGTGTATTCCTGAGAGCCCGCCGTGCCACCGGTCGCGTTCGGGCTCGCACTGCACCCCGCGAAGGGAAGCGCGAGCAGGGCGACGAGAACGCAGGCGATCGCGCGCGCCGCGATGCCGTGGCGCTTCCTGTTTTCCCCCTTGGGAAGAATCGACCGCATGGCGTTACTTCAGTGCGTCGGCGCGCAGATCGACGCCGGCGGATTCGAACACAAGCGTGCGGTCGTACCACTGCTCTTTTCTAATACTCCACGCGGCACAGGCGGTGTCCTCGTCGAGCGCATCAACGGGCACGTCGTAGGTGTACTTGCCTTCCGCGTTTTCCACATAGGGGATGAAGTCGGCCTCGCTCGCGGCGGCAGCCTCGTCGCCCGTGCCCATGAAGAGCTTGCCGTAGCCCGTGCCGGAAAGCGTCATCACGCAGTGCATGGAGCCGTTTTCCACGATGAGCTGGGCGTCCACAATTCTGAACATGTTCGAGCTGGAATCTACGGTGATCGGATAGGTGCCGTCGGCCACCTTGTCGGCGGTGATGGGGGAAGCGCTTGCGCCCTCGGTCGCATCGGCCGCCTGCTCGGTCTTTTCCTGGGAATCGGCATCGCTTGCCTTTGCGCTGTCGATTGAATTTCCGCCGCAGCCGGCGAGCGAGAACGCGAAAAGCGCCGCCGACAGGGCGAAGACGAGGGTTTTCTTCAACATGGAGGGGTTCCTTTCAATCGCTTCGACCGCCCG